>NZ_JAMWMR010000019.1 GCF_023887685.1 Streptomyces macrolidinus | reverse complement strand
TTCTGACTCTATCAGATCCTTTCGGCCCTGATTCCCCGTCAGCGGGGCTTGTCTTCCCGGCCGCTGGGCCGTTCCGACGTCCCAAACCTTAGCGGATCTCTTCCGCGATTCCCAATCGAGTGGATCAGGGCTCGTCGAAGCCGATTCGAATTGAATTCGAGCATGCGAATTCAACCCTGTCGGGCGATCGTGCTGAGTGGTTTGGTTGCCGCTAGCGCGGCGAATGCGTTCTCGTAGAACCGTTACGGTCCCGTGGCAACTCGGAGAACACTACGGATCCGAGGGTGGGCTGTCAAGCCTGCCCGGGGTGAAGCGTCGGCAAACCGTCGGTGGACGGTCAGTCGAGGTCGCTGAGCCGGCCGCCCGCGTCCGGCTGGGCGTGCTCCACGCGGCGGAGCAGGCGGGTCAGCGCCTCGCCCAGGACGACGCGCTCCTCGGGAGAGAGGTCCTGGAGCAGGTCCTCCTCGAACACCGTGGCCAGGCGCATCGCCTCCAGCCACTTCTCACGGCCGTCCGCGGTCAGCTCGACGATCACGCGGACCCGGTTGGCCTCGTCGCGCTCCCGGGTGACCAGCCCCTCGCTCACCATGCGGTCGATGCGGTGGGTCATCGCGGCCGGCGTCAGCCCGAGCCGCTTGGCCAGGTCGCTCGGCCCCAGTTGATAGGGGGCTCCGGACAGGACCAGTGCCTTGAGTACCTCCCACTCGGCGTTGCTGATGCCGAGCGCGGAGGTCTGGCGGCCGTAGGCGACGTTCATACGGCGGTTGAGGCGGGACAGCGCCGAGACGATCTTCTCGACCTGGGGGTCCAGGTCCTGGAACTCGCGCTGGTAGGCGGCGATCTGTTCCTCGAGGGTCGGCTCGCTGACGCCGTATGTATCGCCCATGGCCCGCAGTATGGCACGCGTCGGCTTGGCATCGAAGTCCTTGGACGTATACTGTTTAGGATCTAACTTTAGCTTCGAAGTCTTCAGGGTTAACCGCTTCAGGGGTAAGACGTCCTGTCTCCCGCGGCCCCTCTCTCCTAAGGCAGGTGAACGTGACCAGGGCAATGGGCGCAGCGATGCGCCGGGTTCATGTGGGCAACGCACTCAGCGCGTTCGGCCTCGGCTTCACCGTTCCGTATCTGTACGTCTATGTGGCGCAGGTGCGGAATCTCGGTGCTGTGACGGCGGGTCTCGTACTCGCCGTCTTCGCCGTCGCCGCGCTCGTCGTGCTCCCGTTCGCCGGGCGGGCCATCGTCCGGCGCGGCCCGCTGCCGGTGCTGCTCGCCTCGCTGGTCACCGCCGCCGTCGGCGCGCTGAGCCTGGGTCTCGCGAGCGGCGCTTCGGCCGTGCTGCTCTCGGCGGCGCTGCTCGGTGCGGGGCAGGCCGTGATGCAGCCGGCGCTGGCCACGATGATCGTGGACTGCTCGACGGCGGAGACGCGGTCGCGGGCGTTCGCCATGCAGTTCTTCCTGCAGAACCTGGGCCTCGGTGTCGGCGGATTGATCGGCGGCCATCTCGTCGACACGTCGAGGGCGATGTCCTTCACGCTGCTGTTCGCGATCGAGGCGGCGATGTTCCTGCTGCTCGTCGGGGTCATGGCGACGGTGCGGATGCCGCGCGCTCCGAAGCTCGACGACGCCGCGCCTCAGGGCGGCAAGGCGAGCTGGAAGCAGTTGCTGGAGAACCGGGCGATGGTGCAGTTGTGCGTCCTGGGCTTCGTGCTGTTCTTCGCCTGCTACGGGCAGTTCGAGTCGGGGCTGAGCGCCTACGGTGTCGAGGCGGCCGGGATCGCGCCGTCCACGCTGGGCACGGCGCTGGCGGCCAACACGGCCGTGATCGTCGTCGCGCAGTTCGCGGTGCTGCGGTTCGTGGAGCGCAAGAAGCGGACCCGGGTGATCGCGTCCGTGGGACTCATCTGGGCCGTCGCCTGGGCCGCCGCGGCGTACGCGGGGCTGGGGCACGGCAGCCGGGCCATGGCCACCGCGACGTTCATCTCGACGTACGGGCTCTTCGGGCTCGGTGAGGCGCTGCTGTCGCCCACGGTCGCTCCGCTGGTCGCGGATCTGGCGCCGACGGGGCTCGCGGGTCAGTACAACTCGGCCTTCGCCCTGGTGAAGCAGCTCGCTCTCGCGGTGGGTCCGGCCATCGGCGGTCCGCTGGCCGCGTCGCTGCCCGGCCCGTACGTCGTCACGTTCCTGCTGTGCTCGCTGGGCATCACGGTCCTGGCGCTCCGGCTCGGGCGGCATCTCACGCCGGCGCAGGACCAGCCGTCGGCCAAGAGCCGGGTGGTGACGCAGGGGACGGCCGCTCTGTCGGAGCGTGCGGAGGTCAGCCCGTCCGGCGTGTGAGGACGGGGCCCGTTCGGGCTGCCGGGGTCCGGGGGTGCGAGGCGTGGGTGCCTCGGTCCCCGGACCCTCGGCTGTTCACGGCAGGGTGAACTCGCACCACACCGCCTTGCCGCCTCCCGGTGTCCGCCGCGAGCCCCAACCGGCGGCGATGGTCGCCACGATCGCGATCCCGCGGCCCGCCTCGTCCGCGGGCTCCGCGCGTCGGCGGCGGGGCAGATGGTCGTCCCCGTCCGTCACCTCGATGATCAGCCGCCGGTCGGTGCGCCGCAGGCGCAGCCGCATCGGCGGGGTCCCGTGCTGCAGGGAGTTCGCGACCAGTTCGCTTGCCGCCAGCACGCCCAGATCATGCAGCTCGGGCGGGAAGCGCCAGCTCGTCAGGACGCCGGAGGCGAAGGCACGCGCGCGTGGCGCCGCCTCCACCCCGCCGAGCAGTTCCAGAGCGGCGTTGCGGAAGAGTTCGCCGTCCGGGCCCGTACGCGCCGGGTGCTGGAGGACCAGGACCGCCACGTCGTCGTCGTGTCCCGCGGTGACGCCCGCGGAGCGGAGCAGGCGGTCGCAGATCACCTGGGGTGTGCCCGTGGCACCGGCGAGCGCGTTCTCCAGGGCGGCGATGCCCTCGTCCAGGTCCGCGTCCCGGCGCTCGACCAGGCCGTCCGTGTAGAGGACCGCGGTGGAGCCGGGTGCCAGCGGCACTGAGCCCGATGTGTGGATCCAGCCGCCTGTGCCGAGCGGTGGTCCGGTGGGTTCGTCGGCGCGCAGCACGTCGCCGTTCTCGTCGCGCACCAGGATCGGGAGGTGGCCCGCCGACGCGTACACCAGCCGGCCCTCGTTCGGGTCGTGAACGGCGTACACGCAGGTCGCGATCTGGTTGGCGTCGATCTCTGCGGCGAGGCCGTCGAGGAGTTGGAGGACCTCGTGCGGGGGCAGGTCGAGGCGGGCGTAGGCGCGGACGGCCGTACGGAGCTGGCCCATCACGGCAGCCGCCCGGACGCCCCGGCCCATCACGTCGCCGATGACCAGGGCCGTGCGGCCACCGCCCAGGGTGATCACGTCGTACCAGTCGCCGCCGACCGCGGCTTCCGTACCGCCGGGCTGGTAGGTGGCGGCGATGCGCAGGTCGTCGGGCTGCTCCAGCTCCTGGGGCAGCAGGGAGCGTTGGAGGGTCACCGCGGTCTCGCGCTGTTCGCGCTCGCTGGCGCGCAGCCGTTCGGCGGCCTCGGCATGGTCTGTGACGTCGGTGGCGAAGACGAGCACGCCCCCGGCCGCGTCGTCGGGCAGGTCCACGGGGGTGCACGTGAACGTGTAGGACCGGCCGTCGGGTGCCTTGCGGGACTTGACCGTGCGCGGCTTGGAGCTGCGCAGGACCTGGTCGAGGAGGGGGAGGAGGCCGAGCCGGTCCAGCTCGGGCAGCGCCTCACACGCGGGTTCGCCGACGGGGCGGGTGCCGAAGGCCGCCGCGTAGGCGTCGTTCACGTACGCGATGCGGTGGTCGGGGCCGTGCACCAGGGCGACGAGGGCCGGGACGCGGTCGAGGACCTCGCGTACGGGCAGGTCGTCGACGGCGGGCACGCTCGGCGGGTCGTCGGTGAGCCGCTCACCGCGGGCCGCGGGTACGGAGCCGTCTCCCCGCCGGTCCGTGGAGACCGTGTGCTCGGTCCGCGCTGCGGCGCGGCGCTGTGTTCCGGGGAGCCGGGCGCTCCAGCGCGTGAAGTTCACCGATTCCTTGCCTTGTCGTTGTCGTCTCCGGCCGGCTCCGGATCCTGTCGGGGGTCCGGGGCCTGCGCCCAGGGGTGCCGCAGGGGGAGTTCCTTGTGGATGTGCCGGGGTGGGTGCCGGCCCGCCCCGGGGCGTGGACCAGTCTGGCCGACCGGACCGACACCCGTTGGACGCCCGTGCCTCCGGCAGAGTTCCTGCATCCGCTCAGAACGACCCCTTCGGGTCCCCTGAAGCCTTTCCACCGGCCGCGAGTTCGAACTCCGCTCGGGGATGTTCGAGTGATCCGAGCGAGACGATCTCCCTTGTGAAGAGCCCCGCCAGGATCCATTCGGCCAGGACACGCGCCTTGCGGTTGAAGGTCGGCACCCTGCTGAGGTGGTAGACGCGGTGCATGAACCAGGCGGGGTAGCCCTTCAGCTTGCGTCCGTAGACGTGCGCGACGCCCTTGTGCAGTCCCAGGGAGGCGACCGAGCCGACGTACTTGTGTGCGTACGTCTCCAGGGGCTCGTCGCGCAGCGCGTGCACGATGTTGTCGCCGAGGACCCTGGCCTGGCGGAGGGCGTGCTGGGCGTTGGGGGCGGTCTCCCGGCCCGGCTCCTTGGCGGTGACGTCGGGGACGGCCGCCGCGTCTCCCGCGGCCCACGCGTGTGCGACGCCGTCCACGCCGAGTCGAGGGGTGCACCTCAGGCGTCCGCGGCCGTTCAGCGGCAGGTCGGTGGCCGCGAGCACCGGGTGCGGCTTCACCCCGGCCGTCCACACGACCGTACGCGCGGGGAAGCGCGCGCCGTCGGAGAGGACGACGGTCCGGTCGGCGCACGACTCGAGGCGGGTCTTCAGACGCACCTCGATGTTGCGGCGGCGCAGCTCGGTGACGGTGTAGCGGCCCATCTCCGCGCCGACCTCCGGGAGGATGCGGTCGGAGGCCTCCACGAGGATCCACTTCATGTCCTCGGGCTTGACGTTGTGGTAGTACCGCGCGGCGTAGCGGGCCATGTCCTCCAGTTCGCCGAGCGCCTCCACGCCGGCGAATCCGCCGCCCACGAAGACGAAGGTGAGGGCCGCGTCGCGGAGGGCTGGGTCGCGGGTGGAGGAGGCGATGTCCATCTGCTCGAGGACGTGGTTGCGCAGGCCGATGGCCTCCTCGACGGTCTTGAAGCCGATGCCGTGCTCGGCGAGGCCGGGGATCGGCAGGGTGCGCGAGACGGAGCCCGGGGCCAGGACGAGTTCGTCGTAGGAGAGCTGTTCGGTGCGGCCGTTCTCCTCGGTGGCGGGCGTGGAGAGGGTGGCGGTGCGGCGGGCGTGGTCGATGGACGTGGCCTCGCCGACGACGATCTGGCAGTCCGCGAGGACGCGGCGCAGGGAGACGACCACGTGGCGCGGCGAGATGGCGCCGGCCGCCGCCTCGGGCAGGAACGGCTGGTACGTCATGTACGGCTCGGGCGAGACCACCACGATCTCGGCTTCGCGCTTCCTGATCTCCGCCTTCAGCCTCTGTTGCAGGCGCAGGGCCGTGTACAGGCCGACGTAGCCGCCACCGATGACGAGGACGCGTACGCACGTGCGGGGTTCGGGGGCCATCGCCCGATGGATCGCAGCCGTCACCATCCCATGACGCACCCGTCTCTCAAGTTTGTCCACAGGCCCGGCAAATTGTGTGACCGGGCGCGGGTGGCGGGCAGCGTGGGCGGGTGTGCTGGAGTCCGGGGAAAGGGCGCAGGTCAGATGGGGTGCGTGGGGTGGCGTTAGGGGGCGTAATCAGGAGGTAAGCGGCCCGTACTCCGATCGGGGGGCGCTCCGTGCGGAACCAGCCCCTTCTGAATTGCCCCTCCCTCAACTATGTTCGTGTGACGACGGGGTGTAGGGGGATGGGTTCGATCGGGTCCGCGACGGGCGGCCCCGGTCACGCGACGGCGCTTGTTCCTACGCTCCGGCTTCCGATGACGGGAAGTGTCTCCGGGGGGAGACGTCATTACCGGGGGATCGCTTATGCACATGCAGAACACTCACTGGTCATCCGCGTCCGCCGTGGCACCGGCCGACGCGATGGACGCGGCGGCGGGTGACGGACGCGGGGACGGCCCGCGGACGACGCCGCTGCGCGTGGACGCACAGCGCAATCTGGAGCACGTACTGCGCGCGGCGCGCGAGGTCTTCGGCGAGCTGGGGTACGGCGCGCCGATGGAGGACGTGGCGCGGCGCGCGAGGGTCGGTGTCGGCACGGTGTACCGGCGCTTCCCGAGCAAGGACGTCCTGGTGCGCCGGATAGCCGAGGAGGAGACCGCCCGGCTGACCGGGCAGGCGCGGGCGGCGCTCAGCGAGGAGGACGAGCCGTGGTCGGCGCTCTCGCGCTTCCTGCGCATGTCGGTGGCGTCGGGCGCGGGACGGCTGCTGCCGCCGCAGGTGCTGCGGGTGGGCGTCGTCGAAGCGGGGCCCGAGGAGTCGGGCGGGGCATCGGCGGACGAGGCCCGGCTGCCCCAGCAGCGGACCCAGCCGGCCGGCGAGCTGCGGCTGGTCGGGCAGCGGTCGGCGGAGCCGGACGACGCGGGCGCGACGACCCTGCTGGACGTCGTCGGGCAGTTGGTGGAGCGGGCCCGCGCGGCGGGTGAACTGCGCGCGGACGTGGCGGTGTCGGACGTACTGCTGGTGATAGCGACGGCCGCCCCCCTGCTCCCGGACGCCGCCCAGCAGGCAGCCGCCTCGACCCGCCTGCTCGACATCCTCCTGGAGGGCCTGCGCTCACGCCCGGCGTGAGCCGGACGGCCGGCTGAGCCTTGGCCAGCAGGCGCGGGAGAGGCCCTGACGGGCCGTTACGCATCCGCGCCCGCTGCCCGGCCCCGTACGGCGGTCCCCACCGAGAGTGCCTGCGGGTCACGCCCGGCGTAAGGCGGGCGGCCGACTGCGCCTTCAGGGCGGCGACCCGCCGGACGCGGACGAGGCCTGACGGCCGTTACGCTCCCACGCCCGCGGCCCGGCCCCGTACGGCAACCCCTACCGGGAGTACCTGCGGACACGCCTGACGCAAGACGGGCGGCCGACTGCGCCTTCAGGGCGGCGACCCGCCGGACGCGGACGAGGCCTGACGGCCGTTACGCTCCCGCGTTCAGTCCCGGCTCGGTACGGCGACTCCCGTCTGTACAGCGCGGGCGCGGACGGGTGTGCGGCAGGCGGCGTCTGAGTCCTGGCGCCAGCGACGGGCCCGCCGAGCACGGGGCAGGGTCCTGGCGGGCAGTGACGCCCCCCACGCCCAGTGCTCGGCCCCGTATACGGCAATCCCCGCCGGGAGTCCCTGCCGTCACGCCCGGCGTGAAGTGGGCGAGTGGCTGAGGCCCGGCGTCGGTGACGGAGACGCCGGGCGTGGGAGGCGGCCTGAGGGGCTGTTATGCCCCTGCGCCCAGTGCTCGGCCCCGTGTCGCGATTCCCTCTGGTACGGCGCGGGTGCGGGCCGGGGTGCCTGTCCAGCAGGTGCCTCGGCGGGACAGGAGGCGGCGCAGCCAGAGTTCGAGGGAGACCAGGTCCGCGAGGCCGTCCAGCGGAAGCGGTGCGCCCTCCGCGGCGGCCCGGACCGCCTTGCGGACCACCCTGGCCTCCACCAGGCCCGCCTCCGCCAGCAGCGGGGTGTCGAACAGGGCGATCAGCGAGTTCGCGGCCAGCCGCAGACCCGTGCGGGCCGCGGCGGCCGAGGAGCCGTGCGAGGGGGTGCCCCAGCCCGGGGGCAGCCCGCCGACGCCCGCGCCTTCCAGCACCGTGCGCAGGATCGCGGCCCGTGCCCCCGGCCGCACCCGCAGCGCGCCGGGAAGCTCTCGGCACGCGCGGACGACCTGGTTGTCCAGGAAGGGCGCGTGCAGCCGCTGGGAGCGGACCTCGGAGGCCTGTTCGAGGACGCGGAGATCCGCCGCGTGCCGGGCCAGGGCCGCCCGCGCGCGGAAGTCGCCCGGAAGCTGCCCCGGACCGACGCCCGCCCGACCCGTGGCCGCCTGAAGACGAACCGATACTTCGGCGAGGGCCTCACCGGTCAGCCAGCGTGCCGCCGGACCCGGTCCGGCCCAGGTGAGCGCCGCGAGCGACGCCCCGACGGCGCCCCCGGGCTCCTCGAACCTGCGCCGCATCAGCCGGTCGGCGAGTCCCTCGATCCCGGCCCGGTACGGCGTACGGGCCAGCCTCCGCGCCGCGCCGTACACGCGCGCGGGCACCAGGACCGAGCCGTCGGCCTTCGCCAACGCGGCCACCGGGCGCACGAGATGGCGTCGCTTGCGATCCATCAGCAGGTCGGCGAGGCGGGCCGGGTGCGCGTCCAGGACCTGGCGCGCGCCATGGCCCGTGAAGTGGTCGGCGCTGCCCGACGCCAGGCGCGCGCGGTGCCTGCCCGCCGTCACCAGCGAGGGGCCCGGCTCGTCCGTCAGCGGCGCCTCCAGATCGGCGTACGGAAGCGCCTCCTCGCCGCCGGCCACCACCACGTGGTGCAGCCGGGGGTTGGCCGCCAGCGCGCCCGCCCGCTCCAGTTCGGCCTCGCGCCCGCCCACGGCAAGGTCGTTGAAGGTGACGGCCAGCAGGCGTTCCCCGGCGCCTGTGCCATGGCCCAGGACCGTGCCGGGCATACCGGGCAGCCCGGCGGCGAGCAGCGCGAGCGTGCCCGAGGCCGGTCCTCCGGAGAGGTCGGCGCCGATCCCCGGGACCGGCATCCCGCGCGCGGCGCGCCGTTCGGCGGGCCCCATGCCGGGCACGGGCCCCGGATCGATGCCCGTGCCCGGGACATGCCGTGGTGCCGACAGGCGTGTGCGGACGGCGTCGACGAGGGCGTCGCGCACGGCGTCCACCGCGGCGGCGGGATCCGCGGGCGGCGCCGAGACCGCGAGGGAGGCGACCGGCTCGTACCCGGCGATCTCCCGCGCCCCCGTGCGCAGGATGAGCGCGTGCCCCGGCGGAATGCGGCGCACGCCGTCGTACGGCGTCGAGTCGTGCACCGCGGCCGGGACGTCGGGGGCCGCCAGCAGCGCCGCCAGGTGCCCGAAGTCGAGGTTGGCCTCGATCAGGTCGGCGAGCGGCAGGGCGGCGGTCGCGTAGGCGGTGCCGCCGGCCCAGGGGGCGTGGAACACCGGCCGCGCACCGGCCAGATCGCCGCACACGGTGATCCTTCGGCCCACCTGGACGACGGCGGTGTAGCCGCCGGACCAGGCCGTCAGATGGCGCAACGCCCCTCCGCGGGCCGCGAACAGACCGACGCGCAACTCCTCGTCGGACGCCCCGCAGGTGCCGAGAACCGCGATCCGGGTCTGCGCGTCGGCCTTCACCACGCGCACCTCGTCGGGGCGCCAGTCGCCGACCGCCCACAGCGGATCGGGGTCGCCCCACAGCAGTTGGGCACCCACCGGGCGCACGCTCTCGCCGTCGTATCCGGTGGCCCCGGCGGCGCTGGACACAGCGGCCCCCGCGGCAGCGCTGCTCCACCCCACCAACCACCGCATCGAAACGCCTCCACAGGCTGTGGACAACCAGTGCACCGCACGAACGGCTCCCATGCTGCCACGAAGATTGCGCACCGGAGGGCGTCTGCGACCGCTCGCGCGCCCTGTGGCGCGCCCCTGCGGGGACCGTCGTGAGCTGGTGAACTCCTGCTGCGGAAGCGCCTGTTGAGGCGGGTCGACGACGCGAATGCGCCCCCGATACGCTCCCCTCGAACGCCCTTCGCGCCCTCAAGAGACGTGGTCGGAGCCTTGATCGCCCGCGCCCCTCGTCGTCGACTTTCGGCCAATTCGACTGAGCCTGGGCCGAGTTGGGCACGCTCCGTACAGGGACCTCCAACGCACAGTCCGGGAGGCGGAGTTCGCCTCCCGGACTGGTCCGCCGCCCGCGGGGATGAAGGCGGCGGTGTCCCCCAGCCCGCTGGATCCAGTACAGCGGGCCGACCCACGCACCGCCCATCGAACCGTTCCGCGGGCGCCCGCAGAAGAGCGCACGGACGGGCGCACGGCCACACATCGGGAGCACGTGACGACACTCCGTACAGAGGTACGTACCACAATCCCGCCATCCGGATTTTCGCCCCTTAACGCATGGGATGCGGGGAACTACGCTGGGTTTACGAATGCCGCGAGGTTATGCCAACACCGCGGCAGCCGTCTGTGTCGAGGGGTGGCGCATGTCCAGGGAGCAACGCGAGCCGAATGAGAAGCTCGGCGCGGTTCTCGCCCTCGCGGGAATCAGCAACGCAGGACTCGCCCGGCGCGTCAACGACCTTGGCGCACAGCGCGGGTTGACTCTTCGCTACGACAAGACCTCGGTGGCGCGCTGGGTGTCGAAGGGCATGGTGCCGCAGGGCGCCGCCCCGCATCTCATCGCCGCGGCCATCGGCCAGAAGCTCGGGCGCCCCGTACCGCTCCACGAGATCGGTCTGGCGGACGCGGACCCCGCGCCCGAAGTGGGCCTCACCTTCCCCCGGGACCTGGCTCAGGCGGTGAAGTCGGCGACCGAGCTGTACCGCCTCGACCTCGCCGGGCGCCGGGCCGGCAGCGGCGGCATCTGGCAGTCGCTGGCCGGGTCGTTCGCGGTCAGCGCCTACGCGACCCCCGCCTCCCGCTGGCTGATCACCCCGGCCGACAGCTCGGTGGCGCGCGAGCCCGGCCTCGCCGACGGCCCCGGCGCGGCGCTGAAGGTCGGCCACAGCGATGTGCAGAAGCTCCGCGAGGCCGCGGAGGACGCCAGCCGCTGGGACTCCAAGTACGGGGGCGGCGACTGGCGTTCGTCGATGGTGCCCGAGTGCTTACGGGTGGAGGCCGCCCCGCTGCTGCTCGGCTCCTACTCCGACGAGGTGGGCCGGGCCCTGTTCGGTGCGAGCGCCGAACTGACGCGCCTGGCAGGCTGGATGGCCTTCGACACGGGACAGCAGGAGGCCGCCCAGCGCTACTACATCCAGGCGCTGCGCCTCGCGCGCGCCGCCGCCGACGTCCCGCTGGGCGGCTATGTGCTCGCCACGATGTCGCTCCAGGCGACCTACCGCGGCTTCGGTGACGAGGGCGTCGACCTCGCGCAGGCCGCCCTGGAGCGCAACCGCGGTCTGGCCACCGCGCGCACCATGAGCTTCTTCCGGCTAGTCGAGGCCCGCGCGCACGCCCGCGCGGGTGACGCCCAGGCGGCCGGCGCGGCCCTGAAGGACGCCGAGAACTGGCTGGAGCGCTCCCGCGACGGCGACAACGACCCCTCCTGGCTCGCCTTCTACTCCTACGACCGCTTCGCGGCCGACGCCGCCGAGTGCTACCGCGACCTCAAGGCCCCCCGCCAGGTGCGTCGCTTCACCGAGCAGGCGCTGTCCCGCCCCACGGAGGAGTTCGTGCGCTCGCACGGGCTGCGCCTGGTGGTGTCCGCGGTCGCCGAGCTGGAGTCGGGCAATCTTGACGCGGCGTGCGAGCAGGGCGTGCGGGCCGTGGAGGTCGCCGGGCGCATATCGTCGGCGCGCACCACCGAGTACGTGCGCGATCTGCTGCACCGGCTGGAGCCGTACGGCGACGAACCGCGCGTGGCCGAGCTGCGCGAGCGCGCCCGGCCGCTGCTGATGACTCCGGCCTGAGCCACGCCGCCTCCTGGGGTTTGAGGGCACTGTCGGTGGCGCAGTGCACTATCGGGACCGGGAGGTGGAGCAGGTGCCCAGGATCGCGTACGACTGCGATGTGCTGGTGGTCGGCGGCGGAATCGTCGGCCTGTCGACGGCGTATGCGATCACGCGTGCCGCGCCCGGCACGCGGGTGACGGTCCTGGAGAAGGAGCCCGGCCCCGCCCGCCATCAGACGGGACGCAACAGCGGGGTCGTCCACAGCGGGATCTACTACCGCCCCGGCTCGCTCAAGGCGCGCTACGCGGTGCGGGGCGCCGCCGAGACGGTGGCCTTCTGCGCGGAGTACGGCATCCCCCACGAGGTCACCGGCAAGCTGATCGTCGCGACCGACCGGGCGGAACTCCCCCGGCTGCACGCGCTCGCGCAGCGCGGCCGGGAGAACGGCATCGCAGTGCGGGAGCTGGGCCCGGCGCAGATCGCGGAGTACGAGCCCGAGGTGCGGGGCCTCGCCGCCCTCCACGTCGGGACCACGGGGATCTGCGACTACACGGCGGTCGCCCGGCAGCTCGGCGAGATCTCGGGGGCGGAGCTGCGGTACGGCAGCGAGGTCGTCCGGATCGACCGGCGCCCCGCGCGCGGCGTCGCCGTACTGACCGGCGACGAAACGGTCCTGCGCGCCCGTGCGCTGGTGAACTGCGCGGGGCTGTACTGCGACGAGGTGGCCCGGCTGGCCGGGGACGACCCGGGCATGCGGATCGTGCCGTTCCGCGGCGAGTACTACACCCTGGCGCGGCCCGATCTGGTGCGGGGGCTGGTGTATCCGGTGCCGGACCCGGCGTTCCCCTTCCTCGGGGTGCATCTGACGCGGGGGATCGACGGAGAGGTCCACATCGGGCCGAACGCGGTGCCCGCGCTGGCACGCGAGGGGTACGACTGGGGAGTCCTGCGGCCTCGGGAGCTGGGCACGACGCTGGCCTGGCCGGGGGCCTGGCGGATCGCGCGGCGGCACTGGCGGTACGGGGCCGGGGAGCTGCGGCGGTCGGTGTCCAAGGAAGCGTTCACCGAGGCGGTGCGCAGACTGTTGCCGCCGGTCGGACCGCAGGACCTCGTACAGGCGCCCGCGGGGGTGCGGGCCCAGGCGGTCCTGCGGGACGGAACGCTGGTGGACGACTTCCTGATCCACGAGGGCCCGCGGACGGTACACGTACTGAACGCACCGTCACCGGCCGCCACGGCATCACTGCCGATCGGCCGGGAGGTGGCGCGAAGGGCGCTCGCGGCGCTGGCCCGGGACTGAACAGCTCCCGCCCCGCCCGCCGCCCGGTCCAACGGCCGGAAGGTCGCCCGACGGGTGTGGGCGGTGCTGGACCAGTGTGTGGGCGGTGCTGGACCATGACCAGCCCGGCCCCTGCCCCCGGAACCGCAGCACGACCCGGGCGCGGACGACGGCCCCGTACCATGGAGGGCACTGTGTCTGACTCCCTCGACTTCGCTCCCGCTGCCCCTGAGACCGCCGCCGGTGGTCTGTCTCCGCGCGTCCCCGGCGGGTCGCGGGCCAAGGGCGAGCCGCGGTTTCCCGACGGGCCGCAGGCCGATCCCGCCGGATCGCACTTCGAGCGGCGGATCCGCAGCTTCCAGCCGCGCCGCAGCCGGGTGACGGCCGGGCAGGCGGACGCGTTGCAGCGGCTGTGGTCCCGGTGGGGGCTGGACATCGACGGGCAGCGGGTCGTGGACCTCGCCGAGCTGTTCGGGAACGGCAACCCCGTCGTGCTGGAGATCGGCTTCGGCATGGGCGAGGCCACCGCGCGGATGGCCGCCGACGCCCCGGACACCAACATCCTCGCCGTCGACGTCCACACCCCGGGCCAGGGCAATCTGCTGGCCCTCGCCGACCGGGCGGGCCTCGCCAACGTCCGCGTCGCGAACGGTGACGCGATCATCCTGCTGCGCGAGATGCTCGCACCCGACTGCCTCGACGGACTGCGCGTCTACTTCCCCGACCCCTGGCCCAAGAAGCGCCACCACAAGCGGCGCCTCATCCAGCCCGAGTTCCTCACCCTGGCCGCGACCCGCCTTCGGCCGGGCGCGCTGGTGCACTGCGCGACGGACTGGGAGCCGTACGCGGAGCAGATGCTCGAAGTGCTCACCGCGCACCCCGACTTCGAGAACACCCGGCCGGACGGCGGTTACGCGCCCCGGCCCGCCTTCCGGCCGCTGACCCGCTTCGAGGGCCAGGGCCTGGACAAGGGCCACGTCGTGAACGACCTGCTCTTCCGGCGCGTACCGCACCCGGACCGGCCGTCCGCCGACTGAACGCCCACGCCCCGCGTTCAGCCGCTTGATCACCCCGTTCACCGGCCACCATCGCGGGACGGCGCCTCCTCTCGTTAGGGTCGGTGCCGTGGTCACCGGTCTCCCGTATCCGACGCACCCCGAAGGCGACGCCGGAGGGGGCCTGTTCCGCCCCGCGCACTGGTGGCAGAAGCGATGGGTGCGCTACGGCGCGCTGATCACGCTGCTCGCGCTCTCCGGGCTCGTCATCCTCGCCCTCGTACGGCAACAGACCGGCACCGAGGGGTTCCTGGTCGGGCTGGGCCTCGCGGTCCTGCCCGTACCGCTGCTCGTCGCCGCGTTCCGCTGGCTGGACCGGGTCGAGCCGGGCCCCTGGCGCAACCTGGTCTTCGCCTTCGCGTGGGGCGCGTGCGCCGCCGCGCTCATCGCCATCGTCGCCAACAGCTTCGCGACCCGGTGGATAGCGACCTCGACCGCCGATCCGAGCAACGCCGACACGCTCGGCGCCACCGTCATCGCGCCCGTCGTCGAGGAGTCCGCGAAGGCCGCCGCCGTGCTGCTGGTCTTCCTCTTCCGCAGGCGGGACTTCACCGGGATCGTCGACGGGGTGGTGATAGCCGGGGTCACCGCGACCGGCTTCGCCTTCACCGAGAACATCCTCTATCTGGGCACGGCCTTCGGCACGGACCAGCTCAGCGGCGGGCGCGGGCTGGCGTCCGTGACGGCCGCGACGTTCTTCGTCCGCGTGGTGATGTCGCCCTTCGCGCATCCGCTGTTCACCGTGCTCACCGGCATCGGTGTCGGTATCGCCGCGCTCTCGTCCGAACGCCACCGCGTACGCCGGATCCTGGTGCCGCTCGCCGGCCTGCTGCTCGCCATGAGCATGCACTCCCTGTGGAACGGGTCCGCGTCCTTCGGCCAGTTCGGGTTCTTCGCGGTGTACGGGGCGTTCATGGTGCCCGCGTTCGGGCTCCTGACCTGGCTGGTGATCTGGACACGGCAGCGGGAGCTGCGGACCGTGCGCGAGGAACTGCCCGCGTACGTGGCCGCCGGCTGGCTGGGGCCCGGGGAGCCGTTCGCCCTCGGCTCCATGCGGGCGCGGAAGCTGGCCCGGGAGTACGCGGGACGCCACTTCGGGAAGGCGGCGGCGCGCTCGGTCGCGGAGTACGAGGCGTACGCGACATCGCTGGCGTTCCTGCGCCGCCAGGGGCGCCGGGGCCGGGCGGCGGCCGACTTCGCCGTACGGGAACGGGAGTTGCTCACCGGGATGTGGGCGCGACGGGGCGTGGCGCTGCCCGCGCTGGCGTACGCCGCGCGCGCCGCGGCCCCGAGGCCGGTGTGGGGCTACGGTTACACCCCGGCGACCGGGGCACCACCCGCGTGGCAGACGGCACCCCCTGCCGGGCACCCCGGGTACAACCCGTACCGCTCACAGGGCTGAGACCTCGACGGAGCTACGCGGACGCCTCCGTGAGGAGCTTCAGCTCCTGGTCCGTCAGCGTCAGGTCCCGCACCGCCAGCAGCGCGGGCAGTTGCTCGACCGTACGGGCGGAGGCGATCGGTGCCACGACCGTCGGCTGTGCCGCCAGCCACGCGAGCGCCACCGTCGCGACCTGCGCGCTGCGCTCCTGCGCGACCTCGTCGAGGGCCGCGAGCACGCGGCGTCCGCGCTCGGTCTCCAGGTGCTTGCCCGCGCCTTCCGCGCGCGCGGAGTCCACCGTGGTGCCCGGCCGGTACTTGCCGGTCAGGAAGCCGGAGGCGAGGGAGTAGTACGGGACGGCCGCGAGGCCCGCGCGAGAGGCGACGTCCGACAGCTCCCCCTCGTACGTCTCACGGGAGACCAGGTTGTAGTGCGGCTGGAGCGCCACGTACCGCGCCAGGCCCTCCCGGTCGGAGAAGTCCAGGGACTCCTGGAGGCGGGCGGCGGAGATGTTGGAGGCGCCGATGGCGCGCACCTTGCCCGCCTTCACCAGGTCGTCGAGCGCGCCGATGATCTCCTCGACCGGGGTCTCCGGCTCGTCGAAGTGCGTGTAGTAGAGGTCGATGTAGTCGGTGCCGAGGCGGCGCAGGGACGCGTCGGCCGCGGCCTTGATGGTGTCGGCGGCGAGCCCCATGTGCGCGGGGTGCCGGCCGACCTTGGTGGCGATGACGACGTCGGAGCGGTTGCCGCGCGCCTTCGTCCAGTTGCCGATGACGGTCTCGGACTCGCCGCCCTGGTTGCCGTCGACCCAGGCCGAGTACATGTCGGCCGTGTCGACGAAGTTGCCGCCGGCCGCCGTGTACGCGTCGAGCACCGCGAAGGACTGCGCCTCGTCGGCGGTCCAGCCGAAGACGTTGCCGCCGAGCGAGAGCGGGAAGACCTCGATGTCGGAGGAGCCGAGCTTGCGAAGAGAAGTCATGACCGTAGTCAACGCCCCCATCGGATCGATCACTTCCGGTACGGGGCAAAGTTCCCGTAAACGCGGCGGGCGGGCGCGGTGTCGGTGCGGGAACGCGTGACCGGCAGCCCTGACGTCGGGGGGTAGCCGTCAGGACCGCCGGGGATCAGAGGTTGAACAGGCGTGCGGGCTCGGGCCCGGCGCTCAGGGGTTGATGCCCTTGATTCTCAGGGGCCGATGCCCTTGGTTCTCAGGGGTTGATGCCCTTGTTCTGCAGCCACGCCAGCGGGTCGATCGCGTCGCCGCCGCTCGCGTGGACCTCCAGATGCAGATGCGGACCGGTCACGTTGCCGGTCGCGCCCACGCGCCCGATGACATCGCCGGTGTTGACCTTCTGCCCGACGCTGACGCTGATCGAGGACTGGTGGCAGTACCAGAGTTCGGTGCCGTCCTCGAGGGTGAGGACCGTGCGGTAGCCGTACGCCCCGGCCCAGCCGGCCTCGGTGACGGTGCCCGTGTGGATCGCCTTGAGGAGCGTGCCCGTGGGCGCGGCGAAGTCGAGGCCGGTGTGGTGGCCGGAGGACCACATGCTGCCGGCGTCACCGTAGTGGGAGGTCAGCGTGTACGAGGAGGTCGGCAGGGAGTACTGCTTGGCCAGCTTGGCCAGGCGCTCCTCCTCGGCCTTCTTGCGGGCCTCTTCCTCCGCCTTCTTCTTGGCCTCCTCGGCCTTCTTCTTCTCGGCGGCGGCCTTGGCCTTCGCTTCGTCCTGCGCCTGGGCCGCGGCCTCGGCGGCCTTCTTCGCGGCGGCCTCCTGCTCGGCACGCGCGGCAGCCTGGTCGACCTGGTCCTGCTGGGACTCGGCCTGCTGCATGATCCGGGCGCGCAGCGCCTCGCCCGCGTCCGCGCTGCCCGAGGCGGCGCTGGTCAGCCCGACCTCGCTGAGGGGGGTGGCCGTGTCCACGGGGGTGTCGTCGTCCTGGCCGATGAGCGACTTGGCGGAGTCCGTGACCGAGGAGATGTCGGGCAGGGACGAGGGCATGTCCGGCAGGGAGATCGACACCGGCGGCTTGCCGGTCTGCGCGGTGGCCATGCCTCCCGCGCCGACGGCGGCTATGACGCCGACGCCGAGAACGGTGGAGCTGCGCGCGAGGCCGCCGCCGCGCTGCTTGCCGACGCGGTGCCTGCCGCGGACGGGGCGGACGGACTCCTCCGAAGGACTCCACTCTTCCCAGGGGCCCTCGTCGTCGCGGGCCGCGAAGCCGTACGGCTGGGTGTCCTCGGGGGCGAACGACGTGCTCTGGGCAGACCGGTTGGACGCCACGCGGGCGCACTCCTTTCCTTCCGTCTCGCCTACCGGGTTAGCTGACGGGTTCGGAGCAGGAAGGTCTCCTACGGGTTCTGTGCCTGCCGTGCTGCCACGGCGGCATCCGCCCGATTCACCCCAAAGTGGTGGTTCCCCGGTTCCCTTACGGGATTCGGCACACGCGCACGGAGCCGCCTCGGGTGACGGCTGGGACGACCGCGCTGCGTTATCGAACGTTAATAGACGCGAGGGTCGTATTCCAAGTTGCTCGGACAGATCATCGATCCCGTTGGCCAGGACTTTCGCCTCACGAGCGGTGGAAGTAGGGCGAGTTGACCACGTGTCACCGGTCTCTCGAGCCTGATGAAGCGTCAGTTGCTGTGCGGAGCGGTTCCGTTCGCTTACGCAACGTGACTGATGGTGATCAAGGGTGCGAAGGGCGAACGCGCCGAGGGCCGGAACCCTTTCGGATTCCGGCCCTCGGCGATCAGTAGCGGGGACAGGATTTGAACCTGCGACCTCTGGGTTATGAGCCCAGCGAGCTACCGAGCTGCTCCACCCCGCGTCGGTGATTCAAGTGTACGTCATCCGCGGGGCACCTCGTGCACGTATCTCGCTCCCCCACTCTCACCTGCGGTTTCACCCCGTCCGGGGGGCGCCGGTGCCAGGTCAGGAGCGGTCGGGCGGGGAGAGCAGATGGGCGTTCGGGGCCTTCGCCCGCCGCTCGCACTCCGGCAGGAGCACCACGTCCACTCCCTGGGCCGTGAGCGCCCCGCTCCCGTCGGCCGACGCGACGAACGTGTCCGGCTCGCGCCATGCCGTGACCACCCGTCGTACCCCGGCGTCGAGGATCAGCCGGGCGCAGGGCGCGGGCCGGGAGGCGCGGCGGGTGCACGGCTCCAGGCTGCTGTACACGGTGGCGGTGGCCAGCCGGGGGTCCGCCGGGTCGAGCTTCGCCAGCGCCGCCTCCTCCGCGTGGACGACGGGGTCGCCGCCCTCCCGGGAGTGCGCCCGCGCCAGCTCCGTGCCGTCGGCCGCGACGATCACCGCGCCGACGCTGAAGGCCGTACGGGAGGGCGGACACTGCGCGGCCAGTTCGCAGGCCGTCCGCAGCCATCGCCGGTCGGCGGCGACGGCCGATCTCCCGGTACCGGGCGCCGTGGGGACGTACCGCAGCAGGACGACGTCCCCGACCGGCCGGGTCTCCAGCAGCCGCATCCGGCCCGGCGGATACGCCCCGGGCCCGAACATCCGCGGCGCGTCCGCCTCTCCGACGAACAGCGGCGCCACCGCCAGCCGCAGCTCGTCCGCGAGCCCCTGCTGGAGCAACCGTGTATGCACGTGCCCGCCGCCCTCGACCATCAGCCGCCGTACGCCCTTGACGTCCCCGAGGTGCGCGAGCACGACCGCCCACTCCACGGCGGGGCCGAGCGGGGCCACCTCCACGTCCGTCGGCAGCAGCTCCCGCAGCCGCCGGGCGCCCTCGTCCGTCGTGTAGGCGATCTTCGCGCCGCCCGTGTGCCAGAACCGGGCCGTGGGGTCGAGGTCGCCGGACGCGCTGACCGTGACCTTCAGCGGGTGTTCCGGGCGCCCGGCGGCGACCCGGGCCGCGCGCCGCTCGGCGGAGGCGACCAGCAGGCGCGGGTTGTCGCTGCGCAGCGTGCCCGCGCCGACGAGGATCGCGTCGCTGTCCGCCCGTACCTCGTCGACCCGGTCGAAGTCCTCCGGCCCGGACAGCAGGAGCCGCTCGGGTCCGGTGTCGTCCAGGAAGCCGTCGAGGGAGACGGCGGCGGACAACAGCACGTAGGGGTGGGCCATGGGGTCGCGCTCCAGTGGTCGGGGTTCGGGCGGGCTCGGGCGGTCGCCTCCCGGGCGGTTGATTACAGTCTCCGACCGAGGGGTGCCGCACAGCGGAAGCATGGGGGCGCATCCTCGGCACCCGCTACCCACCGGCCCGGACAAGGACGACCGACATGTGCGACCCCCGCGACACCACGGCGTCCGGTGCCGCCGGCAGCGGCGACCCGGCCGCCCTCCCCGCCGCCACGGTCCGCACCCGCGTGACGGTCCCGCTCCGCTTCGGCGACGACTGCACCGTCACGGCCGACCTGGTCACCTTCCACGGCCTTGCCGACGGCCAGGAGCATGTGGCGGTGGTCCTCGGCGAACCCGCCGCCGACCGCGCCCCGCTGGTGCGGCTGCACTCCGAGTGCCTGACCGGCGACGTCCTCGGCTCGGCCCGCTGCGACTGCGGTCCCCAACTGCGCGAGGCGGTACAGCGCATCGCCGACCGGGGCGGCGTGCTGCTCTACCTCCGTCAGGAGGGCCGCGGTATCGGCCTCTACAACAAGCTCGACGCCTACGCGCTCCAGGACCAGGGCCTGGACACGTACGAGGCGAACGCCGCGCTCGGGCTGCCGGAGGACGCCCGTGACTACACGGCCGCCGCGCAGATGCTGCGCGTCCTCGGCATCGAGTCCCTGGACCTGCTCTCCAACAACCCCGACAAGGCCTCCCAACTCCGCTCCCTGGGCCTCACGGTCGTCGACCGCGTTCCCACGGGCGTCTTCACCACGGCCCACAACGTCCGCTACCTCCAGGCGAAGGCGGTCCACACCCAGCACACGCTGCCTCTCACGGAACTGACGAGGCACTGACCTCTCTCGCCCGTGACGGCTCGCGGTCTGCAGGAGAACGACGCCTCTACAGGAGGACGACACACCCCCGCCGCTCCAGCTCGGCCAGCAGCGACGGAGCAGGCGCGCAGGCGTTCCAGCGCAGGTCCAGCTTCTCCAGCACGGGCAGGTCGAGGACCCAGTCCGGCAGGTGCGTGAGGCGGTTGCCGCGTACGTCGAGCTGGCGCAGCCGGGGCAGCCCGGCCAGCACCTGCGGAAGCTCGGCCAGGGCGTTCTCCCGCAGGTCCAGGTGGCGCAGGTCGTGGAGGTCGGCCAGGGACGACGGCAGGCGTTCGATCGCGTTGCCCCGGAGCCAGAGTTCGCGCAGCCGGTGCAGTCGGCCGATGCTGTCGGGCAGCGTGGTCAGCCGGTTGAACTGCGCCCTCAGCTCGATCAGCCCGGTCATCCGGCCGAGGGCCTCGGGCAGCACCGTCAGGGAGTTCTCGCCGACGTTGAGGTAGCGCAGCCGCGTCAGCTTGCCCAGGGCGTCGGGTATCTCGGTCAGGTCGTTGTCGTGCAGATAGAGGAAGTCGCTGAGCCCGGCCAGGTCACCGAGCGCGTCGGGCACCGAGGCGAGGCGGTTGTGGCCGAGGTCCAGGGTGGTCAGCCGGAGCAGTCGGCCGATCTCGGGCGGGAGGTCCGTGAGCCCGGTCTCGGCGAGGATCAGCACCTGGAGATCGGTGCGCCGCCAGACCGAGTCGGGCACCGCTCCCAGCTGTTGACGCCACAGGTTCAGTACGTGCGACACGGCGCGCTCCCCTCGGGGGTTCCGGACACTTCTTCGGGAGTACGGAACCACCCGGTCAGAGACATTCACAATGCCGAGCGAGCTGCCCCACGACAACACGTCCACACCGTCCGCTCACGCATCGATCACGCAGAAGGACATGCTGACCATGCTGACCGGTGCGTTCGCTTCCGCAGCGGGTGCTCAACGGTTCAGATATGCCAGCACCGCAAGGACGCGCCGGTTGTCGTCGTCGGAGGGCTGCAGGCCGAGCCGTGTGAAGATCGAGGCTGTGTGCTTGGACACCGACCGCTCGGTGATGACCAGTTGCTGGGCGATAGCCGCGTTCGAACGCCCCTCCGCCATCAGCGAGAGAACCTCCCGCTCGCGCTGGGTGAGCGCGGCCACGGCACCGTCCGCGGAGTTGTGGGCCAGCAGACGGGCGATCACCTCGGGGTCCATCGCGGTGCCGCCCGTCGCCACCCGCCGGACCGCTTCGACGAACTGGCCGCCATCCATCACCCGGTCCTTGAGCAGATAGCCGGTGCCGCCTTGGCCCGCGGCCAGCAACTCCCGGGCATACAACTGCTCGACGTACTGCGAGAGGACCAGCACCGGCAGCCCCGGGGAGAGCCGTCGGGCCTCCAGCGCGGCGCGCAGGCCCTCGTCGGTGAAGGTCGGTGGCAGCCGCACGTCCACGATCGCCGCGTCCGGCTTCTCGGCCGCCACCGCGGCCAGCAGGTCGGGGCCGTTGTCGACGGCGGCCACCACCTCGAATCCGTGCGCCCCCAGCAGGCGCGTCAGGCCGTCCCTCAGGAGGAAGAGGTCTTCGGCGATGACAACGCGCACGGGATCTCCATGTTCACGATGGTCGGGCCGCCGGGCGGACTGCTGATGGCGAGTACGCCGTCGAAGGCGGCCAGACGGCGCTCGACACCGAGAAGGCCGGTGCCGTCGGCCGGATCGGCCCCGCCCCGACCATCGTCGGTGATGGTGATCCGGAGCGTACCCGCCTCAAGGTCGCTGTCATGGCCGATCTCGATCCAGATCTGCCGGGCCTCGGCGTGCTTGGTCACGTTGGCCAGCAGCTCGCTCACCGCGAAGTAGGCCGCCGACTCCACCGGGGCGGGCGCCCGGCCCGCCAGCTCACCGCTGAAGTACACCCGGTGCGGCAGGTCCAGTGCCAGCGCGTGAACACCGTCGGCCAGGCCCCGGTCGGCCAGCACCGGCGGGTGGATTCCGCGGACCAGGTCGCGCAGTTCGGCCAGCGCCTTCACCGAGGATGCCTTGACCTCGACCAGCAGGCTCCGCGCGGCCTCGGGGTTGCTGACAACCAGGTGCTGCGCCGTGTCCAGGGCCATGCCCATGGCCACCAGCCGGGCCTGTGCGCCGTCGTGCAGGTCGCGCTCGATCCGGCGCATCTCCGCCGCCCCGGCGTCCAGGGTGTCGGACCGGGTCTGCGCCAAGTGGTCGACGCGCTGTGCCAGTTCCTCCTGCCGACTCGGGCCCAGCAGACAGCGGGCCGACCGGCTGTATCCGAGCATCAGCCGGGGTGCGGCCCACAGCACGATCGGAAGCATCATCAGCAGCGTCGCCGTCACCGTGACCGCTGCCAGGAAGACGTGCGCTTCGGCCGGCTTCCGGCCTACCGGGCCGGGACCGAGGAACGCACCGAACAACCGTGTCACGGCGCAGACGGGAGTGGCGACGAGTGCCGCAAGGGTCGCGCCCACGCCTCCGGTGAAGGAGGTCCACAGCAGGTCCCGCCAGGTTGCCGGGTCGGTCAGCACCCAGCGCGTCCACGGCCACCATCGTCCCCACCAGGGTCGTGTGCCGGTGGCGGGCGCGGGCGCGGCACGGTAGGGCACGGTGATGGGCGTCCTGCTCCATGAGCTCGCCACCCTCCGGTGCACTCCGGCCACCCCACGCATGCCCAGCACACCGCAGGCGAACAGCGGCAGGCTGAGCCAGACGACACCGTGGTTGCCACCGGGCAGCGGCCCGTGGTGGACCGCCAGGGCGGCCAGCGCAAGGACCGGGGGGACGAGCAGCACCGCCTCACCCGCCCCGAGAGCGGCCTTGCCCTCCTGGCCGACGCCGCTGCGGACCAGTCGGCGCGCCCCCAGTACCGCGCAGGGGATCAGGGTGAGGACCACCAGCAGCCACAGGTGGTACCTGTCCTCACCGCCGCCACCCGCCTCCGCGACCGTCGGCGGGTGCCACGGCTGGTTCACGGCGACCAGGAGCAGTCCCGGGGCCGCCAGCAGGGCCGCCGCCCCGACCAGGCTGACGCCCCAGATCGCGAACAGCCGGACCGCCGCCAGCACCCCGCTGCCGACCCGGGACGGTACAGGTTCCCCGTCCGCCGCGCGCCACGGTGCGGGCGGCTGATACCGGGCCCGGCGTCGGCGCCCTCCGCCCGGGCTGATCGCACTACCGCTCACGTCCGCTCTCCTCCCGTGTCGGTCCGGACCAGTGTGCGGGTCAACCGGCTTGGCAGGCAGGCGCGTTGAGCCCCGAAACCCTGGTGTAGCCAGCTACACCTCCAAGACCCCGCTCAACCCCGTGTCGGCGAACTCCCCTCTCTTCCTAGCTTCTTCGGTGGCATCGAGGACGTGCCGCGGGAGCGGCACCCCGGCCGTTCCCGCCGACCCGTGGAGGACCCGTGACCGCGCCGATCATCGAGATCCGCGATGTGAACAAGAAGTACGACGAAGGGCGCCCGGCACTGGCCGACGTGGACCTGGAGGTGAACGCCGGCGACGCACTGGCGGTGCTCGGGCCCTCGGGCAGTGGCAAGTCCACCCTGCTCAACATGATCGCCGGGCTGGACCGGCCGTCCGAGGGCACCGTCACCGTGGACGGACTGCGCCTGGACCGGCAGGGCGAGGCCGCACTGGCCAGATACCGCAGGGAACGGATCGGGATGGTCTTCCAGTTCTTCAACCTGCTGGACGACCTGACCGTGGAGGACAACGTCCTGCTGCCGGCGCAGCTCGCGGGTCGGCCGCGCGCCCTGGCCCGCCACCGGGCGGCGCACCTGCTGGAGCGCCTGGGCGTCGCCCGGCACGCGCGTGCCTTCCCCGGCCGCCTCTCCGGCGGTGAGCGGCAACGGGTCGCGGTGGCGAGGGCGCTGATGAACCGTCCGCGGCTGCTGCTGGCCGACGAGCCGACCGGCGCACTCGACAGTGCCTCCGCGGCGGAGGTCAGGGAACTGCTGGCCGAGCTGAACCAGGAGGGGCAGACGATCGTGCTGGTCACCCACGACACGGCGCTCGCCGCCTCCTGTGCGACCCGCACCGTCGAGCTGGTCGACGGCCGGATCGCGCGCGATGTGGTGCGGACGGTGGCCGAATGAGCGCGCTGGGCAAGGTGGTTCGCGCGGGGGTGGGCCGACGCCGGGTCCAGACCCTGGTGATGGTGCTGACCACCACGATGGCGGTGGCCGCGGCCGTGCTGGCGACCGGACTGCTGGTGGCCTCCCGGGCACCGTTCGAGCACGCCTTCGCCACGCAGCGCGGCGCGCATCTGACGGCTTGGTTCGACCCGGGCCGCGTCACCGCCGCACAGGTCACCGCGACCGCGCACCTCGCCGACGTGACCACCGCCGCCGGGCCCTATCCTGTGCGGTCACTGTCCCCCCGGATCGGCGCCAACAGGTCGCGGATGCCGGTGGGCGGTGTCATGCCCGAGATGAGTGTGGTCGGCCGAGCGGACACCGGCGGAGCGGTCGACGAGTTGTCCCTCACCGCGGGCCACTGGGCCACGGGCAGCGGGCAGATCGTGCTCAGCGACGGGACCACTCCACTGAGCCCGGGCGACCGGATGTCGTTTCCCGACCTGCCGGGCAAGCCGGTGCTGACCGTTGTGGGACTGGCCCGGTCGGTGACCGCGACCGCGGACGCCTGGGTCTCCCCCGCGCAGTTGGCGGCCCTGACGACACCGGGCAGCAGGCCGGGCCTGCAGATGCTCTACCGCTTCCGTCACGCCGCCACCGATGCCGAGGTCACCGCCGGCCGCAAGGCGATCGAGAACGCCGTCCCCGCGGGATCGCTGGCCGGGGCCTCCTCCTTCCTGCAGGCCGAACGGTCCGCGAACCGCACCACATCGACCCTCGTCCCCTTCGTGATCGCCTTCGGGGTGATCGGACTGGTCATGTCGGTGTTGGTCATCGGCACCGTGGTCAGCGGCGCGGTCGGCACGGCGACCAGACGCATCGGCATCCTGAAGTCCCTGGGCTTCACTCCGGCACAGGTGGTCCGCGCCTACGTCGCCCAGGCACTGATCCCCGCCACGGTCGGCACCGCTCTCGGCGTCGTACTCGGCAACCTGATGGCGGTCCCGGCCCTGGGCGTGGCCCAACGCGCCTACAGCACCAGCTCGTTGACGATCGCGCCGTGGATCGATCTGGCCGTCTCCGCCGTCGCGCTGGCCGTGGTCGCGGCGACGGCGCTGGCCCCCGCGCTACGGGCCGGAAGGCTGCGCACGGTCGAGGCGATCGCCCTGGGCCGGACGCCTCGGGCCGGCCGTGGCCGGGCGGTGAGGCGGCTGCTCGGCAGGCTGCCGCTGCCGCGCGCACTGAGTCTGGGGCTGGCCAACCCCTTTGCCCGACCCGCCCGTTCGGCGACGGTGGCGTCGGCTGTCGTCTTCGGCACCATCGGGGTGACCTTCGGGGCCGGCCTGGCGATCTCCGTGAACGGCGTCCAGCACGGGCTCGACCGCGAGAACGCGGGCGCGGTGACGGTGCAGAACGTCGCGCCACTGGCCGGCAAGGGTTCCCGTAACACGGTCGATCCGGCGCTGATCGCCGCGAAGATCACCGCGCAGCCGGGCACCCGTAGGTACTTCAGCACCGCGCAGACGCGGGTCGGTGTGGCCGGACTGGCCGGTTCGACCGGGGTGGTCGCCTACCAGGGCGACTCCTCGTGGGGCGCCTACCAGATGATCTCCGGGACCTGGTTCGACGGCCCTGGGCAGGCCGTGGTCCCCTATGGCTTCCTGCGGGCCACCGGGACGCATGTCGGTGACACCGTCACTCTCACGGCGGGCGGACGCCGCGCGGCGGTGCGGATCGTCGGTGAGGACCTGGACACCAGCGAGGGCGGCATGGTCATACGGACCGACCTCTCCTCCTTGGCCGGGCTCGGCCTCACGATCCCCTCGGAGCTGGTGCAGTTCAGGATCGACCTGAAGTTCGGCACCGACGCCACGGCCTACGCGGCCTCGCTCGGCAAGGCCCTGCAGCCGCCGGGCGTCCTGGTGTTCCCGACCGGGAACACGGTCAGCCCGACCATCATCGCCATCGACGCGCTGATGGCCATGTTCACCCTGATGCTGGTCGCGGTGGCCGGGCTGGGCGTCCTCAACACGGTGGTGCTGGACACCCGCGAGCGCGTCCACGACTTCGGGGTGTTCAAGGCGCTCGGCATGTCGCCGCGGCAGACCGTCGCCATGGTGCTCACCTCGGTGGCCGGGATCGGCCTGGTGGCGGCAGCGGCCGGTGTGCCGGTCGGTGTGGCCCTGCACACGTGGGTGGTGCCGGTCATGGGCCACGCGGCGGGCACGGCGATCCCGGCGACGGACATGGCGGTGTACTCACTGCCGGTACTGGCCGGTCTGGTGCTGGGCGGCCTGGTGATCGCCGCGGCGGGGGCGCTGCTGCCCGCAGGGTGGGCGGCGAAGGCGAGGACCGCGGCGGCGCTGAGAAGCGAGTAGCACGCTGGCGCCACCCATCGGCCGAACGGCGCGGCGCCCGAGCCGACCGAAGCAGGACCGGGCGCCGCGTAGCAGGTCAGAGGCCGTATCCCCCGTCTACAACCCGTAGGCCCTGTGGGACTCGAACCCACAACCAATGGATTAAAAGTCCACTGCTCTGCCAATTGAGCTAAGGGCCCTGGCGATGTTGCCTCCCCGAGCATAGCCCGAATCCGGCTCGCGGCCCCACGGCCGAGCCGGTCGGGCGACGGCCTGCGGGCGGGAACGCGGAAGGGCCCGCACGACGATGTCGTACGGGCCCTTCCTGGTCCCGGCCTGTCCCGGTGACCGGGTGTCAGCCGTTGCGCTTCCAGCGCGGCTTGTCCTCGCGGCGGCCGAACGAGCCCGTGCCGCGGTGGTCGTCACGACGGCCGTAGGGCCGGTCGTGGGAGCCGGAGCGGAAGCCGGGGCGGTCGCCCTGACGGTCACGGTTGAACGGGCGGTCGCTGCCGCGGTGGCCGCCTCGGTCGTCGCGGCGGTCGCGGTCGAAGGGGCGGCGGTCGCGGTCACCGTCACGACGGAATCCACCACGGTCGTCACGCCGCTCGAACGAACGCCCACCACGCTCACCGTCACGACGGTCACGGTCGAAGGGGCGACGGTCGCGGTCACCGTCACGACGGAAACCACCACGGTCATCGCGGCGCTCGAACGAACGCCCACCACGCTCACCGTCACGACGGTCACGGTCGGACGAACGACGGTCACGGTCACCGAAACCACGGTCCCGGTCACGGTCCCGGTCGAAGGGGCGGCGGTCGCGGTCACCGTCACGACGGAAACCACCACGGTCGTCACGCCGCTCGAACGAACGCCCACCACGCTCACCGTCACGACGGTCACGGTCGAACGAACGACGGTCACGGTCACGGTCACCGAAACCACGGTCCCGGTCGCGGTCCCGGTCGCGGCCGAAGCCGCCCCGCTCGTCCCGGCGCTCACGACGCTCGTACGACGACGCACCGGCCGTACGCTCCTCGGTCCGCTGGACCCGCTCGGCGTCCTGCGCGGTCGGCTGGCCCGGCACGAAGACCTCGGCGGCCTCCGGCGTCCCGGCGGCAGCCGGGCTCTCCTGGGCCTCGGCCACAGCCGCCGCGGCGGCCTGGACCGCCGCCTCCGGGTCCTCGCCCCGCTCACGGGCGGAGCGGGCGACCAGCCGGTCGGCCTCGTCGCGCAGCTCGGCCGCACGCCGCGTGGCGCGCTCCAACTGCTTGGTGAGGTGGGCGACTTCGCGCTCGGCCTGCTCCGCGGCGTTACCGGCGGCCTCGGCCTGGACCTCGGTCATGGACCGGGCACCGGTGATCTCGGCGACCTCCGGGTCGAACGCGGCACCGCCCTGGATGATGTGGCGCGAGGCGTCGACGCCCGCGTCCTCCATCAGCCGGAAGATCTGACGCCGCTGGTGCGGCAGCGCGAGCGACACGACCGTGCCGGTACGGCCCGCGCGGGCGGTACGACCGGCGCGGTGCAGGTAGTCCTTGTGGTCCCCGGCGGGGTCCACGTTGAGCACGAGGTCGATCCCGTCGACGTGGATACCGCGGGCCGCGACGTCCGTCGCGACGAGCACGTTGACGTACCCGTCCTTGAAGTCGGCCAGCGTCCGGGTGCGCGCGCCCTGGGTCATGCCGCCGTGCAGCGCGTCCGCCTTGGCACCGGCGTCGCGGAGCTGCTCGGCGACGCGGTCGGCGCCGAGCTGCGTACGCACGAAGATGATGGTGCGGCCCTTGCGGGAGGCGATGGCCGCGGTGACCGGGGCCTTGTCCTTCGGCTTCACGACGAGGATGTGGTGCGACATGGTCGTCACGGCGCCCTGGGCGGCGTCGACCTCGTGGCTCACCGGCTCGTTCAGGTAGCGGTCGACGAGCGTCTGGATCTCGTTCTCCATGGTCGCGGAGAAGAGCATGCGCTGGCCGCCGGCCGGCACCTGGTCGAGCAGCTCGGTGACCTCGGGCAGGAAGCCCAGGTCGGACATCTGGTCGGCCTCGTCGAGCACGGCGATCTGCACGTTCTCGAGGGAGCAGGCGCCGCGGTTGATGATGTCGCGCAGTCGGCCGGGCGTGGCGACCAGGATGTCCACGCCGCGCTCGAGGGCGTAGATCTGGTTGCCCATGGAGGTGCCGCCGCAGACGACCTTCATCTTCAGCCCGACGACGTCGCCGTACGGCTGGAGCGCGTCCGCGACCTGCATGGCCAGCTCACGGGTCGGCGTGAGGATGATGGCGCGCGGCTTCTTCTTCTCGGTGCGCCCACCGGCCAGGGTGGCCAGGGTCGGCAGACCGAAGGAGAGCGTCTTGCCCGATCCCGTCCGGCCGCGGCCGAGGATGTCCTTGCCGAGCAGGGCGTCCGGGATGGTCGCGGCCTGGATCGGGAAGGGCGCGGTGACGCCGTTCTGGGCGAGCTTGCGGACGACGCCCTCGGGCAGGCCGAGGTCGGCGAAGGTGATCTCGGGGGCGGTGGGGGCGGTGGACTGGTCCTCGCCCTCCCCGTTCTCGGGCAGGACGATGTGCTCAGTGCTGGAAACAGACATGCGAAATGCGAACCTTCCGGAGTTCACGGCACGCGCCCAAACTCCGTGAATTCGCAATCGACCGCCTCAATGCGGTCCGGCCACGGCAAGGGAGAGTACGCGCCACACGCGGCGCGTCATGATGGCGCCGGGCAAATGGGATCAAACGATCTGCCACCATACGCACCCGAGCCCGGCGAGCGCAAACCGATTCCGGCGCTCCCCGGGTGAGCCTCACCACACGGCTCTCCCCACCGCCGTCCGCCGGACCCGCTGTGCCGCCGGGCGACCTGCCCGCGGCACCGGTTCCCGGCGCGCCTACTGCGGGGTCGGCTCATGCGCCGAGGACGACGGCTCCGCGACGGTCGGGGAGGGCGACGGCGGGTCGGGCTCCTGGGGCGGCGACGGCGCGGGGGGAGTGCGGGTCGGGAGCGGCTCGGCCTTCGTCGGCGCGGGCGGCACCGGCCTGCTGCTGCCGTCGTCCCCCTTCGGGGTCTCCCCCCTGGCGGGCGGCTCGGGGTCCCGGCTCTTGGCGTCGCCCCGGGAGGCCGACGCGGAGGGTGCGGCGGAGGTCCCGGACGTGCCCGGCTTCGCCGGGCCTCCCTTGACCGCGGCTCCGCCCGCCGCCTTGCCGTCGCCGCCGCTCGCCCGCGCCCCGCCGTCCGGGGCGGTCCCGCCGTGCCGCCCCGCCGAGTGCGCGGGCCGGGGGCTGCCCGCGTCGTTCCCCACGCTCATGCAGCCGGCACTCGCGACGACGGCCAGCACCGTGACGGCCAGACGGACGGGTACGTAACAGGCGGGCACGGGCAGCCACCTCCGCTAGGGGTCTCCCCTGTCCAGCGAACTCCCGCGCGCGAGCGAGGCCGAGCGCGCGGGAAGCTGCCGAGAGGTCGGGGACGGTCGAGGAGTCCCCCTGCCCAACTCCCGCCACCCGCAAGAGGACACGCGGCCACGCGAAGAGAACGTCACCCGTCCGAGGACCTCGGCGTCACCCGTACCCGAGCACGTGCAACCGCTCGTCGTCGATCCCGAAGTGATGGGCGATCTCGTGCACCACCGTCACCTCCGTCTCGGCCACCACGTCCTCGCGCGTCTCGCACATCCGCAGGGTCGGCCCTCGATAGACCGTGATCCGGTCCGGCAGCACGCCCGCGTACCACTCGCCGCGGTCCGTCAGCGGAGTGCCCTCGTAGAGCCCGAGCAGGTCGGGATCGTCGGCGGGCGGCTCGTCCTCGACGAACACCGCCACGTTGTCCATCAGCCGCGTCAGCTCCGGTGGAATCCGGTCGAGCGCCTCGGCGACCAGTTCCTCGAACTCCTCGCGCGTCATCTCCAGCACAGGGCCATTGTCCGGTACGGCGGGTCCGCGGGGCAGCCGCGAATCCGTCCCGCATGGCCGCGCCCGGAACTGGGCATACGGGACCAATGGCCAGCGTCCTCGCCGCAGCCCCGCGCCGCCTGCTCGAGGCGGCGCGTGCCCTCGCCCGGCGCCACCGCTCACGGCGCCCGCCGCCCGCCACCTCACTCGTCCCCCGGCCCCACCCCTGGCTCGACGCGCTCGGCATGGTCGGCGTCGTGCTGCTGGGCGCCTGGCTCGGTCTGCTGATCGTGGGCGACGTACGCGTCCCGGTGGGCCCGATGGACACCACCATGACCCTGCGCCCCTCCCTCACCGGCGGCACGAAGATCAACGTCTCCCCGCTCGGCGCGCTGCGGCTGGACAGCCACCAGGCCCCCGTCCGCCTCGACGTCAACGTCGACCAACTCGACCCGGTCCGCGCCCAGGCGCTGGTCGACCACCCCGAGCGGCTCTCCGGCCTCCAGCAGGAGGTCACCCACGACGTGGAGCACGGCACCCTCGATCTCGCCGTGCGCTCCTGTGTCGCGGTGGTCTTCGGCGCCACCGCGCTCGGCCTCGTGGTCTACCGCCGCCCGCGCCGCGCCTTGACCGCGGGCGGCCTGGCCCTCGCACTCCTCACCGCCTCGGGCACCACGGCGTACGCCACCTGGAATCCCGCCTCGGTCCTGGAGCCGAGGTTCTCGGGCCTGCTCTCCTCCGCCCCCTCCCTGGTCGGCAACGCGCGCAGCATCGTCACCGAATTCGACGTCTACCAGCAGGAGTTGGCGCGCCTGGTGACCAACGTGACGAAGCTGTACGACGCCACGTCCACCCTCCCCGCGTACGAACCCGACCCCACGACGATCCGGGTCCTGCATGTCTCGGACATCCATCTCAACCCGGCGAGCTGGAAGATCATCGCGTCGCTGGCGCGGCAGTACCGCGTGAACGTGATCGTCGACTCGGGCGACACCATGGACCACGGAACGGCGGCGGAGAACGGCTTCCTGGACCCGGTCGAGGATCTGGGCGCCCCGTACGTATGGGTCCGCGGCAACCACGACTCCCGCACCACCCAGCGCTACCTGGAGCGCATGAAGAACGTCCATGTGCTGGACGACGGCAGGGCGATCACCCTCGCGGGCCTGCGCTTCGCCGGGATCGGCGACCCGCAGTTCACCCCCGACCGCTCGTCCGCGCCCGGCGGCGCCCGCGCCGAAGAGCTGGCGGGCGCCCGCCTGGCCTCCGCCCTGAGCGACCAGAAGGCCGCCGGGACGCCCGTCGACATCGCGATCGCCCATGAGCCGACGGCCGCCCGCGAGACGGACGGCGAGGTGCCCCTGGTGCTGGCCGGCCATCTGCACCGGGAGACGATGGAGGTCATGCCGTACGGCACCCGGCTGCGCATCGAGGGCTCGACGGGCGGCAGCGGACTGCGCGCGGTCGAGGACGACGACCCGGACCCCATCGAGGCCTCGATCCTCTACCTGGACCGGGACACCCGCCGCCTCCAGGCCTGGGACGAGATCAAGCTCGGCGGACTGGGCCTCACGGCGGCGGAGGTGACCCGCCACCTGCCCAGGGAGAACCAGCCGGGCGCACACCCGACACCCGCGCCCCGGGACCGCTCCGGCACACCCCGGACGCCCGCCCCCTAAACCGTTTTGGCGAACCCTCCCCCCATCCCATATGCTTCTCACGTCCCCGACGCGCTGAGAAGCGCGCAGGCGGGCCGATAGCCCTCATCGTCTAGCGGCCTAGGACGCCGCCCTTTCAAGGCGGTAGCACGGGTTCGAATCCCGTTGGGGGCACGCACAACCGTGTGCGACACTGTCGTACACAACGCTTGGTCCTGTGGAGCAGTTTGGAGTGCTCGCCACCCTGTCAAGGTGGAGGCCGCGGGTTCAAATCCCGTCAGGACCGCTGAGGTTTCACGTGAAACCTCTTGGCTGGGTAGCTCAGTTGGTACGAGCGTCCGCCTGAAAAGCGGAAGGTCGCCGGTTCGACCCCGGCCCCAGCCACCGTTGATGAAAGCCTCATCCCTTGCGGGATGGGGCTTTCGTCGTACCGAAGCTCGCGTTTCGAAGCTCGTATCCAAGGTCGTGCCGAGGTCGTACCGAGGTCACGTCACACGTCGTATCGCAGGTCGTGTCGCGTGTCCCGTCGCTCCTTGGCATGTCCTCTCCCGGCCGCTACGTTCGAGCAGGTCGACGCAATCGTTCGAACGGGGGAATCATGCGCCGGGATCAGGTGAAACTCGCCGGAGCTGTCGAGATGGAGAAGGACCGCGCCCGCTACGGCTTACTCGCGGTCATCATCAGCAATGTCGCGATCGCCGGGATCGTGATCTTCGGTGTCTGGCGGCTGGACGGCGACAAGTCGGTGATCGTGGGCGTGCTCAGCGCGGCCTTCACCGCGATGAGCGGGATGACCACCGCATACCTGGGCATCAAGGCCGTCTCCAACACCGCCACCGCGATGACGCAGGACAGGGCGCCCCGCGAGCAGCCCGCGCCTCCGGTCCCGCAGCAGCCGAGCGGCGGCTGAGCGCACGCGGTCGCCCGCCCCGAGGGCCGCAGAGGCGACCCGCCGAACCGCCGGAGGCAAATCGTTAGCCAGGAATTTCGCCGAGGTGAGATCCTGGACCGCGTATGTCTACGCATCCCGCCCCCGCCCTCGGCACCCTCGCCCGCCGCCTGACCGAGCTGTCCCTGCGCGACGCGCACCGTCTCGGCCGCAGGCTCGAAGGCGCACGCAAGATCCGCAAGCCCGAGGCCCGGACCGCCGTACTCGCCGAGATCGAGGCGGAGGTCGTCAAGGCCGAGGACAGGATCGCCGGGCGTGCCGCCCGCGTCCCGGCCGTCACGTACCCCGAGCAGCTTCCCGTCAGCCAGCGGAAGGACGCCATCGCCGACGCCATCCGCGACCACCAGGTCGTGATCGTGGCGGGCGAGACCGGCTCCGGCAAGACCACGCAGATCCCCAAGATCTGTCTGGAACTCGGCCGTGGCGTGCGGGGCATGATCGGTCACACCCAGCCCCGCCGTATCGCCGCCCGGACGGTCGCCGAGCGCGTGGCCGAGGAGCTGGACACGCCCCTCGGCGAGGCCGTCGGCTGGAAGGTGCGCTTCACCGACCAGGTGAACCCCGACGCCACCTTCGTCAAGCTGATGACGGACGGCATCCTGCTCGCCGAGATCCAGACGGACCGCGAGCTGCGCGCCTACGACACGATCATCATCGACGAGGCCCACGAGCGGTCCCTCAACATCGACTTCCTGCTCGGCTACCTGGCCCAGCTCCTGCCCCGGCGCCCGGATCTCAAGGTCGTCATCACCTCGGCCACGATCGACCCCGAGCGCTTCTCGCGGCACTTCGGCGACGCGCCGATCATCGAGGTCAGCGGTCGTACCTACCCCGTCGAGGTGCGCTACCGCCCGCTCCTGGAGGAGAACGGCGACGACGCCGACCGCGACCAGATCACCGCGATCACGGACGCCGTCGAGGAACTCATGGGCGAGGGCAAGGGCGACATCCTCGTCTTCCTCTCCGGTGAGCGGGAGATCCGCGACACGGCCGACGCGCTGATCAAGAAGCAGTACCGGTTCACCGAGGTGCTGCCCCTGTACGCCCGGCTCTCGCACGCCGAGCAGCACCGTGTCTTCCAGCAGCACACGGGCCGCAGGATCGTCCTGGCCACCAACGTGGCCGAGACCTCGCTGACCGTCCCGGGCATCAAGTACGTCATCGACCCCGGCTTCGCCCGTATCTCGCGCTACAGCCACCGCACCAAGGTCCAGCGCCTGCCCATCGAGCCGGTGTCCCAGGCGAGCGCCAACCAGCGCAAGGGCCGCTGCGGCCGTACGTCGGACGGTATCTGCATCCGTCTGTACAGCGAGGACGACTTCGCGACCCGGCCCGAGTTCACGGACGCGGAGATCCTCCGGACGAACCTCGCCTCCGTCATCCTCCAGATGACCGCGGCCGGTCTCGGCGACATCGAGAAGTTCCCCTTCATTGACCCGCCGGACCACCGCAACATCCGCGACGGCATCCAACTCCTCCAGGAACTGGGCGCGTTGGACCCGGCGGAGAAGGACCCGCGCAAGCGGCTCACGGACACCGGCCGCAAGCTCGCCCAACTGCCGGTGGACCCCCGCCTCGCGCGGATGGTCCTGGAGGCCGAGCGCAACGGCTGTGTCCGCGAGGTCATGGTCATCGCCGCCGCGCTGTCCATCCAGGACCCGCGGGAACGCCCCTCCGACAAGCAGGCCCAGGCCGACCAGCAGCACGCCCGCTTCAAGGAAGAGACCAGCGACTTCCTCGCCTATCTCAATCTGTGGCGGTACATCCGCGAGCAGCAGAAGGAGCGCGGCTCGTCGTCGTTCCGCCGGATGTGCAAGCAGGAGTACCTGAACTTCCTGCGCATCCGCGAATGGCAGGACATCTACACCCAACTGCGCACCGTCGCCAAGCAGATGGGCATGCACCTGAACGAGGAGGACGCTCCGGGCGACCGCGTCCACATCTCGCTCCTCGCCGGGCTGCTCTCGCACATCGGGCTGAAGGACGTGAAGGAGCCCAAGGACTCCGGGGCCGGCGCCCGCAAGGACGGCGGACGCAACGAGTACGTGGGCGCCCGCAACGCCAAGTTCGCGATCTTCCCTGGGTCGTCCCTCTTCAGGAAGCCGCCGCGCTTCGTGATGTCCGCCGAGCTGGTGGAGACGTCCCGGCTGTGGGCGCGCGTCAACGCGAAGATCGAGCCCGAGTGGGTGGAGCCGCTCGCCGGTCATCTGCTGAAGCGGACGTACAGCGAACCGCACTGGGAGAAGGACCAGGCGGCCGTGATGGCGTACGAGAAGGTGACGCTGTACGGCGTTCCGATCGTCGCCCAGCGGAAGGTGAACTACGGGCGTATCGACCCGGAGGCGAGCCGCGAGCTGTTCATCCGTAACGCACTCGTCGAGGGCGACTGGCGCACGCACCACAAGTTCTTCGCCGCGAACCGCAGACTCCTCACCGAGGTCGAGGAGTTGGAGCACCGCGCCCGGCGCCGGGACATCCTGGTCGACGACGAGACGCTGTTCGACTTCTACGACCAGCGGGTGCCCGAACACGTCGTGTCCGGCGCCCACTTCGACTCCTGGTGGAAGCACAAGCGCCATGAGCAGCCCGACTTCCTCGACTTCGAGCGCGAGATGCTCATCAACGAGAAGGCGGGCGCGGTCACCAAGGACGACTACCCCGACTCCTGGCGGCAGGGCCGGCTGAAGTTCAAGGTCACCTACCAGTTCGAGCCCGGCGCGGACGCGGACGGTGTGACCGTCCACATCCCCTTGCAGGTCCTCAACCAGGTCACGGACGAGGGCTTCGACTGGCAGATCCCGGGGTTGCGCGAGGAACTGGTCACGGAGCTGATCCGCTCCCTGCCCAAGCCCGTCCGCCGCAACTACGTCCCGGCGCCGAACTACGCGAAGGCGTTCCTGGAGAAGGCGTCGGCTCCGGAGGCCGACGGCCAGGCGCAGTCCGCTCAGGAGCCGCTGACGGTGGCGATGGCGCGGGAGCTGAGACGGATGGTCGGCGTGCCGTTCGAGGCGGCCGACTTCGACTGGTCGAAGGTGCCCGACCACCTCACGGTCACGTTCCGGATCGTCGACGAGCGGCGCCGCAAGCTCGCCGAGGACAAGGACCTCACGGCCCTGAAGCTCAAGCTGAAGCCGAAGGCGCGCAAGGCGCTCTCGCAGGCCGCGGCGGCCACGGCCGAGCGACAGGGCGGTGAGTCGCTGGAGCGTACGGGCCTGACGGACTGGACGATCGGCTCACTGACCCGTGTCTTCGAAACACGGCGCGCGGGCCAGCCGGTGAAGGCGTACCCGGCGCTGGTCGACGACGGCGACACGGTCTCCGTACGCCTCTTCGACACGGAGGAGGAGCAGGCGCAGGCCATGTGGCAGGGCACGCGACGGCTGATCCTGCGGAACATCCCGGTGAACCCTGCGAAGTTCGCGTCCGAGAAGCTGACGAACGCCCAGAAGCTCGGTCTGTCGGCGAACCCGCACGGCTCGATCCAGGCCCTGTTCGACGACTGCGCGATGGCGGCGGCGGACCGGCTGATCGCGGACTTCGGGGGACCCGCCTGGGACGAGGAGTCGTACCGGAAGCTGTACGACCGGGTGCGCGCGGAGATCGTCGACATGACGGTGCGCACGGTCGGGCAGGTGCAGCAGGTACTGGCCGCCTGGCAGTCCTGTGAGCGCCGTCTGAAGGCCGTACGGAGCCCGGCGCTGCTGGCGAACCTGGCGGACGTACGGGCGCAGCTCGACGCCCTGGTGAAGCCCGGCTTCGTCACCGCGGTGGGCGTGCGGCGCCTGCCCGACCTGATGCGCTATCTGATCGCCGTGGACCGCCGGGTGCAGCAGATGCCGACGAACGTCCAGCGGGACACCACGCGCATGGAGAAGGTCCAGGAGATGCAGGACGAGTACGCGTGGCTGCTGGAGCAGTTGCCCAAGGGCCGCCCCGTCCCCTCCTCGGTCCTGGACATCCGCTGGATGATCGAGGAGCTGCGTGTCAGCTACTTCGCGCACGCGTTGGGCACCGCGTATCCGGTCTCGGACAAGCGCATCGTGAAGGCGATCGACGCCGCCGCGCCGTGACGGCCACCGGGTGACGGACGGTACACGTTGGGTGAGTTCGACCCAAGGGCTCACCCTCCTGTACAGTCTCTTCTCGCAGCGCACCGCACGATCCGCGCCGCGAAACCTGGTCCTGTGGAGCAGTTTGGAGTGCTCGCCACCCTGTCAAGGTGGAGGCCGCGGGTTCAAATCCCGTCAGGACCGCAGCAAAGCCCCGCATCTTGAAGATGCGGGGCTTCTTCGTGCTCGCGGACATCCGCGCACGGCTGCCGCGGTCCGCTCGCCGCCGGGCGCCGTGGGACTTGACGGCGTCACATTCCCCCGGTACCCCGGAAGCCAGGGCCAAAGGGCTGTTCGAGCCCAGGAGGTGGCGTATGGCGACGTCCGTTCGGCACAAGACGCGTGCTCTGCTCCGCGCCCATCTGGCCGCCGCTTCCGGCCTCCGTCATGTGACATGGCACTGCGCGGTCTGCCGCCGGCTACAGCTCCTGGCGACGGAACCGGCCTCGTACGGCGAGGAGAGCCCGGAGGCGGTCTTCGTGGACGAGAGCCCCGCCGGAGCCTCCCAGGCGTGACAGAGGCCCTCCAGGTCGTCCGAAACTCGCGCCCGGCCGCCTCCGGGCGTGCGCGCCGATTCCCCCAACACCCGTTCCACGTAAGCGTGTTCCTCTAGCAAAGAGAGCATGAGCGCAACAAGAACCCAGGCATGTGACGGGTGTCACGACATAACTTTGAGGAACCGCGGTCCTTACACCCCGCCTACAAAGGGTCAATTTAATATGTGCAATTGCACCTCACCCGAGGGCCCCGCACAACAGATCCGACACCCCTCCCCAGACCTCCACAGGGCCGCTCATGAAACGGGGCTGACGGGGGTGGGCGGGGCAACAAAAAAGATCGCGCTGGACCCGGCGGAGTCCAGCGCGATCGATGACGCACCCTTGTCGTGCCTCAGATGACCTCGGGGGAGGGCTCTGTTGGGGCAGAACCCGCGTCAGTTGGAGCTGTGGTCGGACGGCCCGGCAGATTGGGGGGTCTGACGGTATGTCCGGTTATGCAGTTGTTCAGGCCTCGCTGCGCTGCTGCGGGATACCCGCCAGCAGGGCGCGAACCTCGGCCTCGCGGTAGCGGCGGTGGCCGCCGAGCGTACGGATCGACGTGAGCTTGCCGGCCTTCGCCCACCGCGTGACCGTCTTGGGGTCGACGCGGAACATCGTGGCGACCTCAGCCGGGGTCAGCAGCGGCTCGGCATCAGGGGTGCGAGCTGTCATGAGCGGCCTCCTCGGGAGAACCGAACCTTCTCGGTTCTTTCCTCTAAATTCTGCACCTTGACCCGCGTTGCCCGATATGGCGGACGCGAGTCGAGTCGGTTATAGGACGAACGGCTTGTCCTCGGCACTACAACTACACCATCCGTCCAGCCGCGTCGGCCAAACCGATGGAATTGCCCTCCCAGGTGTTCATCAGCGACGGAAGCCGATGGACCATGCCATAGCGGACAGTCACGCCACTGTGACGATCAGTCACAGGGCGATCAGGAGGCCCCAGACCCCCCAAAGCACGCAACGCAGAGTTTCCGACCATGAGTGGACAGACAGAACCTCCCCCGGGCTCCTTGTCCTATTTTGGCATGAGGAGGGCCGTTAGGCGCAAGGTCCTTGTAAGTGCGGTCCGTCACGCTTGACAGCATTAGCCCGGATCGAGGCCTACGTCCCACGCATCTGTCTGCGGCACGTCAACCCTGGGCCAAGACTTATCACTTCATCATGTCTCACGGGTCACAATTCGCGCACCGGTTCGTCGCAGCTCGATTGTCAGTTCGCCGAGCGGCGGTCCCGCACGGCCCGCCAGCGCTCCACCAGCCGCCCGTACGCCTCCCCCGCGGTGACCCCGTCCCCCCGCCGCAGAGCCTCGATGCCCTCGGCGACATCCGCGGCCGAGTGGTCCCCGTCCAGCTCCGCGGCCGGCAGGGCGTGCACGAGCCCGCCGTAGTCCAACTCGACCAGTGAGCGCGGATGGAACTCCTCCAGCCAGCGGCCCACTTCCACCAGCCCGTCGATGAGCGGCCCCTCGTCGATCGTCTCCCGCAGCGTCCGCAGCGCCCGTGCGGTGCGCCGCCGCGCCTGCACCATGGGCGTGCGATAGCGAAGCATCGGCGGGATCTCGCCGGACCCCTTGTCGTAGCGCCGCTCGCCGTCGGAGACGAGCACGAACCAGTTCAGCGGCACCTGCCAGGTCGCGGTGCGGATCCACGGCCGGGCGTCCGGGTTGCGGGTCAGCCAGCGCTCGTAGTCCTGGGCGGCCTGGCGGCGCACCACGGGCGGCAGGACCGCGTCCAGCACCGGCACGGGCAGTTCCCGGTCCAGCTCGCCCAACGCCTGCCAGCCGCGCAGCCGCGTGCGCCACGGGCAGACGCACAGCACCCCCTCGACCTCGGTCACGAAGGCGTCGCCGCTCTCGTGCACCGGCACGGCGACCGGCGGGGTGGGCAGCAAGTCGGCCAGGGAGCGGCGCAGTTCGTCCTGGTACGAGGGACGGTCGGGGCGACGGGCGTACCGCTCCCAGTGGCCGCGCTCCGGCTCCGGGAAGGCGGCCAGCGGCTCGTACACGCGCAAGTAGGACGCATACGGGACGATCACCGAGGACACCTTGGGCACGCCTGCTCCCTCCCCATCGGACCGCACCCGAAACCCGTCCGGGAGCGGTCGGGCCGGGGGGCGGAAAACCATGGCAAATCGTGCCATGGGCCCGGCATGGCCGTACGCGCCGTACTCCAAGCAGGGGTGATCCTGAGCACGACACCGCCGACGGGCAGCCGCACGTTCTACGCTCATGCCCACCGGGCCCGCCACCCGTACGGGCCCGCCCCAACCGCCGCTACTCATCCGGGAGTCACCACCGTGACCGACGTAACCGACGGCGTCCTGCACACCCTGTTCCGCTCGGATCAGGGAGGCCACGAGCAGGTCGTGCTCTGCCAGGACCGGGCCAGTGGCCTCAAGGCCGTCATCGCGATCCACTCCACCGCCCTGGGCCCCGCCCTCGGCGGTACCCGCTTCTACCCCTACGCGACCGAGGAAGAGGCCGTCGCCGACGCGCTGAACCTCGCGCGCGGGATGTCGTACAAGAACGCCATGGCCGGGCTGGACCACGGTGGCGGCAAGGCCGTGATCATCGGTGATCCCGAGCGGATCAAGACCGAGGACCTGCTGCTGGCGTACGGCCGGTGCGTGGCCTCGCTCGGCGGCCGGTACGTGACCGCGTGCGACGTCGGCACGTACGTGGCGGACATGGACGTCGTGGCCAGGGAGTGCCCCTGGACCACCGGGCGCTCCCCGGAGAACGGCGGCGCGGGCGACTCCTCCGTGCTCACCGCCTACGGCGTCTTCCAAGGCATGCGCGCCTCCGCCCAGCATCTGTGGGGCGACCCGACGCTGCGGGGCCGCAAGGTCGGTGTCGCCGGCGTCGGCAAGGTCGGGTACTACCTGGTCGGGCATCTGCTGGAGGACGGCGCCGAGGTCGTGATCACCGATGTACGGCCGGACGCCGTGCGCCGGATCACCGACGCGCACCCCGAGGTCGCCGTGGCCGCCGACACCGAGGCCCTGATCCGCACCGAGGGGCTGGACATCTACGCCCCCTGCGCGCTCGGCGGAGCGCTGAACGACGCCACGGTGCCGGTGCTGACGGCGCAGGTGGTGTGCGGCGCGGCCAACAACCAGCTCGCGCACCCGGGCGTCGAGAAGGACCTCGCGGACCGCCGGATCCTGTACGCGCCGGACTACGTGGTCAACGCGGGCGGGGTCATCCAGGTCGCCGACGAACTGCACGGCTTCGACTTCGACCGGTGCCGCGCGAAGGCCGCGAAGATCTTCGACACCACGCTGGCCATATTCGCACGTGCGAAGACGGACGGCATTCCGCCCGCCGCCGCGGCCGACCGGATCGCCGAGCAGCGGATGGCCGAGGCACGGGCGGAGGCTCGCTCGGGCGTCACCGCGCAGAGGTGAGCAGGCGTGACCGGCACCCGCCGACGGGAGAGGGAGAGAACTCTCACTCTTATCGGCGGGTCGTCCGCCAATTAGTGGTTAAAATCGGCCGTGACCAGCGAGGACGGGGTACCTCGGCGGTCCCGGGCACACGCCCGCCCACGGGCGACGTACCGTATGGGCGTGGGCTCAGGTACCGTGGAAGCCCTACGGACCGGTCTCTCCGAGGAGAGCCCGTTCTGGATCATGAACGCGTGTCAAGACTCTGGGGCCGTCGAGCCCTGTCATCGAGGGGGTCGAGCCATGGGGCGCGGCCGGGCCAAGGCCAAGCAGACAAAGGTCGCCCGCCAGCTGAAGTACAACAGCGGTGGGACTGATCTGACGCGGCTTGCCAATGAACTGGGCGCATCGACTTCGAGCCAGCCGCCGAACAGCGAGCCGTTCGAGGACGACGAAAACGACGACCCGTACGCACGGTACGCGGATCTGTACAACGACGACGATGAGGACGACGAGGACGACCAGTCCGGTCCCACGTCGCGGCGGCGCGGCGCTTGACGTAGCACGCTTCGCGGATTCCGCATCCAACCGCACCTCACCCGGCCCGGCGCCTCGGCACCGGACCGGGTTTCGTGCTGTCGCTCAAGCGTAGTCACCCACCAGGGCCGCGCCCGTCTCGTGGCCGTCCCGGTCGGTGATCTCGCCGGCGACCCATGCCTCCACGCCGCGGTCGGCCAGGGTGGCGAGCGCCACGTCCACCGACTGCTCGGGGACGATCGCGATCATGCCGACGCCCATGTTCAGCGTCTTCTCCAGCTCCAGGCGCTCGACGTCTCCGGTCTTCCCGACCAGGTCGAAGATCGGCGCCGGGGTCCAGGTCGAGCGGTCGACGGCCGCGTGCAGCCCGTCCGGGATCACCCGGGCGAGGTTGGCCGCGAGCCCGCCACCGGTGATGTGGCTGAACGCGTGCACCTCGGCGGTGCGAGTGAGCGCCAGGCAGTCCAGCGAGTAGATCTTCGTGGGCTCCAGGAGTTCCTCGCCAAGGGTCCGGCCCAGCTCCTCCACCTGCTGGTCGAGGCCGAGCTTCGCCTGGTCGAGCAGCACGTGGCGGACGAGTGAGTACCCGTTCGAGTGAAGTCCGGAGGCGGCCATGGCGATCACGACGTCACCCTTGCGGATGCGATCGGCGCCGAGCAGCCGGTCGGCCTCCACGACGCCCGTACCGGCGCCCGCGACATCGAAGTCGTCCGGACCGAGAAGACCGGGGTGCTCCGCCGTCTCGCCACCGACCAGGGCACATCCGGCGAGCACACAGCCCTCGGCGATGCCCTTCACGATCGCGGCGACGCGCTCCGGGTGGACCTTGCCGACGCAGATGTAGTCGGTCATGAACAGCGGCTCGGCGCCGCAGACCACGATGTCGTCCATGACCATGGCGACCAGGTCGTGGCCGATGGTGTCGTAGACGCCCATCCGGCGGGCGATGTCGACCTTGGTGCCGACCCCGTCGGTCGCGGACGCGAGCAGCGGGCGCTCGTAGTGCTTCAGGGCGGAGACGTCGAAGAGGCCGGCGAAGCCGCCGAGGCCGCCGAGGACCTCGGGGCGCTGCGTCTTCTTCACCCACTCCTTCATCAGCTCCACCGCGCGGTCGCCCGCTTCGATGTCGACGCCCGCCGCCGCGTAGGAGGCACCGGAGGGTCCCGTCGATGGGGTCGACCGATCGAACGCAGTAGACATTGCCTGGGATCTTTCGAGTTGGGGGGAGGGGCTCACGGACGGCGGATGGCGTCCGTCGCGGCCGTGTCGGCCGGACCGGCCGACAGCTCGGTCTCCAGGAGCTGCTTGCCCAGCAGCTCCGGGTCCGGCAGCTCCATCGGGTACTCACCGTCGAAGCAGGCGCGGCACAGGTTCGGCTTGGCGATGGCGGTCGCCTCGATCATGGCGTCGAGGGAGATGTACGCCAGGGAGTCGGCGCCCAGCGAGGTGCCGATCTCCTCGACCGTCATGCCGTTGGCGATCAGCTCGGCGCGGGTGGCGAAGTCGATACCGAAGAAGCACGGCCACTTCACCGGCGGGGAGGAGATCCGGATGTGGACCTCGGCGGCTCCCGCCTCGCGCAGCATCCGCACCAGCGCCCGCTGGGTGTTGCCGCGCACGATCGAGTCGTCGACGACGACCAGGCGCTTGCCCTTGATGACGTCCTTGAGGGGATTCAGCTTCAGGCGGATGCCGAGCTGGCGGATCGTCTGCGAGGGCTGGATGAAGGTACGCCCGACGTACGCGTTCTTGACCAGTCCGGCGCCGAAGGGGATGCCGCTCGCCTCGGCGTAACCGATGGCGGCCGGGGTGCCGGACTCCGGGGTCGCTATGACCAGGTCGGCCTCGGCGGGGGCCTCCTTGGCGAGGCGGCGGCCCATCTCGACGCGGGAGAGGTAGACGTTCCGCCCGGCGATGTCGGTGTCGGGGCGGGCCAGGTACACATACTCGAAGACACAGCCGCGAGGCTTCGCATCCGCGAATCGTGACGACCGCAGGCCGTTCTCGTCTATCGCGATGAACTCGCCCGGTTCGACCTCGCGGACGAAGCTGGCGCCCGTGATGTCGAGCGCGGCGGTCTCGGAGGCGACGACCCAGCCGCGCTCCAGGCGGCCGAGGACCAGCGGGCGGATGCCCTGCGGGTCGCGGGCCGCGTAGAGGGTCTGCTCGTCCATGAAGACGAGCGAGAAGGCCCCCTTGACCTGCGGAAGGACCAGCGGGGCCGCTTCCTCGACGGTCAGCGGCTTGCCGTCGTCGTCGACCTGGCCCGCGAGGAGGGCGGTGACGAGGTCCGTGTCGTTCGTCGCGGCCACCTGTGTGGCGCGGCCGTTCTCCTTGGGGAGGGCGGCGACCATCTTGGCGAGCTGCGCCGTATTGACGAGGTTGCCGTTGTGGCCGAGCGCGATCGACCCGTGGGCCGTGGCGCGGAACGTCGGCTGGGCGTTCTCCCACACGGAGGCGCCGGTGGTCGAGTAGCGGGCGTGACCGACCGCGATATGACCCTGGAGCGAACCGAGAGAAGTCTCGTCGAAGACCTGGGACACCAGGCCCATGTCCTTGAAGACGAGGATCTGGGAGCCGTTGCTGACCGCGATTCCCGCGGATTCCTGACCCCGATGCTGGAGGGCGTAGAGCCCGAAGTACGTGAGCTTTGCGACCTCTTCGCCCGGAGCCCAGACACCGAAGACGCCGCACGCGTCCTGGGGGCCTTTCTCACCGGGGAGCAAGTCGTGATTGAGTCGACCGTCACCACGTGGCACGTTCCCGAGTGTATTCGAGGCCGACCGCTGGTCCGAACTGGGGAGGGGACCAATCTCCGGGCCTCTCACCCCCGACCTCTACCGGACGTACGGCGTTTTCGCAGGTCAGCAGCGCTTGGCGCGTCCTCCGGGGCATACCCGCACAGCACGCGGACGCGATGATTCCCGTTCCGCGGAATCGAGTGAGGCGTCACACATCCCGCGCACTCCCGGCCTCCGCCTCAGGCCATGAGCGGCAGCAGCTCCGTGAGGTCGGCCCGGTCCCCGCTCGCGCTGACGCGGGCGTCCGCCAGGGCCTCCCGCCAGGCCGTCCGCCCCGTGGCCAGCCGGATCCAGGTCAGCGGGTCGGTCTCGACGACGTTGGGCGGGGTGCCGCGGGTGTGCCGGGGGCCCTCGACGCACTGCACGACGGCGTACGGCGGAATGCGCACCTCGGTCGAGGCACCGGGTGCCTTCACCGCGAGCGCGTCGGCGAGCAGCCGGGTCGCGGCGGCGAGGGCCTGGCGGTCGTACGGGACGTCGAGCCCGGGAACGGCGGCGTTGAGGTCGTCGGTGTGGACGACGAGTTCGACGGCGCGGGTGACGAGGTAGTCGGCGAGCGGCAGGGCGCCGCGGTGGGTGGCCAGCAGCCGGGTACCGGGGTACGTGTCGAGCTGCCGCGTCAGGTCCTGCTGGGCCTCGGCGAGGCAGGCGTCGAGGTCGGGGTGGTCCTGGGCGAGCTGCCGGGTGAACTCGTCGATGGCGGCGGCGTCGGCCGAGGTGGCGAACGGCCAGTCGAGCAGCGAGGCGTCCTGCCGCACCGGCTCCGGCAGGTCGAGGGCGCGGCCGACCGCCGTGACGGCCATCCCGATGTGCGCGACCAGTTCCCGTACGTTCCAGCCCTCCAGCCGTGTGGGGAGGGCGAGTTGCTCGGGCGTCAGGGTGCGTACGGCGTCCCGTACACCCGCGAGCTGGGCGAGAACCGCGATGCGGGTCTTCACCGGATCGTAGGTCCTGGTGCGCTTCTTGGCCGGGGGCATGGCGGTGAGCCTAGGCCTTGACCGCGTAGCCGTGCAGGCCCTTTGCGACCAGGTCGAAGGCGCGGTTCGCGCGTTCGGCGGCGTCGGCGGCGACCTGCTCGGTGCTCTCGCCGTCCATGATGCGGCGGTAGTGCTCCTCGACGAGGGCACCGCGGGCGGCGGTCAGCGTGGTGGCGGCGATCAGCGCGAGCGTGGCGTCGCCGGTCTCCTCGGTGAGCAGGTCGGCCAGTGCGCGCGCGCCCTTCTCCGACTCGACGTAGGCGCGTTCCTTCAGTACCGGCGTCGCCATGATGACTTCGCGGATCCGACGGGCGAACGGCTCGCTGTGCAGGCCGACCGATGGATCGCGCCCTTCGATCATCTCCAGGAACTGCCGTCGTACGGCGTCCACCGCCGACTCGCCGGGTGCGCGCTCGCGTACGGCGCGGGCGGCGTCCGAGAAGTGCTCGACCATGGGCCGGAAGACCAAGTCCTCTTTCGTGCCGAAGTAGTTGAAGACGGTCATCTTGGAGACTTCGGAGGCGTCGGCGATCTCCTGGACCGAGACGGCCTCAAAGCCCTTCTCCGCGAACAGGGCGATAGCGGTCCGGTAGATCCGCAGCCCCGTCTGGTGCTTCTTGCGCTCGCGCAGCCCCATCGCCTCAGCAGCCATGGCGCCACTGTACCAAGGCGAAATTTAGCCCGAGCCGAAAGTTGCTCTGCGATTAAACATTGACTCGGTACACGAATCGGGGCCATGGTGCTGTCCATGACCGACAACCGGCTGACCGACACCCGACGCAAACTCGGCTTACTCGCCTGCCTCGTCACGATCGTTCTGGCCGTCCTGGACCTGCAGATCGTCTCGGCGGCCACCGTGCCGATCGTCCGCGACCTCGATCCCGCGCACGGCATCGACAAGATCCCGTGGCTGGTCAGCGCCTTCTCGCTGGCGTCCGCCGCGATGCTCCCGCTCTACGGCAGGCTCTGCGACACCCTCGGCGCCAAGCCCGTCTTCCTCGGCGCCCTGAGCGCCTTCCTGGGCGGCTCGGCCCTGTGCGGCGCGGCCCGGTCGATCGGCGTGCTGATCGCCTCCCGGGCCGTACAGGGCATCGGCGCGGGCGGGTTGATGAGCGTGACGATGGTCGTCATCGCCCAGCTCGCGAGGCCCGACGCGAAGAAGAACCAGGGCGCCGGCACCGGCGGGATCGTCGCGGGCGGCGGTATGGCCGTGGGCCCCTGGCTCGGCGGCTTCCTCGCCGACCACGCGAGCTGGCGCTGGGCGTTCTACGTCAATCTGCCGCTCGGCATCGCCGCCCTGGCCACCGCGGTGGTCGTGCTGAAGCTCCCCCGCCCCACCACCGGCCGCTCGATCGACTTCACCGGCGCCTCGCTCGCCGCCGCGTTCTCCACCGCTCTGCTGCTGGTGACCGAATGGGGCGGCAAGCAGTACGCGTGGACCTCGCCGCAGATCATCGGCCTGGCCCTGGCCTGCGTCTGCGCTCTCGGGCTCTTCCTGCGCCGCCAGTTCACCGCCGCCGAACCCATCCTGCCGCCCTCGCTCTTCCGCATCCGCGAACTGCGCCTGGGCTTCGCGATCCAGGGGCTCATGGGCGCGGCCATGATGGGCGTCATCTACTACGTGCTGGTCTACCTCCAGCTCGTCCGCGGCATCACCAGCTCCTCCGCCGGCCTGTATCTGATCCCCATGGCGGCGGGCATCATGGCGGTCGGCTTCCTCACCGGGTGGCTCACCGAACGCGGCTGGTCCGAGCGGACGTTCGTGATCAGCGGGTCCGTGCTGGGCACGGCCGCCTACCTGCTGCTGGGCACCACCGGCACCCACACCTCCCTGTGGCAACTGCGGGCGGCCCTGCTGCTCGTCGGCCTCGGGTTCGGTCAACTCCTCGGCCAGTTGATCCAGTTGGTGCAGCAGTCGGCCCCGGTCCACCAACTCGGCGTCGCCACCACCGCGATCCGCTTCTTCCAGACCCTCGGCGGGGCCCTCGGCGCCACCCTCTTCGGCACCCTGCTGAGCCGCCTCTACGACGGCCCCGGCGATGTCGGCTCCCTGGCCATGCTGCGCGGCGCGGACCGTACGGCGGGCCTGACGGCCTACGTCTCCGCCCTCGACACGGTGTTCCTGTGCGGGGCCGCGCTCATGGCGCTGTCCGTGCTGCTCGCCCTGCGGCTGCCGAGGGCGCGACCGGTGGAGGCGCGGCCGCCGAGGAACCCGCGGCCGTATGAGAAGGCCCCGCCCGGTGTCAGTCCCGGACGGGGCCCCTCAGCGGTGGGTGTCAGGCCAGCAGCGCCGGAATGGTCCCCTCGTGGGCCGTGCGCAGCTCCGCCAGGGACAGCTCGAACTCGCCCTGCACCTCGACCGTGTCGCCGTCGACGACACCGACGCGGGTGACGGGCAGACCCCGCGCACCGCACATGTCGTTGAAGCGGATCTCCTCGGAGCGCGGCACGGCGACGATCGCGCGGCCGGCCGACTCGGAGAACAGGAAGGTGAACGCGTCCAGGCCGTCGGGGACGACCAGCCGCGCGCCCTTGCCGCCCAGCAGGGCCGACTCCACGACCGCCTGGACCAGACCGCCGTCCGACAGGTCGTGCGCGGAGTCGATCATGCCGTCGCGGGACGCCGAGATCAGGATCTCGGCGAGCAACCGCTCCCGCTCCAGGTCGACCCGCGGGGGCAGCCCGCCGAGGTGGTCGTGGACGACCTGCGACCAGGCCGAGCCGCCGAACTCCTCGTGCGTGTCGCCGAGCAGATAGAGGAGCTGGCCCTCTTCCTGGAAGGCGACCGGAGTGCGCCGGGCGACGTCGTCGATGACGCCCAGCACCGCGACCACCGGGGTCGGGTGGATGGCCGCCTCACCGGTCTGGTTGTACAGCGAGACGTTGCCACCGGTCACCGGCGTGCCCAACTGCCGGCAGCCGTCGGCGAGTCCGCGGATGGCCTCCGCGAACTGCCACATCACGGCCGGGTCTTCGGGCGAGCCGAAGTTCAGGCAGTCGGAGACGGCCAGCGGCTTGGCGCCGGTGGTCGCCACATTGCGGTACGCCTCGGCGAGCGCGAGCTGTGCGCCCGTGTACGGGTCGAGCTTCGCGTACCGGCCGTTGCCGTCGGTCGCGATGGCGACGCCGAGCCCGGACGACTCGTCGATCCGGATCATCCCGGAGTCCTCGGGCTGGGCGAGAACCGTGTTGCCCTGCACGAAGTGGTCGTACTGCGAGGTGATCCAGGACTTCGAGGCCTGGTTGGGGGAGGCGACGAGCCGGAGGACCTGCTCCCTCAGCTCCGCACCCGTGGCCGGGCGCGGCAGCTTGTTCGCGTCGTCCGCCTGGAGCGCGTCCTGCCAGTGCGGACGGGCGTACGGGCGCTCGTACACCGGGCCCTCGTGCGCGACCGTCCGCGGGTCGACGTCGACGATCTTCCCGCCGTGCCAGTAGATCTCGAGCCGGTCGCCGTCGGTCACCTCGCCGATGACCGTGGCGATGACGTCCCACTTGGCGCAGATCTCCAGGAACCGGTCGACCTTCGCCGGTTCGACGACCGCGCACATCCGTTCCTGCGACTCGCTCATGAGGATCTCCTCGGGGGAGAGCGTCGAGTCGCGCAGCGGTACGTCGTCCAGGGTCACGCGCATGCCGCCGGAGCCGTTGGAGGCCAGCTCGGACGTGGCGCAGGACAGACCGGCCGCGCCCAGGTCCTGGATGCCGACGACCAGCTTCTCGCGGAACGCCTCCAGGGTGCACTCGATGAGGAGCTTCTCCTGGAAGGGGTCGCCGACCTGAACGGCGGGGCGCTTGGAGGGCTTCGCGTCGTCGAAGGTCTCGGAGGCCAGGATCGAGGCGCCACCGATGCCGTCGCCGCCGGTCCGGGCGCCGTACAGGATGACCTTGTTGCCCGCGCCGGACGCCTTGGCGAGATGGATGTCCTCGTGCCGCATCACGCCGATGGCACCGGCGTTGACCAGCGGGTTGCCCTGGTAGCAGGCGTCGAAGACGACCTCGCCGCCGATGTTGGGCAGGCCGAGGCAGTTGCCGTAGCCGCCGATGCCGGCGACGACGCCGGGCAGCACCCGCTTGGTGTCCGGGTGGTCGGCCGCGCCGAAGCGCAGGGGGTCCACGACGGCGACCGGCCGGGCGCCCATCGCGATGATGTCGCGCACGATGCCGCCGACGCCCGTGGCCGCGCCCTGGTAGGGCTCGACGTACGAGGGGTGGTTGTGCGACTCGACCTTGAACGTGACCGCGTATCCCTGGCCGACGTCCACGACACCGGCGTTCTCGCCGATGCCCACGAGCAGCGCGTCGGACTCGGGGGCCTTCTCGCCGAACTGGCGCAGATGGACCTTGGAGGACTTGTACGAGCAGTGCTCGGACCACATGACCGAGTACATGGCGAGCTCGGCGCCGGTCGGGCGGCGGCCCAGGATCTCGACGATCCGCTCGTACTCGTCCTTCTTCAGGCCGAGTTCGGCCCAGGGCAGCTCGACGTCGGGGGTCTCGGCCGCATGCTCGACCGTGTCCAGAGGCGTCCGGCTCATGCGCCAACCAATTTCTTGAGAATCGAGGTGAAGAACGGCAGACCGTCGGTACGACCCGTACCGATCAGCGGCTCGACGGCGTGCTCGGGGTGCGGCATGAGGCCGACGATGTTCCCGGCCTCGTTGGTGATGCCCGCGATGTCACGCAGCGAGCCGTTGGGGTTCAGGTCGAGGTAGCGGAACACCACCCGCCCCTCGGCCTCCAGCTTGTCGAGCGTGTACGCGTCGGCGACGTACCGGCCGTCCATGTTCTTCAGCGGGATGTGGATCTCCTGGCCCGCCTCGTAGTCGCTGGTCCAGGCGGTCCGCGCGTTCTCCACGCGCAGCTTCTGGTCGCGGCAGATGAAGTGGAGGTGGTCGTTGCCGAGCATCGCGCCCGGGAGGAGATGGGCCTCGGTGAGGACCTGGAAGCCGTTGCAGATACCGAGCACCGGAAGGCCGGCCTTCGCCTGCTCGATGACGGTCTCCATCACCGGCGAGAAGCGGGAGATGGCGCCCGCGCGCAGATAGTCGCCGTAGGAGAAGCCGCCCGGCAGGACGACGGCGTCGACCTGGCGCAGGTCCTTGTCCTTGTGCCAGAGAGCGACCGGTTCGGCGCCCGCGAGGCGGATCGCGCGCTGAGTGTCCCGGTCGTCGAGGCTGCCGGGGAAAGTGACGACGCCGATACGAGCGGTCACTTCGCAGCCTCCGCCACTTCCTCCACCTTGACGGTGAAGTCCTCGATCACGGTGTTGGCGAGGAAGGACTCCGCCAGATCGTGGATACGGGCGAGCGCGGCGTCATCGACCGGCCCGTCCACCTGGAGTTCGAATCGCTTTCCCTGACGTACGTCGGAGATACCCTCGAATCCGAGCCGCGGCAGCGCGCGCTGCACCGCCTGGCCCTGCGGGTCGAGAATCTCCGGCTTGAGCATGACGTCGACTACGACGCGTGCCACTGGCACTCCCGGTGTGTGGTGCTGAGCAGGTCCCTTCAGACTACCCGCACAAAATTTCTACTCGCGTAGATTCGTAGCTTCCTACGTGACCGCCGTCACGACACAGTGGCGACCACCTGCGGAGATCGCAAGGAAAATCATTGGAAAATCCGCAGAAGCCGGGGAGAGCATTGCCCCTCGGACACGCGGAGGCATTCCGTCGGTCTTCACAGTGCAATGCCAGGCACTGTACAAAGGAAATGGCAATAGCCGATACTTCGCTCAATTACTGCCGGACAGTCGACATCTCTCCGTCATCTTCCGACGTCTGTGCACGTCGGGAAGGGTGGCCGCGGAGGTGTCGCACGAAGGGACCGATATTCGTGGCGCAGCGTGTCGTAGTCACTCTCTTTGACGACATCGACGGCTCGGAAGCGGCGGAGACCATCGCCTTCGGTCTGGACGGCAAGTCGTACGAGATCGACCTCAATCGAGCCAATGCAAAGAAGCTGCGCAAGGTGCTGGCGCCGTACGTCGAGGCCGGGCGCAAGAAGGCGAAGTCCGGGAAGTCGTACACGCACACGGCGTTGACGCCCGACCCGGCCGCGGTCCGCGCCTGGGCGCGCTCGCACAACATGGACGTACCGCCAAGGGGCCGCATCCCCAAGAAGGTGTACGAGGCGTTCGCGCAGGCGCACTGAGGTGTCCGGGCGGGCTCCGGGCGGACCTGACCGGGTCCGCCCGGAGCCCGCCGGCGCGCACCCCGCCGCTCGGCGCCCGGCAGCCGCTCACACCCCCATCGGCCCCTGCCGGCAGCCGACTTGCGTTCTCCCCCTGGTGATCAGCTAGAGTCTGGAGCACGCCGAGGGGCAAGGCCGAAAGGCCGGAACCCCGAGGACGCGCGGGTGTAGTTCAGTAGTAGAACACCCCCTTTCCAAGGGGGAGGCGCAGTGTGCAATTCCTGTCACCCGCTCTACGGCATCGGTCCGACCATCCTTGTGGATCAGGTAGGCTGGTGCTCGCACCGATCGGTGAGAGCCGGTCGGGAGCATATGCGGACGTAGCTCAGTTGGTAGAGCGCAACCTTGCCAAGGTTGAGGTCGCGAGTTCGAGCCTCGTCGTCCGCTCCAGAAGAGAGACCCTGGTCCAGTGGACCGGGGTCTCTTTCGTTTCCCTCGCGAGTCGGTCGGGTCCTGTGAGGGTTGCCACATCCGCGTGCGCCGAACTCCCCGGAGCCCGGGGCTGATCGTCACTGGTCACAGGCAATCCGCTCCTGCGGAACGAGCCTCGCGACGGGGCGCGCGAGTTCGCTGCGCAGGCCGTCAGCGGCGAACGGCGCGATGGGGTCGTCCGCGCCGTGCCCACTGGACCCCGTTGCGTGGAACCGGAGTTGGTCGCCGACGCGCCCCCGGTCGGCGTTCGGAGCTGATCGCATGCGAGGCCGAGGTGCCGGAGCACGGACATCAGCGAGGTGCCCGGCGCGGAGATCGCCGCGCGAGCCGCGCTGCGCTGAGAGCCGCCAGGACCCGACCGGGTGCGGACAGCGATGGGCGGCGGTGCGTCTCGCGCACGAGTGAGGTTGGGTATAGTTGCTCTCGCGCAGTGCGCAGTGCGGACGTAGCTCAGTTGGTAGAGCGCAACCTTGCCAAGGTTGAGGTCGCGAGTTCGAGCCTCGTCGTCCGCTCCAGTCACCGAAGGCCCCGGTCATGACGACCGGGGCCTTCGGTGTTTCCCGTACTGGGCGGTACTAGGACCAGGTGAGGCCCGTCAGACGCTCGTACGCCTCCACGTACTTCGCGCGTGTCTCCGCCACGACCTCCTGCGGCAGCGGGGGCGGCGGCTGTTCGCTCGAGCGGTCCCAGCCGGAGGCCGGGGACGTGAGCCAGTCCCGTACGAACTGCTTGTCGAACGACGGCTGGGCGCGGCCCGGCTCCCACTGGTCCGCCGGCCAGAAGCGGGAGGAGTCCGGGGTGAGCACCTCGTCGGCGAGGACGAGGGTGTCGCCGTCGTAGCCGAACTCCAGCTTGGTGTCCGCGAGGATGATCCCTCGGTCACGGGCGATGTCGCGGGCGCGACCGTAGACCGCGAGGGTCGCCTGCCGCAGCTCGGCGGCGGTCTCCGAGCCGACCTGGCGGGCGACCTCCTCGTAGGAGACGTTCTCGTCGTGCTCGCCGACCGCGGCCTTGGTCGCGGGGGTGAAGATCGGGGCGGGCAGCTCCGAGCCGTCGACCAGGCCCTCGGGGAGGGCGAGGCCGCAGACGGTACGGGACTGCTTGTACTCGACGAGCCCCGAGCCGGTGAGGTAGCCGCGGGCCACGCACTCCACCGGAACCATCCGCAGTGACTTGCAGATCAGCGTGCGCCCGGCCCAGTCGGCGGGCGCGCCGGGCGGCAGTTCCGTGCTCAGGACATGGCTCGGCAGCAGATCGGCGAGCTGATCGAACCACCAGAGCGAGAGCCGGGTGAGGATCCGGCCCTTGTCCGGGATCTCGGTCGGCAGCACCCAGTCGAATGCGGACGTACGGTCGCTGGCGACCATCACGAGGTCGCCCGCCTCGTTCTGGTACAGCTCGCGCACCTTCCCGGTGTGCAGATGCACCAGACCCGGCACCTGTACAGGCTCGGGCTTTTCCACGAATCCGGACACGGTTCCTCCCCGTGGTTCTCTCCAACTGGCTCGATTCTCCCGTATGCGGGCGGCGAGCCGGACCACGGGGCCCGTCCGGAACGTGTCAGTCCCGTTTGCAGATGCGGTCCAGGAGGTTCGCGGTGGCCTGCTGGATGCGGGAGTCCACATGGCCGGGGCGGTCCAGCGCGGGGGACCAGGCGAACGTTCCGGAGGCGAAGACCAGCGCGCCGGAGGGGGCCCGGTACAGGGAGGTCTCCTGGTGGCGCAGGGCGCCCTCGCTGTCCCGGTACGGGGAGTGGGAGAGCAGGATGCGGTTCAGATGCTCGGGCAGCCGGGCGCGCGGGAAGTAGCGGTCGGCCTCCCCGGCGACCATTCCCGGCAGCTCGTCGCGCTCATGAGCGCCGGTCGACTCCCACAGCCAGTGGTCGGCGTTGCGGACGACGAGGGGGTGGGGTTCGGGCACCCGGCCCGCGTACTGGATGCCGATCGTCTCCTGCTCGGGACGGTCGATCTCCCGCCACAGCGCGGGCTTTCCGGGGCCGCGGCGCTTGCGGCAGGTGAGGAGGCGGTCGGGGACGCCCGATGGGGAGGGGCCCAACTCGACCTGCCAGTACATGGTGTTGGCGGAGAGGAAGACGAGCGAGGTGCCGTGTTCGCGGGCGAGGTCCACGGTGCGGCGCATCGGTGTGGACCAGTACTCGTCGTGGCCCGGGAAGACCAGGCCCCGGTAGCGGGTGGGGTCGACCCGGCCCGCGTGCAGATCGCGGGCGTCGGCGTAGGCGAGGTCGTAGCCGTACCGCTCGGCCCAGCGGATGAAGTCGTAGGCGTGGCCGACGTGGAGGGGCAGGCCCGCTCCGGCGTAGGGGCGGTCGAAGGAGACCGTGGTCGCGGCCTCGGCCTCGCCTAGCAACCGGCCGTCGGCGTCCCAGGCGTGATAGAGGCTGGCGCCCGTGTGGCCGTCCTCCGGGTAGAGGTTGTACGCCTGCCAGGTGACGTCGGGAAGCAGCAGGAGCAGGTCGGCCGGGCGGGTGTCGCGGACCGTGAAGGGGACATGGGAGCGGTAGCCGTCGGCGGTGGTGAGGACGGCGACATACGCGCCGACGCTCCAGTACGACGGGATCGGCAGCCGCCAGGAGAGCCACCAGTGGTGGCAGGAGACCGTGCGGTCGGCGGTGAGCGGGGCCGGCTGGACGATGCCGGGGAGACGGGGGCTGGTGGTGATCTTGAAGGCGCCGTCGCCGCCGTAGTGCCCGATCCGGTAGACGTCGACGCTGAACTCCTGCGGCGGGTCGACCGTGATGTGGAAGTCGATGGCCTCGCCGGGGGCCACCGCGCCCGCGGACGTGAAGCCCTTGATCTGGCGGTGGACGTCGTCGGCCGAGCGAGGGCTGCTCGTGCGCGGGGCCGGGATGCGCGCCCCGTTGGCCTGGGACGGGAGGGGGGGCGGGGCCGGATCCACGTACCAGGGGACCACATGGCCCGTGTCGTCGAAGTACGTCTCACTGCCCCGCAGCCAAGGAACCGGCCCCTGGCCGAAGGGGTCCGTCACCGCGTGCGCGAGGGCACCCGACTCCCAACGGCGAATGTGCTCCGAGCCCATACGATGTCCCCTCCCTCGTCCCCCGTGAGCCTTCTAGGCTCTTGCCTTGCGCCCGATAGCTTGTGGCCGGCGCCCGATCGGTCCCAGCACATCACATTACGCACGCACTCCGTCACCGTTCGTCGCTAATTGACGTGACCGGAATGGGAAGTTCCGGCCAGTGGTGAGGGCTGCGGCCGTGCTGTGTGGAGGGCTTGCGCAGAGGGGACGGGTCCTGTGGCGGTCGGTCGCGACGGCGGACAGGTCGGCCGAAGGTCAGACGGTCAGGCCAACCGGAGCGGTTTCTCCGGTCGTATGCCCAGTCCGACGAGCCAGGAGCGCAGCGGAGCCGGGTCGCCCTCCTCGACCAGGCTGAGGACCCGGGACGCCAGGTCGGCCGTGCGCTCGCCCCGGACCAGGAGGGACGGTCCGTCCAGCCAGTCGAGGCCCGGCACCGCCCCCGCAGTGTCCATCGCGGCGCAGCACACCATCGCGGTGACATGGTCGACGAGCAGTTCGCGGCCCGTGCTGGGCGGCTGGAGCGGGAACAGCGGGAGTATCCCGTCGTCCCACGGCGTGCGATCCGGCGCGGCCGACTGTCCGGCGTCCGCGCCGTCGGGTATCGCCGCCTCCTCCCGCGCCACCTCGGCACTGAGCCCGGCGAGGAGGGCAGCGGTACGCGCATCGGCGAGAAGACTCTCGTCATCGGGGGCGAACAGGACCGCGGGGGCGCCGTCGAAGTCACCCGCCGCATCGCCGCCGCGGTCCGGGGCGCCGGGGGCACCTTCGGGGTCGGGGGCCGTCGCAGGGCGGCGGCGGGCCCGGTCCGTGAAAGCGTCGCCGTTCGGGACGTGCGCGTCCCCCTCGCCGCCGACCGGCGCAGGGTCACGGTGGGCCCCGTCCGAGGAAGCGCCACCGTTCCGGGCGTGGACGTCGTCGCCGCCGACCGGGGTGTCCGGCACACCGTCAGCGCCGTCAGCCTTCGCAGGGCCACGGTGAACCTCGCCCGTGGAGGCACCACCGTTCGGGACGTGCACGTTGCCCTCGCCGCCGACCGGGCCGTCGGGCGCACCTTCGGGGCCAGGGGCCGTCGCAGGGCCACGGTGAACCTCGCCCGTGGAGGCACCACCGTTCGGGACGTGCACGTTGCCCTCGCCGCCGACCGGGCCGTCGGGCGCACCTTCGGGGCCAGGGGCCGTCGCAGGGTCACGGCGGGCCGCGCCCTCGGAAGCCTCACCGTTCCGGGCGCGCACGTCGCCGTCGCCGCCGACCGGGGTGTCCGGCACACCGTCAGCGCCGTCAGCCTTCGCAGGGCCTCGGTGGACCTCGTCCGTGGAGGCACCACCGTTCGGGACATGTACGTCGCCGGGGGTGCCTTCGCCGGGCTGCAGGTCATCCGTCCCCCCTCCGGTACTCGCGGCTCGTAGATCGTCCGTCCCTCGTCCGCCCTCCGGCGCGCCGCCCGCGCGGGCGCGTATGCCGCTGGACGGGCCGTCGTCTCCGGACCCGTCCTTCTCGCCCGGCGTCTCCGCAGTCTCGGGTATCACCGCACCGCCGGAAGCCCGTTCGGCGCGCTGCACCTGCCCGTTCCGCTCGATCCGCCTGACCGGTTCACTTCTCCCGGGCCGCTTGGCCTGTCCGGACGGCTCGGCCCGCTCCGCGCCGCCCGCGCGGGCGATGCCCCGTGCTCCCGCGGCCTCGCCGCCGTCCGCCCGGACCGTCAGGTACTCCAGCACCCGGTCCAGGGTCGGCTCGTCCGCGTCGGGTGCGGTCGTGTCCGTGGTGTGGTGGACGCCCAGGGTGTCCAGGACGCGCTGGAGGCGGGCCGCGTCCGTGCGCCATTTGCGGTCGACGACCTCGTCCGGATAGGCCTGCCAGTCCACCGGGGCCCAGTCCGGGCCGGGCCGGGCCGGACCTCCGTGGAAGAGCCGGGCCGCGAGCAGCGACGCGGCCTCGTCCACGATGCCGGGCTCTTCCAGCAGATCGCAGGCCGGCCGCTCGCCCAGGCGGGAGGTGAAGCTCTCGGCCAGCCGGTCCCGGCGCGAGAGTTCCGTGAGCGCGGCGACCACACCCGCGTCCAGGCGCGACGGCCAGCGCCCCATCCGCCAGGCCGGCAGCGCTACCCGGGTCAGCAGCCGGTCCCAGCCCGCGTACGCCAGCCCGACCTGCTCCTGGGCGACGATCCGCAGACCGTAGTCGACCGTCTGCGCGCGCACGGCCGCTGCCGCCGCCACACCACGCTCCATCTCCGCGGCATGCCCGCGGCAGCTTCGCAGCATCAGGCGGACCACCCAGCCGACGCCGGTCAGCACCGTACGGGTCAGGGGGCCGCGGCCGGGCGTCGACGTCACGGCCACGGCCGCGTCCAGCCCCCGTACGAAGCGGCGCGCCGCCGCTATGTCAGGGTGCGCAGACGGGCCCGTACCGGCGACGACCGGGGCGAGGACCGCGCGCAGCTCGCCCACCCGCATCCACCACAGGAACGGCGAGCCGATGACGAGCACGGGCGCGGCGCGATGCTGCCGGGACCCCGACAGGCCGCGTATCCCCCAGGTCCCCGCCGTCTCGCGCGCGGACGCGGAGGCGGGCTTGCCGTGGGCGGGGTGGGTGCGGTCCTCCAGCCAACTGTCGCAGTCCGGGGTGAGCGCTATCGCGGACGGGGCAGGGACGTCGAGGCGGTCCGCCAGATCGCGCACCATGCGGTACAGATCCGGGGCCGACTCCTCGGCGATCGGGACCGTCGGGCTCATGGCCGGGCGGGCGCGGGAGACGACGAGGGCGACACCCGTGGCGGAGAGCAGGACGACCACGGCGACGCCGGTCGTGATCCAGCGCGCGGTCGTCCAGTGCCCCCCGCTGAGGTGGCCGGTGGCGCCACCGGCGAGCAGCACGACGGCGACCGCCGCGGGCAGCAGGGCGGCGGCCAGCGCCCGGCCGCGGACCCGCAGCACGGCAAGGGCCCGTGACCGCGCGGCCTGCGCGCCCATCTCCACACTCATCCCGGTCACGACCGAACGGCACCCCCTCTGTCCCACCTCTGCCCGGCGCGACAGACGCCGTGACGCTCTCCGTCACGGAAGTCGCCGCCGGATGCCCGTGCGTTGCTCACTCCCCCACTGTGGCACCCGTCACTGACATCGCAATGCCGGTGGGCCAAGTGCCGGAACGCTTGCGCGGCACCCTAGTTGGGGCCCCGGCCGTCGTCAGCCGGATGGGCCATCGGTCACTCGATGGAATGGCTCTGGGGAAAGGTGGATGACCCAGGGCGAGGATCTCCCCCATGCTTGCCCCCTCATCGCACGCCTCGTCGCACATTTCGCCGCAGGACGGACACGCGCGCGGGCCCCGCATCCTGCGACGGATACGGGGCCCTTGGATGTCTGTGCCGTCTCCGGACCGTCTCCGGCCGGGCGCGCGGTGCGGCTTGGGCGCGGCCAGGCGCTGGTGCCGAGTCAGGCCCTGGATGTCCCTAGATGTCGGCCGTCGCCGCCTTTGCCGCGATGTCCGTACGGTGCTGGGAGCCGTCGAGCCCGATACGGCCCACGGCCGTGTACGCCCGGCGGCGGGCCTCGGCCAGGTCCGTGCCGGTCGCGGTGACCGACAGCACGCGTCCGCCCGCGCTCACCACCGCGTCGCCCTCGCGCCGGGTGCCCGCGTGCAGGACGTACGCGAACGGGGCGTCCTGGTCCGCCACCTCGTCGAGTCCGGTGATCGGGTCGCCGGTACGCGGGGTGCCGGGGTAGTTGTGCGAGGCCACGACCACGGTGACCGCCGCGTCGTCGCTCCAGCGCAGGGGTTCGAGGTCGGCGAGGCTGCCGTCGGCGGCGGCCAGCAGCAGACCGCCGAGCGGGGTCTTCAGACGGGCGAGGACGACCTGGGTCTCGGGGTCGCCGAAACGGGCGTTGAACTCGATGACGCGTACCCCGCGCGAGGTGATCGCAAGACCCGCGTACAGCAGCCCGGAGAACGGGGTGCCCCGGCGGCGCATCTCGTCGACCGTGGGCTGGAGGACGGTCTCCAGGACCTCCTCGACCAGCTTCGGGTCGGCCCATGGCAGCGGCGAGTAGGCACCCATGCCGCCGGTGTTCGGCCCCTCGTCGCCGTCCAGGGCGCGCTTGAAGTCCTGGGCGGGCTGGAGGGGGAGCACCGTGGTGCCGTCGGTGACGGCGAACAGGGACACCTCGGGTCCGTCGAGGAACTCCTCGATGACGACGCGCTCGCAGCCGGCCGCATGGGCCTTCGCGGCCTCCAGATCGGTGGTGACGACGACGCCCTTGCCCGCGGCGAGGCCGTCGTCCTTCACGACATAGGGGGCGCCGAAGGCGTCGAGCGCCTCCTCTACCTGGCGTGCGTCCGTGCAGACGTACGAACGCGCGGTGGGGACGCCCGCCGCCGCCATCACGTCCTTGGCGAAGGCCTTGGAGCCCTCCAGTTGCGCGGCCTCCTGGGAGGGGCCGAAGACGGGGATGCCGATGGCGCGTACGGCGTCGGCGACACCCGCGACGAGCGGCGCCTCCGGGCCCACGACGACCAGGTCGACGCCGAGGTCCGTGGCCAGCGCGGCGACGGCCTTTCCGTCGAGGGCGTCGACCTGATGCAGCCGGGCCACCTCGGCGATACCGGCGTTGCCGGGGGCGCAGTGCAGCGCGGTGACGTCGGGGTCGAGGGAGAGACAACGACACAGGGCGTGCTCGCGGGCACCGCTACCGATGACAAGGACCTTCACGGGGGTCAGCCTAACGGGCGGAGTCGCGCGGCCTTGTGGGGGCCACCGAAGCGGAGCCGGGCACGGACTTGTGGGTTCATCCCAAAGAGGCCCGAAGAGTGCCCTTGCTCCGCGCCTCTTCGCGCCTCTTCGCGGCCTACTCGCTCGTGAACTCCTCCACGACCGTCGCCCCCAGCTCCCGGACGATCAGTTCGCGACCCGAGAGGGCCGACTCGTCGAGGTCGGGGTCGTCCTCCTCCGGCATGTCGTCCTCGGGGGCGACCACGCGACGCTCGGCGGCGGCCGGAGCGGGCGCCGTGGGCGCCGCCGGGGACGGTGAGGATGCCGTCGATGCGTCGGGGCGCGCCGCCGGGGCGGCGGCCTGCTGGGGTGCGGGGCGCGGCGCGGCAGATGCGCCGCCACCGCCGTATCCACCGCCGCCTCCGCTTCCACCGGAGTGGAAGCCGCCGCCGGACCCGGAGCCCGTGGCGGCGGGCGGGGCCGAGCCGCCGGACGGGTCGACGATCGCCTCGACCTTCCACTGCACATGGAACTGCTCGGCCAGCGCCTGCCGCAGCACGTCCTCGCTGCCGCTGCTCGCGAAGTTGTCCCGCGCGCCCGCGTTCACGAAGCCGAGTTGCAGCGTCGTCCCGTCGAAGCCCGCCACCTGGGCGTTCTGGCTCAGCAGGATCCAGGTGAAGCGGCGGCGGTTCTTGACGGCCTCCAGGATGTTCGGCCAGAGCACACGGGGGTCGAGCCCGCCGGGCGCCGACGCGGTAGCAGGGGCGGAGGCGGCGGGTGCCGGAGAGGCCGCGGGTGCCGGGGCGGCAACGGCGGGTGCGGCCGTAGCCCGCCCCGCGCCCGCGGAGGCGGCCGTGGGCCACCCGCCGGGCTTCCGGCCGCCACCCGCGGCGGCAGCGGTCGGCCAGGCACCGGGAGGAGTCGCCGTGGGGGCGGCGGGAGCGGCTGCGGGAGCGGCCTGCGGCTGCGGAGCCGCAGGGACGGCGGGCGCCGGGGCGGCAGCAGGAGCGGTCTTTGCCGGGGGCGGCGAAACGGGCGCCGCCCCGCTCTCGTACCCGCCCGGAGCGGGCGTCCCACCGGCACGCACCGCGGCACGAGCCGCCGCGGCACCACCACCGGGCGGCACGGCCGCGCCGCTCGCCCCGCCGTGCGCCTCGGGCCCCGGCACGTAGCCCATGGCAGGGCTCGCACCGCCACCCGAGAAGTCGACACCGCGCTCCAGCCGGTCCAGCCGGGCCATGACGGAGCGCTCGTCGCCGTACGCGGCGGGCAGCAGCACGCGCGCGCAGATCAGCTCGAGCTGCAGCCGGGGCGAGGTGGCCCCGCGCATCTCCGTGAGCCCCTCGTTGACGAGATCGGCGGCACGGCTCAGCTCGGCCGGGCCGAAGACGCCCGCCTGGGCCTGCATCCGCTCCAGTACGTCGGCCGGGGCGTCGATGAGCCCCTTCTCCACGGCGTCGGGCACGGCGGCCAGGATCACCAGGTCCCGCAGCCGCTCCAGCAGGTCGGCGACGAACCGCCGCGGGTCGTTGCCCCCCTCGATGACCCGGTCCACGACATCGAAGGCGGCGGCCCCGTCACCGGACGCGAAGGCCTCGACGACGGAGTCGAGCAGCGAGCCGTCCGTGTACCCGAGCAGCGAGGTGGCCATGGCGTACGTCACGCCGTCGGTGCTCGCGCCGGCCAGCAACTGGTCCATGACGGACATCGAGTCACGGACGGACCCCGCGCCCGCGCGCACGACGAGCGGCAGCACCCCGTCCTCGACCGGGATGCCTTCCTTCCCGCACACCTCGGAGAGGTAGTCCCGAAGGGTCCCCGGCGGCACGAGACGGAAGGGGTAGTGGTGCGTACGCGACCGGATGGTCCCGATGACCTTCTCGGGCTCGGTGGTGGCGAAGATGAACTTGAGGTGCTCCGGCGGTTCCTCGACGACCTTGAGCAGTGCGTTGAAACCGGCCGACGTGACCATGTGGGCCTCGTCGATGATGTAGATCTTGTACCTGCTGCTCGCGGGCCCGAAGAACGCCTTCTCTCGCAGGTCACGGGCGTCGTCGACACCGCCGTGCGACGCGGCGTCGATCTCGATGACATCGATGGAGCCCGGCCCGTTCCTGGCCAGGTCCCGGCAGGACTGGCACTCGCCGCAAGGCGTCGGCGTCGGCCCCTGCTCGCAGTTCAGACAGCGGGCCAGGATCCGCGCGCTGGTCGTCTTGCCGCAGCCGCGCGGACCGCTGAACAGGTACGCGTGATTGACCCGGTTGTTCCGCAGCGCCTGCTGCAACGGGTCAGTGACATGCTCCTGCCCGATGACCTCGGCGAACGACTCCGGGCGATAGCGGCGGTACAACGCGAGAGACGACACGCATACGAGGTTATAGGCGCCCACCGACAACATGCCCAGCCCAAGGCCGCGGCCCCCGCACCACCAGGCCCGGACCAGACCCGGAACGCACAAGACCCCCCACGCACCCGCCAGAGCCGACCTACCCTTGCTGCCTTCCGGCCCTGGGGGAGTTCAGTCAGATAGCGCCGCGTGAGGGGCTGTGCCCAAGCCTACCCGATCGCCGGAGCCCGAACGAGTTCGCTAGCACTCTTCAACGTCATGTAATGTTTGCGGCGGAGGATTCGCCTAGAGGCCTAGGGCGCACGCTTGGAAAGCGTGTTGGGGGCAACCCCTCACGAGTTCGAATCTCGTATCCTCCGCCAGCTCAGAGGGCCGGGTCACGAATGTGGCTCGGCCCTCTGGTGTATGCCCACAGGGCTTGTGAGTCACAGGTCAGGTGACTGCTTACACCATGGCCATGGGCCGACACGTTGTGCAACCCGGCGGGACGGCCCGCGCGTCAGCCGGGTGGACCACCCGAAGTGGCGGTGCGCGCAGGCGCGATCCCAGCATGGGTCATGGCCGACACACCGAGCGGTTCCCCCTGGGGGCCGGAGTACGACGACCGTCACGTCCATGGCGCGCGGGACGCGCACGCGCCCAGGCCCTTCCGCGGCGACATGGAGCCGCCCTTCGAGGGGTTCCTGCACTCCCTCTCCCGCGCCGCCTGGCAGGTCGTCCTGCTCACCGGCGTCGCTTCCCTGGTCCTGGGGATCGTGCTCCTGGTCTGGCCGGGTCCCTCCCTGCTCGTCGCCGGGATCCTGTTCGGCATCTACCTCATCATCAGCGGCGTGCTCCAACTGGCTGCCGCCTTCGGCACGCACCGGACGACCTCGCTGCGCGTCCTGGCCTTCATCAGCGGTGCCCTCTCGATCCTGCTGGGCCTGTTCTGCTTCCGGGGGCGGTTGGAGTCGATCCTGCTGCTCGCGTTGTGGATCGGCATCGGCTGGCTGATCCGCGGGATCACCCACACCCTGGCCGCCGTCCATGACCCCGCCGTGCCCGCGCGCGGCTGGCAGGCCTTCCTCGGTGTCATCACCTTCCTCGCGGGGATCGTGCTGATCACCTCGCCGTTCACCTCGATCGTCGTGCTCACCTTCGTCGCCGGCTGGTGGCTGGTCGTGGTCGGCCTCGTCGAGATCGTCACGGCGATCCGGCTCCACGGCCACACACAGCGGATCCCACGCACGGTGTGACCACGCACACCGCGTCAACTTCACGCCGCACAGATAGCCCGTGAGGGCAGTTCTTGCTCCGACACGCCGAACGGTGCGTGCATGGCGGGCACATGACCTCCCGTGAGCCCCGCCCCGCAGTACCCACGCCGCACCGCACAGCGGCATGCCTGGCTGCGGGTGCTTCTGGTGCTCGGCGCGCTGCTGTTCGCGGCGGGCGCGCCCGCGGAGGCGGCAGGGGGCGAGCGCATCGCTCCGTCCACGACCCAGACGTGCGACGCGGAGCACGACGTACTGACCACGCTGCGGCCCGCGAGCCTTCCGGGTCACCGCACCCTCGCGCCGCTGCGACCGATGCCGCGCCCCCACGCCTGGCCGTCCGCGCCGGACCCCCTTCTCCCCGCCCCCGTGAGCCCGCCGTACTCCGGCACGCTGTACGCCCTGCGCACCGTCGTCCTCCTGTGCTGACAGGTCCGGTCCCGCCGCCGTCCCCCGACTCAGCACTCAGCAACGCGAGGACACCGACATGCCCAGCGACCCGTACGCGGTCCTGCTCGCCCTGCTGCGAGCCGAGGCCGCGCGCAGTGCCAAGCCCCGGCCACACCCCGAGCCCCTGCCCGAACCCGAGCCCCTGGAAGACGCCCTCCCGGCCGACAAGGACCGCGAGTAGCGCGGAGCGCACGGCGGCTGTCCGCATCTGGCAGCCGCCCCGCCTCGCCCCGGGGCCAAACGGGTGATCTTACGGATCCACACGTGTGCGCGGCCCCGCCTGCTCGCCCGCCCGCACACGCGAACGCGATGCGCCGAACCGCCTCTTCGCGGGTGGCGGGCACTTCCGCGCCTCGGGGCAAGGCCCGGCCGACACGGTCCCGCCGCTCCCCGTCCCGGACAACCGCTCCCGCAACAGCTCCCGCTTTGCCCCCGTTTACCGCCTCTTTTCCGGCGTCGCACTCCGCCGCCATGGCTGCGCCCGGAAGGTCTTGGCCGGTAGGCTTTCCGTGTGATCTTCAAGCGCATCGGAAACGGCCGGCCGTACCCCGACCACGGCCGGGAAAGCACCCGGCAGTGGGCGGACGTCGCGCCGCGCCCGGTCCGCCTCGATCAGCTCGTGACGACCAAGCAGCAGCTTGATCTGGAGACCCTGCTCGCCGAGGACTCGACGTTCTACGGCGACCTCTTCGCGCATGTCGTGAAGTGGCAGGGCGACCTGTATCTGGAGGACGGCCTCCACCGCGCGGTCCGCGCGGCGCTCCAGCAGCGGCAGGTCCTGCACGCACGGGTGCTCGAACTCGACTGACCCGCGTACCCGGTGGACCCGGCGCGGACCCGCCCCCTGGGGCCCTTTGACCCTTTCGGGTTGGACTGAGGGGCAGTCAATGATCATCTAGTAGGCATTGCCGTCCGGGCGCACTACGCTGCGCCCATGAGCATGCTGACTCCCCCTGGCATGGGCGGCAACTACCGGATCACGGGGGACAAGTACCCGCGGATGCGCCGCCCTCGGCGCCGCGGCAGGCTCGTGATCGCGATCGTCGCGTCCGTGGCCGCGCTCAGTCTGGTCGGCTGGGGAACGCTCCAGCTCATCGATGTCTTCACGGGCGGCAGCACGGCGACGGCGTCCAGTGCGAAGGCGGACTGCCCGACGGCGAGCGCATCGCCCACGGCCGCCGCCAAGGCGCTGCCGGCACCCGCTCAGATCACCGTCAACGTCCTCAACGCCACGCCCCGCACGGGCCTGGCCAAGCAGGCCGCGGACGAGCTGAAGAAGCGCGGCTTCCGCATCGGTGACGTGGGGAACGCGACGAAGGAGTACGACAAGAAGATCGCGGGCGTCGGCGTGCTGCTCGGCCCCAAGGCGTCCCTCGACACCTCGCTGCCGGTCCTCGGCACGCAGCTCGCGCACGCGGAGCGCCGTACGGACACCCGCAAGGACGCCACGGTCGACCTGATCCTGGGCGACGAGTTCACCTCGCTCACGGGCAAGGCGGACGCGGACAAGGCGCTGGCGGCGCTGACGGCACCGGCGCCGTCCACGGCCAAGGGCGACAAGAAGACCGGCTGTTGAGGCCGTCCCGCATGCCCTGAGGGCGGAGGTGCGGTCGTCGGTACGCAGGAACACACCCCGCGGTACGCAGGAACCACACCCCGCCCCGAACGGCGACTTACTCCGCCGCTCCGTACAGCCGGTCGCCCGCGTCTCCGAGCCCCGGCACGATGTAGCCGTTCTCGTCGAGGCGCTCGTCCACCGCGGCCGTCACGACGGTGACCGGCGTCCCCGCCAGTTCGCGCTCCATGATCTTGACGCCCTCCGGGGCTGCCAGCAGGACCACCGCGGTCACGTCGTCGGCGCCGCGCCTGATCAGCTCCCGGATCGCCGCGACGAGCGTGCCGCCGGTCGCGAGCATCGGGTCCAGGACGTACACCTGGCGACCCGAGAGATCCTCCGGCATACGCGTCGCGTACGTGGAGGCCTCGAGCGTCGCCTCGTTGCGGATCATGCCCAGGAAGCCCACCTCGGCGGTCGGCAGCAACCGGACCATGCCGTCGAGCATGCCGAGGCCGGCGCGCAGGATCGGTACGACCAGCGGGCGCGGGTGGGAGAGCTTGACGCCGGTGGTCCTCGCGACCGGGGTCGCGATGTCGACCTGCTCGGTACGCACGTCCCGCGTGGCCTCGTAGGCGAGCAGGGTGACGAGCTCGTCGGCGAGCCGACGGAAGGTCGCGGAATCGGTGCGCTGGTCGCGCAAGGTGGTGAGCTTGTGGGCGACCAGGGGGTGGTCGACGACGTGGAGACGCATGCCCCCACAGTAGCCGGGGGCCTCGCACGCCCACCGAGCCGCATGGGTCAGCGCACCACCCCGCCCCAAAACCGGTTCGTCCTGATCCGCCCCCTCGCTGGCTTCCCACCCCCCATCGGAGGGAAAGTGAGAGGGATGCAATGGAGTGGTGTGCCAAGGCCCGACCGCGACTCCCCCGAGGAGCGCGAAGCACCGGAGACGGATGCCGAGCGCATGCGGCGCCGCGCCCGGTTCCTGCGGGAACTCGCGGAGGCGCGGGAGCTGCGCGACCGCGTCCGGCCCCGCCGGGCCAAGGCCGCGCGCCTGCGTCGCGCCCTGCGGATGCGCACCTTCCGCTGGTAGCGACGCGGCCGTCCGGGGTGGTCGTACGACCACACGGCCCCGGTCCGCGTACGATCCGCTCGTGGCGGCACCGAGTGCGCTGGTGAGTGAACTGCCTTGAACGGAGTATCCGCGGTCGAAACGGCAGACACAGCGAGCCGAAGACATCCCTGGAGCGCCTTGTTTCTGCCACGATTCCGGGTGGGTGGGGCTCGGAGAAGCACTCCCCGCCCGTAACCTCCGCCGGGGGGACCCCCAACCGGCACGCCTATGACCAGTGGGAGAGTCACGGTGTACTTCGCCGCACTGCTCGCGCGCACCGAAGACGGGTGGGAAGCGAGCGACACAGAGCTCGATGATGTGGAGACCCTGTCGGACCTCACCGACCTGGCCCGCGAGGCCTCGGTCGACGAGGACACGGTGCTCGTGCTCATCGAGCAGGAGGACACATGGTTCGGCCTCGTCCGCGTGGACGGCGAGGACGACCCCCGTATCTACGTTTCGGACGCCGCAGCCGCGGCCCGCAGCTCGTACGGCGAGATCCTGCTCACGGACGAACTGCTCGGAAGGGAGCCCGGAGACGACGACACCGACCTGGACTCCCTCGACCTCGACGGTACGGAGGACGGTGAGCCCGACACCGCCGACGACGAGGACGGCGACGGCACGGACACCGCCGTACCGCACGCCCCCCTGGGGGACAGCGAGATCCTCGACGACCTCGGCTTCGACGAGCCGCGACTGCGCCTCCTCGGCGCCCAGGACGCCCTCACCGCGATCGCCGACGCCCTCGGGGCCTCGGACGTCCTGGAGACCGTCCGTTAGGTGCGCCAGGTGACCGAGGGGAGCGAGGGAAGTCCGTCCGCCGATCCGGTGCGCGATCCGTGGCGGGCCGCGATGCGGCTCGCCCTGGACGAGGCCGGCCGGGCCACCGCGGGCGGTGATGTGCCGGTCGGCGCCGTCCTGCTCGGCACGGACGGCTCGGTGCTCGCCACCGGGCACAACGAGCGCGAGGCGACGGGCGATCCGACGGCCCACGCGGAGATCCTCGCGCTCCGCCGGGCCGCAGCGGCGCTCGGCGAGTGGCGGCTGTCCGGCTGCACGCTCGTCGTCACCCTGGAGCCGTGCACGATGTGCGCCGGGGCGCTCCAGCAGTCCCGGGTGGACCGGGTGGTCTACGGCGCCCGCGACGAGAAGGCGGGCGCCGCCGGATCGCTGTGGGACCTGGTGCGCGACCGGCGTCTCAACCACCGCCCGGAGGTGATCGAAGGGGTGCTCGCCGACGAGTGCGCCCGGCTCCTCACGGACTTCTTCCGGACCCGCTGAGGCCTCGCCCCGGATGATCTTCGGAAACTGATTTCAGGGCATGGCCCACCTTGGGGTAGGGTCTCCCTCGGTAGCGTGTCCGAGCGGCCGAAGGAGCTCGCCTCGAAAGCGAGTGTGGCGCAAGTCACCGAGGGTTCAAATCCCTCCGCTACCGCTGAAGAAGGGCCCCGTCTCAGGACGGGGCCCTTCGTGCGTGCGCAGTGGTGTGTGGCGTGCGTGCCCGCGCCTGGCGCGAATGTGATGTGGGGACGGGGATGCGTGAGGGTTCTTGCCACTCGCGTACGACGCGGCACCGCTGGGGAGAACACGGGCGCCGTCGGGGAGAACGCGGGCGCCGTCGGGGAGAACGCGGGCGCCGTCGAGGAGCACGCGGCACCGCTGGGGAGGCGGTCGCGGGGGAACAGACCGCCTCCCCCATTGAGGAGGGACCCCAAGTCCGCGCCACGCCTTGGGCAAGCCTGCGGCGCGGACCCCGCAGTGGGGTCCCGTCCTCGGGCCCCCCGGCTCCTGCCAGATCCGGTGGACAGACCCATCCTGCCGCCCGTACTCGCCGCACCGGGCGGACGAACGGCCCCGTCCGTTGGGCCATTGGTCCCTGACGCCCACGGCGGAACGGACCTCGTGAGGACATAGTGCATACGTGATCTTTTGCGAGTCCCCGAACACCTGGGCGGGTTACACTCGCCGCCGGCGAACCGGGCCCCGCGGGGCGTAACAGACGGGGGAGGCCGCCGGTGGCGGTACAGGGAAAGAAGATCGCGCTGTATGTGATCGTCGTCTTCGTGCTCTACGTGGTCATCACCGACCCCGCCAAGGCCGCCGACTACGTGCAGATAGGGTTCGAGGGCATTTCGAGCGCCGCCAAGGCCGTCGGCCACTTCATGACATGGGTCGCCGACGGAGCCCACTGAGCCTGAGCCCAGCGAGGCTCTCGCGACCGGGCGGCCGTCGTCACACCCCCTGGGAGCGCCCGTGATCCGCCACCTGGTCCTCTTCAAGCTCAACGAGGGCGTCGAGCGCGACGACCCACGCGTCGTGGAGGGCGCCCGCGCCTTCCAGGCCCTCGGCGGCCGGATCGACGAGCTGCGCTTCTGGGAGTGCGGCTGGAACATCAGCGACCGGCCCATCGCGTACGACTTCGCGATCAACTCCGCGGTCGACGACGCGGAGGCGCTCGTGCGCTACCTCGAGCACCCCGAGCACCAGGCGGGCGTCGCTCTGTGGCGTGAGTTCGCCACATGGGTGATCGCGGATTACGAAGTCTGAGCGACACCACGCAGGCATTCGGGGCGACACCGCTCCAGGAGCCCCTCACCGGGACGGTGGGGGGCTCCCCTATGTCATGGACCCCATGGCCGCAGGCCCCAACTCTCCCTCAACACGGGGCTATGCGGTACTTGCACACCGCGTCCATCTCTTGTGATGCTATGACCGCTTTTGACATGAATTGACGGATGTGTGGACGGATGAAGAGGTGGCGTTGACTGTGTCGGCCCGTAGTGCGCCGCCCCAGGACGAGGCTCCGGCCCCGACCCCCGACGGGCCCCAGGCCTCCGCCACGGCTGCCACCCGGCCCCAGGCATCCGCTCCGGCCGCCGCCTCACAGGACGCTCCCTCGGAAGCCTCCCCGCATGCTCCTTCGAGCGCCTCGCCGGACACCCCTTCCGACGCCTCCCCGGACGATCCTCAGGACGACGCACAGCAGGAGCCCCCCAAGCGCCGCGGCGCCGACACCCGCGCCCTCACCCAGGTGCTCTTCACCCAGCTCAAGGAGTTGGAGCCGGGCACGCCGGAGCACTGCCGCGTCCGCGGGGCGCTCATCGAGGCCAACCTCCCGCTCGTGCGCTACGCCGCCGCCCGCTTTCGCTCTCGCAACGAGCCCATGGAAGACGTCGTCCAGGTCGGCACGATCGGGCTGATCAACGCCATCGACCGCTTCGACCCCGACCGGGGCGTGCAGTTCCCGACCTTCGCGATGCCGACCGTCGTCGGTGAGATCAAGCGCTACTTCCGCGACAATGTCCGTACCGTCCATGTCCCGCGCCGGCTGCACGAGCTGTGGGTGCAGGTCAACAGCGCCACCGAGGACCTGACCACCGCGCACGGACGCTCCCCCACCACTGCCGAGATCGCCGAGCGGCTGCGCATCACCGAGGAGGAGGTGCTGTCCTGCATCGAGGCGGGCCGCTCGTACCACGCGACCTCGCTGGAGGCGGCCCAGGAGGGCGACGGGCTGCCGGGCCTGCTCGACCGGCTCGGCTACGAGGATCCCGCGCTCGACGGCGTCGAGCACCGCGACCTCGTACGGCATCTGCTCGTCCAACTGCCCGAGCGGGAACAGCGGATCCTGCTGCTGCGCTACTACAACAACCTGACGCAGTCGCAGATCAGTGCCGAGCTGGGCGTCTCCCAGATGCATGTGTCAAGGCTCCTCGCCCGAAGCTTCGCGCGGCTGCGATCCGCAAACAGGATCGACGCATAACTCACGCGAGCGAATCACCCGCGGGGGCTCTTCTCGACAGTTCTCCTCTGAAACACCCTCAGACCCCGTTTAACCAGGGCGTATTCAACTCTTGTGTGTCGACATGTCACTACAGCGTGTTGCCGACATGTGACATCCTTCCGGAAGCGCGTTTGCCGCAGCCTCCCGGCCGGTATTCAGGTGGAGGCTGCGTTCCTCCGACGGGAGCGTCCGCCGCGACCGTCCCGCGACCCAAAGGGGGTGGCATGTCCGCAGACCAGGGCAGCTCGAAGGTGCTCACGCTCATGCAGAGCGACTCGGCCACCGACGTACTTCCGGACCTTCAGGCCCCTCAGGACCTCCCGAGTGCCGAGACACCTCCGGCCTCCGAGGCCCCGGCCCTTGCGTCCTCCGAAGCCATCGACACCCGCACCCTGTCCCGCTCCCTCTTCCTGCGGCTCGCCGCACTCGACGAGAACAGCCCGGAGCGTGCCTATGTCCGGGACACGCTCATCGAGTTGAACCTCCCGCTCGTGCGGTACGCGGCGGCCCGCTTCCGCAGCCGCAACGAGCCGATGGAGGACATCGTCCAGGTCGGCACGATCGGGCTGATCAAGGCGATCGACCGCTTCGACTGCGAACGTGGCGTGGAATTCCCGACGTTCGCGATGCCGACGGTCGTCGGTGAGATCAAGCGGTTCTTCCGGGACACCTCGTGGTCGGTCCGGGTGCCGCGCCGTCTCCAGGAGTTGCGCCTGGCCCTCACCAAGGCCAGCGACGAGCTGTCCCAGAAGCTGGACCGCTCGCCGACGGTCACCGAACTCGCCTCTGTGCTGGGCGTATCGGAAGAGGACGTGGTCGACGGCCTCGCGGTCGGCAACGCCTACACGGCGTCCTCGCTGGACTCCCCGACCCCCGAGGACGACGGCAGCGAGGGTTCGCTCGCGGACCGGCTCGGGTACGAGGACAGCGCGCTGGAGGGCGTGGAGTACCGCGAGTCGCTCAAGCCGCTGATGGCCAAACTCCCGCCCCGTGAGCGGCAGATCATCATGCTGCGCTTCTTCGCCAACATGACGCAGTCCCAGATCGGCGAGGAGGTCGGCATCTCGCAGATGCACGTCTCCCGGCTGCTGACCCGTACGTTGGCGCAGTTGCGGGAAGGGCTCATCTCCGACTGAGCGGCCCTGGTGGCCTCAAGTGGCCTGCGGGGACTCGTGGTTGGCCCGGGTCCCCTTCCGGTGGGGCGGCGCGTCGACGTGCGGCGCGCACACCGAGGCGCGGGACGTGCCGTGCCCGTCCCGTGGACATGAGGCCTCGCCCCGCCCGCGTCCTGTCCGTGCGAGCCGGGCGACGCCCTTCTTGCTTCGTCCTACTTCAGCGCGAGCCAGGCGACCGCGGCGACGATCACCACCGTGGCCAGGACACCGACGATCAGCCCGATGCGGGGGCCGGACGAAGCCTGCTGCTGCTGTGCGGCCTGCGGGGCCTCGTCGACAAAGGCACGGAACATCTGGGTGTTGCCCGCGGGGTCGTAGTTGCCCTGGGGTCCCTGGGTGTTAGCCATGGCCCGAGACCCTAGCGAATCTGCGGGAACTGCCCAAGTGCGGGCCCCTCGTCGGAGCGCGAGCGCGGTGCGTTCACCGGCCGGACAGCCACCGCCGGGCGCACTTCAGCGCGGGTGACCTTGCCCTCGAACGCCGGACCGACCGCCGCTATCCCCTCTCACCCGCGTTCACCTGCGGGTTTACGTTCGCCAACACTTGCCTTTGCCAAGCTTTTAGCTCAGCACCCCCCATTTCATTTGCCTACGGCAACCAACCATCCTTATGGTTGCCCCAAGCAACGAACATGGAGGGGTGCGATGGCCGGCCGGGCGCAGTACGAGGAGCTGGCACGTCAGCTCAGCGCCATCGGAGCCGTGAAGAGGGGCCTCGGACGGATACTGCCGCCCGACTGCCCCGGAGGCTCGGCCGCCGTCCTGACCCTGCTCGGCCGCCATGGCGACATGCGCATGACCAAGCTGGCCGAGCTGCTCGCCGTCGACATGTCGGTCACCAGTCGCCACGTCGCGCATATCGCGGACCGCGGCTGGATCGAGCGCTCCCACGACCCGGCGGACAAGCGCTCCCGCATCCTGCATCTGACGGACGCCGGCCAGGAACAGCTCGACGAGCTGTTCCGGCGCAGCTGCGAACTGCTCGCCGACCGGCTGAGCGACTGGAGCGACGACGACGTCGCCCTCCTCACCGACCTCATGGGAAGGCTGCGGCAGAGCTTCGGCGACTGTCGCTCCACGCCGCGGCTCGCGCCGGGCGCACCCGCGACGGACCCCGTTGCCTGATCAGACCACCCGTACACCTGCACAACGAACACAAATAAAGGAAGCCCATGGCAACGACCACACCAGACGGTGTGCGGGCCCACGCCAAGGACGGGGGAGGCTCCCCTGACGGCGCTCCGATGACTCACCGGCAGATCATGGAGGCCCTCTCCGGGCTGCTGCTCGGCATGTTCGTGGCGATCCTGTCGTCCACGATCGTCTCCAACGCTCTGCCGCAGATCATCAGTGACCTCGGCGGCGGCCAGTCGGCCTATACCTGGGTCGTCACCGCCTCGCTGCTGGCCATGACCGCGACCACCCCGCTGTGGGGCAAGCTCGCGGACCTGTACAGCAAGAAGGCACTGGTCCAGATAGCCCTGAGCATCTACGTTCTCGGCTCGATGGCCGCGGGTCTGTCACAGAACCCCGGCACGCTCATCGCCTGCCGTGTCGTCCAGGGCATCGGCGTCGGCGGTCTGTCGGCGCTGGCCCAGATCGTCATGGCCGCGATGATCTCGCCGCGTGAGCGTGGCCGGTACTCCGGCTACCTCGGCGCCACCTTCGCCGTCGCCACCGTCGGTGGCCCGCTGCTCGGCGGTGTCATCACCGACACCTCGTGGCTCGGCTGGCGCTGGTGCTTCTACGTCGGTGTGCCGTTCGCGGTCATCGCCCTGATCGTGCTCCAGAAGACCCTGCGCCTGCCCGTGGTGAAGCGGGACGTGAAGGTCGACTGGGCCGGCGCGTTCTTCATCTCCGCCGCGGTCAGCCTGCTGCTGGTCTGGGTCACCTTCGCCGGTGACAAGTACGACTGGCTGTCGTGGCAGACGTACACCATGGTGGCCGGCTCGGTCGTCCTCGGCGCGATCTTCGTCTTCATCGAGTCCAAGGCCAGCGAGCCGATCATCCCGCTGCGCCTGTTCCGCAACCGCACGATCACGCTGTCGTCGCTCGCCTCGCTCTTCGTGGGTGTCGCGATGTTCGCCGGCACGGTCTTCTTCGCCCAGTACTTCCAGTTGGCGCGGGACAAGTCCCCGACGATGTCGGGTGTGCTGACGATCCCGATGATCGGCGGCCTGTTCGTCTCCTCCACCGTCTCCGGCCAGATCATCACCCGGACCGGCAAGTGGAAGGCCTGGCTGGTCAGCGGTGGTGTGCTGGTGACGGCCGGTCTCGGTCTGCTGAGCACCATCCGCTACGACACGGCCTACTGGAAGGTCGCGGTCTTCATGGCGCTGCTGGGTCTCGGCATCGGCATGATGATGCAGAACCTGGTGCTGTGCACGCAGAACCAGGTGGAGGCCGAGGACCTGGGTTCGGCCAGCTCGACGGTCACGTTCTTCCGCTCCCTCGGCGGTGCGGTGGGTGTCTCCGCGCTGGGCGCGGTCATGGTCCACAGGATCACGGACTACGTCAAGGACGGCCTCACCGACCTCGGCCCCAAGTACGCACAGCTCGCCTCGAGTTCCAGCGGCAACAGCTCGATCCCGGACATGGACAAGCTGCCCGCGCCGCTGCGCACGGTCATGGAGAGCGCGTACGGCCACGGCATCGCGGATGTCTTCCTGATCGCAGCGGGCATGGCGTTCCTCGCCTTCCTGATCACCCTGTTCATCAAGGAGGTCCCGCTGCGGACCGCCAGCGCGCAGACGCAGGCCGCCTCGTCCGAGGACACGGTGCAGGACGCACCGAAGGCCGCTGCCGAGGCTGCCGCCCCTGCCGAGGAGAAGGCCACGAGCTGAGCCTCCGCCGTGCCGTCGGCTTCGCCCGGACAGGGTGCCGCGGACGGAACTCAGCAGCCCTACGGGGGCGTTCCCGGTCCGCGGCCTTGTCCGCGGACCGGGAACGCCCCCGTTCCGCACCCCGCCGTCACGCTGATCTCCCTCGGGGGACGGCAGTTGGGCCGCGCGGTCGCCCAGGCCGACGGTTCCTACGCGGTGGACGCGCCGGGCGCGGGCTCGTACGTCCTGATCGCCTCCGCCGACGGCTTCCAGCCACAGGCCTCGACGATCGTCGTGCACGAGGAGCCGGTGTCGTACGACATCCTGCTCAGCGGCACCAGCGGGCTGAGCGGGGTCGTCCGGGCCTCCGGGACCACGCGGCCCGTCAAGGACGCGATGGTGATCGTCACCGATGTGCGCGGCGACCTGCTGGCCACCGGGACCACCGGTGAGGAGGGCGACTTCTCCTTCACCGAGCTGGTGCCGGGTGCGGTCACGGTCGCGGTGAACGCCGCCGGCTTCCGTCCGCGGGCGCTGCCCGTCGAGGTGGGCGGCACCGGGGTCACCCGGATCGAGGTCGACCTCGACGCCGGTGCCCAGGTCCAGGGCGTCGTACGGTCCCCGCACGGTCCTCTCACGGACGCCCGCGTGACGCTGGTGGACGCGGCGGGCAACGTGGTCGGCACGGCCATGACCGGCGCGGACGGGGCGTACGCCTTCACCGACCTGGACAGCGGTGAGTACACCGTCATCGCGACGGACTACCCGCCGGTGGCCACCGCGCTGACCCTGTCCGGACAGGGCGTCGACGACCACGACATCGAACTGGCCCACCCGGGCGAGGAGAGGTTCCCCGGCTCGTGGGGGCGCGCTGCGAACAAGGCGCGCCCCCACGAGCCGGATTCTTTTGTCCGTTCCGCACGGATATTTCAAGAACTCAGAGCACGAACTCAGGGAGACCACACGATGGCACTGACCGCACGGATCCGTACCCGGGACGGATGGGCCGTGTCGCACGCGGTCGTCACCGTGACCGACATGACCGGCCGGCAGGTGCTGCGCGCCGAGGCCGACGGGGACGGGACCGTACGGGACACGACCGCGCTGGACCCCGGTGCCTACACCGTGATCGTGACCGCGGTCGGGTACGCGCCCGCGGCTGCCAGTGCGATCGTCACGGCGAGCGGACGCGCCGAGATCGGTACGGTCACGCTCGCCCGGCAGGGCGGCACCGAGCTGCCGCCGCCCGGTCCGTGGACCGTCGACCCGGCGCACTCCTCGGTCGGCGCGGTCGCACAGCATCTGGGGATCTCCAGCGTGCACGGCCGGTTCACGGACTTCTCCGCACGCATCGAGATCGCGCCGGACGAGGTGGAGAAGTCCCGGGTCGAAGCCGTCATCCGCGCCGCGTCCATCGACACGGGCAACGGTATGCGCGACACCCATCTGCGGTCGGCGGACTTCCTGGACGTCGAGCAGTACCCGGAGATCACCTACCGCTCGACCGGTCTGACCGCGGCGGGCTCGGACCGCTGGACGGTACACGGCGAGCTGACCCTGCACGGCGTCGTACGCCCCGTCGATCTGGACCTCGCCTACCTCGGCACCGGCTCCGACCCCTGGGGCGGCACCCGCGCCGCCTTCCGCGCGACGGCGGAACTGCGCCGTGAGGACTTCGCGATGAACTACAACCAGGTGGTCCAGGCGGGCATCGCCGCGATCGGCACGACGCTGAAGGTGGAGCTGGACATCCAGGCGGTGCAGGGCGAGTCGCTGCCGCAGGCGTAGCGCCCCCCGCTCGGCGGTCACTCCGCGCGGGCCCGTCCGCGCGGGCCCGTTCTCCGCCTAGGCTGCGCCTCATGGCACCGAACATCGCGACCAACACCGCCGTGACGCTGGACGAGTTGCTCGACTTCGTACGGCCCCGCCACCGCGCCGTCCTGCTGACCCGACGGGCCGACGGGAGCCCCCAGGGTTCCCCGCTGACCTGCGGGGTCGACGATTCGGGACGGATCGTGGTCTCCACCTACCCGGAGCGCGCCAAGACCCGCAACGCCAAGCGGGACGAGCGGGTCAGCCTGATCGTGCTCAGCGACGAGTGGAACGGGCCGTGGGTCCAGGTCGACGGCACGGCCGAGGTCATCGACACACCGGACTCCGTCGAGCCGCTCGTCGAGTACTACCGCACCATCGCGGGTGAGCACCCGGACTGGGACGAGTACCGGCAGGCCATGGTCAGGCAGGGCAAGTCCATCATCCGGGTGACCCCGGTGCGGTGGGGGCCGGTGGCGACAGGCGGGTTCCCGGCCCGTCTGGTGGCCTCGGAGGACTGAACAGGAAGGGGCACGCGGCTCCCCGAAGGCGCCGGAGGACGCCGCGCCGCCGCTCACGATTGCGCGGGCTTGATCATGTAGCCGGCGCCGCGCCGGGTGTGGATCATCGGCTCACGGCCCGCGTCGATCTTCCGCCGCAGGTAGGAGATGTACAGCTCGACGACATTGGCCCGCCCGCCGAAGTCGTACGACCATACGCGGTCCAGGATCTGCGCCTTGCTGAGCACGCGCCGCGGGTTGCGCATCAGGAAGCGGAGCAGTTCGAACTCGGTGGCGGTGAGGTGGATGTCCTCACCGCCCCGCGTCACCTCGTGGCTGTCCTCGTCGAGGGCGAGGTCCCCGACGACCAGCACGGAGCCGGAGCGGCGGTCGGCGGCACCGGAGCGCCGGATCAGACCGCGCAGCCGGGCCACGACCTCTTCCACACTGAACGGCTTGGTGACGTAGTCGTCGCCCCCGGCGGTCAGGCCCGCGACCCGGTCCTCGACGGCGTCCTTGGCGGTGAGGAAGAGCACGGGGACCTGCGGCAGTTCGCGCCGCAGCCGCCCCAGGACGGTCAGGCCGTCCGTGTCCGGGAGCATCATGTCGAGGACCACCACGTCGGGCCGGAACTCGCGCGCGGCCTGCACAGCGCCCTGTCCGTCACTCGCGCTGCGGATCCGCCAGCCCTCGTATCGCAGGGCCATCGACAGCAGTTCGGCGATCGACAGTTCGTCGTCCACCACCAGCACACGGACGGGGCTCCCGTCCGACCGGAGCAGTTCGGGGCGCATCTGAGGCGAGGTCGTGGTCATGGTGGACACCTTCTCGGCGCCCTCTGAGAGCTCTCTTTCCGCCACCTGTGTTTTCCCTGAGAAACAGACCCGTGCCTCTCAGGCAACAGCGGGGCCGCACCGCGGCGTTCACGTGGTGGCGTCGCCCTCGGCCTCGAACGCGTAGCTACGCTCGACCTTGGCGACATGCACCGTGTACCTCTCGTACCAGTGCTCACGGCCGTGCTTCTGGGCCGCGCGATGCCGCGAATCGCTCCGCCATGCCTCGATGGCCGCGAGGTCCCGGAAGTACCCGACGGTCAGGGACAGTCCGCCCGGCGTCCGGGCGTGGTCCGTCCCGAGATACCCGGGGACCTCCTTGACCAGCTCGTCCATCAGCTCGTTGGTCTCCTCGTATCCGTCGTGGTCGTCGGTCCGTACGGATGTGAAGACGACGGCGTAGTACGGGGGTTCGCAGGCGCCGAAGGGGGCCGAGGCCGGTAGGGCGGAGTGAACGGGCGCGGGAGGCGCGGCGGGAACGTCAGGCACGCTGCAGTGATCATCGCTCATGCCGCCCCACGATCGCCGACGAGAGCACAGCAGTCCACCCGCGGGTCAGAACAGCCCGTCCTGGACGCCAGGGTCAGCCAACTCCCGTATCGGCACGGTCGTTTCGTCCCTCCCCGTCGCCGCCGTCAGCTCCCATCCCGTCATCAACCGCGTGTCCAGTACGACGGTCCCGCGCCCCGTGGCCAGGTGCAGATCGGGTCCGGCGGCGGCCAGCAGGTCACCGCTCACCGCCCCGCCCGCGACCAGCTCCCCCACCACACCGTCCGCCCGCGCCAGCCCGTCGAGCCCGAACACCCCGCAGTGGTCGACGGCCCGGAACGGCGCCCGCTCCAGCGACTCCGGCCAGGCGTCGAGCGCGACCGCCCGCGCGTGCACGTCCGCCAGCTCGGCGGTCCGCTCCTCGACCGGCGGCAGCGCGGCCCGTACCGCCCGCTTGTCGGCGTACGGAATCCGGTCGGGCACCCGCAGCGCGGCCCGCAGCAGCTCCTCGGCGCGCCGGGCCGCCATCAGCGGCCCGCGCCCCAGCCAACTGAAGGAGACGGCACCCTGCTCCAGCAGTCGCGCCGGGCCGCGCTCGACCGCGGTGATCCCGACCTTGACCATGCCGGGCCCGAACCATGCCAGATAGACGTGGTACGGCCGCGGGTCGTCGGCGACGGTATCCGCGGCGACGGAGTGCGCCCGGTCCAGCCGCGCGCACTCCTCGCAGCGCGCTCCGGTGCTCCGGCCGGAGACCGCGGTCCGCGCCGGACATGCGTGCCCCCGCGCGCCCACGCAGGTCCGTACGCCTCCCGCCACGATGGCGAAGGCCACGCGCTTCCCGCGTCGCAGATCACTGCGCCGCCCGCCTTCCCAGCCGAGCACGGGCATGCCGTCACCCCACCGCAGCCCCGTGCACCGCCACACCTGAGTCATCGCTTCGAGGGTAGAGGGGACCACTGACAACGCGGTGGGCGCGCGGAGCCGGTCAGCCCATGGTCTTCGCGCCGTCCAGGGACTCCCGGATGATGTCGGCGTGCCCGGCGTGCTGGGCGGTCTCGGCGATGACGTGCATCAGCACCCGGCGAGCCGACCAACTGGTGCCGGGCTCGTTCCACGGTGCCTTCGGCAGCGGCTGGGTGGCGTCCAGGTCGGGCAGAGAGGCGACCAGCTCATCGGTCCTGCGGGCCACTTCGGCGTAGTCGGCCAGCACACCGGCCAGCGTCTCGTCGGGCAACAGCCGGAACTGTTCGGCCCGCCGGGCCCAGTCGTCCTCGGTCATGGCGGTGAAGTCAGGCATCGTCTCGGGACCGCCCACGATGAAGCCCGCCCACGCTCGCTCGACCGCGGTGACGTGCTTGATCAACCCGCCCAGGCACAGCTCGCTGGAGGTGGTCCGCTCCCGGGCCTGCGCGTCCGTGAGGTCGCGGGTGGTGAAGCGCAGGAAGCCTCGCTGCTTGGCCAACGCTTCCAACAGATCGGCCCGCTCACCCTGGGCAGCCGGCGCGTCGGTCAGGTCCTGAGTACGCAGCTCGTTACGGGTCATGATCTCTGCCTTCCGTGTTCCGTCCGGTCGGTCCGGAGACGACACTAGGAGTCATAGAGGTCAGATCCTGACCTAAGAACGTCGGCCCGCGGAGGATCCTGCGGCACTCGCAGACGGCCATGACGATGGAGGTCTCCGCGGAAGCGAGCGAGGAGGACCAGAAGGACTACTGGGTCGACGAGGCTGCGATGGTCAACGCGTAGTCCACACCGATCGAGAAGTCGCCTGACCGCCCGCGGACCTTCAGGGAGTGCGTCCCGGAAGCGAGGGGCGGCAACTGCACCCACAGGCCGCACCCTGTACCTGTAAAGGGTCCTTCCTCTCCGGTGACCGGGTTGCCTTGAACAGCTTGCGCCATGATCGGGTCACCTTCGTAGGTCTCCGGCTCGACCGCCTTGCCGTCGAGGAACACAGTCCCCTGCGCGCTGCTCACGAAGGCCGCACAGGTCTGACTGTCTCCGACCAGATTGATCACAGGCACAGCAATCGGACGCCCGCTGGGAACCTCGCACGCGCGCTTGACCTGACCGCCGAAGGTTCCGGCCAGGAACCAGACGTCGTGCGGTTGATTGCGTTCGCACTCGCTCCCGTCCATGTCTGCGACAGGGTTGGTCGCTTCGGGTTCCGACGCTGCCCATGTCCACCATCGGCCTTGCAGCTCCGCAGAAGGGAGGTGAGCGTTCTTCGCCACCGGAGCGGTGCTGGCCGGCGCCGCTCGTTCCGCGCCCTCCGGGTCCGCGGCTGCCTGGGTCCCACACCCCGCCAAGGACGCCAGCACCACAGCGGTCAGCCCCGCTGCTCCAGCTCTGTACCTCATATGACCCCTCCCGACCGGACTCGCCGCCTTGCCCCCGGCGCGACATGAGCGGACACCCTACTCGCGGGGCAGCGGGGCAGGCTGCTTCTGGGCCGGTTGCTGTACTTCGCTGCTGTAGGACCCAAACGCAAGAGGCCCGGACTCTCGTCCGGGCCTCTTGTCTGTGTGCACTCGGCAGGATTCGAACCTGCAACCTTCTGATCCGTAGTCAGATGCTCTATCCGTTAAGCTACGAGTGCTTGTTTTGTTTTCGTCTCCGTTCCCGTTCCTTTCGGCTCGGTCCCGGCGACAGGAAGAACATTACATGACTGCCGCCGCCATGTGAAATCCGTTTGCCACACCCCCTCTGACCTGCGGAAACGCGTGACGGGGCAGGGTGGCGAGGGGCGGGATCGGGGAGCCGGGGCGGGGCATCCGGGGTCGTAGGTCGGCTTCCGTCTCAGCCGTCATGGCGTCGGCAAGGCCGTGGGCGTCGTAATCGTGAGTCGCGGCAGGCCCGTTGTGGAGGTCGTCGGAGATCTCGTCGAGAGGTAGCTGTGCGCACCGATCCGGATGCCATCCGTCAGGCGTCGGGAGTATCGGGCTTCGAGATCGTCGGAGCTGGGCCGAAGTCGCCCTCAACATGAGTCAGGGAGTCCAGCCGCGATTGGCTGAACTCCCTGGTCAGAGGGCGGAGGCGGAGGGATTTGAACCCTCGATGGGCTTTAAGGCCCAAACCGCATTAGCAGTGCGGCGCCATAGACCGGACTAGGCGACGCCTCCAGCACATCCCCCCGCGCGAGCGCGAGTGGTGCGTGCAGATGATGACACAGACGAGTGCGGTGTCACCAATCGCCCCCCACGGTACTAGGCGGGAAGGCCACAGGGCAAAGCACTGGGCCGGGATCCGTGAGACGGGTTCACGGGGCGGGTCCGACGCGGTGGCCGTGATCGCCTCGCGCACCGCTTCCGCCTCGGCGATGCCCCGGCCGTTCCCTCCTCTCCCTCCCCCTCTCTCTTCTCCGCGCCACCCGCAACCGCGGCGTCCCACCGCCGTTAGTCACGGCATGGTTCAGATCACCTCGCGCCGCGCGCTCCTCGGTGCCGCCGCCCTCCTGTCCATGGCCGCCGCGCCGGCCGCGGCGTACGACCACGGCAGCCCGTCCCCCTCCGGGGACCGGCTCGTCGTCTCCGTCAGCCATGCCGGGCGCGCCGACGGGACGTATCTGCTGCGCTGTCACCCCACGCGCGGCCGCCACCCGCACCCTGCCGCCGCATGCGACGTACTCGACCGACGGACCGTCTGGGGCCGGGACCCGTTCGCCCCGGTGCCGCCGCGGCGCCCGTGCACGATGGTGTACGGCGGCCCGGCCACCGCGCACATCACCGGGACCTGGGCCGGGCGGCCGGTCGACGCGCGGTACAACCGCAAGAACGGCTGTGAGATCGCCCGCTGGAACGACCTGGTGCCCGTGCTGCCGGAGCTTCGTTCGTAACACCCGCCCCGCTGGGGGGTGTTCGGGTTCCGCGCGGGAGGGACCCGTACGGTCACGCGTTCCGGACCGGTTCCGTATACGGCCTTCCCCCTCATCCGCCGCCGCGGGCCGGGCCACTGCCCGTAGACTCCCTCGCGTGACACGCTGCGGGCCGGTTGGCAAGATGTCCCCCGCGGTCGGCAAGGTGCGGTAACAGGGAGGAAGCGTCTCGTGAGCAGCAGGCCATCCCGAGGCGCTGCTCGCCTCGCAGCGATACTCGACGCACTGCCCGACGCGTTGGTGCTGGTCAACGCGAACGGAACCGTCGTCAACGCCAACACCATCGCCCTGGAAGCCTTCGAGGCGCCGGGAACGGCTCTGGTCGGGCGTGGACTGCTCGACCTGCTGCCGCACTTCGACTCGCGGCTGATTCCCGGGTCCATGCGGCGGCCCGACGCCACGGACACGAACGGGCGGACCAAGCCGACGCGGATGACAGCCCGTCGGACGGACGGGAGCGAGTTCCCCGTCGAGGTCACGAGCGCCAACCTCGAGGACGGCCGACAGGCGTACGACGGCCAGAGCTACACGGGCGACGAACTCCTCATGCTCGTCGTCCGCGACCTGTCCGGCACCATCGACACCGAGGCCGAACTCGCCCGCTCCCAGCGGCAGACCGAGATGATCCTGCGGGCCGCGGCCGAGGGCGTGGTGGGCACGGACACGGACGGGCGGATCGTGCTCGTCAACCCCGCCGCCGCGCAGATCCTCGGCTACCGGGCCAGCGACCTGGGCGGCAAGGAGCTGCACACCCTCGTCCTGCACTCCCGCGAGGACGGCTCCCCCTTCCCGTACGGGGAGTCCCCGCTCCACGACACCCTGCGCTCCGGACGCAAACACCGGGTGCGCGGGCAGGTGTTGTGGTCCAAGAGCGGCGACCAGGTGCCGGTCGATCTGACGACCTCTCCGGTGCGCGACGGCGACCAGATCGTCGGCGCCGTGATGACGTTCACCGACCGGCGCCCGTTCGACACGCTCGTCGCGGAGAAGGACGAGGCCGACCAGCAGCACCAGCGGGAGCTGGAGCGGCTCGCCGCGGAGCACAAGGAGGAGCTGGAGCGGCTGCGCGCGGAGCACACCGCCGAGCTGGATGCCCTGCGCGAGCAGCACACGGAGGAGATCGCGGCGGGCGACGAACGCTACGCCGCGCTCGGTGAGCGCGAGAAGGACCGCTTCGATGCGCTGGCGGCCCGCCACGAGCAACTGCTCGCCGTACTCGGCCGCTCCTTGCGCGGACCTCTCGACGAGCTGCGGGGCCAACTGTCCGCGCTCGCCGCGGACGACGCCGGACAGTTGTGGCCCGAGGCCAACCAGGTGCTCCACCACCTCGCGGCCGGCTACTCACGCATCACCACACTCATCGACAACGTCCTCGGCTACCAGCGCCTGGACACCGGTGAGGACCAGGTCGTACGGACGCCCGTCATGCTCGACTCGGTCATCGCCGCCGGTGTCGACGGCGCCGTCGAGCTGATCGGGCCCGGCCGTGTGCAGTTCGCCGTGCACGCCCCGCCCATCGAGGCCGAGGTGGACGCGCAGCGGCTCGCCCAGGCGCTCGCGCATCTGATCGCGGACGTGGCGGGCGTCGACTCCACGGGCAACGCGCCTGTCTCGGCGGGCGGTTACATGGACAACACCGTCGTGGTGGCCGCCGCCCAGCGCGGCGAGGTCGTACGCATCGAGGTGCGCGGCCCGTACGCCGGGGGCGACCCGGTGCACCAGCCGATCGTCTGCGGTGTCGTACGGGCGCACGGCGGTGTGCTCCAGACCCACCAGGTGCCGGGCATGAGCGGCAACGCGTATGTGCTGGAGGTGCCGCTCGGCGGGGCCGCCGGCGCGCTCGCCCCGGCTCCGGTGGCGATCGTGGAGAAGCCCGGTATCGAGGCGGGTACGCCCGAGCAGGCCGTCGTCCAGCAGGCCGTTCCGGAGGCCATCCCGGAGGCCGCGCTGCAACCCGTCCCGGAGGCCGCCCAGCAGGGCGGTGGTCGGCGGCGGGCCCGGCGGTCCTCCGTGGACGCGTTCCTGGAGAGCGAGGTGGGCGGGGCCGCCTCGTCCTCCGACACGGCCGCGACAGCGCCGACCGGGCGGCGCAGGCGGCGCGCGGCGGAGGAACCCGCCGCCGAGGCGTCCGGGCCGGTGCAGGCGACCGCGCACGAGGCGGGCGCGGAGACCTCGGTGCCCGAGGGCCCGGGACGGCGGCACGGCCGACCGAACCCTGTCGAGGGCGGAGCCGAAGGCGCCACCGAGGGCGCGATGGTGATGACCGCGGCCGGGCCCGACACGGGAGCCGTGGCCCTGCCGCCGCAGGGCGTGCCCGCCCCGACCGGACGGCGCGCCCGCCGGGACACCGAACAGGCGGAGCTGCCGCCCGCCCTGCCCACGGCCACCGACGCGCCCCCGGAGCCGACCGGACGCCGTCGACGCGCTCTCGCCGCCGCCAACGAGCGGGCCGCGGCGGAGGAACCCGGTGCCCGGCCGGTGTTCGCGCTGCCGCCCGCCGAGGCCGACCGCACTCCGGAGCAGAGCCCGCTGCCCGCCGCCCAGGCCGACACGGGCCGCCATGACACGGCACCGCACGACCAGGCCGAGGGGCACACGCCGCCGCAGCCGCATCCGGTGCCCGTGTCCACGGGCCGGCGCGCCCGCCGGGCCGTCACGCCTGTACGGCAACTGCCGGACGAGACGGGCGAGGTGGACATGTCCGGGGCGACCCCGCCGCAGGGTGTGCCCGCGCAGACGACGCCCGCTCATGGCGTGCCCGCGCAGCTCGCCGCTCCTCAGGTGCCCGCGCCGGACGCTCCGCAGCCTGTCCCGGCGCAGGGCGTACCCGCACCCGCGGTGGCCCCACCGGCCGTTGCTCCGCACGCCGTTGCCTCGCAGTCCGTTCCCCCGCAGGGGATTCCGGCTCAGGGGATTCCGGCTCAGGGGATTCCGGCTCAGGGGATTCCGGCTCAGGGCGGGCCGGGCGGCGTGGCCGTACCGCAGCCGTCGGCGCAGTCGAGTGTCGGCCAGCCCGTGCCCGCGCCGTCGGCGGCCTCTCAGCCGGTTCCGGCCGCGCTCGAACAGGCCCTGCCCGTCGGCGCGGTGCAGGCGCAGCCAGGCCCGCAGCACGCGCAGCCCCTGCCCGCGGCCACCACGCCGCCTTCCGGAACGCCGGTGCCGCCGCAGGCCGCCCAGCCGCAGCCCTGGCCCGGTTCCGAGGCCCCCGGTTCTGGCTCCGGTTCCGGTTCCGGTGACACGTCCGGCGCCGGGCGGCCCGTACCGCAGCCCACCCCGTCGGCAGGCACCCCGCTGCCCCCGGAGCGCACCGCCCCGCCGCGGATCGCCCAGCCCCTGCCCGCCGAGACGGCCATGCCCGTCGATCCCCATGCGACACAGGGGCAGGGGATCAGCGTGCGGACGCTCGGCCAAGGGGTGCCCTTCGCGCGTCAGGTGGCGGCCTCGCCGCAGGCCCAGCCCCGGCCCCGGTCGTCCCCGTCCGCCCCGCACCAGCCGAACGGTTCGGGCCGCCGCCGCAAGCTCGGCACGCCTCCCGAGCCCACGGGTGAGCGCCCGGAGACCGCGGCGCGCCCGCATCCGCAGGCCGCGTCGGCACCCCTCCCGCCGCAGCCCTCCCTGGCCGGGCAGTCCCGTCCGCTCGCGCCCAGCGAGGGTGCGGGGCGGTCGTACGCCATAGGGGCTCCGGACGCGAACGCCGACGAGGGCCCCGAGCCGCTCGACGGTCCCGGTGGTGCCGTAGAGGTCGCCGATCACCCCCAGAACCGGCCGATGGACGACGAGTTGCCCCCGGAGCCGCTCGACAACCCGCGCCGACTGCTCGTGTGGCCCGCGCCGGATGTGACGACGCAACAGGCGCTCAGCGACCGCGGCTACCGGCCCGTCGTCGTCAACTCCCGCGAGGAGGTCGACGCGCAGATCGCCGCCTTCCCTGCCGCGCTCTTCATCGACCCGCTCACCGGCCCGATCACGCGGACCGCGCTCCAGTCGCTGCGCCAGGCGGCGGTGGCCGCCGAGGTCCCCGTGCTCGTCACCGCGGGGCTCGGGCAGGCGACGCGCGAGGCGGCGTACGGCGCCGACCCGGCCGTACTCCTGAAGGCGCTCGCTCCGCGTGACTCCGAGCAGCACCCGCCCCGTGTGCTGCTCGTGGAGGAGCACACGGAGATCGCGCTCGCGCTGACCGCGTCGTTGGAGCGGCGCGGGATGCAGGTCGCCCGTGCCGCCTCGGACGCGGACGCGGTCGCCCTCGCCGCGCAGATGCGACCGAATCTCGTGGTGATGGACCTGATGCGGGTGCATCGCCGCCAGGCCGGGGTGGTCGACTGGCTGCGCGCGAACAACCTGCTCAAGCGCACCCCGCTCGTCGTCTACACCGCCGCCGTCGACCAGGCCGATCTGCCGCGTCTGGTGTCGGGGGAGACGGTTCTGTTCCTGGCGGAGCGCTCGACCAGCACCGAGGTGCAGGAGCGGATCGTGGATCTCCTGGCGAGGATCGGGACGAACTGAGCACGGCGGGGCCCGGCCGAGCCCGACCGGACGGGTCGACCGAAGTCGCGATCAATCCGCCCAGATGTCGCACGGGGCGTTGTTTCACGTGAAACGGCGCCCTGATCGCCTTGCCTTCGGCCCTACAGGTGCGTGACCTCCAGCTCCCCGGCGGCGTACTGCCGCCGCAGCACCTTCTTGTCGAACTTGCCGACGCTCGTCTTGGGCACGGTCTCGACGGTCGTCCAGCGCTCGGGGAGCTGCCACTTGGCCACCTGGACCTCGTCCGAGAGGAAGGAGCGCAGCGCGGCGTAGTCGACGGTGGCGCCGTCCTTCACCACCACGATGGCCAGCGGACGTTCGCCCCACTTGTCGTCCGGGACGGCGACGACGGCGGCCTCGGCGATATCCGGGTGGGACATCAGCCCGTTCTCCAAGTGAACCGACGAGATCCATTCCCCACCGGACTTGATGACGTCCTTGGCGCGGTCGGTGAGGGTGAGGAAGCCCTCGGGGTCGATGGTGCCCACATCACCGGTCCTGAGCCAACCATCCTCGCTGAACTTATCGGTGGGGCGCAGGGGTTCGGCATTCGGGCCGTTGTAGTAGGCGCCCGCGATCCAGGGCCCGCGCACTTCCAGTTCGCCCGCCGCGGCGCCGTCCCAGGGGAGTCGTTCGCCGTCAGGTCCGATGATGCGGGCCTCGACACCGGCCGGGATACGGCCCTGGGTGATCCGGTACGCGAACTCCTTCTCCGTGCCGATCGCATGGGCCGGAGGGTGGGCCACCGTGCCCAGCGGGGACGTCTCCGTCATCCCCCAGGCGTGGCAGACACGCATCCCCAGCTTGTCGAAGGCTTCCATGAGGGAGGGCGGGCAGGCCGCGCCGCCGATGGTGACGTTCGCGAGGGAGGAGACGTCACGGGGCCGGGCGGTCAGCTCACCGAGCAGCCCCTGCCAGATGGTGGGGACCGCGGCGGCATGCGTCGGCCGCTCGCCCTCGATCATCTCGGCGAGCGGGGCGGGCTGGAGGAAGCGGTCCGGCATCAGCAGGTTGACGCCGGACATGAAGGCGGCGTGCGGCAGGCCCCAGGCGTTCACATGGAACTGCGGGACCACGACGAGCGAGGTGTCCCGGTCCGTCAGCGCCATCGACTGGGCCATGTTGACCTGCATGGAGTGCAGGTAGATCGACCGGTGACTGTAGACCACGCCCTTGGGGTCACCGGTGGTGCCGGAGGTGTAGCACAGGGCGGCGGCCTGGCGTTCGTCCAGCTCGGGCCAGTCGTAGGTGGTCGGCTTGTCGGCGATCAGGTCCTCGTACTCGTGCACCGGAACCGGGGAGCCGTCGAGCGGGGCACGGTCACCGGGCCCCGAGACGACGACGTGCTCGACCGTCTTCAGATGCGGCAGCAAGGGGGCGAGCAGGGGGATCAGCGAGCCGTTGACGATGATCACGCGGTCGGCGGCGTGATTGATGATCCAGGCGAGCTGCTCGGCGGGCAGCCGCAGATTGAGGGTGTGCAGCACCGCGCCCATGGAGGGGACCGCGAAGTACGCCTCGACATGCTCCGAGTTGTTCCAAAGAAGCGTTGCCACCCGGCCGTCGGGCCGGACCCCGAGGTCGTCACGGAGGGCGTTGGCCAGCCGTATCGCGCGGGCGCCCGCCTCGGCGAAGGTGCGGCGCTGCGGCTCGCCCTCCCCGGTCCAGGTGGTGATCCGGGAGCGTCCGTGCACGAGCGTCCCGTGGACGAGGATGCGAGTGACGGTCAGCGGTACGTCCTGCATGGTGCTCAGCACAGCGGTCCTCCCGGAGCGGTGTGGCGTGCGCGGGCGGCGCGGCCTGCGCGGTAGTGGGTTGCGCTGATTCTGCGCACATACCATGCGGTATGTCACTAGCCCTCGGGATGATCGATCAAGGCGCGAACTTGGACGCCCGGCGCTCCGACCGGCGCCGATGACGCGGCGCGGTGGGCGCCGTTGCTTCATGCCTCACACGTGGTGCCTGACACGTGATGCCTGACACGTGATGCCTGACACGTCGTGGGTGATGCCGTACGACCGCGCCTACCGCACAGGCTCCAGCTCGGGGTCCTCGCGGAGCTTGCCCAGGGCCCGGGAGACGGCCGATTTGACCGTGCCGACGGAGACACCGAGCACCTCTGCCGTCTGGACCTCGCTCAGGTCCTCGTAGTAGCGCAGGACCACCATCGCGCGCTGGCGTGCGGGCAGTTTCATGATGGCCCGCCACATGGCGTCGTGCAGCGCCTGCTGCTCCGCCGGGTCCACGGCCGGCAGCCCCTCGGGCTCGGGCAGTTCGTCGCACACGAACTCGTCGACCTTGCGCTTGCGCCACTGCGAGGTCCGCGTGTTCAGCAGCGCACGCCGTACGTACCCGTCGAGCGCACGGTGGTCCTCGATCCGGTCCCAGGCGACGTACGTCTTCGCCAGCGCGGTCTGCAACAGGTCCTCAGCGTCGCTCGGGTTCGCGGTCAGCGACCGGGCGGTGCGCAGCAGCACCGGCTGGCGGGCCTTCACATACGACGTGAACGACGGGTACGAAAGGGTCCGCGTCTTGGCGTTCGAAGCGCTGGTGCAGACGGGTGTGGTCATGTCTCCACGCTAGGTTCGACGCCTCCTTCGGCGGATCGGCCGCAGGTCGCGAAGCGGTCTCCGCCTCAGGTTGTAGGTGGGGGGCTGCCCCCACCTCCTGAAGGTGGACGAATGCGCGTGCCCCCTGAGGGGTTCACCCCTGAGGGAAGGGCAATGGAGCAGACAGACCACCGCGCGACGACACCGGAACCATGCGCGTACCGGCATCCGAGCCAGAACTCAGCAGCTTCGGTGACGAGCAGGCGGCAAGCATCGCGCAACGCGCAACGCAACGGCCCCTGACCGTCATACCTGGTCAGGAGCTGCTAGCCGTCAACTCCTCTGGTGGGTACGTGATTCAAACCCACGGTGAATCGCGCCACGACGGTTTTCAAGACCTTTCGGCGATCAGGGCCGTTGACCGCTGCGCCGCAGGTCAGATACGTGTAGGCGCCCCCGCGAAGCCGTCGTCATCGTCGTCGTGCCCGCTACGTGCCCCAGGCTCGTGTTCGTGTCCGCCAAGCCAGGAGTCAGCCGCTTTGGCCACCTGGTCGTCGCGCCCGGCGACCGGACGGGCATAGTGCCGGGTGGTGACGCTCGCGTTGGAGTGGCCGAGCCGGTGGGCGGCGGTCATCACGCCGTAGCGGTCGGCGACCCAAGATCCGTGCGAGGCACGGAGATCGTGCGGGGTGACGTCGGTCAGCCCGGCCACCGACACGGCGGGGTCGAAGTACGCCTTGCGCCACTGGTTGTAGCGCAGCGGCTTGCCGCCCGGTGTCGTGAAGAGGAGCGCGTCATCCCCGCCGGGCAGTGTCTCCAGGTGCCTGCCGAGCCGCTTCGCGAGCGACGGGCCGACCCTCAAATACCGCTTCTGATGGGACTTGGGGGTGTCGAAGACGAGAGCGCCGTTGGCTTCGGCCAGGTTCTCGTCAATGAGGACCAGGCCGCCGGAGAGGTCGATGTCTGCTCGACGAAGCGCGAACGCCTCACCAATGCGCAGACCGCCGTAGGCGAGAAGGGCGATCAGCAGGTCATGCGGCTTGGCCGCGCTCCGGACGATCCGCGAGGCTTCCAGCGGGGTAAGGATGTGCGGCTCGGTCTGCGGCATCCGAGGCAGCTTCACACCCCGGCACGGGGTCTGCGCGATCATGTCGTTGTCGACGGCCGCCCGCATGATCTGGGACAGGACCCGGTACGCCTGCCTGATCCGCGATGCGCTCAACCCCTTGGTCTTCATGGCGCCGACCCACTCAGCGACGGTGATCGGCCGGAGGCTCGACAGCTCACGGTCACCGAGCGCCGGGACGATCAGCGAGTTGATCAAAGATCGGTAGGACGCCTGTGTCTTGTGCTTGAGCTGTGGGGAGACGGCGGTGAGCCAGCGGGCCGACCAGTCTCGGACGGTGGTCTGTCCCTCCGCCGGATCCAGCCAGCGCCCCTCTTCGATCTCGATGCGCTTGCGGGCCAACCAGCGATCGGCGTCCGTCGAGGTGGCGAACGTCCGGTCAGCGGCCCGCAGCACTCCGTCAGGGCCTGGATATCGAGCCTGAAAGCGGCCGGAGGGCAACTTGCGGACACGGCCGAAGCTCCGCCGGGACTTGCGCTTACCTGCCATCAGGCAGCCCTCCTGTACGCCGAGGGCCGCAGGAGGATCGGTTCCACCGTGTGGGCACTGACGTACTCGTCGACGGCGCTCTCAGGGATGCGGACGTGTCGGCCGACCTTGACGAAGGTGATGCGGCGTTCCTCGATGAGTCGGCGGGGAAAGCGAAGGCCCGTGCCAAGACGTTCGGCGACCTGGTGCACGGTCAGAAGCCGGTCCACGGTCACCGCTCCCTCTCGTCGCCGGAGAGCCCGGTCAAGGCGTCGCGGGCGGTCTGGCGGTTGGTCTGGAGATCGCGGGCGATGGTTGCGGCGAGGGCGGCCTCGCCCGGTGTGTGGCCGTGTCCGGCGTACTGCCAGTCGGTCAGGACGAGGACGGTGTCAGGCTCCCGGTCGTCGAGCCCGAGGGTGGATGCCTCTTGGGCGGCGCGGTAGTCGGCGCGTTCCTGACGGAGGGCTCCGAGGGTCGTCGAGTAGGTACGCGACTTGGACGAGAAGTGCCCGCGGAAGCCGAGCATGTGCGCCCAGGCCCACAGGCGCCGGTCCGGGTAGAGGCTGTCGAGGTCACGGCATGCGGTGATGAGCCGACGGGTGTGGTCCGGGACCTGGTGGCGGTCGAGTTCGGAGAGTTCACCGATGCGGCGATCAAGGGTCCCAGTGTTCTCGGCGGCCTTGGTCGCGTACTTGGCCACGTACGAGGCGACGGCCTGTTCTGTGATGTCGGAGCCGTCGCCGAAGGCCTTCACCGGCCGGACGTCGAGCTGTCGGCCCCAGCGGAACGTCCTTGTCGGTTGGTCTCGGGCTTCCGGGATCGAGACCGAGGTGTACGAGTGCGCCGCAGCGGCACGGATAGCGTCGGTGAGGAGGGCGACCGTGGCCCAGACGGGCGGTGGCGTCCCGGGACCCTGCGGGCCGTCGAGTCGGATGACTGCGTGGAAGTGCAGGGCTCCGCGCTTCTGGAACTCGGCGACCTTGCCGTACGAGACACGAAGGTGCTCGGCCAGTTCCCGGCGTGTCAGTCCAGCGCGGGCGGCGAGTTCGCGACGGAGTCGGGTGGTGAAGCGCTGCCAGAGCTGTCCAGCATGGTTGTTGAACAGCACGGCCCCCGCGTAGTCGTAGGTGGCCGGGTCGAGAGCGGTGCCCAGCTCCGGAGCGTCGGGCGCGTGCTGTGTGCCGCAGCGGCAAACGCCGTGGTCGGGCCGGTTGTGGACCGGGCCGTACGAGGGGGCCGTGAGGGTGGCGAAGACGCGCGGGTGATCGCGGATGGTGGCGGGGATGTCGCGGCGGTCGTCCCCGGCCAGGCCTGCGCGGATCAGGTGGTAGGTGTCACCCGCGTAGGTCCAGGCGCAGGAGGGGCAGCGTGAGGCGCGGCGGTTGCCGCAGGCGAGGCGGAGGCGTCCGCCCGGCTCGTTGGCAGTGGAGTAGTGGTGCAGGGTCTCGCCGGTGGTCTTGTCCTTGTGGACGACCCAGCCGCTCAGGTGGATGGGGTCGGCGCAGCCGCCGGTGCGGCGGATCTGGTCTTCCCAGCGGGCGTAGTCGGAGGCCGAGGCCACCCGGAGAACGTCCCCGAGGGTGGTCGGGTCGAGCGGTTGGGCGGGCACAGGCGCCTTCTGTGTCGCGGACGAGGCGTAGTGGGTCATGCTGGTGGTTCCTTCTGGTTGCGAGATCGGACAGGGACGGCTCCCGGGCGGCGGATGCTTGGCGGTATCGAGGCCGCCCGGGGGCCGGTCAGCGTCGGAACGGTCGCTTGGTCTCGGAGGCGAGCAGGGAGCGCAGGACGACCGCGCAGACGGCGACGGAAACGCCGGTGATGGCGACCGCCAGGAGCAGCGAGACCAGGACGACACCGACGATCAGGACGACGGCCGTGCCACCGCCGACGAGCGCGAGCGCCGTTCCGGGGGTGAGCTGGACGACCGGGCGGGGCGACGGCGGGGCGGTGGGTGCCGGTGTCGGGGCCGGGGCACCCGAGGTGAGCGTGATCGGCTCGATGACGGCGGGCGGGGTGACCAGGCCGGTGGGCTGCGGCATGACCGGGAGCTTGGGCCGGAACATGGGCGGTTCTCCCTTCGCGGGCTACTTGACGGCGGTGTCGATGACGGGGGCCAGGACGCTGTCGGCGAGGAGGAATCCGCCAAGGAGGAGCACGGCGATGAGCCACCAGGGCGGGCGGATGAGCTTGACGCCGAGGTAGCCGACGACCAGCAGGGCGAGCCAGAGAGGGACGTCCATGGGCGCTGTCTCCTAGCGGACGGTGCAGCGGTGAGTGCGGGCGGCGAGCTGGGCGGCGGACTGGCTGGAGTAGTCGGCGGACCAGCCGCAGCGGTCGGCGGTGCAGACGGCGGTGTGCGTGGTCCGGCCGTTGCGGTCGCGGTGGGTGCCGATCTGCACGGGGCCGATCCGCATCACGGAGTGGAAGTTGTCGCGAGCGGGCATGCCTGATCAGTCCCTGTGGGTCGTGGGGTTGGGGTACTGAGCGCGGATGCTCTGGGCGGTGACCGGGTCGTCGACGCGTCGTGCAGCTTCCTCGGCGAGCAGGTGGGCGAGGAACGGGCGTCCGGCAGCGGCCATGTCCCGCGCTGCGTCGAGGTAGTCGGCCACGGTCAAGTCGGCCGGGTCGTTGGTCATCTCTGTTCTCCCTTCCGATCAGGTGAGGCGGGCGGCGATGGCGTCGGCGAGGTGGGGCGGGACGCCGAGGCGGGAGCGGAGGGTGTCGGGGTCGATCGGGGAGCCGGTACGGGTGCGGTACTCGTCGGCGACCTTGCGGGCGTGGTCGACCAGGACGGCGGGGATCGGCGGAGCAGAGGCCGGGAGCGAGGGCCGAGTTGGAGGGGTGGGGGCTTCCTCGGCCGGGTCCGGAACGGCGTCTGGTGAGGGCGCGGACTCGGACTCGGCTTCTCCCTTGTCCGCGTCGGAGGCTGGCGGAACCCGATCCGTCTTCGGCTCCGCAGCCGCCGAGTGAGCGAGGAGCGTGCCGCCGAGGAAGGCGAGCGCGGGCCATCCGGCGATGCCGAGGCGGAGCAGGGCGGGCGGGTCTGCCAGGTCGAGGAATCCGGCGGTGGCGACGTTGGCGCCGAGCGAGGCGAACAGGGCGACGAGGAACCAGCACCAGGCCAGCCGGGACGGCCCTTCACTCCGAAGGCGCCGCCAGGCGGCGACCAGGAGCAGGTCGACGCTGACCGGGTAGGCCCATGCCTTCCAGCCGTCCTGTCCGGCAGCGGCGGCCAGGTCGTGCAGGTGGGCGAAGGACAGGGCACCGGCGATGACGGCCTGGACCAGGACGGCATCGATACGGAGGCTGCGGTGGGCGCCCATCAGGAGGTCTCACCGGGGTAGTTGGGGCCGCCGTCGGGGTCGTAGTCGGACGGGAAGGTGCCGGGCGGAGGCTCGGGCAGTGAGACGGCGAGGGACGGGCTGACGGCTTCCACGAAGTCGAGGTCGGCACCGTCCATGTCGGCGTACAAAGCGAGTTGGCCGAGCAGGAGCACCGTTCGGGCGAAGTCCTCGCAGTCCGGGCACATGGCGGGTTCTCCCTTCATCAGACATGGCGGGGGTAGGGACTTGGCGTGAAGGCGGTCACGCCGACCGGTGTGGAGCGGAGAGGGATCAGACGGCGGCTGGAGAAGGCTTGGACGACGGCACGGGAGCGGCGACGGGGCCGGACAGGACGGGCCGGAACGGAGCCAGCTCGGGAACATCTGGCGTCTGGTCGGCGTGCCGGTTGCAGAGGTTCACGGCCTGGCGCAGCGAGGTGTGCGGGGCACGGATGCGGTGCCACCCTCCGGACGAGTCGCCCGCGATAGCGATTCCCCGCGTCTCTGCCGGGATCTGGATGGCGGCCAGGACGGCATCCGGGGAGATGTCGCCGAAGGCCATGTTGGCGGATGTCTCGTCGTTGACGCGGTGGGCGGTGCGGCCGGTGAGTTGGGCGCGGAGCATGGTGATGCCCTTGCCGAGTTCGGAGCCGAAGCGCTGCCCACAGATTTCGAGGTAGATGCCAGCCGCGCGGCCGAGCTGGGCGAGGCGGACCAGGGCGGTGACGATGCGGTCCCGCCGCTTCTCCTGTTCCTTGTTGGCGTACAGGGCGAGTTCAGCAACCTCATCGACCAGGACCACGACCGGCACGGGACGCAGATGTTCGGGCAGGTCCCAGATGTCAGCGGCGATCTCCGCGTCCGGCACGGCGGCAGTGATCTTCTGTTCGGCGCGGATGAGTTGGTACACGTCTTCCATCCGACCCACGAGCGCGTCGAGCAGTTCGGCGGCAGCGTCTGGGCTGTCAGCCAGCGCGGAGAACCGGCGGGCCAGCGGGAACAGCTCCACTCCTTGCTTGCAGTCGATGCCGACCAGGGCGACGTCCATCGGGGCGAGTCCGGCGACCAGGTTGCGTTGGTAGACGGACTTGCCGGACTCCGTAGCGCCGAGGGTGAGGGCGTGAGGTATGGCCCGGTAGTCGCGGTAGTGCACCGCGCCGTCCTCCCGCAGAGCCACCGGCACCCGCATCGGCCGGGTGTCGGTCTCGGTCGGCATCTGCACCCGCTTGAGTACGTCGTAGCCGGTCATCCGTACCTCTACGACACCGGAGCGCAGCTCGCGCGAGGTCACGCCATACATGGAGAACGAGTGCCTGAGTCGGTCCGAAGCGGCGGCGATGTCGAAGGCGTCCTGTCCGGGGCGGAGCTTGAGCCGTAGGACCAGACCAGTTCGAGTCGGCCGCAGGCGACAGATCCGCGGTGAACGGGGCTCCGGTATCGGCCGGTTGGCGACTCGGGCCAGAGCGAGACGCCACCGCGCGGGCGGAACGGTCAGCCCGCACGCGTCCATGACGGACCTGTACCGGACCAGGACCCGCACCATGGCCAGCGTGACCCCGAAGGTTAGCCAGTACCAGGCGGGGCGCCGCCACCGCAGGAGAGCCGCGACGGCGGCGACCAGCGCTAATGCGACCACGATGCCCGTCATGGTCAGGCTGCCTTCGGCCTTGCCGCGGCGTCGACGAGCGAGGTGACCGCGACCGCGCGGAACGCGATGCCGTGCCGCTTCTGGCCGTTGAAGTCGTTTTCCCAGGGCCGGGCGATCAGGCCGGTGAGCGCCACCGGCGTACCCATGGACAGTTCGCCGGTGATCCCGGGCTCCGGGACGGTGATGGACAGGATCTCCACTTCCTCATTCGCCGCGAACATTACGTCCACGGTCATCAGCTTCGCTCCGGTCTCGACGTCGGTGGCGATCTCGCCGGTGCGACGGTCCTTGACCTTGGGCTGCGGGGTCTTGGCGACCATCACGGTCGCGGCGGAGGTGTCGACGGGAATCTGACGCACAGCAGATCTCTCCTCTATAGATGCCAAACTCCGTCACTCATGTATATGAGTGACATGAAGAAGAGTGCCCCACTCCTGTACATGAGTCAACCCGCCACGAGGCAGAACTCGTGACGGGCTGCGTGAAGTTGAGTGGGCGTCAGTCGGTGGCGGGGATCCGGTACTCGAAAACGAACTGGTCAGCGGCCATGAGCGTGTCGCACACCTCGACCACGAGACCGGCGGTCGTCCGCGCCTCCCGGATCAGGTGAACCACGGGCGCCCCTGGGCTAAGTGCCAGTTCCGAGGCTTCCGCCTTCGAGGCCGCACGTGCTTGCAGCGTCTCCACGAACTCGGTGAACTCGTGCCCGTGGTCTTCGAGTCGGGCGTAGATGCCACCGCCGCCGGGGTTCTCGGCGAACAGCTCCGGGATCTCCTTCACGACGTCCCAGGGGAGGTAGGACGTAGCGGTCTCGACCGGGGTGCCGTTACGGAAGTAGAGGCGTCGCCGGGCCAGCACCTGCGTACCAGCCGAGACGCCCAGTCGCTGGGCAGCGTCCTCGGGTGCCTCCATAGGCCCGATGTAGAGGACGCTGACCTTGGCGGACGCACCGGACTGTGCGGACTCCGCAAGGTACGCGGCCTGCCCTCCCTGACGGAGCGAGCGCCGGAAGCGATCGGAGGAGCGGTGCCGCACCGGCGGCCGGTTCTTCACGATCGAGCCCTTGCCGTGCCGGGTCTCGACGAGCCCGCTCGCCCGCACCTCGACCATGGCCTTACGAATGGTGCCGCCGGAGACTCCGTACCGGTCCACCAGCTCCGATTCACTCGGCACCATGTCCCCGGGCTTTAGGACACCCGCCCGGATCTGCTGCACGATCTCTTCGGCGATCTGTACGTACCGAGGCCCGGCCCCAGTCCCTCCCGCAGCAGTTCCCATAGTCCTTCTCTGCCTCCTATGCTCCTCTACATGAGTCAACCACAGGAAGCGACGCCGTCTCCCCTGCACTCCGTGTCCGTGGCCGGAGTAGTGGTGCGCGAGGACGGGCGCCTCCTGGCGATCCGCCGGGCCGACAACGGCACCTGGGAACTCCCTGGTGGTGTCCTCGAACTCAGGGAGACCCCCGAAGCCGGTGTCGCCCGCGAGGTCCTGGAGGAGACAGGCATCCACGTCGAGGTGGACGAACTCACCGGCGTCTACAAGAACTTGGCCCGTGGCGTCGTTGCCTTGGTCTTCCGCTGCAAGCCTTCCGGCGGCACCGAGCGCACCTCCAGCGAGTCGACGGATGTCTCCTGGCTCACACCCGCCGAGGTCAGCGAGCGCATGTCCGAGGTCTACTCGATCAGGCTCTTGGACGCCTTGACCGGCAACGGCCCGCACGTACGGAGCCACAACGGCAGACACCTCATCGCAGCGGGATAAGACCTTCTCTACTTCATCAAGGCCCGCGCACAGCGCGGGCGCGCGCCGCCTCTGCGGCGCGGCCTGCCTCCTGTCTCCGCCCCGGCTGGCCGCGCCCGGCGGCGCGCTGTATGCAAGCGGGCAGGGCGGGACGTCATCCGCGGGCACAAGATGATGCCTCCGGCGGGGGATCGACCGGCACCGGGTGGAGGGGCGCCGTCGCCGACTGTCGGCCCGTAGTGGCGTGCGTAGGGTGCTCCTATCCCGTCCGCCGTCGACTCAGGCAGAGCCGAGCAGACGCGGCCCAGGGGCGTCAAGGTCGTTCGTACAGTGGCGCGCTCCACCTTGACGCCCCTGAACCACGCCCGCTCCACGGTGTGTGGGTCGACGGCGGACGGGATGGGAGCTGGGGAGAGTGGTGGGTGCAGGAAGCGGGCAAGTCCATGCCACACGCAGGAGGGCTGGTTCGCGGGCGTACCTGCGCCAAAGTCGTTCCGCCTGGCCTACACGAAAGAGCCCCCTCTCGAATCACTACCGGAGGGGGCAACAACGCGGGCGCGCAACAACGCACCCCTGTTACTCTCTTCTTTCAACACAGGTGCGCCAACTGGGTTCCTGGCGGGGCATCAGGAGGCGCTTAGCAGAAGGGAGAGCGGGCGTGCTGCTTGTAGCAGCGTATCCCGTTGTGCATGGCAATGCAATGCACAAGGCCTATGGCAATGCAATGCACAAGGCCTTACGAGTGAGGGGGATAGCCAAGTGAAAGACTGGCAGAGCCCCGAGTTCATCACCGCACTGGCATCTCTGCTGACAGCTCTCACCGGGGCAGTCGCACTGTTCATGCGCTAGGCCCAGTGCACCCCCCTTTGCCAGCCCGAGGGGGGTGCACGACCACATGCGCTTCCGAGCCCTTACGGCACGTCAGGCCGAGCCGCGGTGAGGCATACAGTCCGCGCCCTCGCGACAGACGTGAGTGTCTAACTGCGTGACAACGCCAACGCACAGCGGCGAACAACCGCGGACGTCTACGGACCGTCGCAGCAGGCGAGAGGCACAGCAGCCCAAGGCAGCGCCCCCGCCCAACTTGCTTCGGGACGAAGAGGTCGTCACCCGCTACCTCGCCGCCACGGTTCCGCCGTCGCAAGTTGCTCTTGAAGGACGTCACCGAGCGGCGTGGCCGGGGCCGGTGGGGGTGCAGCGAGACACACGCGCGCCTGATCGGTCGACGCACCCGCCGTCGTGGCTGACTTTCGTTGGCTGAGGCTCAGATCTCCAAGACGTCCGCAACACGACGACCCCTGACCGTTTCGCATGGTCAGGGGTCGTACGTCTGCCTGGTGGGCTTCCAGCCGTCTCCTTCAGGAGCAGTGGGGTTCGCTCACCGCCAGGAGGTGACCGCGACTGGTCGCTACGCGGAGCACGTCTCGCAAGGCCCCGGTCAGATCCTTCGCGAGAAGTCGCAAGTCCTCCAGATCAGCGCTGCCATCGCCCAGAGTTTCCGAGGCCTGGTCCAACAGTTGGGTTGCCAGCCCGAGTTGCACCGCTTCGATGTTGTCCGCCAGGCGGGACATGTGGCCGTCTCCGCCATCGGTGCTGAGGTAGCAGGGCTTGCCTTCCGGGCCCGACCACGGGAGGAGCCGCAGCTCGTTCAGCGCTGTCATCCTTGCGTCTGCCTCTCGTTGATCACGTGGTGGGTGGTGAAGATTGCGTCGACGCGGTCTCCTGGGAACGTCAGGTGCGCGGCTTCAACGACGCGCCCAGTGCCGTCGGCGGCGATGCGTGTGATCGCGAGTACCGCCGCGGTTGAACTGATCCGGAGGCTCGACGCCTCGTCCGGGGTCGGGAGGCGGGCGGACACCGTCTCCCGGATCTCCGCCGATGGTGGGCTCAACACCGCAAAGCTCCCGGGCTCCCCCGCGCACGAGGATCTGTCGCCGAGTACTGCGGTCGGCGCCAAGTCACGCGGGACGTAGATGCGGGCCAGGCTGTGCGGTGTGTCCCCCTCGTAGCTGATGCCGAGGAACTCGGTCAGTGGGGTGCTGTTCGGCACTCTCAAGAGGGTTGTCAGGTGGCCGTGCGCTCGGATCGCGGTGGTGCGGACAGTGACGTGCAGAGCCGCGTCAGCAGCGGTCCACGGGTCCAGCGTGCCCCAGCCGCCGACGTACGTGACCTTGCGTACGGGGCGCCGAACGAAGTTCCCCTTGCCATGGACCTTCTCGACGAGGCCCTCCCGCTCAAGTACTGCCAGAGCACTCCGCAGCGTCGACGTACTGACCTTGTGCTGAGCGGCCAGGTCGGTCTCAGACGGAAGGCGTTCGCCAGCCCTGATGCGACCTGTTGTGATCTGGTGCCGGAGGTCATCGGCGATGCGGTGATGGCGCGAAGTCATGGACCCGGTCACCGCCTTCTCCGCATGCGCACGGCGAGGAGCCGGGTTCGTGTGTGAATGGTCAGCAGTTCGCCCGAGTCGAGCAGGAGTTGCTTGGCGCCGTGGGGCATTTGGTAGAGGTCGCTCACCTGGCACGCCCGGCCGCCGACCTGGATGACGTCGCCGCGCTGCACGGTGGTCGAGGTGATCTCGACGGTGGATCCCAGCGCGCCGCGGAACACTCGTTCTCTCACCGCTCCACCTCCACGGGCGCGGGCTGGTTGAACATCGAGTGGCAGGAGCAGTCGCACACCTCGTAGACCACGGGAAGGTCGATCGGCGCTGCGACCGTGGCGGACTCCGTGCAGGCGTGGTGCGTACCGATCCGGCACGAGATCGACCGGTAGGAGACGGACTCAACGCGCGTGATGCGGGGCTGTTGACCAGGAGACATCAGCGAGCCCCCACGAGGGTCGACCAGGCTTCAGCGGGCACATGGTGAGTCACAGCCATCACACGTTGCTGGACACGCTTCTCCCAGGCCAACACGTACGGGCGCACAAGCGCGATCTCTTCGCCCGCGAGGGAGTCCGCGCAGTCCGCGCAGTCACGGTCCACTACCCGGGCGGCCATCGGCCGGGAGGGCGTAAAGGGGCGGCGATGTCGACCTTTGACGAAGTTCCTCTCTCTGGCCAGTGAAACGGCACGGCGGATACGGTTGAACACGCTGATCAGCTCCTATCGCTGATGGCCCGGTCCCCCCGACAACGCCCGTCGTGGGGGACCGCTTTGCGTACGACCGCCCAGAGGGTGCGGCCGTTCAGGCTGGTGGCGAGGAACCCGAATCGATCGGCCTCGGACACCACTTCCAGGACCTCCCGCCATGACTCGGCGGAGAACGCGTCCGGCACCTCCGCTTCGACCGACGTGTATCGGGCGTGCTCCTCCACGCGCGCGAGGAGCCCGATGGCGGAGAGCCGGGCGACGATGGCCGCCGCGGTGATTCCCGAAGCGGGCACAGGGCAGCCTCCGTCACCAGCGATCACTTTCGGTGAAGCTAGTTAACTAGACTAGGCCTAGTGAACTAGATTTTCCATATGCCTGAGCAACCGCCCTATCTCCGCATCGCCGACGAACTCCGGCGGCGGATCGCGGAGCACGTATGGGAGCCGGGGGACCGTCTGCCCTCCCGCGCCCAGATCGGCCAGGAGTACGGCGTGGGCGAAAACGTGGTGCGCCGGGCACAGGAACTGCTGATCTCCCAGGGCGTGTTGGAGGGCCGCGCCGGTTCCGGAACGTACGTTGCCGAGCCCCGGCAGCGGGTGCGGGTCGTCCGTTCGTCGACGCGCGAGCACCCTGACGGATCTCCGTTCCGCGCGGACATGGAGGCCTTGGGTAAACAGGGGGACTGGGAGAGCCGGACCGACGCCAAGATCCCGGCCCCGGCGGAGATCGCGGCCCGCCTCGGTATCGCCGAGGGTGATCTGTGCGTCCGTACGGCGTACGAGTTCCTGGCCGACAGCAGGCCTGTGCAGCTGTCGACGAGTTGGGAGCCGTACGACCTCACCGCCGGCACCCTCGTCGTCCTCCCCGAGGGAGGGCCCCACGCGGGGGCGGGCGTCGTGAACCGCATGGCCGCGATCGGTGTCACCGTCAGCCACGCGGTGGAGCAGCCGGAGCCGCGACAGGCGACCGCAGAGGAGGCATCGCTTCTGGGCATCCAGAAGGCCGCGCTCGTCACGCACATCCGGCGGACGTACTACAGCGACCAGGGACGGCCCGTGGAGACGGCGGACATCGTGGTGCCCGCGGCTCACTGCGAGATCGTCTACGAGATCCCGATCAACCGATAGGCGACAGCGAGCCCGCTGCCCGGTGGACCTACGGACGCAGTGATCGGCCCGTGCCCCACGCGTGCCCCTTCCGTGCCCGATCGGGCGGGAAATCAGGGGGAGACACGGTGACTGGCGGGCAGCGCGCAGCGCAACGGCCCCCGACCGTCTTGCCTGGTCAGAGGCCGTCAACCACTGCGGTGGGTGTGGGATTTGAACCCACGGTGGCTCGCGCCACGACGGTTTTCAAGACCGTTCCCTTAGGCCGCTCGGGCAACCCACCTCGGCGCCGCTCACCAGGAGCGGGGCGGGTACAGCGTACCGGGATCGGGGCGCATCGTGCTGGCGTGGTCCGTACGGGATCGGCCCTCGGGGGCGCGTGGCGCCGCGCATGCGAGTGCCCGGTCGCTGGCGACGGGGGATGCACCAGCGACCGGGCTGCCGCCAGCGTAACAAGGCCGGTTGCGCGGTGGGGGCCGACTGCTCGACTGCTGTCAGGTGCTGTGATCGGGATCACGGCGCCCGGCTCGCCGTCAGGGGTCGCACGGGGGCGCGTACGAGAGGCGGGGGAGGTACTCGTGCCACTTCTCCGGGGTCAGTACGCCCCTCGTGGTCGAGCAGACACGGCGGATCGCCTCGTCGACGTCGAGGTCCCACAACCGGACGGTGTCGGCGCCGCTCGACACCCCGAGCATGTGGCTGTTGGGGCTGAACGACAGGAAGTTGCCCGTCCTGGCGTTGGGGCTCATCGACTGGCCGATGGGGGCGGCGGCGTCGGGCGCGGTGACGTTCCACAGCCGGACCGTGTTGTCGTCGCCGCCGCTGGCCAGTGTGCGGCCGTCCTCGCTGAACGTCAGCGACACGACCGCCTCGGTGTGGCCCTTCAGGCGGGCGGCCGGTCGCGTGGTGGACCCGGTGACGCTCCAGAGCCGGACGGTGTCGTCGTCGCTGCCGCTGGCCAGCGTGTGGCCGTCCGGGCCGAAGGCGAGCACGTTGACGGGGCCCAGATGCCCCGTGAGCGGCGCGCCGAGCCGGGTGGCACGGCGGGGGTCGGACACCTTCCACAACCGGACGGTGGCGTCCGCGCTGCCGCTGGCCAGGGTGCGGCCGTCCGGGCTGAAGGCGAGGGCGTTGACGTAGCCCTTGTGGCCGGTGAGCGGCGCGCCGAGCCGATGCGGGCGGGACGGGTCGCCGACGTCCCACAGTTGGAGGGTGTGGTCGTCGTACGCCGTTGCCAGCGTGCGGCCGTCCGGGCCGAAGGCCAGCGCGCCCGGACCGGCGAACCGAGTGCGCAGGGCGACGGGCGGCCCGTACGGGACGGGCCGGGCCGGATCGCCGACGTTCCACAACTGGACCGCGCTGCTTCCGGCCAGCATCGCGAGCGTCCGGCCGTCAGGGGAGAACGTCAGCGATCGCGCCACCTCGCCTTCCCCGGGTACGAACGGTCTGCCGAGCAGGACAGGGCGGCGGGGAGCGGCCACGTTCCACAGCCGGACCTTCTCGTCGCGTGCCGCCGTGGCCAGGACCCGCCCGTCCGGGCGGAACGCTCCGATGCCGCCGGTCATGTCCGCGGTCGGTATCGACCACAGGCGGACCTTGTTGTCGCCGCTCCCGGTGGCGAGGGTCTGCCCGTCGGGGCTGAAGCTCACGGCGTACATCTCTCCGCTGCTGCCCGCGAGCGGCTCGCCGACCTGTGACGGGTAGGCGGGATCGCTGACGTTCCACAGGCTCGCCGTGCTGTCCGCGCTGCCTGCGGCGAGCATGGTTCCGTCGGGGCTGAAGGCCACGGACCATACGGGACCGGTGTGACCGGAGAGCGGCGCGCCGAGCGGTGTCGCGTGCCGGGGATCGGTCACGCTCCACAACTGCACGGCGTTGTCCGTACTGCCACTGGCGAGAGTGCGGCCGTCGGGGCTGAAGGCCACCGAGTGGACCGTGCCCTGGTGACCGGTCAGCACCGCGCCGATCCGTCGCGCCCGAGCCGGATCGGCCACGTTCCACAGCCTGATCGTGTCGTCGTCGCCGCCGGACGCCAGCGTCGTCCCGTCGGGGCTGAACGCCACGGAGCGTACGGCGGCGGTGTGGCCGGTCAGCACGCGCAGCGCCGTCGGCCGGTGGGGGTCGGCCAGGTCCCACAGCCGAACGGTGCGATCCTCGTCGGCGGAGGCCAGCGTGCGGCCGTCCGGGCTGAAGGCGAGCAGGTAGACCGTGCCGGGGCCGCCGGTCAGGGGTACGCCGAGGGGGCGTGGGTGGCCGGGATCGCGTACGTCCCACAGCCGCACGGTGCCGTCGTCCGAGGCGCTGGCGAGGATGCGGCCGTCCGGGCTGAAGACGGCGCTGCTCACCCAACTCGTGTGGGCGGTGAGGGGCTTGCCCAGGCGCTCGGGCCGGGTCGGGTCCGTCACGTTCCACAGCCGGACGGTGCGGTCGTAGCTGGCGGTGGCCAGGGTCCGCCCGTCGGGGCTGAACGAGGTGAGGTAGACGGCTCCGGTGTGCCCGAGCAGCGGCGTGGCCAGCGGCGCGTTGACGGTCGACACCAACCGGCTGTTCGCGCCCTTGTCGTGCGGCCGCAAGCGGTGGGCCACCAGGTCGAGTTGGGCGGACAGGGAGGGGTCCGTGTCCCGGACGCGGTCGGCCTCGGCGAGCACCTGCTCGAAGACGGCGTCGTCCCGCTGGCGCCACGCGAGCGACGCCGAACCACCGGCCAGCACCGCCAGCACGACGAGGGCCGACACCGCGCCGCGACTGATCCAGACCGTACGCCTGCGCAGCCGCACGGAAGCGGCCAGGAACTCCACCGCGCTACGGGTCAACGAGGAGACCCCCGCGGCATGCGCCCACCGGCGGGCCTGCTCCAGGCGCGAACCCCGGTACAGCAGCGAGGTGTCGCGGTTCGAGCCCTCCCAGGCCCTGCCGTCCTCCTCGAGCCGCTGGCGCAGCAGATGGCCGTGCCGGTCCTCGTCGATCCAGTCCCGCAGGCGCGGCCACGCGTGGAGCAGCGCTTCGTGGGTGATCTCCACGGTCTCCGCGTCGAGGGTCAGCAGCCGGGCGCGCACCAGCGCTTCGAGTGACTCCTCCGTCTTCGCGGGGTCCGCGGATTCCGTCGTCAGCCGGCGCCGCGTCCCCCGCCGCCGGGTGGCCTGGGTGTCTTCGCCGAGCCGGACCAGCCGGAGCAGGAGCAGCCGCGCGGCCGTACGCGCCGCGGGATCGAGGCCGGACCAGGCCCGCTCGGCGGTCGCCGCCACGGCGCCCTGGATGCCGCCCGCCGCGCGATAGCCGGCCAGCGTCAGCCGTCCCGCCTTCCGCCGCTGCCAGGTGGCGAGCAGCGCGTGGGACAGGAGCGGCAGCACTCCCGCGTCATGCGCCCCGCGCGGGCCGTCGGCGCCGACTTCCCGGACGATCGACTCCGCGAGCCCCGGCTCGAGTTCCAGCCCCACGGCCTTGGCCGGGCCGGTCACCGCTTCCCGCAGCTCGGTGGTGGTCAGCGGCCCGAGCACCATATGACGGTGCTGCAGCGCGTCGGCGAGTTCGGGATACCCGAGGCACTGCTCGTAGAAGTCGGCGCGTATGCCGAGGACGACGCGTACGGGGGCCGGGTCACCGGGGGCGGCGGGCGTGCACGCGGCATGCAGGAGCTGGACGAAGGCACGTCTGTTCGCCTCGTCGGAGCAGAGGGTGAAGGCCTCCTCGAACTGGTCCACGATGACCACCGGACGCGCGGCGGCGGATGTCTCGCGCCGCGCCCATGCGGTGACGGCCTCCCGCACCGCACGGTCGAATTCCGCAGTGCCGGGCTCCGGCGCCGTCGGCTCCTTCTCGGCCGGGACGAGGCGCGCGAGTTCGGGGATGTGCCGGGTCAGTTCGGCGCAGGGATCGCTGCCCGGTACGAGGTGCAGGGCCGCTTCTCCCGCCCGGCCCGTCCCCTCGCCCGGCAGGCCGCGCTGCAGGGCGGGCACCAGACCGGCGCTCAGCAGGGAGGACTTGCCCGCGCCCGACGCGCCCACGAGCATGACCAGACCGCCGGTCGTCTCCGCCGCGTGGAGCTGGGCGACGAGGGCGTCCGTGCTCCGCGCGCGGCCGAAGAACCACCGGGCGTCCTGTTGACGGTACGAGGCCAGGCCCCGATAGGGGCATACGACGGGGACGCCGTCCGGGGCTTTGGGCGGCGGCCGTACACCGCGCGGCTTCGTGCCACCGCCTGCGGAGGGCCTCGTGGATGCCGCGGACGTCGTGGATGCCGAGGACGTCGTGGATGCCGCGGGCGGCGTGGCCGGTGCCGCTGTCGTGGAGCGATCGGCGACCGGGTCGGCCAGCGCGCGCTCCCACAAGTACCGCCACTGCGCCGGGTCGTACAGCCCCTCGGACACAGGCGTGGGCCGTGAGCGCCGCGCCTGGGGGATCACGATGTGCAGGACCGCCGCGAGTGCGACGAACTGGGCCGGCACGTTCCTGGCCCGCCGCCAGTCACTGATGCGCTGCGCGGAGACCCGTACGGGGCGCCCTCGGTCGTCCACCCACTGGAGTCGGTCGACCGCTTCGGCCACACGCTTGAGGGGAGGATTTCCGGCCTCCTTGTACAGCAGCGCCAGACGTTCCGCGAAGGCTGTGCGTGCCCCTGAGCCGGAACCCAAGGCCTCCACTCCTCAACTCCCCCTGCACCTGGACGTCCGGACCGGAAAACCCACTCTATATGGCTGACCTGCGGTTTCACCTGCGAGGCAAGGTCGGGATCTCCTCACCGGACAGCTCAGATGGCAAGATCTCGGCGCAGGATCGCATCAACCGGGCGTCGCCCGGTCAGGCTGCCGACTCCAGCGGAGACACTCACCGCGCCGCATGTTCTCGGCCGGATTTCGCCGAACTGACGGAACAGGGGCGGCAGTCTCGTCGCGAGAGTTTCGAGAGAGCCGTGGAGCCGGTCCCGACGGAACCTCTGCCGCACCGACCACGGTCCGGCCGTGTCCCCTCCGTACGGGTACGGAGCGATCTGCGCCGTCCGCCGTTCGGCACCGGTCCCCACGAGGGGAGGGACCGGTGCCGGACGCGACGGGCACGGCCCGCGCGGTCGCCGCGACATGGGAGAGGGGCTGCCGAGATCCTCGGCAGCCCCTCTCCCCTCTCCGTCGTTGTCAGTTGTCGCCGACGCGGGAGCCCAGGACGACGTCGGTCGTGTGGGACCGGCCGTCGCGCTGGTAGGTGACCGTGACCTTGTCACCGGGCTTGTGAGTCCAGATCTCACCGATCAGGGTCGGACCGCTGTCGATCACCCGGTCGCCGAGCTTGGTGATCACATCACCCGGCTTCAGACCCGCCTTGGCCGCGGGCCCGCCCGCCTCGACCGAGGAGGAGCCCCCCGCGGCCTCGTCGGTGATCTTCGCTCCGCCCGCGGACTCCTCCAGCGAGACCGAGGCCCCGATCTTCGCGTACACCGGCTTGCCCGTCTTGATGAGCTGCTGGGCGACGTACTTGGCCTGGTTGATCGGGATCGCGAAGCCCAGGCCGATCGAGCCGGACTGACCGCCCCCGCCGAACCCGCCGCCGCCGCTCGTGGACTGGATCGCGGAGTTGATCCCGATGACCGCGCCCCGTGCGTCCAGGAGGGGGCCGCCGGAGTTGCCCGGGTTGATCGAGGCGTCCGTCTGCAGGGCGCTCATGTACGACGCCTTGCTGCCGGAGCTGCCGTCGCTGGAGGCCACCGGGCGGTTCTTGGCGCTGATGATGCCCGTGGTCACCGTGTTCGACAGGCCGAAGGGGGCGCCGATCGCGATCGTGGTGTCGCCGACCACCATCTTGTCGGAGTCGCCGAGCGGGAGCGGCTTGAGGTCCGACGGGGCGTTCTTGAGCTTGATGACGGCGACGTCGTAGCCCTGCGCGTGCCCGATGATCTCGGCGTCGTACTTCTTGCCGTCGGGGAACGTCGCCGTGAGCTTGCCGCCGTCGACGGCCTCGGCGACGACGTGGTTGTTGGTGATGATGTGGCCCTGCTTGTCGAAGACGAAGCCCGTGCCCGTGCCGCCCTGGCCGTTGCTGCTCGCGGCCTCGATGGTCACCGTGCTCGGCAGCGCCTTGGCGGCCACACCCGCGATCGAGCCGGAGCGGACCTTGACGTCACCGCCGCTGGTGGCGGCGGAGACCGTCGTCGAGCCGTCGGCGTTGTCGTTCTTGGCGAACTGGTAGCCGATGCCGCCGCCCACACCGCCCGCGACCAGCGCGGCGACCAGGATCGCGGCGACCAGACCGCCGCGGCCCCTCTTCTTCGGCTGCGGGGCGGGCTGGTAGTACGACGCGCCCCACACACCGCTCGCACCTCCGCCCCCGTACCCGGGGGCGGGAGCCGGACCGGCCGGAGCGTGTGACGGCCATCCCGCCTCGGGGGCCGGGAAGCCACCCGACTGCGCGGCGGGCATCGGCGGGACCGGGGCCGCCTGCGCACCCTCCGGCTGCGGTGCGCCCACCGCGGCCGGTGCGGCTGGTGCGGCTGGTGCGCCACTCACGGGCGGAGCCGCAGGGGGCGTAATACCCTCCGCAGCCGGTGCCGCGGGCGGGGTGTCCTGCGCGGCCGGAACCGGCGTCCCACCGGCCGGCGCGGACCCTTCCCCGGCGGCGCCCGGCGCGGGAGCGGGAGCGTCCACCGGCACGGGAGGTGCGGACGGGGCCGGGGGTACCGCGTTGCCCTCGTTCTCGGTGCTCACAGCTCTTCTCCTCGTTCCACGGCTGGTTGTTCTGGATCGCACTCGGCCGCACTCGCTCGCTCCGCGCGGTGCCGGGCGCGCTTCGGCTGTGCATGGTGCTGGGGTACGTGCATGGTGCTGGGGTACGCCGTCAAGCTTTTCCCACAGGACGTCAGGCCACCGTAAGCGGTAACTGTGGGTCTCTGGCCGTCCTTTATATCGGACCCTTCCGAACACAGTTCTGCATTCCCGACACCTTGCCGACATATCGACGCCGCCTCCCGGCTCCGCACGCTCTTCCCCGCGGTGACACCATGACGCGGTGAGCCACGCACGACAGCATCCGATCCAGGTGGTCGCCCATCGCGGAGCCTCCGAAGAGGCGCCCGAGCACACTCTGGCCGCGTACCGGAAGGCGATCGAGGACGGCGCCGACGCCCTCGAGTGCGATGTCCGGCTGACCGCGGACGGCCACCTCGTCTGTGTCCATGACCGGCGCGTCAACCGCACGTCCAACGGTCGCGGCGCGGTCTCCGCCCTGGAACTCGCGGACCTCGCCAGCCTGGACTTCGGTTCCTGGAAGAGCCGCGACGAGGAGCCCGACTGGGAGCACCGGCCGCAGGACCCCGAGGACACCTCCGTCCTCACCCTGGAGCGGCTGCTCGAACTCGTCGCCGACGCCGGGCGGCCCATCGATCTGGCCATCGAGACGAAGCATCCGACGCGGTGGGCCGGGCAGGTCGAGGAGCGGCTGCTGGTCCTGCTGAAGCGTTTCGGCCTGGACGCCCCGAAGTCACCGGACAGGTCGCCGGTACGGATCATGAGCTTCTCGGCGCGCTCGCTGCACCGCGTGCGGGCCGCCTCGCCGACGCTGCCGACGGTCTATCTGCTCCAGTTCCTCTCCCCCCGGCTGCGTGACGGACGGCTGCCGGCCGGGGTCCGGATCGCGGGTCCCGCGATGCGGATCGTGCGCAGTCACCCGGGCTACGTCCAGCGTCTGAAGCGGGTCGGACACCAGGTCCACGTATGGACCGTGAACGAGCCCGAGGACGTCGATCTCTGCGTCGAGCTGGGCGTCGACGCCATCATCACCAACCGGCCGCGCGCGGTGCTGCGCCAGCTCGGCCGCTGAGCGGAACGGCTCCTTCCACCGCAGACCCCGCTGTAAGGGCCGATATGCAGCCACATGACTACAGGGAGTGCACCGGCGCGTTCGGTCCGTGTCCGACCGTCACGAGTGCGTCACCACACGTACAGGGGGCGGTTTCCGGCCCGTTCCGGTGGGGCATTCACACCGTGGCGTGGGGCGAAGGAGGTCTCGGGGGTGGCGTTGGTGGTGGCACAGGAGGTGCCCACGTCGTCGTGCATGGCCGTACCCCATGGTCCTGCGGGCGTGGGTGAGGCGAGACACCGGATGCGCGCGCAACTGCGTACCGGTGGCGTGTCGGAATCGGTCATCGACGATGCCGTACTGATCCTTTCGGAACTGCTCAGCAATGCCTGCCGCCATGGCAGGCCGCTCGGCGACCGCCCGGCCGGGGACGGCGATGTGCGCGCCGCGTGGCGCGTCGACTCCTCGGGTCGGCTCACGGTCGAGGTCACGGACGGCGGGGGCCCCACCCGCCCGGTCCCGGCGACCCCCTCGGTCACCGCGCGCGGCGGTCGCGGGCTGAACATCATCACGGCACTGGCCGAGGACTGGGGTGTCCGCGACGACGCGCGCGGCGAGGTCACGGTCTGGGTCGTCGTCCAGGACGACCTCGGCTCCACACACCGCCGCGAGGACTTCGCCGCGCGGGTGACGGCGCCCTCCGTGTCGGCCGGCCTGGACTTCGCGGACGCGTTCGACGAGGTCGACTGAGGCGCCGCGAGCGATACGGCAAGGCAATACGGCAAGCAATGCGACAAGCGATACGGCCCGGAGCCAGGCATCGTCATCGGGGCGCCCCGGAGCGTTGTCCACAAGATCCCGTCGGCCGCCGTACGAGGCACTAGGCTCGCGCCCGTACGAAACGAGCCGTAACCGGGAGACACCCAGATGGCCAAGAAGCGACCCCAGACCAAGGGCAAGCGCCCGCAGCCCGCCACCGGTGCCCCTGCCACGGGCACCGAGGGGACCGTTCCGGTCGTCGGCGCCCGCGAGCCCTGCCCCTGCGGCAGTGGCCGCCGCTACAAGGCCTGTCACGGCCGGGCCGCGGCCCACGCGGTGACCGAGCTGGTGCAGCGCCCGTTCGAGGGGCTTCCCGGTGAGTGCGACTGGGTGGCGCTGCGCGAGCTGGTGCCGGCGGCGACCGTCGAGCTGAAGCTCAAGGACGCCCTCCCCGAGGGCGTCCCGTCGGTCACGCTCGCGACGGTCCTGCCGATGGCGTGGCCCGCGCTGCGCCGCGAGGACGGCTCGGTCCTGCTCGGCCTGCAGAACGACACGGCGTCGGGGGACCTCAGCCGCGATCTCGCGGACACGCTCCTGCGCGCCTTCACCGTGGCGCCCGGTTCGCCCGTGGAGGGCCGCCGCGCGCCCGCCGACGGCCCCCGGCTCCAGGATCTGCTGGACCCCGAAGGCGCGTTCGAGCCGGTCGTCCACAGCGGCTTCGAGTTCTGGGTCCCCGACCCGGAGAACGCGACGCCCGAGGTGGCCGCCTCCCTGGAGCGGGCCAACGAGGCCGCCATCCCGACCGTGAAGCTCACGGCGGCGGACGCGGCGTACTGGTGCGAGACCCCGGAGAAGAACCACCTGCGGTGGGTCATGCCGCACCCCGAGGAGCGGCTTCTGGACGCGCTGGCCCGGCTGCACGCGGCGGGGCAGTCCGGCCTCGGCGAGGGCACGCGCCTGGTCGGCTCCTTCCGCGCGCACGGGCTCACGGTCCCGGTCTGGGATCTGCCGGGCGAGATGGGGGCGGAGGACCTCGAGAAGCCGGTGGCCGAGTTCGCCGAGCGCCTCGCAACCGCCCTGGCCTCGGACGCGCCGCTCACCGCGGAGGAGCGCCGGGCGCGCGGCGGACTGACCAACCGCCAGGTGACCCTGAGCTGACGCACGCCGTGGGCCGACCGCCCGGTCGGCCCACGGCGTCCGGAACGGGTGAGACCTGTCACACCGCACCGCTGTGACAGGTGAGCCGGTGTCCGAATAGCCGAGATCGAATTTGCGAATAGCCGATCTCTTGTTACCGTTCCATTAGCCCGGTTGCTGGTGCATCCCCCGTCGCCAGCAACCGGGCCTTTCCATACGCGATGTACGGCACGGAACTCCGTCAACCGACGTACGAGGCCGCCGCGTTACTCCCCGCCAGGCCCGCCAGGGTCACTTCCCGAGCGCAGCAGCAGTGGTCCGCCGCCGTCACCGCGGGCGAACTCCGCGACCGCCGAGTACTGCGCCGCGTCGCCCGTCATGAGCAGTCGGGGCGTCTCACAGGTCTCCGGGACGCCCCCCGCGCCCACCGCGCACCGCGTCTCGACGGCACGGCCGCCGGGCCCCATGAAGCTCAGATACGAACTCAGCTTCCCGCCCGTGGTGTTGCGGTAGTACGTGCGCGCCCAGATGTCCCGCCCCTGGACGAGGACGCAGGTCTGCGCCTCGACGCCGTCGGCGGAGGTGAGCTCCGGGCCGCAGCGGACGGTGGTGGACAGACCGAGTCCCCACGGCCGGGAGGGGGCGAGGACCGCAAGCTTCGCGTCATCCTGCGGCGGCGGGAGGGCGACCGTGCGGTCCGTGTCGCCGACCGGTCGGGCGGACGCCATGGCGAGCGGCAGCACGGCCAAGGCCGCCACCAGACCCAGCAGCGCGTGCAGCCGGGCCCTGTGGGGGTCGGGCCGACCGGCGACGCGAACCGGCGAGCACCGCTCCCCGCACCCACCAGGACGAAACAGCATGGGGCCGAAGATATCGACCGCTCACGGGCGCCCGGTCCGCCGCGCGCCCGACACCCCTAGAACTCCGGAGCGCTCACACCCGTACGAGTGAGGGCCGTGACGACCGCGTCCACGACGGCCTCCACGTCGGGGACCCAGGGCGCGGCGGAACCGGGCAGCGGCGCCCGCTCCCAACGGACCTCCCCGTGCCCCGTCCTGGACGGAGGCAGCGCCAGATAGCCGCCCTCGCCATGGAAGCGCAGCGACCCGGGGACGAAGTCCTTGGCGTAGAGCAACTCGCCGAGCTGCTCCATGGAGTACGGCGCCACCAGGATCGCCCAGCGGTGCGGTGCCGCCACGACCGGGCCGAGGCGCATGCCCGTACGGTCGAGCGCGGCGAGCGCGCGCGAGGCCGCGAGGGCGGGCAGGCTCACCGCGCAGGGCGCCGCGCCCCCGGTGGCCAGCACGATCGGCGCGGTCGGCCGGTTGGTCCACCACCAGCGCACCATGCGCTCGTCGGTGGTGGCCGCGAGCAGCCCGGGGTCGAAGGGATGGGCTCCGGGCACGGTGCACTCCGGGTCGGGGCACCCACAGCGGGCCCGGCCTCGCGTACTCGGGGCCACCCCCGGGAGAACGGGCCACTGCCACTCGGTCGCGAAGGTCAGGGCCGCGCCGATCACCTCAGGTCTCCCGCCGTTCCGCCCGGACAGGAGCCTGCGTCGCCTTCCGAGGATCTCGCGCATGAGCGCTCGTTCCTTTCCGTTGCACGCCTGGCAACACCGAGGGCCACATCACACCATGTGTCGATCACTTCGCTGTGCGTACCTGCCGGTGCATCACGCCCCTGCTCCGGACAAGGGGAACCCCTGAGGTCGAGCTGGGACTGCGTTCGTGTCCGTACTGCGCCCATCAGCAACCTGGGCTTGGCGCGGGGTGGCGGCACCTGGCGTTTCGCCGTCCCGCTCGTGCTCGCCGCCTCCGTCACGGGAGGGTGGGGCTCGGCCGTCGATGGTTAGGACGCCCGGGTCCGGCGCCAGGTTCCGGGTGACCCCGAACCGCCCCTGGCCTTCACCGAGTACGTACCCATCACGACCGTTGTGACGCTCTGTCGAACAAGGTCAGTCGACCGCAAGAGGGCGCCACCCGAGGCCGTTTCAGGCCAACTTCCCTTCTCCGTAAGAACACAGGAGAGCCGCGCGGACACCAGGAATCCCCGCAGGACAATGCTGGACATCCCCTCACAAGTGCGTGTACATGTGGAGCCACTGCTCGCGACGCAGAATGACATGGGGGTTTTGCGATGCTATCGAGCACTGTGCGTCGGTCCGAAGGCCGGACGCCATGAACGCCCCTCACCCATCGAAAGTGGCCGGAATCGATTCAACGGTTCCCTCACCCGCACACACTGTCGCGCCCGCAACTGCCCTCTCGGCCGCCTCATCGGCCCCCGCGGACCCCGCGGCCGTCCAGGACCGACTCGCCGGCTGGGTCTCCGACCTGACGACCCTGCACGAACTCACCGAACGCCTCGCGCGCACCGACTGCCTCACCGAAGCGCTCCAGGAACTGCTGCGCGCCGGAGCCGCCCTCGTGGGCGCCCGGCGCGGTCTCGTCGTCCTGGAACCGTGCGACGGCCTCGGCCCCGACACCACCATCGGCCTCGGCCTGGGCCGCGCCGACCTCGGACACATCGAGACCGTGCCGCGCAGTTCCCTGTCGTACGGCAGGATCCTCGACGGACTGCCGGGCGGCGAGCGCGAGATCGCCCAGCCCGACCTGTTCTCCGAGGACGGGCTCGACCCCCGCCACCGCGAGGTGGCCGCCCGCCTCGGCTACGCCGCGAGCTACGCGCTGCCCCTGTCCAGCGACGCCGCGGGCCGCCTCGGCGCCGCCGTCTGGCTCTACGACGAACCCGCCGAGCCGGTCGACCGCCGCCGTCATCTCGTCGGTCTGTACACGCGCTACGCGACCGAGCACCTGGCGCGGCTGATCGAGACCGAGCGCGCTCGCACGGCCATGACGACGATCTGTGCGGAACTGCTTCCCTCCCGGCTGCCCCGGGTCGCCGGGGTCCAGCTCGCCGCCCGGCGCCGCAGCGGTGCGCGCGGCGGCGGCGACTGGTACGACGCGCTGCCGTTGCCCGACGCCGCGCTCGGACTCGCGGTCGGGTCCGTGACCGGGTCCGGGCCCGGCGCGGTCGCCGCCATGGGCCGGCTGCGGGCCTCCCTGCGCGCGTACGCCGTGATGGAGGGCGAGGACCCCGTCGCCGTCCTGTCCGATCTGGAACTGCTGCTGCGGCTCACCGAGCCCGCCCGTTCGGCCACCGCCCTGTTCGCCTATTGCGAGCCCGCGCTGCGCAAGGTCACCCTCGCCGGGGCCGGACACAGCCCGCCCCTGGTGATCGGCGCCCGGCGCACGGAGTTCGTGGAGACCTCCCTGTCGGCGCCCCTCGGGATGCTCGCCTGCTGGGAGGCGCCGAGCATCGAACTGGCCGCGGAGCCCGGCGAGACCGTGCTCCTCTACACCGACGGTCTGCTGCGCCGCACCGGCGACCCCATGGACCGCGCCTTCGCCCGGCTGCACGCGGCGGCGGCGAGCGTGCCGAGGCCGATGCGCTGCGACCCCGGAGCCGTCGCCGACCACGTCCTGCACAGCATGCTGCCGGGCGGGCTCGACGGGGCGGACGGCACCGAGGACGTGGTGCTGCTGGCGGCCCGGTTCGAGTGAGTCCCCGAGCTCACGCTTGATCCTTTGGTCACGGTCCGTCCGGCTCTGGGCCCTCTTCCGTACGACCGTACGATGGGGAAGGCCCAGTGCCGTAGCAAGGAGGATGACCGTGGCAGAAGAGCTCCCGGAGACCCCGGAGACTGCCGAAGAAGAGCCGATCAAGCAGCGCAAGAACGGCCTGTACCCGGGCGTGTCCGACGAGCTGGCCGAGAACATGAAGTCCGGCTGGGCCGACACCGAGCTGCACGACCTGCGGCCGATCGCCCAGTCCGCCGAGACCGCGGCCCGCCGCGCCGCTCTCTCCGCACGCTTCCCCGGCGAGCGCCTGGTGATCCCCGCGGGCAATCTGAAGACCCGCTCCAACGACACCGAGTACGCCTTCCGCGCCTCCGTCGAGTACGCGTACCTCACGGGCAACCAGACCGAGGACGGCGTCCTCGTGCTGGAGCCGGAGACCGCCCCGGACGGGACGGACGGCCACCGGGCGACGATCTATCTGCTGCCGCGTTCCAACCGTGAGAACGGCGAGTTCTGGCTCTCCGGCCAGGGCGAGCTGTGGGTGGGCCGCCGCCACTCGCTGGCCGAGGCCGAGCAGCTCTACGGCATCCCGGCGTCGGACGTGCGCGAACTGCCGGAGCAGTTGGCCGAGGCCACCGGAGCCGTCCGCGTGGTCCGCGGGTACGACGCCGGTATCGAGGCCGCCCTGCGCGACAAGGTGACCGCCGAGCGGGACGAGGAACTGCGCGTCTTCCTCTCCGAGATGCGTCTGGTCAAGGACGCGTTCGAGGTCGGCGAGCTGCAGAAGGCCGTCGACTCGACCGTGCGCGGCTTCGAGGACGTGGTGAAGGTCCTCGACAAGGCGGAGGCCACCTCCGAGCGCTACATCGAGGGGACGTTCTTCCTCCGCGCGCGCGTGGAAGGCAACGACGTCGGCTACGGCTCGATCTGCGCCTCCGGCCCGCACGCCTGCACGCTGCACTGGGTGCGCAACGACGGCCCGGTCCGCTCCGGTGACCTGCTCCTGCTGGACGCCGGTGTGGAGACCCACACGTACTACACCGCCGACGTCACGCGCACGCTGCCGGTCAACGGCACCTACAGCGAGCTGCAGAAGAAGATCTACGACGCCGTGTACGAGGCCCAGGAGGCCGGTATCGCCGCGGTGAAGCCGGGCGCCAAGTACCGCGACTTCCACGACGCCGCGCAGCGCGTGCTGGCGGAGAAGCTGGTCGAGTGGGGCCTGGTCGAGGGCCCGGTGGAGCGGGTCCTGGAGCTGGGCCTGCAGCGCCGCTGGACGCTGCACGGCACGGGCCACATGCTCGGCATGGACGTCCACGACTGCGCGGCGGCGCGGACGGAGACCTACGTGGCCGGCACGCTGGAGCCCGGCATGGTGCTCACGGTCGAGCCGGGTCTGTACTTCCAGGCGGACGACACGACCGTCCCGGAGGAGTACCGCGGGATCGGCGTCCGGATCGAGGACGACATCCTGGTCACGGAGGACGGCAACCGGAACCTGTCGGCCGGTCTGCCGCGCCGCTCCGACGAGGTCGAGACGTGGATGGCGTCCCTGAAGGGCTGACACCGCGCTGACACGGCCCTCATGACCACGGTGTCATCACGGTGTCATGGGGGGAGGCCGATCGCGGGCGATCACATCGCCTGCGGTCGGCCGACGTGTGTCCGGTGCCCTTGCGCCCTGCCGACGGCCCTTGGTCAGACGGCCACCGCGGGGGCGCCGTCCACCCACTTCAGGATCTTGTCGAAGCTCACCACGGCTCCGCCCCGGTCCGGTGTGTTGCCGATGTGGACGTGATCGGCGAGTTCCCGGATGAGGCCGAGGCCCCGGCCGTGCTCGGCGTCGGCGTGGACGGTCCGAAACGCGGGGCGGGGTCTTTCGGCGGCGAACCCCGGGCCCCAGTCGGCGACTTCGATGCGGCACGTCTCGCCGTCGAGGTAGGCCGTGACCTGGTACACCTCGGGCCGCTCGCCGCAGGCGGGGTCGCCGCCGTGCTCGACCGCGTTGGCACAGGCCTCGCTCAGGGCCACGGACAGATCGTGGGAGACGTCCGGATCGACGCCCGCGGACTCCATCGCGCCCAGCAGGAGCCGACGGGCGAAGGGCACACTCGCGGCTTCGCACGGCAGATGGAGTGACCACCAGATGCTCATGCTCCAGCCTCCTGGCCGTGGCTCGACATACCGTTACGTATTGCCGCGAGTGCCCCGGCGCAATCACCCGAGCGAGGAGATCCCGCCCGTGCGGCGGATGTGCCCGAAGCCGGATCGGTGTATGGACGGGCGGCCCGCCAGAACGTGATCTTCCGGGCCCGCTGATGCGATGACCGCATCTGCGCCAACTTGTGGACCTGCCGTACGAAGCCGGTCGGACCAGTGGGATGATGAGGCCGCCATGAGTGCCCTCCCCCAGCGCACGGCGCGCACCGGATGCGATCTCCGGGTTCTGCGGGCCGCGGTGTTCGCCGCGGTCTGTGTCGCGCTGGCCGCGGCCGGGCACGGGCTCGCCTCCTGCGCCGCCGTCCCGCTGTGGACGCTGGGCGCCGGGTTCCTCGGGATCTTCGTCGTCGCCACCGCGCTGGCGGGGCGCGAGCGCTCGCTTCCGGGTATCGCCGCGCTCCTCGTGGCGGGCCAGGCCGTGCTGCACACGCTGTTCGGGCTGGGGCAGCACTCCACGGCCGTACCGATGGCGCCGGGCGCCACGCCCGACGCCACGCTGGTGGAGCGGGCCGCGCGCATCGTGTGCGGTGCCGGCACGCTCTCCCCCGTACAGGCCCAGAAGATCCTCGCCGACGCGCGGATCGGTACGGGGACGGGTGCGACCGCCCCGCACCACCCGGACGCCCTGTCCGCCGCGGGCGGTTCATGGTCGGCGATGCTGCCGTCCGTGCCCATGCTGCTCGCCCATGTGCTCGCGGGCGTCGCGGCCGGCTGGGTGCTGCGCCGTGGGGACCTGGCGCTGCTGCGGATCGTCCGGCTGTCCGCGCAGGAGATCGCGGACGGGACGCTCGTACGGTCCCTGCGGTCCGTGTGCGCGCTGGTGCGCGCCTTGCTGGCAGGGCGCCCCGCGGAGTCCGGGACGGGGCCGCTTCCCCCGCGCGCCTGGTTCCTCGTACCCCCGAAGCCGCGGACGACCGCGCTTCAGCACACGGTGATCCGCCGCGGACCGCCGTCCTCCACTTCGCTCGCCCTCGCTGCCTGACGCGCCGCGCCGCTCACCCCACTCGTCTTCGCCGAGGGGCCGCCGCCGTCGTGCGGCACGCGCGCGTACCCGTGGCCCGCTCCCGCGGTGGGGCCGCGCGCACGCGTCCTTCTCCCCGTCCACGGACTTCTCACTCGAAGTGGAGTGCCCCTGTCATGAAGAGCCCTGCCCTGAAGATCCTCACGCCCTCCTCGAAGCTGTCCCGCCTGGCCGCCGTCGGTGCCACGGCCGCGTCGGCCGTTCTCGTCCTGTCCGGGCCCGCGTTCGCGCATGTGAGCGTGCAGCCGGAGGGCGAGGCCACCAAGGGCGGTTACGCGGTGGTCGACTTCAAGGTCCCGAACGAGCGGGACAACGCCTCGACCAAGAAGCTGGAGATCAGCTTCCCGACCGACCATCCGCTCCCCTCGGTGATGCCGCAGCCGGTCGACGGCTGGAAGGCCGAGGTCACCAAGTCCAAGCTCGACAAGCCGGTCTCGCTGCACGGACAGCGGATCGACGAGGCCGTCACCAAGGTCACCTGGACCTCCACCGGCAAGGGCATCGAACCGGGCTACTTCCAGAAGTTCCCGCTCTCGATCGGCCCGCTCCCGGAGAACACGGACCAGCTCGTCTTCAAGGCCCTCCAGACGTACTCCGACGACCAGGTCGTGCGCTGGATCGAGCCGCAGCAGAAGGGGCAGCCCGAGCCCAACAACCCTGCCCCGGCGCTCGAACTGACCGCCGCCTCCCGGCAGCAGGGCGCCAGCGCCGAGGCCGCCTCCACCTCCGGGGACCAGGGCACCAAGGCGACCTCGGGCAGCAACAGCGACACCACCGCCCGGGTCCTCGGCCTCGTCGGCATCGTCATCGGCGCGGCGGGCGTCGCCTACGGCGTACTGGCCGGGCGTCGGCGTACCCCCGACGCCGCCTGACGACCGAATCGTCTCCGCGGGCCCGCGCCGGGCCGTACGACCACCGCCGTGAGGCAGGGCGTACGACCCCGGCGCCCACCGGCCCCCTCACCTCTGGAACATTTCTCTATGCGCACCAAGAAGACACTCCCTCTGGCCGGCCTTCTCGCCGCCGTCGCCCTCACCGTCTCCGCCTGCGGCGCCGACAGCGGAAGCGACAGTCCGGTCACCCAGGTCTCCGCCGAGGCCGGCTCCGACAAACCCGGAACGGTCCTCGACCAGCCGTTCGAGAAGCCGGATCTCGTCCTCACCGACACCCACGGCAAGAAGTACGACCTCCGCGCGGAGACCAAGGGCAAGCCGACGCTGATCTACTTCGGCTACACCCACTGCCCCGACGTCTGCCCGCTGACGATGAACAACCTCGCCGTCGCCAAGAAGGCGGTGGAGCAGAACAAGCAGCTCACTCAGGCGCAGAAGGACTCGCTGCGGATCGTGTTCGTCACGACCGACCCCCAGCGCGACACACCCGCCGCCCTCGGCACCTGGCTCAAGGGCATCGACCCCGACGTGGTGGGCCTGACGGGTGACTTCTCCACCATCCAGGCGGGCGCCCGCACCCTCGGCATCAGCATCGAGGCGCCGAAGAAGGAGAAGGACGGCAAGATCGTCTCCATGCACGGCTCCCAGGTCATCGCGTTCTCGCCGAAGACCGACGCGGGCTATGTGGTGTACGGCGAGGACACCACCGTCGACGACTACACCAAGGACCTGCCCAGGATCATCGAGGGAGAGAAGCCGTGAACCACCGCCTCATCGGCCGAGCGGCCGCGATCACGGCGGCGGGGGTGCTCCTCGTGGGCTGCGGCAGCGCGGAGGGCTCGTCCTCGTCCTCGTCCTCGGACAAGCCGGAGTTGAAGATCACCGGTGCCTATATGCCCGTGCCCGTCAGCAGCGACATGGCGGCCGGCTTCTTCACCGTCACCAACTCCGGGGGCGCCGACACCCTCACCTCCGTCACCAGCAGCCTCGCCGAACACGTGACGATGCACTCCACCGAGGACGGCGCGATGCGCGAACAGAAGTCGTTCGCCGTACCCGCCGACGGCGCGCTCCGTCTGGAGCGCGGCGGCAACCACCTCATGTTCGACATGCTCGCCCACAAGCCGAAGGAGGGCGAGAAGGTGTCGCTGCGGCTGCACTTCGCCACCTCGGGGACGATCACGGTCGACATGCCGGTGAAGCCGGCCACCTACGCCCCGAAGACCGGGCACTGAGGGAGAGACCGCTGTGACGCAGACCATCGCTCCCGACAGCCCCGTCCGACGGACCGCGCGCGCGTCCACCCGGCGCCCGCAGCGGCTCCGGACGGTCCGCGGACTGCTGGTCCTGCTGCTCGCCGTCGCGGGCGCGCTGCTGGGCGGGGCCGCCCCCGCCTCCGCGCACGCCGCGCTGACGGGCAGCGACCCCGCACAGGGAGCGGTGGTCGACACAGCGCCTACCCGGATCTCGCTCACCTTCTCCGAGCAGGTCGCGTTCTCCGACGGCTCACTGCGGGTCCTCGACCCGAAGGGAGGGCGCGTCGACACGGGCAAGCCGGTCGCCCTGAAGGGGACGACGTACGGAGTGAAGCTGCGCGCCGGGCTGTCCGACGGCACCTACACGGTCACGTACCAGGTGGTGTCCGCGGACAGCCATCCCGTGGCGGGCGCCTTCACGTTCTCCATCGGCGCCCCCTCCGCGACCACGGTCCAGGCCTCCGGTCAGGCCGTGGGCGGCGGAGTCGTCGGCGGCCTCTACGGGCTCGCGCGGTACGTCGCGTACGCGGGGTTCGTCGTCCTGGTCGGCGGCGCGGCCTTCGTCCTGGCCTGCTGGCCGCGGGGCGCCGGGGTGCGGGCGGTGCAACGGCTCGTGGCCGGCGGGTGGGTGGCGCTCACCGCGGCGACGCTCGCGCTGTTGCTGCTGCGCGGCTCGTACACCGGTTCCGGGAAGGCGGCCGACGTCTTCGATCTGTCCCTGCTCGGGCAGGTTCTCGAGACCAAGTCCGGGGCGGCCCTCGTCTCCCGGCTACTGCTGCTCGCCGTGGCGGCCCTGTTCCTCGCGGTGCTCTTCGGGGCGTACGCGAAGCGGGACGCGAAGGCATCCGGGACCGTCGAGCAGCGGGATCTCACCCTCGGACTCGCCCTCGGCGGCACCGCCGTCGCGGCCGGTCTCGCGACGACCTGGGCGGTGGCCGAGCACGCCTCGACGGGGATCCAGGCCGGTGTCGCCATGCCGGTCGACGTCCTGCATCTGCTGGCGGTCGCCGCCTGGCTGGGCGGGCTCACGGCCCTGCTGGTGGCGCTGTACCGGGGGCCGTCGGTCGACGCGGCAGCCGTACGGCGCTTCTCGCAGGTCGCGTTCACCAGCGTGATCGTCCTTGCCGCGACCGGGATCTACCAGTCGTGGCGCCAGGTCGGCTCATGGCCGGCGCTGACCGGGACGACGTACGGGCAGCTCCTGCTCGCGAAGGTCGGCCTGATCGCCGTCCTCGTCGCCATCGCCCGGATCTCCCGGCGCTGGACGGCACAGCTCGCGCAGCAACCGGCGGAGGTGGCACGCCCCAAGTCGGCGACGGCGGCGGCCAAGGCGCGGCCGAAGGGCGCTGCCTCGCGCGGACAGGGCGCCGCCGCTTCCGGCAAGAAGGTTTCCGGCAAGAGGGATTCCGACAAGGGGACTTCCGGCAAGGGGGCTTCCGGCCGCCGGGGAGCGGGCACGGCCCAGGACTCCTCGGGCTCCCGTGATCCCCGGCGCGCCGCCCAACTGGCCCGGCAGCAGGCCGCCATGGCCGCGGCACGCACCAAGCAGCTCCGGGACGCCGACCCGCTCCGCTCCGGACTGCGCCGTTCCGTACTCGCCGAGGCGGGCGTCGCGGTCGTCCTGCTCGCCGTCACCACCGCGCTGACGAGCACCGAACCGGGACGCACCGAGGAGGCGGTCAAGGCGGCCACCCCCGCCACCGCGCAGGCCTCGGGTCCCGTGTCGCTGCGCCTCCCCTTCGACACGGGCGGCCAGGACGGCAGGGGCACGGTGGACCTCACCCTCGACCCGGCCCGCGTGGGCGGCAACGACCTGCATGTCTTCGTGGTGCGGCCGAACGGCAAGGCCTTCGACGTCCCCGAGGTGAAGATCGCCTTCACGCTCAAGGCGAAGGGCATCGGCCCCCTGCCCATCACCCCCGAACACATCACCACCGGTCACTGGTCGAAGAGCGGTGTGCAGATCCCCATGGCGGGCGACTGGGAGATCGCGGTGACCGTGCGCACATCCGACATCGACCAAGTGACCGTGAACAAGAACGCGAAGATCGGCTGAATCACCATGGCTGACCAGTCCACGCCCCGCGCGTCCTGCGAGGGCGTCCCCTCTCAGCAGGGCCGGGGCCGCCGCCCGGCCGAAGGCACCAAGAGCGCCGGTTCCGTCCCCGACGCCCCGACGGCCGCCGAGCCCGACCGCTCCGCCCCCGCGGCGGGGATCTCACGGCGGCGGCTCCTCGGGACCGCGGGTGCCACCGGGCTCGCGCTCGGGGCCGTCGGCGGGGCCACCGGATACGCCGCAGCGCCGTCCGAGAAGGCCACGCCGCTGACGTCGCTCGGCGCGGACCGGGCGATGTTTCACGGGAAACATCAGTCCGGGATCACCGACGCCCTTCAGTCCCGCGGCCATGTCGTCGCGTTCGACCTGGCGCCGGGCGCGGGCCGCAAGGAGGCCGCCGCACTGCTGCGCCGCTGGTCGGCGACCGCCGAGCGGCTGATGGCGGGCGAGAACGCCCCGCACGACGACACCGCTGTCGCCCGGGACGCCGGACCGTCGTCCCTGACGATCACGTTCGGATTCGGGCACAGCTTCTTCTCCCGTACGGGACTTCAGAAGCAGCGCCCCTCCGCCCTGGACCCGCTGCCCGCCTTCTCCTCCGACCGGCTCGACGCGTCCCGCAGCAACGGCGACCTGTGGGTGCAGATCGGCGCCAATGACGCGCTGGTCGCCTTCCACGCCCTGCGCGCGATCCAGAAGGACGCCGGGAGCGCCGCCCGGGTCCGCTGGCAGATGAACGGCTTCAACCGCTCACCGGGCGCGACCGCGCGGCCCATGACCGCGCGCAACCTGATGGGCCAGGTCGACGGGACGAACAACCCGAAGCCGGAGGATGCCGACTTCGACCGGCGTGTCTTCGTGCCCGCCAAAGGCGAACCGGTCTGGATGGCGAACGGTTCGTATGCCGTCGTACGCCGGATCCGCATGCTCCTCGACGACTGGGAGAAGCTCGCGCTCCCGGCCCAGGAGGAGGTCATCGGGCGCCGCAAGTCCACCGGGGCACCACTCAGCGGCGGCACCGAGACAACCGAAATGGACCTGGAGAAGGCCGGCCGCGACGGCAAGCTGGTCGTGCCCCTCAACGCGCACGCGCGCATCACCCGGCCCGACCAGAACGGCGGCGCCGCGATGCTCCGCCGCCCCTTCTCGTACCACGACGGCAACGCCGCGGACGGGACGCCCGACGCGGGGCTGCTGTTCATCTGCTGGCAGGCGGATCCGCTGCGCGGCTTCGTACCGGTGCAGCGCAAGCTCGACCGGGGGGACGCGCTGTCGCAGTACATCCGCCATGAGGCGAGCGGTCTGTTCGCGGTGCCGGGCGGGGCCGCGAAGGGGGAGTACGTGGGGCAGCGGTTGCTCGAGGGGTGAGCGGCGCGCGTGTCCCCCGCAGGGGCCATGGCGTCCTGGAGAGCGGGCCCGGTCCGGTCCGCGCGCATTAGGGTGAGGCCATGCCAGCCAGCTATGCGTATCTCGGCCCCGAGGGCACCTTCACCGAGGTGGCGCTCCGTACGCTGCCGGAGGCGGCGACCCGGGAACTCGTCCCCATGGTCTCGATCCCCGCGGCCCTCGACGCCGTCCGCAGCGGCGAGGCCGAGGCCGCCTTCGTACCGATCGAGAACTCGGTGGAGGGCGGCATCACGACCACGCTCGACGAACTGGTCGCGGGCGAGCCGCTGATGATCTACCGCGAGGTGCTCCTCTCGATCACCTTCGCGCTGCTGGTCCGGCCCGGCACCGCCCTCTCGGAGATCAAGACGGTCACCGCGCACCCGGCCGCGCAGCCCCAGGTACGCAACTGGCTGAAGGCCAACCTCCCGGACGCGGTCTGGGAGTCGGCCGCGTCCAACGCGGACGGCGCCCGCCTGGTCCAGGAGGGGCGCTACGACGCCGCGTTCGCGGGCGAGTTCGCCGCCGCGCGCTACGGACTCGTGCCCCTGGAGACGAACATCCACGACGCGGAGAACGCGCAGACCCGGTTCGTCCTTGTCGGCCGTCCGGCCCGACCGGCGGCACCGACCGGCGCGGACAAGACCTCCGTCGTCCTGTGGCAACGCACCGACCACCCCGGTGGCCTGCGCGATCTGCTGGGCGAGTTCGCCGTACGGGGCGTCAACCTGATGCTGCTGCAGTCCCGCCCGACGGGCGCGGGCATCGGGAACTACTGCTTCTGCATCGACGCCGAGGGCCATATCTCCGACCGCCGCGTCGCCGAGGCGCTGATGGGGCTCAAGCGGATCTGCCGGGAGGTGCGCTTCCTCGGCTCGTATCCGCGCGCGGACATCACGCCGGCCGATGTCCGGGCGCTGCATCCGGGAACGTCGGACGACACGTTCATGAGCGCGGCGGACTGGGTGGCGCGCTGCCAGGACGGCCGGTTCTAGAAGCCGGTTCGCCAGGGGTCCTGAGCGCCTGTGGGGCGCTTCCGGGAGGGCCGGTCCTATCGTCCTGTCCTACCTGCGGATTTTCACCACCCACCCAAGTTATCCACAGGTCAGCTTCTCGATCTGGGGACAAGTCGACACCATCGCGCGGCGGGCCTCAGGAGCCCGCACCGCGAATCCGCCCCCGATCCACCGCCGCATCCGTCACAGTTGTCCACTTGTTTCTTTCGACCCACCCTTTGAAGCGAACCCTTTCCGCCCGAAAGAGTGTGTAGTGCAGGTTTGGACCGGGAAATCCTCTGTTCGCTCGCGGCATTCGGAATGATCACCTCCGGCATCCACAGACCTTCCACACAACCTGTGGATAACTTTGCGAAGCTGTGGATGCCTGTGGACAAGCGCGCCCCAAGTCCCCTTCCGCACAAGGAAGTCGAGTCAACCGGCGACCACCCGGCTCCGTCTCCCGAGAAGCACCGCCCGCGTAATTGACACTCAGCGTCATTCCTTCCTGACGCCTCATGGACCGCGGATCCAAATACTGTGTCGTGGGCCGGAACGTGACACCGGTAGCCTTGAGGGGTGATTGACCTTCGCCTGCTCCGTGAGGACCCCGACCGTGTTCGCGCCTCCCAGCGCGCCCGTGGTGAGGACGTCGCGCTCGTCGACGCCCTCCTCTCCGCCGACGAGCGGCGCAGGTCGTCCGGCGTCCGCTTCGACGAGCTCCGTTCCGAGCAGAAGGCGCTCGGCAAGCTGATCCCCAAGGCCTCGGGTGACGAGAAGGCCGAACTGCTGCAGAAGGCGAGCCGGCTCGCCGCCGACGTCAAGGCCGCCGACGCCGAGCAGCACGAGGCCGACGAGGAGACCCGCCGCCTCCTGCTCCAGCTCGGCAACGTGGTGCACCCCGACGTCCCGGTCGGCGGCGAAGAGGACTTCGTCGTCCTGGAGACGCACGGCACCATCCGCGACTTCGGCGCCGAGGGCTTCGAGCCCAAGGACCACCTGGAGCTCGGCGAGGCGCTCGGCGCGATCGACGTCGAGCGCGGCGCGAAGGTCTCCGGCTCGCGCTTCTACTACCTGACCGGTATCGGCGCGCTGCTGGAGATGGCCCTCGTCAACGCGGCGATGGCGCAGGCCGTGGCGGCCGGCTTCACCCCGATGCTGCCCCCGGCCCTGGTCCGGCCGCGCGCCATGGAGGGCACGGGCTTCCTCGGCCAGGCCGCCGAGAACGTGTACCACCTGGACAAGGACGACTTCTACCTGGTCGGTACCTCCGAGGTCCCCCTCGCCGCGTATCACATGGACGAGATCATCGACGCGGAGAAGCTGCCGCTGCGCTACGCGGGCTTCTCGCCGTGCTTCCGCCGCGAGGCCGGCACGTACGGCAAGGACACGCGGGGCATCTTCCGTGTGCACCAGTTCGACAAGATCGAGATGTTCTCGTTCGTCGCCCCCGAGGACGCCGAGCACGAGCACCAGCGGCTCCTGGAGTGGGAGAAGCAGTGGCTGACCGCGCTTGAACTGCCGTTCCAGGTCATCGACGTGGCGACGGGCGACCTCGGCGCGTCGGCGTCCCGCAAGTACGACTGCGAGGCGTGGATCCCGACCCAGGGCAAGTACCGCGAGCTGACCTCGACGTCCAACTGCGACGGCTTCCAGGCCCGCCGCCTGTCGGTCCGTATGCGGGACGGCAAGAAGGTGCAGCCGCTGTCGACGCTGAACGGCACGCTGTGCGCTGTGCCGCGCACGATCGTGGCGATCCTGGAGAACCACCAGCTCGCCGACGGCTCCGTCCGGGTGCCCGAGGTGCTGCGCCCGTACCTGGGTGGCCGGGAGCTGCTGGAGCCCGTGGCCAAGTGAGCACGGGCAAGCCCGCCGGATTCCCCTACCCACTGATCGCGACCGACCTCGACGGAACGCTTCTGCGCTCCGACGAGACCATCTCGGAGCGCACCCGTGAGGCGCTCGCCGCGGCCACCGCGGCGGGCGCCGCCCATATCGTCGTCACCGGGCGCGCGGTCCCCTGGACGCGTCATGTCCTCGACGACCTCGGCTACCGGGGCCTCGCGGTCTGCGGTCAGGGGGCGCAGGTCTACGACGCGGGGGAGCACCGGCTGCTGACATCGCTGACGCTGGACCGGCAGCTCGCGGGCCTCGCGCTGGCGAAGATAGAGGCCGAGGTGGGTCCGCTGCTGCTGGCCGCCGGGAGGGACGGGCTGGACGGCGAGGTCCTGGTCGGCCCCGGCTACCGGATCGACGACTGGCCGCTTCCCTACCGACCGGTCACGGACCCGGCGGAGCTGTGGTCGGCGCCGCTGAACAAGGTCTACGTCCAGCACCCGACGCTGAGCGACGACGAACTGACCGAGGCGGCGCGGCAGGCGGCCGGGGGCCTGGTCGGCGTGACGATGGCGGGCGAGGGGATCGTGGAGATCCTTCCGCTCGGCCTGACCAAGGCGACGGGTCTGTCGTTGGCGGCCCGCCGCCTGGGGCTGAAGGCCGCGGACACGATCGCCTTCGGCGACATGCCGAACGACATCCCCATGTTCGCGTGGGCCGCCCGCGGGGTGGCCATGGCCGATGCCCATGAGGACCTGAAGGCGGTCGCGGACGAGGTGACGCTCTCCCACGACGACGACGGGATCGCCGTCGTCCTGGAAGGACTGCTCGGGCAGTAAGGACTGCCCAGGCAGTGGTGTCTCGCGGAGGATGCGCGGATCGAACGCGCGCGGGGGTGACCCCGACCACGGCTTAGCAAGCCGGTGCCTTACCACTCGGCCAATCCTCCGGGTGGGCGGCCCGCGCGATGTGAATCGCGCGCTCGAAGCGGCCGCCCCGGGCAGTTCCCGTGCGGGCGGGCTCGACGGAGCTGACTACTCCGGAGCCTGCCGCGGACTGCCCTGTCGGGAGCTCGGCGTACTGTCGTGCAGGGACATCGCCCAGCTCCTCTCCCAGACGGTGGCGCCGACTCGATCCGGCGTCGTGGACATCACCACTGTGCCCCGTCCACCGGATCGGGCGCCACTGAATATCTCCGCGGTCGCGGGCCGGGCGCGGCCGTTACCGGCGGCGCCATCTGCGACGGCGGACCTTGCTGAAGAACCAGCCTGCGGGCGGCTCGTCGGAGCGCCACGGCTGCGGGTCGGGGGCTTCCCGCCGCCAGCGCGCGGTCAGCATCCGGGCGCGGGCGGACGGCTCCGTGCTCGCCGCGGACCGTATGAAGTCCTCGTCGAACACGACGCCGTCCCAGTCGTCCCCGCTCTCGGCCTGCCCGCTGTCTCCCTGCGGTGTCTGCGCTGTCATCCCCGTTGTTCCTTTCCCTGCGCATCCCCCGTTCCAGTGTGCGCGGGCGGAGATGAAGCCACGGTCAAGAAGGCCGACGCACGTGCGCGGTCACGCGCGGTCGGTCACTCCTCGCCCGCCAGCGTCAGCGTCCGCAGCTTCTGTCCCGCGTACCAGGTGGCGGCCACGGTCACCACGAGCAGGAGCACCACCCCGGTGGTCAGGCCGACGTCGGAGGTGACCAGCGCGCTGTCGGAGACCTTGTGGGCCACGGCGAGCGACCATTGCTGGACGCTGAGGGTGCGCGCGCCGGAGACCAGCGATCCGAAGAGCGCCTCCCAGATCAGCGCGTAGACCAGGCCGAAGACCACCGCGTGCCGGCTGACCGTGCCGAGCAGCAGGAACAGCGCGGCGTACGCGATGGAGGCGACCAGCGCCGCGACCGTGTACGCGACGGCGATCTGCTGGCCGTTGCCGTTGAGGATCAGGCCCGCGACGAGCGTCGGCAGGGCCGAGAACGTCATGGTGACCGCGATCGCGACGATCAGCTTGGTGACGATGATCGTGGACCGCTTCACCGGCTTGGCCAGCAGATACACCACCGAGCCGTCGTCGATCTCGGGGCCGATGGCGCCGGTGCCCGCGATGACGCCGATGATCGGCACCATCGTGGCGAGCGCGAACCCGCCGAGGAGATCGTGGGCGACCTGGTCGTCGGCGCCGGTCAGGGTCCGTACGACGAGGGAGAGCACGATCAGCAGGGCGGGCAGCGCGCCGAGGATGAGGGCCCGGCGGCGGCCGAGGAGTCCCCGGTAGGTGAGCCGGGCGACTGTGGGGTCGTACATCTTCGGCCTCCTACGCCGCGACCAGATACGAGAACACGGACTCGAGGGACTCGTCGGACGGCGAGACCGTGAGCAGCCGGATGCCGTGCGCGCGCGCGACCTTCGGCAGCAGGGTGGTGAACCGGCCGAAGTCGACCGCCTGGATGCGCAGCGCGCCCTCCGCGAGGTCCACCTCGATGCCCGCGGTCGACGGGTCCGCGATGAGCGCCGCCGCGAGCGCCCGGTCGTCGCTGGAGCGCACCAGATAGCGGTGCGGCCGGTCGGTCATCAGACGGCGGATCTTGCGGAAGTCGCCGCTCGCCGCGTGCCGTCCGGCGACGATCACCTCGATGTGCGAGGCGAGTTGCTCGACCTCTTCGAGGATGTGGGACGAGAACAGCACCGTGCGTCCCTCGGCGCCCATGCGCCGCAGCAGGTCCATGAGCTGCATGCGCTGGCGCGGGTCCATGCCGTTGAAGGGCTCGTCGAGCAGCAGCAGGGACGGGTCGTGCACCAGGGCGGACGCCATCTTCACGCGTTGGCGCATGCCCTTGGAATACGTCGAGATCTTCCGGTCCTGCGCGTACTCCATCTCGACGGTGGCGAGGGCGCGCCCGGCCGCCTTGGCGTCCAGCCCGTGCAACTCGGCGTTGGCGACGACGAATTCACGTCCGGTGAGGACGTCGTACATGGCCTCGCGCTCGGGGACGACGCCGATGTGCCGGTAGATCTGCTCGTTGCGCCACACGGGCTCTCCGTCGAGGGTGACGGAGCCGGTGGAGGGTGCGAGGAAGCCGCCCATCATGTTGATGAGGGTGGACTTCCCGGCGCCGTTCGGGCCCAGCAGGCCAGTGACGCCGGGGCCGACGGTCATCGTGACGTCGTTGACGGCGACCACGTTGCCGAACCAGCGCGAGACATGGTCGATGGTGAGCGTTGTCACAGTCCGGCCTTTCGGTAGCGGCGCACCAGCAGGCCGTAGCTGCCCGCGATGAGTCCCAGGACGACGAGGAGGAAGACGACTCCCTGCGCGGCCGAGGGGCCCTGCCCGCCGGGGAAGGAGGAACTCGCGCCCAGGAAGGCGGTCTGCACCCCGTCGATGAGCGTGATGGGCGAGAAGAGACCCGACCACACCAGCGCCGTGGAGTTGCCGGAGTGGAGGTCGGCGATGCCCTGGACGGCGGAGACGGCCGCGTAGGAGATGGTCAGGACGGCGATGACGGCCGCGATACCGAAGCCGCGCCGCGGGGTGGTCGCCGCGATGAGCAGACTGATTCCGGAGAACAGCAGGGACAGCAGGGCCACGGAGACCATTCCCTCGGCGAATCCCTTCGTCTGATGGCCGAAGTCCAGCTTGGCCAGCAGCGCGCCCACGTAGAGGATGAGCAGCGGTGCGGCCGTCAGGATGAACATGGCGGAGGCCAGGGCCGCGTACTTGGCTCGCACGTAGTCGACGGTCTCGATGGGGCGCGAGAAGTACAGCGGCACCGTCTTGAAGCGCAGGTCGCGCGACACCGACTGGGGCGCCTGCGCGGCCACGTACAGGCCGATGAGGGCCTGCATGAAGATCGCGTAGCGGGTGTACTCGAGCGGGAGGTCCTTCGCCTTGGTGGCAACCGCGACCGCCACCATGATCAGTGCGGGCGCACACATCACCACGAACAGCAGCATCGGCAGCACCTTGGACTTCACCGAGCGGCCGAGGCCGTAGGCGCCGCGCAGGGACTGCGAGTAGAGCGAGCGGCAGGCGTAGGCGCGTCCCAGGCGCGGGCCGTCGTAGGAGCGGTAGCCGATGTTGTGGATCCGGGTCTGTTCGGCCTCGCGGGCCGCGGGCTGCTCAACCGCCATGGACGGCCGCCTCCTTGCGCTGCTCGTCGCCGTCCTTGAAGACCTCGGCGATGTGGTGCCTGCGCTGCTCCATGCGGACCAGGCCGAGGCCCAGGTCGGCGACGACGTCCCGTACGAGGTCGTACGTCTGTTCGCCTTCCGCGGTGAGCAGCAGGATGTGTCCGGCACCCGGGAGTCCGCTGCCGTCGTGTGTGGTCACCCCGCGCGCGTGGAGCGCGTCGCGCACCGCGCGGGTGCCGTCCGGGTGGTCGTCGCTGTCGGTGACCTCGATCGCGAGGGTCGTGGTGTTCTGGGTGAAGTCCCGGGTGGAGCTGGAGCGCAGCAGCTTGCCGCCGTCGATGATCACGACGTGGTCGCAGGTGCGCTCCAGTTCGCCCAGCAGATGGGACGTGACCAGAACCGAGATCCCGAAGTCGGTGTGGATACGGCGGATCAGGCCGAGCATCTCGTCGCGGCCGACCGGGTCGAGGCCGTTGGTCGGCTCGTCCAGGAAGACCAACTGCGGGTCGTGGACCAGGGCCTGGGCGAGCTTCACGCGCTGCTTCATGCCGGTGGAGTAGCCGCCGATGGGGCGGTAGCGCTCCTCGTACAGGCCGACGTGCCGCAGTGTGTCCGCGGTGCGCTCACGGGCGGCCGTCGGCGGCAGCCCGGACATGCGCGCCATATGGACGACGAACTCGGTCGCCGACACGTCGGGCGGCAGGCAGTCGTGCTCCGGCATGTACCCCACGCGCTCGCGGATGGCGCCGCCCGCACGGGCGACATCGAGCCCGAGCACCTCGGCACGGCCCTCGGTGGCGGGGGACAACCCCAGCAGGATCTTGATCAGGGTGGACTTGCCGGCCCCATTGGCACCGACGAGCCCCGTCACACCGGGTCCGACGTCCACGGAGAGCCGATCAAGCGCGGTCACCTTCGGGAACCGCTTGCTCAGGCCTTCGGTCGCGATCACAGTCACGTCCTCGACGGTAGTGAGCCGGGCCCCGCGCGTCGTCAGACCGCAGAGCCGTCTTGGCATCAGACTCCAGGCGTACGAGTCCCTAGGGGTCCCCCTGAGGTTGACCACGGCGGGGTCGTCAGCGGGTTGTCGGCAGGGTTGTCCACAGGCCCGGACAGGCCTATTGACGTGCGCTCTAACAACTGCGAGATTCGCGGGTGTCACGTTACGAGCACGTACCGCAGTCATCACTGCAGTCACCACCGCGGTCGCTGCGGACGGACGGACGCGCGGGCGGGCGAGGGCATGACGACGGCGGTGACGGGCGAACTCCCCGCTGAACAGCGGGTGTTCACGGCGGTACGGCACTGGGTGGAGGACAAGTGACGGTCGTGGGGGCGCGCGAGCGCCGGGTGCGTACGGGCGGCATCGAGCTGTGCGTGGCCGAGTTGGGGGACACGGCGCGACCGACGGTCGTCCTGGTCCACGGCTATCCGGACAGCAAGGAGGTCTGGTCAAAGGTGGCCGTCCGCCTCGCCGAGCACTTCCACGTCGTGCTCTACGACGTCCGCGGCCATGGCGGCTCGACGGCGCCGAAGCCGCTGCGCGGCGGGTTCACGCTGAGGAAGCTGACGGACGACTTCCTCGCGGTCGCGGACGCGGTCAGCCCCGACCGGCCGGTGCACCTGGTGGGGCACGACTGGGGCTCGGTGCAGGCGTGGGAATTCGTCACGGTCGAGCGCACCAAGGGCCGGATCGCGTCCTTCACCTCGATGTCCGGGCCGTCCCTGGACCACTTCGGCCACTGGATCAAGGAGCGGGTACGCAGGCCCACCCCGCGCCGGGTGGGGCAGGTGCTCGGTCAGGGCGCCAAGTCCTGGTACGTCTACCTGCTGCACACCCCGGTCCTGCCGGAACTCGCGTGGCGCGGCCCGCTCGGCAAGCGCTGGCCCAAGATCCTGCAACGCGTCGAGAAGGTGCCCGCCGACGGCTACCCGACCCCGTCGCTGCGCACGGACGCGGCCCATGGCGCCTGGCTGTACCGCGACAACGTACGGCCGCGGCTGAACCGTCCGCGCCCCGACGCGTACGCGCACGCACCCGTGCAGCTCATCACGCCCCTGGGGGACACCTTCCTGTCGGAGCGGCTCTACGACGATCTGGAGCGGTGGGCCCCGCAACTGACGCGGCGCACGCTGGCCGCGGGCCACTGGATCCCGCGCACCCGGCCCGATCAACTGGCAGTTTGGATCAGGGAGTTCGTGACCGCCGTGGACGGCGGTCGGCCCGCGCCGTCCGTGGCGAGCGGGCGGTACGCGGAGCAGTTCGGCGGTCGGCTGGTGCTCGTCACCGGGGCGGCCAGCGGCATAGGGCGGGCCACGGCGATCGCGTTCGCCGAGGCCGGTGCGCGCGTGGTGGCCGTCGACCGGGACGCCGAGGGCGTGACCCGGACGGCGGAATCGGCCTGGCTGAGCGGTGCCCCGCAGGCCTGGGCCGAGACGGTCGACGTCAGCGACGAGCAGGCCATGGAGAAGCTCGCCGAGAAGGTCGCCGCCGAGTACGGGGTGGTGGACGTGCTCGTGAACAACGCCGGGATCGGGTTCTCCGGCTCCTTCCTGGACACGACCACCGAGGACTGGCGCAAGGTCCTCGACGTCAACCTGTGGGGCGTCATCCACGGGTGCCGGGTCTTCGGGCGGCAGATGGCCGAGCGCGGCCAGGGCGGCCATATCGTCAACACCGCGTCGGCGGCGGCGTACCAGCCCTCGCGGGCACTGCCCGCCTACAGCACCTCCAAGGCCGCGGTCCTGATGCTCAGCCAGTGTCTGCGCGCGGAGTTCGCCGGGCGGGGCATCGGGGTGTCGGCGATCTGCCCCGGCTTCGTCCACACGAACATCACGTCGACCGCTCGCTTCGCGGGCGTGAGCCACGAGGAGGAGAAGCGCCTCCGGAAGAAGGTGACGCGGCTGTACGGGCGGCGCGGGTATCCGCCGGAGAAGGTCGCGGAGGCGATCCTGCGAGCCGTCGCGCGCGATCAGGCCGTGGTGCCGGTCACCCCGGAGGCGCGCGGCGCCCTGCTGATGTCCCGCTTCACCCCTCGGGTGCTGCGCGCGGTCGCACGGCTGCGTCCGCCTCTGTGACGAACGGGCGACGAACAGGCGTTGTACGGCGTGCACTTGTCAGCTTCATGACTCCGTACGGCACCTGGTCAGTGCCCAACGTCCCCAGCTCGTCGGTGAGTTGTCCACAGAATCGTCAATCCGCCTGTGGATAACCGCACTTGCTTGTGGATCAAACATCGGAATGCAATTCAGGTGCGTGATCCGCGTCTCTCCCGCACGCTGGAGGAATGAAGGAAGGAAACGACGAGCGACGCACCGTGAAGGTGTCGAAGTACCTCTCCAGACATCTGCGGCACCAGCCCGAACGGATCGGGCTCACGCTGGACGAGGGCGGCTGGGTCGAGATCGACGCCCTGCTCGCCGCGGCGGGCGCGCACGGCTTCCGCATCACGCGCGCCGAGCTGGACCATGTGGTCGCCACCAATGACAAGAAGCGCTTCGCGATCGAGGGCACCCGCATCCGCGCCAGCCAGGGTCACAGCATCGAGATCGACCTCGGGCTGCCCCCGGCGGCCCCGCCCGCCCACCTCTACCACGGAACCGTGGCCCGCCATCTGGACGCGATCCGCGCGGAGGGGCTCAGGCCCATGAACCGGCACGCGGTGCACCTCTCGCCGGACCGCGAGACCGCCACCCGCGTGGGTGCCCGCCGCGGTCGCCCGGTCGTCCTGGCCGTGGACGCCGGTGCCATGCAGCGCGACGGGCATGTCTTCCGTGTCAGCGCGAACGGAGTGTGGCTGACCGAGGCCGTACCGCCGCGCTACCTGCGGTTCTCGGAACCGCACTGAGCGCCCCCGTACGCTCGGAGCATGAGTCTGCGTCTGAGCACCGTGATCCTGCCGTATGTCCGCTGGCACGAGGGCGGGCGTTCCGCATGGCAGCGTGCGGAACAGTTGGGCTTCCACACCGCGTTCACCTACGATCATCTGTCGTGGCGGTCCTTCCGCGACGGCCCCTGGTTCGGCGCCGTGCCGACGCTGACGGCCGCGGCCGGTGTCACCGAGCGGCTGCGTCTCGGCACCCTCGTGACCTCGCCGAACTTCCGGCATCCGGTCACCCTCGCCAAGGAACTGATCTCGCTCGACGACATCTCCGGCGGCCGGATCACCCTGGGCATCGGCGCGGGCGGGACCGGCTTCGACGCCACCGTGCTCGGCCAGGACCCCTGGAGCCCGCGCGAGCGTGCCGACCGGTTCGGCGAGTTCGTCCCGCTGCTCGACCGGTTGCTCACCGAGGACTCCGTCTCGTACCAGGGCGACCACTACTCCGCGCACGAGGCGCGCACCATTCCCGGCTGCGTCCAGCGCCCCCGGCTGCCGTTCGCGGTGGCCGCGACCGGCCCGCGCGGCCTGGCGCTCGCCGCGCGCCACGGCCAGGCGTGGGTGACGACCGGCGACCCGAAGCTGTACGAGCACGGGACCCCCGAGCAGTCCCGGCTGGCCCTGCGCGCACAGACCGAGAAGCTGGCCGACGCGTGCGCCGCGGTCGGCCGTGAGGCGGCGGAACTGGACAAGATCCTGCTCACCGGCTTCACCCCGGACCGTGCCCGTCCGATGGAGTCCCTCGACGCGTTCGTGGACTTCGCCGGGCGACACGCGGAGCTGGGCTTCACCGACCTCGTGATCCACTGGCCCATCCCCGACTCGGACTTCGCGGCGGACGAGAAGGTCTTCGAGCAGATCGCCATGGAGGCCCTGGCGCAGCTCGGCTGAGCGTGACGGGGGGCGCCGCCGGGCTCGACCGCGAAGGAAGGCCGCTTGATCATGACGGGACGTGACGCCGCTGGTGAGGAGCGTCACCACTCAGATGTGCGGACTCCCGCACGCCCGTGCGGGCATATGCGCCAGAATGGGCCCGTGACCTCAGCGACCCGAGAGCCCGAGACCCCCACCACCACCGTCGCGCCCCGGCTGATCGCGACGGATCTCGACGGCACCCTCCTCCGGGACGACAAGTCGGTCTCCGCGCGCACGGTCGCCGCGCTGGCCGCCGCCGAGGAGGCCGGTATCGAGGTGTTCTTCGTCACCGGCCGCCCCGCGCGCTGGATGGAGATCGTCAGTGACCATGTCCACGGGCACGGCCTGGCGATCTGCGGCAACGGCGCGGCCGTCGTCGACCTGCACGGCGGCCCCGGCGCCCACCGCTTCGTCAAGGTCCGGGAGCTGGCCCGGGAGAACGCCCTCGACACGGTGGGCCTCCTGCGGGACGCGGCGCCGGGCACGACCTACGCCGTCGAGCAGACCTACGGCTTCTACCAGGAGCCGGCCTACCCGAAGCTCCTCATGGAGACCCCCGACCTCCGCGCCCCCGCCGAGGAGCTGCTGGCGGGGGACGCCCCGGGCGCCCACCACCCGGTGCTCAAGATCCTCGCGTACCACCCCGAGCTGGACCCGGACGCCTTCCTCACCCTGGCTCGGCTGGCCGTCGGCGACCGCGCCAGCATCACCCGCTCCAGCCCCAGCGCGCTGCTGGAGATCAGCGGCCCCGGCGTCTCCAAGGCGAGCACGCTCGCGCTGTGCTGCGCCGAGCGCGGCATCTCCCAGGAGGAGGTCGTCGCCTTCGGCGACATGCCCAACGACGTGGAGATGCTCACATGGGCCGGCCGGTCGTACGCGATGGGCAACGCGCACCCGGACGCACTGGCCGCCGCGTCCGGGCAGACCGTCGCCAACAACGAGGACGGGGTCGCCGTGGTGATCGAACAGATCCTCGCCGAGCGGCTGTAGGCCTCGCCGAACGGGCCGGGGCGGGTCGGTTGCTCACAACTTCACGCCCCGCGCCGTCAGCCAGGGCACCGGATCGATGCCCGACCCCAGTTGCGGGGTGACCCGGACCTCGAAGTGCAGATGCGGACCGGTGGAGTTGCCCGTCGTGCCCGACTGGGCGATCCACTGGCCGGTGGCCACCCGGTCGCCCTGGTTGACCGTGACGGCGGCGAGATGGGCGTACTGCGTGCAGTACCCGCCCGGGTGCTCGATCACGACCTCCATGCCGAACGCGCCCCCGCAGGTCACCTTCACCACCTTGCCCGCACCGACCGCCCGCACCGGAGTCCCGATCGGCACCGCGAAGTCCTGGCCGGTGTGCCGGTTCGCCCAGTGGGTGCCGCCGCTGCCGAAGGGCGCGGAGAGGCGGTAGTCCCGTACCGGTGCGACCCAGGGGCGCCCTGTCTTCGGGGACGCCTCGTCCAGGTGGACGGCGCTGCGGCACGTCCCCGCGGCGGCGGAGGCGTCGGCCTGCTTCTGGAGCACCCGGCGCGCCTCGTCCAGCTTCGCCTGGATGGCCTTCTTCATCCCGGCCAGCTTGCGGTTCCGCTTCTCCAGGTCCCGCCAGAGCGCGGACGACCGCGCTTGGTCCTCGGCGAGCCGGGACTCCGCCCGGCGGCTCTTGGCGGCCATGGTCTCCACCGCGAGGTTCGCCTGCGAGAACACATGCTGACTGCGCATCAGTTCCTCCGGGGAGTCGGCGAGGATGATCTGCGCCGCGTACGGAACCCCGCCGACCTGCCGGTACTGGGCGCGCGCGATGCGGCCGAGGTCGTCGTGCAGGCCCGCGATGCGCTTCTGCTCCCGGGCGAGGAGCCGCTGCGAGCGCCGGGCCCTGGCGAGCTGCTTCTCGGCTTCCCGGTGCACCGCCTCGTACCGTTGCGTCGCCGCGGCGGCGTCCTCGTACAGCCGCACCACCCGGGCGCTGACACCGGAGTCCGCCTCACCGCCGCCCGACCCGCCATCGGCGGCGGCGGGCCGCGCCAGGAGCAGGGCGACCGCGCACAGGAACACCGGAACATGCAGTGGACTGCGACGAGGTGAGCGCATGTCAGCGATCGTTGCCCACGCGCGGCACGGCGTCCTGCTCAGGTCGTACGGCTGGGGGAACGGACGACCACGAATGGTCCAGGACATCCCTCGTCCGGGCGGAGTTCGGAGCCTTCACCCCTGAGGCCGGTCGAGGCCGCCCCCGAGGCCTGCCGAGGCGAAGCTCCTATGCCTGGGCCAAGGCCGCCGTTCCCTGACGTCCCGTCCGCTGTCCCAGCAGATCTCCCTGCACCTCCCGCTCCACCATCTCCCGGAGCGGTCCCGCCACCGCCGCCAACTCCGCGTACGCGCCCCGCTGGACCACCCGCCCCTGGGCCAGCACGATCACCTCGTCGACCGCGTCGAGTCCGGCCAGCCGGTGGGTGATCAGCAGGGTCGTACGCCCCTCGGTGGCGGCCAGCAGGTCCGCGGTGAGCGCGTCGGCCGTCGGCAGGTCGAGGTGTTCCGCGGGCTCGTCGAGGACGAGGACAGGGAAGTCCGCGAGCAGGACGCGGGCCAGTGCGAGCCGCTGCCGCTGGCCGCCCGACAGCCGCGCACCGTGCTCGCCGATCAGCGTGTCCAGGCCCTCGGGCAATCCGTCGACCCAGTCGAGCAGGCGCGCCCTGGAGAGCGCGTCGCGCACCTCCTCCTCGCTCGCGTCCTTCCGGGCGAGCAGGAGGTTCTCCCGTACCGAGCTGTCGAAGAGATGCGCGTCCTGGGCGCACAGCCCGACCAGGCGCCGTACGTCGTCGCCGTCGAGCGCGTACGCGTCCGTGCCGCCGAGCGTGTACGTACCGGCGCTCGCGTCCAGGAACCGCAGCAGCACCTGCGCCAGCGTCGTCTTGCCCGAACCGGAGGGGCCGACCACGGCGACCCTTCGGCCCTGTTCGAGGACGAGGTCGAACCCGGCGAGCGCGTCCCGCCGCTGCCCGTCGTGACGGGCGGTCAGACCGTCCAGCACGAGGGGGAACGGCGACGCGGGCGCGGGCTGCGGCTGCTCCGGCTCGCGTACGGGCTCGGGGGCGTCCAGCACCTCGTACACGCGCTCGGCGCTCCTGCGCACCCGCTGCCGGTGCTGCACGGCGAGCGGCAGCCCGAGGACGGCTTCGAACGCGGCCAGCGGGGTGAGCACCACGACCGCCATGGTCACGCCGCCGAGCCGCCCGTCCGCTACGGCCTGAGCGCCCACCAGCGCGGCGGCGGCGACGGTCAGACCGGTGACGAGCGCGGTGAGTCCGTCACCGAGCGCGGTGGCGGTGGCGGCGCGGGAGGTGATGCGGGTCAGCGCGTCGTCGGCCCGGCGAGCCGCGGCGGTCCGTGCGGGCAGTGCCCCGGCGACGGTCAGTTCGGCGGTCCCGGTGAGGAGATCGGTCACCCGGGTCGCCAGCACACCCCGGGCGGGTGCCAGCCTCCGTTCCGCGCGGCGCGCGACGGCACCGGTCACCAAGGGCACCCCGGCCCCGGCCGCCAGCAGCCCGACCGCGAGAACCGCACCCGCCTCGGGCAGCAGCCAGGCGATGAAGCCGACGGCGCCGACGGACACCATGAGCGCGGAGCCCATGGGAAGCAGCCAGCGCAGCCAGTAGTCCTGCAGCGCGTCCACGTCGGCCACCAGCCGCGACAGCAGATCGCCGCGCCGGGTGGTGCGCAGCCCGGCCGGGGCCAGCCGCTCCAGCCGCCGGTAGACAGCGACCCGGGTGTCGGCCAGCATCCGCAGCACGGCGTCATGGGACACGAGCCGCTCCGCGTAGCGGAACACGGCACGGCCGATACCGAAGGTCCGCGTGGCCGTCACGGCGACCATCAGATACAGCACGGGAGGCTGCTCGGACGCCCGCGAGATCAGCCATCCGGAGGTGGCCATCAGCCCTACGGCACTCCCGAGCGCGAGACTGCCGAGCAGCAGCGCGAGCGCGAGCCGCCCCCGTCGGGGACCGGCCATCGCACGGACGCGAGCGAGTACGCCACCACGTCGTACGGGAGAGAGGGCGGGCATCCGCTCGTCGCCACCCAGGGCGTCCTCCGACACCTCGGGGCGGGGCGGCGGCGCGGTCACGGGCCGGGTCGGAGCGCCCTCGGTGCCGTACTCCTTCGCGTCCAGCCGCACCGTCCGGTCCGCCAGCGCGAGCAGCGCGGGCCGGTGCACGACCAGCAGCACCGTCCGCCCGACGGCCAGCCGCCGCACGGCCTCCACGACCTCCGCCTCGGTCGCCCCGTCCAAGGACGCCGTCGGCTCGTCGAGCAGCAGCACCGGCCGGTCGGCGAGGAACGCCCGTGCCAGGGCGAGCCGTTGCCGCTGCCCGGCGGAGAGCCCCGCGCCGTCCTCACCGAGCACCGTGTCCGCTCCGGCGGGCAGCGCGTCCACGAACTCCAGCGCTCCGGCGTCGGCCAGCGCCCGCCGTACGGCGGCATCGTCCGCGTCCGGCCGCGCCAGCCGTACGTTGTCCGTGATGGTGCCCGCGTACAGATGGGGCCGCTGCGGCACCCAGGCGATCCGCGAGCGCCACTCCTCCAGATCGGCCGAGGCGAGATCGACTCCTCCGATCCGTACGCGCCCGGCGGTGGGCGGCACGAATCCGAGCAGGACGTTCAGCAGGGTCGACTTGCCCGAGCCGCTCGGTCCGACCAGGGCGACGGTCTCACCGGGACGGGCCGTCAGCGACACCTCGGACACCGCGTCGCTCGACCGCCCGGGGTAGCGCACGGTCACCCCCTCGACGGCGATCTCTCCCTGCGGGACGCGCTCCGCGCCGGAGGAGGGCACCGGCGTCTCCAGTACCGCGAAGATCTCCTCGGCGGCGGCCAGCCCCTCGGCTGCCGCGTGGAACCGTGCGCCCACCTGCCGCAACGGCAGATAGGCCTCCGGCGCGAGCACGAGGATGACCAGGCCGATGTACAGATCCATGTCGCCCTGGACGAGCCGCATACCGATGGTCACCGCGACGAGCGCCACCGAGATCGTGGCCAGCAGTTCCAGCGCGAAGGACGAGAGGAAGGCGATCCGCAGCGTCCGCATGGTCGCCTGGCGGTACTCCCCGGTGATCCGCTTGATGGACTCGGCCTGCACCTTGGCCCGGCCGAACACCTTGAGCGTGGGCAGCCCGGCGACCACGTCGAGGAAGTGCCCGGACAGCCGGGACAGCAGCCGCCACTGACGGTCCATCTGGGCACGTGTGGCCCAGCCGATCAGGATCATGAAGAGCGGGATCAGTGGCAGCGTGACGACGATGATCGCCGCCGACACCCAGTCCTCGGTCACGATCCGGGCGAGCACCGCGATCGGTACGACGACCGCGAGCCCCAACTGGGGCAGATAGCGCGAGAAGTAGTCGTCGAGGGCGTCGACGCCTCGGGTGGCCAGGGCGACCAGCGAGCCGGTCCGCTGACCGCTGAGCCATCCGGGGCCAAGAGCCCCCGCCTTCTCCAGCAACCGCCCCCGCAGCTCGGACTTCACCGCCGCGCTGGCCCGGTGTGCGGCCAGTTCGGTGAGCCAGGAGACCAACGCCCGACCGACCGCCACGGCCACCAGAAGCAGCAGAGGAGTCCGCAGTTCGGCGACCGAGTGATGGTGCTGGAAGGCCCCGACCACCACGTCGGCGATCAGCATCGCCTGGGCGATGACCAGGACCGACCCGACGGCGCCCAGGGCGACGACCGCCACCAGGAAGAGGCGCGTGGCGCGGGCGTAGCGGAGCAGTCGCGGATCGATCGGTTTCACGTGAAACACACTCTCTTCTCACGGAGCACGTTCCACGTGAAACGTGCTCGTCGATTCCAGGTGGGTGTGTTTCACGTGAAACACACCCACCGGCCGGAATCAGTGCGCTGCGTCAGCGGCGATGTGCTGCGTGCCGATGCGCTTGCGGAACACCCAGTACGTCCAGCCCTGGTAGAGCAGAACGATCGGTGTGGCGATCACGGCGTCCCACGTCATGATCTTCAGGGTGTAGGGGCTCGACGAGGCGTTGGACACCGTCAGGCTCCAGGCCGGGTTGAGCGTGGACGGCATGACGTTCGGGAAGAGCGTCAGGAAGAGCATCGCGACCGCCGCCACGACCGTGAGGCCGGAGAACGCGAACGCCCATCCCTCGCGTCCGATCTGGTTCGCCGCGAGCGCCGCGACGAGGGTCAGGACCGCGATGATCAGGGCGACCAGGCTCTTGCCGCCACCATGGGCGAGCTGTGTCCAGACCAGGAAGATCAGCGCCAGTACGGCGGTCAGCAGACCGACCATCAGGGCCGTCTTCCGTGCGCGCTCCCGGATCTCCCCGACGGTCTTGAGCGCGGTGAACACCGCTCCATGGAAGGTGAACAGGGCCAGCGTCACCAGGCCGCCCAGCAGGGCGAACGGATTGAGCAGATCCCAGACGTTGCCCACGTACTCCAGGTTCTTGTCGATCTTCACGCCCCGCACGATGTTGGCGAAGGCCACACCCCACAGAAACGCCGGGATCAACGAGGTCCAGAAGAGCGCCGTCTCCCAGTTGCGCTGCCAGTGCTCCTCGGGGCGCTTGGACCGGTACTCGAACGCGACGCCGCGCACGATCAGGCAGAGCAGGATGAGGAGCAGGGGCAGATAGAAGCCGGAGAAGAGTGTGGCGTACCACTCGGGGAAGGCGGCGAAGGTCGCGCCGCCCGCGGTGAGCAGCCACACCTCGTTGCCGTCCCAGACGGGGCCGATCGTGTTGATCAGCACACGCCGCTCGGTGCGGTCGCGAGCCAGCAGCTTGGTCAGAATGCCGACCCCGAAATCGAAGCCCTCCAGGAAGAAGTAGCCGATCCAGAGAACCGCGATGATGACGAACCAGAGGTCGTGAAGTTCCATGATGTCAGCGCTCCCTCGGCCTAGTACGAGAAGGCCATCGGCTTGTCGGCGTCACGGGAGTCGCCGCCGATCTTGGTGGGCGGGTTGAGATCGGCCTCGGTCAGCTCGGGCGGGCCGGCCTTGATGTACTTCACCAGCAGCTTGATCTCGATGACGGCGAGCAGCGCGTACAGCAGCGTGAACACGGTCATCGACGTGATGACCTCGCCCTGGGAGACACCGGGGGAGACAGCGTGACGGGTCTGCAGCACGCCGTAGACGACCCACGGCTGCCGTCCCATCTCGGTGAAGATCCAGCCCCAGGAGTTGGCGATCAGCGGGAAGCCCAGGGTCAGGATCGCGATCCGCCAGTACCAGGTGGTGAGCTGGGGGCCGAGCGCCTTGTTCTTGAAGAGCACCAAGTTCGGCACCTCGTCCTCACCCACCCGCAGATGCTCCGGCAGCATGAACTTCTTCCGGGTGAGCCAGAGTCCGACCAGGCCGATGGCGAAGGACGCCATGCCGAAGCCGATCATCCAGCGGAAGGCCCAGAAGGTGACGGGAATGATGGGCCGGTAGTCGCCGGGGCCGAACTTCTCCTGCTCGGCCTTGTTGGTGTCGTTGATGCCCGGGACGAAGGAGTGGAAGTCGTCGTGGGCGAGGAAGGAGAGCACTCCGGGGACGGACAGCTCCACGGTGTTGTGGCCCTTGCTGACGTCTCCGTACGCGAAGATCGAGAACGGCGCGGCGTGCTGACCGTCCCAGAGCGCCTCGGCGGCGGCCATCTTCATCGGCTGCTGGTCGAACATCACCTTGCCGAGCCGGTCACCGCTGATCGCAGTGAGCATGCCACCGATGATGACCGTCACCAGACCGAGTCGCAGCGAGGTCTTCATCACGGCGATGTGCTTCTTGCGCAGCAGGTGGAAGGCGGCGATGCCGACCATGAAGGCGCCACCGGTCAGGAAGGCCGCCGACAGCGTGTGGAAGACCTGGACAAGCACGGTGTTCTGGGTCAGGACCTGCCAGAAGTCCGTGAGCTCGGCACGCCCCTTCGCCTCGTTGATCCGGTAGCCGACGGGGTGCTGCATCCACGAGTTGGCCGCGAGGATGAAATACGCCGACAGAACCGTGCCGACGGAGACTATCCAGATGCAGGCGAGATGGATCTTCTTGGGGAGCTTGTCCCAGCCGAAGATCCACAGCCCGATGAAGGTGGACTCCAGGAAGAAGGCGATCAGGGCCTCGAACGCCAGCGGGGCGCCGAAGATGTCACCGACGAAGCGCGAGTAGTCGGACCAGTTCATGCCGAACTGGAACTCCTGGACGATGCCGGTGACGACACCCATCGCGATGTTGATCAGGAAGAGCTTGCCCCAGAACTTCGTCGCCCGGAGGTACTTCTCCTTCTCCGTCCGCACCCAGGCGGTCTGCAGGCCTGCGGTCAAGGCAGCGAGCGAGATCGTCAGTGGAACGAACAGGAAGTGGTAGACGGTGGTGATACCGAACTGCCATCGCGCCAGGGTTTCCGGCGCCAACGCCATGTCCACGTCGTCTTTCTCCTTACTCGCCGTGGTCAGCGGCCAGCTTGCCCCTTTTGCCACGCACACCGCGGGATCAACCGGGACACGCTTGTGAACGCGTTCACATTCACAAGAAATTATGACGCATGGCGGTTTCGACCCGGATAGGCGGGGGGTCCCTA
>NZ_JAMWMR010000018.1 GCF_023887685.1 Streptomyces macrolidinus | reverse complement strand
CAAGGGCGGCCCGCTGACGCGGGCCGCCGCGCGCCGGCGGTCGGTGACCGCCGCCCGCTCCTGTCTGCCGCCCCGCTGGCGACGGCCGCCGACCACTCGGCACGCAGAGCCCAGGAGCGTAGGCCGGACTACCAATCGGAAGCCCCCGGTCCGATCGCTCAGCAGCAGACCGGCTGGGCACCCGAGAGGCCGCCCGGCGGGCTCGCGCCGTCCCGGACGCCCATGTTTGCCGCCTGGCGGAGGCCGTGACGATGGAGATAACTGGGCTGATGTCGGTGCGGGGTTGAGCGAGACACACGTGGCGGGTGATCGGTCGGCACGCCCGCCGTCGTGGCTGACTTTCTGTGGCTGAGGCCAGAACCGCATGACCATGGGCCAGGCACGTACGTGAGAGCCCGTCCCTGCCGGGGCTGATGAGGACGGGGGAGCCTCGATCGGCCGTTGCCCGGCAGGGACGGGAGTCGGGTGGGCCAGCGCGGTGCGGTGCGTGGGCCAGCGGGGCGGGTCACGTCTGCCGCCAGGTCCTCCAGGGCCGGGTGATGATCTCCCGGTAGGTGTGGTGGGACGGGGTCTGGCCGCAGTGCCGCAGCACCCAGTCCTGCGGTTCGGCGAAGTTCTCGCTTGTCGGCGAGGTCTCTCCGTCCACGGCGCACTGCATCGCGTACAGCACCGGCTCCGCGTCCGGCTCGCGGTCGGGCTGAAGAGTCCAGGACTCGTAGCGCAGGACCGAGCGAGGGGTCATCGTCCCCACCTCCGGTTGGCCACAGCCACCTTCGCGCTCAACTCCTCGGCCGGGGTCGGCGCACGTACGTCTTCGGGCGGTACGTCCCACTCCCGGCCACCGCGCGGCGGCCGAAGCTGCACGTACGGCCCCACGTGCCCCATCACCACGCCCACCTTGCCGTTCCGCCGGTCGACCATCACGGCACCCACAACGGTCGAAGCGTCGTGCCGCATCGCATCAGGGTTGCGGGCCGTCATCGCGACCACCCCAGCAAGGCGGTCCGCGACCAGGCATCCAGTCGCAGGGAGGGAACACAAGTGGTGGCGCTCTTTCGCACGTTGGCACTCCTCGGCGGCGTGAATCCGTGCCCCCGGGCGTCTCGGTGCCGCAGGGTCGGCACCGATCCTCACGCCGGTCACCGGGACGGAGGAACCTCCGCCAAACCCCACTTTGGGACGTCCCGCACCGTGTAGAACGTCCCTGGTGCCGTCCTGATACCAAGGGGGAGACTCGTGCCGAACGAGAGATTACGAGCCGTCATGGCAGCCGGAGGCTGGACGTACGCCGCCCTCGCCCAGGAGGTCGAGGTCGATCCCAAGTCGGTCGAGCGCTGGGTGAACCTCGGGCGCACCCCACGCCGTGGCACCGCCCTACAGGCGGCCAAAGCCCTGGGAGAAGACGTGCACGCACTCTGGCCGGCACTCCGCCAAGCCCGCCCCGCCCGCGCCATCAGCCCCGAACTGGTAGCGCTCTACGAGCAGCGGGCCGACATCCCCGTCTCGACGTTCACCGACCTGATGGCCCAGGCCCGCGAACGGATCGACATCCTCGTCTACGCAGCCGTTTTCCTCCACGAGGCGTACCCAAGGCTGAACGAACTCCTCACCGAACGCGCCACCGAAGGCTGCACCGTCCGCATCGCGATCGGGGACGCCGACAGCGACAACGTCCAGGCCCGCGGCCAGGAGGAGCGGTTCGGTCACGGCATCGAATCCCGCTGCCGCCTCGCCCTCATGCACTACAGACCGCTCGCCGCCACCCCCGGCATCGAAGTCCGCACCCACGCCACCACGCTCTACAACTCCCTCTATCGCGCCGACGACCAGCAGCTCGTCAACGCACACGTCTGGGGCGTCAACGCCTACGCCGCCCCCGTGTGGCATCTTCGCCGACACGAGGAGGGCGGCCTGTTCGACACCTACGCCGAGAGCTTCGACGCCGTGTGGGCGACGGCGATGCCCGTACAAGAGGAAGGCTGACCGTGGCCCGCACCGAGTACTACGACGACCCGAGCGCGCCCAAGCCGAACAGCATGGTTGTCGCCGCCTCCGCCGTCGTCACCGACGATCACGGGCGCATCCTCCTCCAGCGCCGCCGCGACAACGACCTGTGGGCACTGCCCGGCGGCGGCATGGACCTCACTGACTCCCTGCCCGGCACAGCCGTCCGCGAGGTCAAGGAAGAAACCGGCCTCGACGTCGAGATCACCGGCCTGGTCGGCACCTACACCGACCCGAAACACGTCATCGCCTACACCGATGGCGAGGTTCGACGCCAGTTCAACGTCTGCTTCACCGCCCGCATCACCGGCGGCCAGCTGGAGATCTCCGACGAGTCCACCGAACTCCGCTTCGTACTACCCGAAGAGATCGAGCAGTTGCCGATGCACCACACCCAACGACTCAGGCTTCAGCACTTCCTGGAACAGCGCGAGAAGCCGTACCTGGGCTGAACCGTCTGACGGCAGTAGCGACGGCAACAACCCGGCACAACCACGGACACCCACGTACCTCACCGGACCGGCAAACCGCACTTGACCTGCGAAAAAGCAGGTCGAAGGCTTCGCGTAGCACACGTACTATGTGCTGGCGGGTGAGACTCCGGTACTCGTTCACAACTGCAATACAGGGGGATTGAGCCTCTCGGGTGCGCGGCAGGTCAGCGGTCGCTTTCCCAAGACTGCTAACCCCGGGGAAACGCTTTTCCGTCAGAAAGAGGATGGGACGGTTACTGCGTATGCGCGTTATGATGAGGAAGGCGCAATTTCTCAGCGCGCGGACCTTGATCCTGACTCGGCACCGCATGCCGGAATACCGGCCCCACACATTCTCGATATGGCCAAGCATGTCAATCCAAAAACGGGCCAGGTATTTCGCAACTGGGAGAAAATGCCGCGGCCTCTACGCCCCGAGGAAGAGCTATGCGGCTGCCGGTAGGCTGAGTCAAATATGGATGGCTGACATACAAGCCGACCATAAATAATTGAATACTGGTAGAAGTGCACCACCTCAGGCGCTCGCAGTAACGTGGCGGGCGCCTGAGGTCTCTGAATTTCTGGATCTCTGTGGGTTTGCCGCCATCTCTCTGGGTGGCTCGAATGACTGACCCTCTATGCAAGTGACGCGAGGAGTTAACCTTGAATGACCCGATGGATTACCCCGGAATTAAGTCCTGGGTGGAGGAATGGGGAGGGGGAGTTGATTACCTAGACTATGTGAAAGGTCATGGCGATCTAGGGATGATGGTGGCATTCTCTCGGATCTTCTGGCCGCGTTTTGTCGAAGTGGAGGGATGTGTGCTGTGGGATCGTGCTTACGAAGAGTCGAATTTTAAATCCTGGCGCGAGAGCCTCTCCGGTAACATCCGAAAAATTGAGGCGACGCTGAATCAGTTGCGAGTCTGGCAGATTGTCGATGCGGATGATGTTGAAGAGGACTGGCGGGCGCAGGAATTCTTTGCCGCATGTGTTGCAAAAACGTGGAGTGCTGCATTGTCTGCCGAATTTCCTCACCGGAGTTTCGATGTTCGGGTTATCGGTTCCGAAGATGGCCCCATTGTTACCTTCTCATCCGGGGCGACGTAGTTCATGGTTTGGGGGGTATCCCCTGGAATACTCGGCCCTCTGTCACATCACCAGGAATGTCTTCGCAGCTGGCTATGATGCGGCCGGCCCTGGCGTGCTCCGGCATCTGGCGGAGAACCCACACTGGGAGATCGAGGGCTATCGGGCGGCTGGCAAATTCGCGAAGCGCACTTCACTGGACGAGCGAGATCTCCTCCGTGAGCTGAACGGTGACGAAGAGGGGATCGGTGAAGTCCTCTACAAAGGCTCAGCGCGTACCACGGATCGTGGAAGATGGCCGGCTTTCCGGGAGGAGAGCAGGATGTGCTTTGCGGGGAACCCCGATTGGGAGAGGCTCGTGGCGCGGTGGCTGGACGACGTCTTGGCTGATGACGTGGAGCGCGACGTCATGCTCCACGTGTACAACCCCTGCGACTTGATCCGATCTCTGGTGCACGGGTGGCCTGACAAGCTCTCAGACCTTGTTCCGATGACCTTTGGAACAGCACTTACCCAGGACGGCGTCGATCGCACGATCCATGGCTCGCTCTACTGGGATGGCATTCCTCACACCGATGTGGCTGACCGGGTGAGGTTGGTGTATCGCGACGCTATGCACTGGCAGACTCACCGCCTCATGGATGCGGCCTGGGTCACCGATCTTGACCTTCTTGACCTGCTCGGGCTTCGTTACGTACTCATCGAGCAGATCGGAGGAAATCCATTGAACATCTCCGAGGCGAACGAACTCCGACTCCACTTCGTGCAAGGCGCGGACCTCCGCACACTACCGATCCCCTGTGAGGGGTCGCAGTTGCGCGACGCTGGTTGGAATGGAGCCTACTCGCTCGATACATTCCTGAAGGAGCACAATGATCAGATCGACGCAATGATTTCGGCATATCGGTCTGGATTTCATTTCGGGCCCTGATGTTCCTCGGTGATCAGCCAGCGGAGCACCTCACGTGATCACCAGACTTCGCAGACATTGGGCCAAGTCCCCCGGATATATATGTCAGTCAAATGCTAGTCGACGACATCGGCAGCGTTGATAAGAATCTCCATCACACTGCTATCCCATTTTCAGAAACTGAACGGCGCCCAGGCGCAGGCAGGGACCGCAGCGCACCCTGATGCCCTCGCTGCTTGTGGCAGCGAGGGCATCAGTCGTCACGCGACCCGGGCTCTGGGTAGCTGCGAGACCCACGTTGTGACCTCGGTCAGGTGCTCGGGCTGCAGTCCGTGGCGTGGGTCGGGCTGAACGAGGAGGGTCGGCGTTCCCATGGCGGTGCGCCCCGCTGCCCAGGCGTGGTCGAGGCCGCTGAAGTCGTCGTCGATCCAGACGGCGGGGGCGTCTGCCAGCCAGGCATCGACGTAGTCGCGTTTCCAGAGGTAGCCGTTGGGGTGGCTGGTGGTGATCTGGGGACGCGGCAGGTCGACGTGTGGCAGAGGCGGGAGGCCGAGGAGCGGTCCGATCAGGGTGGCGGCGTCCTGCCGCCAGCTGGTGCACCAGATGGGGGTGACCAGCCCGGTATGGATCACGTCCATGAGCATGGGTCCGTGGTCGGGGTCGAGCCAGACGGTGACCGGGTTGTCGGCGCTGCGGCCGGTGGGGACGACGTCGTGGCGGGCGTGGGTGGCCGGGGCCGAGCCCGCTGCGTCGGGGAAGGGAATGAGGACGCCGTCGATGTCGAGGAGCAGGTAGGGCGGGCGCATCGGTTCCTCCGGGGGAAGCCGGGGCGAATGGCTGGTCAGAGCTTGCGGGCGCGGATCAGCAGGGTGGTAGGCCAGTGGCCCATGCGGGGGTCGTGGAACTCCTGGGCCGAGGTGAGCCAGAAGCCGGCCTGGCTGAGGTGCCCGTCCCAGCGGTCGGTGTCGAACTCCCATCGGGCGATGGGGAGCCGGGTGCGGTCGGGGAGGGTGACGTGGTCGCGGCGGGGGCGGTCGTCGCCGGAGGGGCTGAGGCCGCCACGTTGCGGGTGCGGAACGGAGAAGGTGAGCACCCGGCCGGGCGTGAGGCGCTGGGCGATGGCCGGGAGCAGGAGCTCGGGGGCGACGAGACCGATGGCTCCGAAGACTGAGTAGATCGCGTCGAACTGCTCGTCGGAGGCGTGCAGGTAGTGCAGGGCGTGACCGGCGACAAAGGTGAGGTTGTTCAGCCGTCCGTAGTGGGAGCGGGCGCGGCGGACCTGGAGGCCGACCAGGTCGACGCCGGTGACGTGGGCGCCGTGTCGGGTGGCGAGGTGGGCGGCGTTGTGGCCGGGGCCGCAGCCGAGTTCCAGCAGTCGCTTGCCGCGCAGGTCGGGGCCGAGGGCGTCGGCTCCGGGTCCTTGGCCGGGTCTCGTGGTCCATTCCATCCGGGCGGGTACGGAGAGGGGTTCGGCGAGTCCGACGGCGGTGCGCTGGGCGGCGTGGGCATGCCACGGGGATGCCTGGGCGAGCACGTCAGATCTCCAGGAGGTGGAGGACGTCGGTGAGGTGGCGGCGGACGGCCTTGATGTAGGCGGGGTCGGGAGCCGGGTCGTTGATCCAGCGGATGGACTGCTCCATGAACCACTCGACGGCCCACATGCGGTGCCAGCCCAGGGCCCAGTGTTCGGCGGTGAGCCCGCCGCGCGGGGCGAGGGCGTCAGGGGTGCCGCCGGCGGTGACGTACTGCTCCAGGAAGACGCGCAGGCGTACGGGGTGCGGGGGCTCGATGGTGCCGTGCCAGCTGGCGAGGTCGAGCAGGCCGGGGCCGGTAAAGGCGCGAGCGAAGTCGAGCAGTCGCCACCCGCGATCACCGATGTGGAGGCTGGTGGGGTGGAACTCGGAGTGCACCCAGCCGAACGGTTCCAGCGTCGCTCCGGCCGAGCGGGCCTCGGCGGCCTGGGCGATACGGTCGAGCGCGTCCTCGACGTCGTCGGCGTCCTGCCACCGATCGGCCTTGCGGAGCCGTTCGAGATGCTCAAGCGCCCTGGCTGGCAGCGTCCGCAGCCGGTTCTGGTCGAGGACGGGCAAGGGCGGAGCCGTACGGGTGCCGTGCAGGATCACGGCCGCGGCGACGCCGTCGAGGTCGTCGGCCTCGCGGACGGACGGTCCGAGGTCCTCCATGAGCATGCCGAGCCAGCCGTCCAGGACGGCGGAGGCGTGGACCTGGGGGACGGGTACGCCGAGGGTGTGGGCCAGGCGGAGGGTCTGGTCCTCGCTGGCGAAGGGCTTCTTGGCGTACTTGAAGATGACCGTGGAGCCGTCGGGGAAGGCCACGCGCTCGACGCCGGACATGGACCACACGCGTACCTCCTCCCGTACGGCGGTGGTCTGGCCGGTCGCGGTGAGCAGGTTGTCGAGGAGTTCGGCGCTGGGGTTCGTGGTCACAGGAGGGCTCCGGGGAGATGGTGGCGTCCGGGGCGGGCGAGAGATACCGGCCCGTCCCGGAGCCTGATCGGGTGGGTTACGCGGCGGGGTTCACTCGGTGGGCGTAGACCTGCTCGATCCAGCCCGCCTTGAAGGCCGCGAGGTCGTCACGGAAGTTCGCCATCGAGGCACCGTAGGGCGCGACCACGCCGCCGGACTGGTCCGGCACGGACTGGCACCCATGCACGAGCCGGCCGCCGAGCGCCGCGTGGGCCTTGATGGACTCGATCCGGCGGTGCTCGTTGAACCAGCCGCCGTGATAGACCTCGTCGAGCATCCCGCCCATCTCGTCGTCCAGGTCGAAGACGACGGACGTGGCGGCGGGGAAGAACCAGCACGGGCCGACGTTGGAGATGTGCCCGTCCAGCTCGACCTTGTTGAGCGCCATGAGCGTGGCCGCCTCGCGGAGCATCCGCAGGTGGTCGGCGGTGATCTGCGGCAGGCCGAGGCTGGCCAGGTGCTCCTCGCGGAAGAGGTACGCGTACACCTCGTACGCGGTGGCCAGGACGCGGGCCGCGTCGGAGGTGGACTCGCTGTGCTGCTTGATGAAGTCGAGCGCGAGCTGCTCGACCGCGCTCTCGGTCGTCTCGTCCACGTCCAGGAGCTGGGACTTGACCAGCTCCCAGTCGGCGACGAGCCAGGTGTTCGACTCGAAGCGGAAGAAGTACTCGGCCGGGTCGATGGTGATGCGCCGGCCGTCGACCTGGATGCCGGGCAGGCGGCTCCAGCGCGGGTCGAACGCCTCGGGCAGCTCGACCGTGATGGCCGTGGTGTCGATGGTGGTCACCGTGTCTCCGTCTCTGATTGGCCGGTCTCGGGCACAGGAATGCCCGAGCCTGGTGTGGGCGTACGGAACTTCGGGGTGCCGCCTGGACCAAGGGGGAGCCTGGATCACGGTCGCGCCGTTCTGGGCGGCTACTGATAAGTGAACCGGTGGTCACGCTCAGTGGGTACGGTGGAAGGCAGTTGAAGCGGTATACGCGGTTTACAGCTCCAGGGCGGAGGCGATCGTGACGGCGCAGAGAGAACCCAACTCCCGTCTGCGCGACGCCATTGAGGCGGTCGGCTGCACCTACGAGGCCCTCGCCAGAGACGTGCGGCGCATCGCCGCCGAGAACGGCGAGATCCTCCAGACCAACAAGTCGGCCATCTCGCACTGGGTGAACGGCACCCGCGCCCCGTCGGGCCGGGTAGGCCAGTACCTCGCCGAAGCACTGTCCCGTCGAGCGGGGCGCACGATCACCCAGACCGAGATTGGCCTCCAGGCCAGCGATGACGAAGCGCCGGCGGAATCCGACCCTGTCCTCGCCGCCACCGATCTGGGCCGTGCCGACGTCGAGCGCCGCCGCTTCCTCGCCATCGCGGCCTTCACCACCGCCGGCGTCGCCATGCCGCTCGGATACGACCACGAAGCCACCGCCCGCATGCTCCGCGCTCGCACCGGCACGTCCCTGGTCGGGGCGGATGACGTGGACGTCGTACGCCAGATCACCGCGGCCTTCAGCGCTGCCGACGAGCGCCTCGGCGGCGGACACGGCCTGACCACCGTCACCGCGTACCTCGCCGACACAGCCGCCCCCATGCTGCGCGGACGCTTCCCCAGCGAAGCCTTACGCCGGGCCGCCTTCGGCGCCGTCGCCGAACTCGCCTACCTCGCAGGGTGGAAGCACCACGACCTCGGCCAGGAAGGCGCCGCCCAGCGCTACTACCAGGTCGGCTACAAGCTCGCCTGCGAAGCCGACCCCCACGGCCACGCCGCCTGGATGATGCGCGCCCTCGCCCACCAGGCCCTGAGCCTCAAACAGCCCCACCACTGCGTCGACCTCGTCGAAGGCGCCCTCCGCACAGGTCTCGGCCACGTCGACGGCCAGACCGAGGCACTCCTCCACATCACCCACGCCCGCGCCTACGCCGCCACCGACGAGAACTCGTCGGCCGCACGCGCCCTGCTCGCCGCCGAGGACGCCCTCCTACGGGACGACGGTCCCCAGCCCAGCTACTCCCGTGTGAGCGGCCCGGCCGCCGGCACCGTCGCCAGCCACACCGCCCGCACCCTGACCGACCTCGCGGACCACATCGGCACCGAACAGCAGCACCGAGACGCCCTCACCCGCTGGGACCCTGCGAAGTACAAGCGCGTCCACGCCCTCACCCACGCAGACCTCGGCGACAGCCTCGCCGCCCAGGCCCGCGCCGACGAAGCCGTCGCCGCCTGGACCCAAGCCCTGGTCCTCATGGAGGGCATGACCTCCGACCGCACCCGCAAGGCGATCACCTCAATCCGCTCCACGCTCGCGGTCTACCAGCGCCGCCGCGTTCCCGGTGCCACCGATCTCGCCCGCCGCGCCCGCGAAGCCCTCGCCTAACATGCCCAACAACCCGCCCGACGAAGGGAACACCGTGACCCAGCAGACCGAAGACCAGCCCAAGGCCCTCAAGCCGGCGCTCGAATCGATGACCCTGCTGGTCGCCGCCGTCATCGTCCACGACAAGGCCACCAACCGAGTCGTACTCCTCCAGCGCAGCGAGAACGCCAAGTTTGCCCAGGGCCTGTGGGACCTCCCCGTCGGCAAGAGCGAGCCGGGCGAGCCCATCACGGAGACTGCAGTCCGTGAGCTGTACGAGGAGACCGGCCTGACGGTGAAGCCCGAGTCCCTCAAGGTCGCCCACATCATCCACGGTGCCTGGGGAGTCGAGGCCCCCAACGGCTTCCTCACGGTCGTCTTCGCCGCCCACGACTGGACCGGCGAGCCCGAGAACCGCGAACCGCGCAAGCACGCCCAGGTCTGCTGGGTCGACACCGACGCCATCCCTGAAGCCTTCGTCGACACCACCGCCAGTGCCCTCCACCACTACCTGAATGACGGCTCGGAGGTCTCGCTGGACGGCTGGTCGGCAGCGTGAGTATCACGCTGGTCCACCTCATACCCAAGGACCCGCACTTTTCGCCTGCACCGGCTGCGAGCGAAGCTGCGCAAGCCCGGCTACAGCAACTGGTTCCTGAGGCGTTGGGCGGTTACGACGTTTGGGACATCCCTGGCACGGCCTTCATCGATCCCGGGGAGAACTGGTGTGGTGTTCGGTGCCCCGTATGCGGCTCCGACATCGAAGACTGGTGGGGCGACGTGATGGACATGGCAGTCCTTCCGGACGGCTATTTCGACGCGCTTGCCGTGACGATGCCCTGTTGCTCTGCCCAGACGGACTTGAACGCCCTCGACTATGTCCGGGCTGCGGGTTTCGCCAGGTAAGCATCCAGGCGCTGGAGGACCTCCTGCGCATGGACCTGCGACAGGTCATCGCCCGGTACTGACGTCAAGCGCTGGCTTCGCTATGCGGGGCTGCTCGGAAACAGAAGCTCGTACGGCAGGTGATCATCGTCCGGTACGCGCGGCACGTAGTCCGGGGCGGTGCGCGCGGCCACAGCCAGCAGGCGAGCGGCAGCCTCCTCCTCGGAGATGGAGTCAAGCCCGAGGGCGTGCAGAAGGCGGTCGCGCTCGGCGTCGAAGTCCGGGTGGTCGGCCCGAAGGTCCGAGCCAAGCTCGCTGATCGCGAAGCTCTTCGCCAGGTCGCGCCAGAAGGGCAGTACGGCGATGAGTGTGATGGCCTCGACGAGGTCGGCGCCGATCAACGTGGCCTGGCCCTCAGAATCGGCATACAGGACAGGCCGCTCGTCGGCCCCGGCTTCCCCGCACAGGAAGTACGTGCCGCCAGCGCCGCATCCGGCTATCGGGTGTAGGGGAATCCCGGTGGGAAGGGCAAGGTCCTCAATGGGGTCCCTGCGTTCGACGTCGAAATCGCCAGGCCAGGCAAGCGCGGTGGCAAGGGAAGGCTCCTGCTCGATCCGGCAGAGTAGATCGTCTGATGCGGTCATGGGACGGAACGTAACAGCGCCCTCGGACGTCTGGTGCGGCTGGCCTGCTGATCGACGCTCAGCGGTGCTGTCAGTAGGGCGTGGCACAGTTCGGCCATGAGTTACGACCTGGCGGTGTGGGAAGGCAGCAAGCCCGCTGACGATGTGATCGCGGGCGAGGTCCTCACCCAGCTGTACGACCGCTACATCGACACGGAGGAAGAGTTTCCACCGTCACCGCGTATCGCGGAGTACGTTGCTGGGCTCTTGGCGCGATGGGTGGATCTCACGGAGGACGAGGAGGACACCTCCCCCTGGTCGACGGGGCCGTTGATCGGCGAGGCGTCCGGGCCGTTCATCTACTTCCCGATGCCATACAGCATGGCCGAGGAGGCTTCGGCCTACGCCGCCGATCTCGCGGCATCGATGGGGCTCGTTTGCTATGACCCGCAGGCTCGGCTGCTGCGGCCATGACCGCCTTCGGACTGAGGGCGGGTGCAGTCCGGCACGACCTTCCTGTGCGCAGGTAGCGTGACTGGCATGTCCGAGGAGTTGCCCGGTTTTCACTACCACCCCGACCCCTTGGCGACCGGGGCGGTCGTTGAGTCCAGCACGACGTGCCTCTGCTGCGGGAGGGCGCGGGGGTTCATCTACACGGGCCCGGTGTACGCGGTCGAGGAACTTTCCAACCTGCTGTGCCCGTGGTGCATCGCGGATGGCAGCGCCGCTTCGAAGTACGACGCGCACTTCATCGGTGACCCGGCCGGGGACGATGTCCCGCTTGAGGTCGTGATGTCCGTCGACGCGTGTACGCCGGGCTTCTCCTCCTGGCAGGACCCGCAGTGGTTCTTCCACTGCGGTGATGGTGCGGCGTTCCTGGGGGCGGTCGGGAGAGATAGCGCGGGAGGCCCCCGTACGTCCTCGTCACGTAGCTCTCGACCACATGGCCGTAGCCGACGCTGGGACGGCATCGGTCACCTCTCCGGGTACAGGTCGGTACGGTCGATCCAAGTGGGGGCGACGAAGATGTTGTCGCCGACGGGGGCTTCGGAGGCTTCCAGCAGGGACCAGGCGCGGGACTCCTCGACCAGGTGCTCCCAGGGCACGGTCCAGTCGAGTTCCCAGTCCAGGCCGGTGCTGGAGATGCCGTACGTGCGGCCGGCGTCCACGCGCCAGAACTGGGAGTAGAGGATCACCTGGGCGTGGTCGGCCAGGTCGTTGATGATCTCGGCGAAGTGGGCCGAGGGCCAGCCCGGGGCGTTGTCTGCCGCGGTGACTCGTAGGCGCGCGGTGAGTGGTGGGACGACAGGGGCGCGTGCGCCGAGTTCGGTCAGGGCCCAGCGGATGCCGACGGGCTCGGTCCAGTCCGGTGGGGTCGCCCGTTCCAGGCAGGCGCGGTAGGCGCGGCGCAGGGGCTCGATGGCGCCGTCGATCTCCAGGCTCGCCAGGGCCATGGCCGCCCATTCGCGGACGGTCGGGTTGTCGCTGTCCAGCAGGCCGATGAGAGCGGGGCCGCAACGGGGATCGCCCACCTCCTCGAAGACCTCAATGGCGGTCAGCCGACCGAAGCCGCCGAGGGAAGGCAAGCCGTTGATGACGGCGGGTACGGCGTCGGCGCCGATCCAGATCAGCTCCGCGCGGGCGTCGTAGGACTCGTCGGCCTTGCCGCCGAGCCGGCGCCAAACCTGTCCAGGTCACCAACACCTACGAGTGGGGCACCCAGCGCCTGGCCAACACCCGCGTCGACCGCCAGGACATCGCCGGAGTCGACCAGAGCAGCACCTACCACTACGACGAGGCCGGCAACGTCCTGTCCGTCTCCGACGTCTCCCGCGACGGCACCGACAACCAGTGCTTCACCTACGACTACCTACGCCGCCTCACCGAAGCCTGGACCCAGAACACCACCACCTGCGCCACCACCCCCACCGGCAGCGCGCTGGGCGGCCCGGCCACGTACTGGACCTCCTACACCTACGACCTCGTCGGCAACCGCACCTCGGAAACACTCCACAACACCACAGGTGACGCCTCCAAGGACACCAAGCGCACCTACACCTACCCCACCCCGAGCAGCGCCCACCCGCACGCCCTGTCCTCCGTCACCACCACTGATCCGACCGGCACCGCGAAGGACACCTACGGCTACGACGAGACCGGCAACACCACCGCCCGCACCCTCAACGGCTCCACCCAGAACCTGACCTGGGATACCGAAGGCCACCTCGCCAAGGTGACCGAACCCGTCCAAGGCGGCACCGGCAAGACCACCGAGTACCTCTACGACGCCGACGGCAACCGCCTCATCGGCCGCACCTCCACCGAGACCACCCTCTACCTCGGCACCACCGAGATCACCCTGGCCAAGGACGCCACCAAGCCCAAGGCCACCCGCTACTACGACCTCGGCGGCGGAAACCAGGCCGTCAAGACCGACGACGGCAACGTCTCCTTCACCCTCGCCGACCACCACGGCACCGCCCAACTCGCCATCGACGCCACGACTCAGAAGCTCACTCAACGCCGCACCCTGCCCTTCGGCGGCACCCGCGGCACCGAACCGGCCTCCTGGCCCGGAACCAAGGGCTACGTCGGCGGCACCGACGACACCAAGACCACCGGCCTCACCCACCTCGGCGCCCGCGAATACGACCCCACCACCGGCCGCTTCATCAGCGTCGACCCCATCCTCGACCCCACCGACCCACAAAGCCTCAACGGCTACAGCTACGCCGGCCAAAACCCCCTCACCTACAGCGACCCGACCGGAACCATCAGACTGCAGCAAGGCGAACACGGGGAAGTCGAGCAGTGCAGTGGTGGCTGGCAGAAATGCGGTCCTAGCCATTCTACGGCGCCGATACAGGGCCCGCCGGCACACCAAATCCCAGTAACCACTAACACGGGGAAGACCAGCGGCTCTGGCAATAAGAGCGGCGGCTCCACGTGGGGTTGGCTGTCAGACCTTAAGGACACCGTCGTCAACTATGGATCCGCGATCGTCTCTCAGCCTGATATCTGGTGGGGCGCTGCGGAGACCGTCGGAAGCATGGCCCTCATGGGTGTCGGCGGAGACGCCGTCGCTGGAGGCGTCCTCATCTGCCTCACCGGCGTCGGCTGCATCATTGGTGCCCCCGTTGCTGTGGGTGGCGTGGCCTTGGCCGGCGTCGGCGCTGTCGGCACAGCGGACGGTATCGGACGCATCGACGAGGGGCTGGGCAAGGCGCTCAGCGAAGCGGAAGCAAACAATGGGACAGGGAGCGCGCCTGCAACGTCCGGAACGCCGTCCTGGATCCCTGAGTCTGCCAGCAGCAAGGTTCCGGATGTATTCGGCGCGGGGAAGCCTACGAAGAAGGGAATTGGCTGGCGATGGAACGACGGGAAGGGAAACGGTATCCGCATCGACAAGGGAAATCCTAATAATTCCCAGGAGTACCAGCAGGTTGACCATGTTGTCATCAACTCTGGTGGTAAAATCGTTGGGCGGAACGGGAATCCAGTCGATGGGGACATCAAGTCCAATGCCTATGAGGCGCATATTCCCCTCAAGGAATGGCTGAAGTGGAAGACATGGAACTCTCCCAATTGAATGGTGTCGGCTTTCCGGATATGCGTCGAAATGTGATCTCTGCGGTACGTGCGCTCGCGGACGCGGAGTATCAACGTCGCGTATGGATTGAACGGATTTATCCGCGAGAAGGCTACTATGATGACTTCACGCTGAATCTCAATATCCTTTACGACGACACGCTGGTCCTGGACGATCCTGCCTCAACGCTCGGTACGGTCTTGAGATCCGAGGGTGAGGTATCGGCAATGGAGGCGTTGGCGTCCGCCGTTGACGCACTGTTGCAGCGGGAAGGTGATGGCAGGATGGACGCAGACTACATGGCATCGCCGTTGTGGGATGCTGTCCTTCGGTCAGCCTTGGTCGCTTACGAGGTTATGACCCGGGAGCCCCTCAAGTGAGTTAGCCTCCATCTTGCGTGACGGTCTGCCGACGGAGTCGGCAGACCGTCACGCAATTGTGCGGCTGATGCTGGGCATGCCAGGCGACTCCAGCCGGTTTGAACTCGTCAGGCTGCGGCACGCCAATATATTCCGTGGCCTTCGAGTTCCCGGGGCTCTAGTGTCTCGTGATCCCGTTCATGTCAGTTCGAGTTGTTATTGACGAGTTTCTTCACACGCGACGAGTCGGACTTTCGCGAGGACCTCGCCGGCGGTCGCGGTCCAGGTGAACGGTTTCGCTGTCGTGTTCCAGGAGTCGCTGTAGTCGCGGATCTGTTTGATCAGGACGTGGACGCTGGAGAACGTGCCACGGCGGATGGACTGCCGGGTCAGGATGCCGAACCAGATCTCGATCTGGTTCAGCCATGAGGAGCCGACGGGAGTGAAATGGAAGTGGACGTGCGGGTTCTAGCCACTCCTTGACCTCCGGGGTGGTGTGCGTCGAGAGGTTGTCCAGGACGACATGGATGTCCTTCCCGGCGTGCGGTTTCACCGCCTTCTTCAAGAAGGCCAGGAAATCCTTGCCGTTCCGGGTCGGCCTGCACTCGCTGAGGACTTCCCCGGTGGTCACGTTCAGGGCGGCGAACAGGTTCGTGGTGCCGTGCCGGACGTAGTCGGCGGTGCGTTTCTCGCTGGCCGCGAAGGCGACCGGCAGCACCGGCTGGGTCCGGTCCAGCGCCTGGATCTGCGTCTTCTCGTCGATCGAGAGGACCACCGCACCGCCCGGCGGGGCCAGATACAGGCCGATCACATCGGCTACCTTCTCCGCGAACGCGGGGTCTTTGGAAATCTTGAAGGTGCCGGACCGGTGCGGCTTCAGGCTCTCCTCCCGCCAGATCCGGGCGATGTAGTGCCAGGACACGACGATGTTCTCGGTCCGCGCCAGGTACTTCGCCAACTCCCGTGTGGACCAGTGCGAAAGCCCCGTACCGGCCGGCGGTGTCATGCGCGTCAGTGCAATCACCCGGGATCGCACCCGGGCCGGCACCTGTTCCCGTGCACCACCGGGATGCTCCCCTTCCAGCCCGGCCAGGCCTCGCCCGGCATAGCGAGCCTTCCAGCGGTCCACGGTCGGCAGCGACACCCCGAGCAGCTCGGCAATATCCTTGCGCCGACGCCCCTCGCCCGACCACAGCACGATCCGGCCACGCATGGCTATATCCGCAGGCACGTCCCTGCTGTTCACCAACTCCCGCAACTCGGCGGCCTGTTTCGCGGAGAGCTCCATGCCAAGAGAGCCTGCCACACAAGATCAAGTAACGCTGACGGAATCACAAGACACTAGGTGAATATCGTTCGATCTGATCTGGCGAGCCGGACGAGAAGATCGTTTCAGTATTGCCGGAGGAGCGTGAAGAGGGGGCTGAGAAAGTCTGTGATGGTCGTGGTCGTTTGTTGTTCGCTGACTCGCTGCCCCGGCTGCTGGATCCTGGCTGGATCCGCACCGAGTCTTCGGTGTTTTCACAGGTGGCGGCGCTGGTGTCGATGTTCCGCTTCAACGTGTGACTGGTTCGGCCCCCTGGCCTCGCGTGATGAATGCGCAGGCCAGGGGGTGTTTTGCGTGTTGCGCGGACCGTATGTCGCCGCATTCCCCAGGGATGTCCGACAGGCTTGGGCGACCGCTGCGTATTTGTGTTTTCGCAGGTCGGGGGCGCGGGCGAGCGACCGAAAACGGTGTGTGACGGTGGGGTAACCGCCACGGTGGCTGGATCCCGGCTGGAAGAACTGACGCGACGTCATATTCCTCGTGTGTCGAAGGCGCGCACGTCGATTGCCGGGTCCGACAAGGCCCAGGTCGGCGACGGCCTGCGGCCCGGTGTCATCTCACAGGAGGGTCAGCGGACCATGAGATGCCCGGCGGGCGGTTCCTCGGATTCAGTTCGCGCAGGCTCTCGCCGATGAAGGCGCCGATATCGGTGCGTGCCTTCGGCCCGGATAGGGGAGCGCTGGTGGTGTGGGCAACCTTATCGGGAGAGTGAGCGCTGTGGGCATGTTCCGAGACCCATACCACTCGACGGGTGAATGCCACCGCCGGATGCTGCTCCCAGGACAACCGAGGCACCCAGACGGTGCGGGTGAGCGTCACGCACAAGAGCCGAGATGCGGGTTCAGCCCCGTGACCGTACTTTCTGCAGGATCTCCTGGATCTTCGCCCGTCGCTCCGCGTCCCTGAGCGTGCCCGTGTCCACCGTCCGCTCCTGTGACCCGGTGTCGGATCCGGCGGACGCCCCCGGCCCTCCGGGGCCGATCAGGCCCAGGGCGTGGTGCTCGCACTCCGTGCGTGCGGCGTCCAACTGCTCGCGCAGGGTGCGGCGCAGGTCGCCCCAGGAGGCGCGGATCTGCTTGCGCAGTTGCCAGGCCGCGCCGTACAGGGCATGCACCAGGTGGTAGCGCGCCTCTACGTTCCCCTCGTCGGCCTCGTACACCGCGCGCAGGTCGTCTGCGAGCTGGGCGGCGCCGGCGTCGTCCGAGCGGTCCCGGTGCCGGGCCATGGTCGCCGCGACGACCAGCACCCGGCGGCTGTGCACCGTCTCGTCGTCGCTCCAGCGGGCGAAATCCTCGGCGATGCGTTGGGCGGAAGGGAGCAGCTTTCCCGAGCTGATCCAGTGGTTGTAGGCCTCGGCCAGCAGATAGCGCAGCCGCTCATCGTCGGAGCCGCCGTCCAGCAGCGCCCGCACCTGCTCGACCGCCTCCGCGTACTCCTCGCGCGCGATCGAGTCACGGACGAACGAGACGGCGAGCTTCCGCCGCCCGTGCTCACCGAACGCCTCGTCCCGGGCCCTGACCAGCACCTCCCGGGCCTCGTCGTGACGGCCGAGGCTGCCTAGGAGCCGGGCCAGGGCACGAGCAGGCCCGGTGGCGCCGGGCAGCCGTTCCACCCAGCGCTCCAGACCCGCCACCGCGGCTGTGACGATGCCGCGCTCCCGCTCGTCGGTGGGCGCGGCGGACGTCTCCAGGATGCCGAACGCCGAGCGCGCGGACGGGTAGTAGAGGTCGATAGGGTCGTCGAGGTGGTCCGTATACCGGTCGGCGATGGAGTCCGCGTTCCGGTTCCAGGAGTGGGCGGTACGGCGGAAGCGGTCCGGGAAGTCCTTCGTGAACGGGCCTGACCTGGTCTCCTCGGCCGCGTCGAAGATCCGCCGCAGCGCGAACGCGCCCGCCAGCTCGGAGAGTCGGTTGTGCCGGGCCACGAACTCCGCGGGATCGCCCTGCACGCCCAGCAGTTGGGCTGCGCGCAGCACGGTCTCGTCCGCCGGGTCCAGCAGCAGCGCGTCGATCAGGCCCAGGTTGCCGATGACATCGCCCGAGTACTCGGTGAGCGGCCACTCGGCCTGCGTGCCGGTGATCGCGCTGGTGACTCGCAGCTTCCACAGGATCCGTCCGCGCACCCACTCCATGTGCGCCTGCTCCTCGGCCTCGTCCCCCGGCCTGCGGGTGCGCTGGCCCGTCTCCGATGCTTCCCGGAAGGCCTCGTCGACCAACTGACGGCATAGCTTCGCGTACGGCTCCCGGACCCTGGCCGGAAGCGCCAGTACGGCCGTGTCGACGGCGGCCGTGCGGCGGTCCCGGGCGGCGGCCAGTTCCGTCTCGCCCACCGAGCGGCCGACGCCGAGCAGCAGCGTGGGGCTGCGGTGGGCGAAGGTGTGGTTGAGCTCCTCCAGACGCAGGTGGATGGTGGCGAGGGTGACCTTGCTGCGGCTGGCCAGTACCAGCGGTACCTGCCGCAGGTCGCCGTCGAGTTCGCGGTCCGCCGCCGGCGCCGCGCACAGCGGGGCCGTACCGAAGGAACCGGCCAGCACGCGGTGCACCTCGGCGCGTTCGGCGGCGCCGCGGCGGATGTCGCCGTGCAGCAGGTCGCGCAGGTACAGGGCCTCCAGATAGCGGCGCCAGGCCTGCGCGGCCGGGCCCAGGTCGCCCGAAGTGGTGTGTGCCACCGCGAGGTTGCGCAGCACGGCGGTGTCCAGCGGATCGTCGGCGAGCATGGCATTCCACCGGCGCCGGGCGGCCGTCGTGCGCCTCATCCGCTGGTCGGCCTCGGCCTGGTGCCCACCGATGTACGCCCGCAGCAGCGTGACCGCGTCCCGGTGCCGCAGCCCGGGCGGATAAGCGTCCAACGTCCGCCAGGCCTCGGCGAAGTTGGCGTCCAGACGGTGCTCGGCAATGGCGAGGGCGTGAGCGACACGCTCGCGGGGGGTGGCGTCGAGGGGCGGCTCGGGAGGGGCGGTCGAGGCGGCGGCTACAGGCGGATCGGGCCGGGTGGAGGCAGTGGACTCGGGGGAGCGGGGCCTGTCGGTCGATCCCGTCCCTGTGGGCGGCGCCGTCCCGGTGAGTGCAGCCGCCTTCGCGGTCGGCTCCGCCCCCGTCGACGCCGCTGCCCCCGCCGCCCCCGCGGCCCCTTGGTTCCGGAGTTCGGACACGCGCTCCTCAAGGGCCAGCGCCTGACCGGACGGTTCGGGTGGGGCGTGCCCGAACTCCCCTTTCCGTGCGCCGATCCTACCGTTGGCCCGCTTCAGGATGTTCCGCAGTGTCGTCGCCGGCTTTTGCAACTCGGCCTCGCAGGCTTCGGCCCGCTTCTGGAACTCCTCGAACGGCATGACCAGCCCGGCCGGATCGGCGGCCGTGAGCTGCTTCAACGTGGACAGCCAGGCCATCCGTACCTCTTCCAAGCCCTCCACCAGCCGCGCCAGAAGCTCCTTGTCCCCCGACATCCGCCCGAAGTCGGCTGCGTTCGCCACCTTCCCCTTGGCCAGCGCCTGCGCCTGTGCCTTGGCCTCCTGGATCAGCTCCTGCAGCCGACCCGCCGCCTGCTCGCACTGCCCGAGCCGATCGTCGGGTGTCGCCGCTACCTTCTCCCCGTCCCCCGCCGACTGCGGTACGTCGGCCATCGCCTCCGGCGGCCCAACGCCGAGTTCCTTCGCCGCCGCCTTCAGGGCCGTCACGTGCCGCGCGGGATCGCCGTTCCGGAACTCCCGCGCCGCCGCGTGCGCGCCCAGGTCCGGGAAGTGCAACGGGCGCCACAGCAGCCGCTGCCGGTGGATCAGCGCGGTGAGCAGTTCGGGCAGCAGGCCCTCGGCCAGACACGCGGCGAGCCGTGCGGGGAGTTCGGCGCGGTCGGTCTCGAACAGGTCGCAGACCAGGCCGAGCAGCCGGGCCGCGGGGCCTTCGTCCGGTGGCAGCCGCTTCGCCAGCCGGCGTACCGTCGCGGCCGGGTAGCCGTACACCATCCACTGCACGGCGAGCACGGTGAACGCGGCCGTTCCGCCCCCGCGGCGCTCCGACAGCGCGGCGATGCTCTTCAGTTCCTCGGCGAGTGCGTTCCTGGTGCGGGTGGTGGTCCGGTCACGCAGCCGGTTGTCGGCCTCCATGTCCAGGATGCCCGACCAGCGGCACTCGCCGGGCCGCAGCAGCGGCAGCACGGGTACGGACTCCTCGGGGTCGAAGTCGTCGCGGCCCTCGCGGATCGTGCCCGCGATCGACTCCGCCCGCGCGCGGTGGTCCCGGGAGGGGCTCGCCGGATCCTCGCCCAACTGTCGGTGCGCAAGGCTCAGATGGGCCCAGATCCGATGGTTGGCGGGGGCCAGCGAGGCCGCGGCCGTCAGCCAGCGGACCGCCGCCTCGGGGCGCCCGTGACGGAGGTACAACAGCCCCACGTGGTAGGGGTGTTTGGGGCTGGCGTTGTCGAGGCGGTGGGCGCGGACCAGCAGCTTCAGCGCGGTCGCCGGCTCGGTGGCCGGGTGCACGCCGATCCGGAAGAAGCCCTCGATGACCGCGTCCAACTGCCCCTGGGTGAGCGGCAGCCCGGCCTCCAGGTCGGACCACAGTCCGTCGACCATCCGCCACAGCACATCAGGCCGGTTCTCCAGCGCCCTGCCCGTCCTCATCCCCTTCCGCCCTCCGCCGGCGCCGTCCCGCCGAGTTCCCCGGGCGGCAGGATCAGCAGCCGCTCCCCGTCCGACACCGCCACTCGGGTGCCGTCCGCGGAGACGGCCATCGGGTGCTCCGACACGTAGGTGGTACGGCCGTCCCGCACGAGGGCATGCGAGCCGTCCGGGTTCTCCAGCACCAGCAGCCGCCCGCCGAGCCCGGATGCCACCGGCCGCGCGCCCGGCACCCCGCGCAAGCCGACCCGCACCGCCAACTCGGCATCGAAGCAGACGCCTTGGCCTTCGGCGTCGACGACCGCGGTGAGTCCGCCGCCGGGGAGCGTCCCGGTGACCGCGCCGACCGGCTGGTCGACCTGGAGGAGCTGGCCGCCGACGAGGTCCAGTCGGTGGATGCACCGCTCGCCGACTACCAAAGCGAACTCCCGCACCCGCGCCATGGCGAGCAGCAGCGGCTCCAGGGTGTGCTCGGCGGCAACTCGGTCGTCCCGGTACACGGTGAGCCCGCCGTCCAGGCCGCCCACCAGCAGCCCGTCGCCGCTGTCGGCCAACACCTGGACCCCGCCCCGGTGTTCAAGCACCCGCTCCGGCTCCTCGGCGTCGAGGGACAGCCGCCACACGCTGCCGCCCCAGGTGCCTGCGTACAGCACGTCGTGCGGGCCGAAGGCCAGCGCGCCCGGCACGTTGAAGCGGGCGCCCTGCCGGGCCAGGAGGTCCACCACCCGTATCCGTCCGTCCGGGGCCGCGAGCACCACCCGCCCCGACCAGTCGGCGACGGCCACACAGCGCTCGCCGTATGCCCACAGCCGCGGACGCTCCCGCAACTCCGCGCCGCCGACGACCTCGTACGCCTCCGAACGGACCGACAGCGTTCGCCCGTTGTGTATGAGCAGCCCTAGGCCGTCGGGGAAGAACACCGGGTGTCCGCGCGCGGGCAGGGCGGGGCGGTCGTCGGCCCCCCGCAGCGACGGCTGCTCCTCGCGTGTCCGCACCTCGAAGGGCACGCTGGTGGCCGGTTCGCAGCCGGGGGCGGTCGCGACGAGCCGTACCCCGCAGGCGGCGGACCGGAAGGCGAGGTCCGTGAAGACCGCCCGGTCCCGGGTGACCTGGGCGGTGAGCGTGCCGGTCAGACCAGCCTCCTCCGGCTCGGCCGAGACGGTGACCGTGCCGCCGGCCGGCCACGGGGTCGCGCCGCCCGGCACCGAGCCGGTGACCGTCACCGGCGGCAGCGTGTGGCCCGCGACCGCGTCGGTGAGGGGCGTGCCGAACCGCAGCTCGGTGCGCGACTCGGCGGGGCGCAGGCCAAGGGCCGAGGCGACCTCGTCGATCCAGCGCGGCCGTGTCGTCGAGATCCAGTTGATCCGGTGCACGATGTACGGCACCTTCGGGACGGCCGCGGGATCGATGAGCAGCGGGATGAGCCGCCCGCCCTCATGGGGGTTGAGGTTGTACGCCTCGTGCAGCTCCCACTGGCAAACGGGCTTGTCGAAGTAGGTCTGCGAATAGAGGGCCACCACATGGCGGCTGCGCGGGAGCGCATCCGCCAGGAAGCTCTGCCAGTCCGCGCCCAGGGGCGTGCCGTCCTTGCGGGACACGTCCAGGTAGATCCTCGGCGCCGTCCCGCAGGCCGTCACGTACTCGCCGAGCGCGTCCTGCAGGTCCTTGGCCTGGATGTAGTCCTCGCGGGCGTAACTGATGAACACGTCCCACTGCTCGGTGGGCGTCTGTGTCGTCATCGCAGGGTCCCGGAGATGGTGCCGATCAGCTGGTCGAGGAGCTCCCGGCTACGGGAGTCCAGTCGGCCCCTGGCGCGGCGGTTCAGCTGCTGCGCCTCCTGGAGGATCCGGCGCAGCTGTTCGCGCGTGGTGTACGGATTGGCGTAACGCCCTTGCTGGGCGATGTCGTTGAAGCGGCCCACGAGGTCGGAGACCTGGATGGCCCCCTTCACACCTTCCAGCTCGCCGCGCCGCTGGGTCACCAGGGACGTCAGCTCGTCGAGCTGGCCGCGGGCGCCCTCCTTGGCGTTCTTGCGGACCGTCTTGATCTCCGCCGCCAGGGCGGCGAGGGAACCGTCGAGGCGGTCCGCCTCCGCGGTGCCTTTGATCCCGCCCTGGACCGAGGACATGACACGGTCGTACTTCTCGTACAGGCTGGCCACCACCATGGCGTCGTCGATCTCCCGCAGCCGGTCGACGATGGCCTGCGCGAACTCCCGTACGACCTGGGCGCCCTCCTCGGTGCGGGCCGCGCCTTTCAGGGCGGGAAGCCGCCGCTCCAGCGCGGTCAGGTGCTTCCGCAGCGCCGCGAGGCGGTCGACGGACACACCGCCGCGGACCGACTCCATGGCGGCGAGGTACTCCTCCACCGCCGGGTTGATGACGGTGGCCTCCTGCCAGCTCCGGATCGCCCGGAGCAGCTCGCCGGCCTGGACGAGCGTCCGGTCCGTGCGGGCGATCTCGGCGCAGGCGGCAGCCCGGTCGGGGTCGCGGCGCAGCCGGTAGAGGCAGGCGGCGTAGAGGAAGTTGAGCCAGGCGAAGCGGGGGAGCAGGGTCAGCAAGTGGGCCAGCAGCCGCTCGGCCTGGTCGGCGCGGCCCGTCCGCAGCAGCATCGAGGCGTGCCGGCCGTCGTCCTCGGCGATCAGCGAGTAGAGGTCCTCGGCCCGCTCGGCGGTCAGGCGCGGTGCCGGTGCCTGACCCGGCGGGCCAGGGTGGCTGAGCAGCAGGGAGAGATACGCGTCGAAGTCGGCCAGCACCGTGCTGCGCCGCCAGCGTGGGTCCATGCGGGACAGCTCGCGCTTGGCCCGCTGGATGTCGCGGGTCTTGAAGGCGGACACGGCCGGCGCGGCATGGGTGCCCAGCAGCGCGAGCCGCAGCCTGCGCGCCAGGGCGACGAGCTGGTCCCGGTCGACGTCCGCCTCGGCGGCGCCCCGCTCGGCGGTGTCCAGGGCGAGCTCCAGGCTGCCGGTCTGCGCCTGGGCGAGGGCGAGGAGGTAGGAGACCATGCCCTCCTCCGGGGCCAGCTCCAGGAAGGCCTGCAACCGGGACTGCGCGCCCGGCGGGTCGGACCGCACCTTCTCGGTGTACGCGGCAATCTCCGGCGCTGTGAGCATGCGGCGCAGTTCGCGGCGCAGCTCGCCGATCCGTTCGCGCAAGTCGTCCGGCACGTCCTCGTCACGCAGCGGGCGCAGGATCCGCAGGGCCTCCCACTGCTCGCTCGATGCCCTCTTCCCGTCGTGCCGGTAGAGGCAGTACGCGCGCAGATACCGCCCCTCCTGGTGCCCGGGGTGCGCCTGGAGGTATTCGGCGAGGAGCTCAAGGGCGAGTTCGTAGGCGCCGTCGGCCGCGTTGGCGCGGGCGTCCTCCAGCAGGTCCTCGTCGCCGTCGAAGACCAGCGTCATCTCGGTGAGACCGGCGACGGGCGGTACGAGGACCAGTGCCGTCTCCGAGGCCGCTCGGGCGGCTGTCTCGCGGGCGATCTCCTCCAGGCGGCGGTCGTGTTCGGCGAAGTCCCCGTGCCCCCGGGTCTCGGTCAGCTCCTGGAACTCGAAGGCCGGGGCGTGCAGGGACTGTACGCGGATCTCCTGGAAGGTGTGGTCACGGCCGGTGCCGCTCATGGGCGCCCTCTCCTCACTCGGGTGACTCGCCCGGTTCGGGCACCGTGCCGAGCGCGTGCTCGGCCAGTTCGCGGCAGAGCAGGTACTCGGACTCCTGGTCGACCTTCACCATCAGCAGCAACACTGGTGCGAGCGAAGCCTGTTCGAAGAGCTGGTCCTCGTCCGCCGCGGGCCGGTGCTCCACTGGCGGCAGCCGGTCCAGCAACGCCCCATGGTCGGCCGTACGACGCCGTCCGGGCAGCAGTCCCGCAAGCGCCCCCAGCCGTCCGGGAGCCGACCCGGCCCGGGGTACGGGCAGGTTCCTGGTCATTCGGTCTCCTCGGGCAGCAGGATCGCTCCGGTGCTGGTGATGAGCTTCTGTTCGGCGCCGTGCAGCACCTCGGCGCCCTCTCCGTACACATCGCAGGCGCGGTCGAGGTCGGCGAGCAGCTCGCGCAGCGCGACCTTGGCGGGGGCGTCGTCGGGCAGGTCGCGGACCCGTGGATAGACGATCCCCTCGATCCGGCGGCGCAGCTCCTGCGAACGGCGCCTGTGGTCGTCCGGCGCGGACCGCTGCGTCGGCACGGCCCCGTCCTCGATGCCCTCGGCGTCCTGGAAGCGGGTGAACTTCGCTTTGAGCCTGCGGAACTGAGCCCGGTCCTCCGGGGAGCGGTCGGGGTCGTCCAGGAACTCCGTGAGCAGGGCGAGGTAGCGGGAGATGGCGTCCCCCTCGCCGCCAAGGGCGCGCTCACGCTCCATCAGGTCCAGCACCTCGGGCAGCATGATGCCCTTGGCCAGCTCGGTCCCGCCGTGCAGCTCGGCGAGGGCCCGTTCCCGCTCCGGTTGGCTCAGCGCGAAGTAGTAGTGCACCAAGCCGCCGACCAGCGCCGCGTCGCCCAGCTCGGGGTCGGCCGCCCGTACGGCGTCCACCCGCCCGTCGAACTCCGCGAAGTCGGCCGCCGAGGGGGCCCCGCTCAGCGCCGGCCGCCGCAACCACTCCCGCACGAGGGCGATCAGCCTCAGCACGGCGATGCCGGTGCGGAGCAGCTCTGCGGTGCGCCGGCGTTCCCCGGCGTCCGCGCCGACGTCGGCGTCCGCGTCCTCGTCGGATTCCGTGTCGGAGGCCGTGGGCAGTTCGGCCAGTTCGCGTTCGACCTCCTGGGCGAGCCGCCCCAGCCACTCGCCCAGCTTCCGGGGGTCTCCTTCCGTCCAGTCGCAGACCAGCAGCCCCACCTCGGCCTGTGCGGTGGGCGCTCCGTGCTCGACGCTGCGCCTGCGCGCGTCGGTGAAGGCGTTCCGCGCGTCGTCGGTCCGTCCGTCGAACACCGCCTGGACGCCCTTGACCAGATGCAGGTCGTTCACCTGGGGCGGGATGCGCTCGGTGAGCTCTCCCAGCTCCCGGACCCGGTCGAAGTGGTGCAGCGCCCCGTCGGTCTCCCGCCGCCGCCAGTGTCCGACGGCCAGTTGGAGATGCGACAGGGCGGCGATACGGCGGCTGTCCGGACGCGTGTCCAGCAGCTCCCGCCGCTCGGCGTACAGGTCGGTGACGCGGTCGTGGTTCTCCAGCCTGGACTGGACCCACAGCTCCAGGTACGCGGTGTGCGCCGAGTGCCCGTCAGCGGCGACCAGTTCGTCGAGGACGGTCGCGGCGGCGGCGTACCTGGCCGGCTCGTAGGTGCCGAGCATCGCCCGCACGTAGGCCTGTGCGAACCGGATCCGGGACAGCCCCTTGCCTCGCGGCCCGGCGTTGACCGCCTGGCCGAGCAGCCGGTCGGCCCGTTCCAGCTCGTCGCGGTCGTCGCTGTCCAGGAGAGCGAGGGACTCCTCGTACGGCAGTCGCCAGCGGTTGGGCAGGACAACCAGGAAGTACAGCCCGCTGGCCACGGTCGACAGGAAGAACAGCGGCAGGAGCACCAGCAGCAGGATCGTGGTCATGAGCGCGTCTCCCCGTCCCTGGCCGCCAGCAGCGTGAGGTCGAAGTCCGCGAGCCGCACGCCATGCCGGTGGATCTTGTCCCGGGCCATCTGCCCGTTCTCCCTGACCTTCTTCAGGCCCGCCCTGACCTGTTCCGAGATCTGGCCGGCCGCGTCGAGACGGCCGAGGCCCAGGAAGGTCTCGGCGTAGTCGATCATGAGGTCGAACCGCCACCACATCAGCGTCCGGCCGTCGTGCAGCCACTCGTGCACGAAGGCGTTGGCCGCGGTCAGCTCGCCCAGGCCGATGAGGCAGGACGCCATCTCGTGGGCGTGGTCCAGGCGCCGGCCGGGCGGCAGCCGGTCGAAGGCCGCGGTGGCCGTCGCCCTGAGCCGCCCGGCGAAGGAGTCGATGGAGTCGTCGGTGGCTCCGGAGAGCCGGACCCGGCCCGCCGAGGACAGCCCGCCGACGACCGACAGCTGCTCCTCGTACGCCTCCACGCGCTCCGGGTCCGCGAGCGCCGCGCGCTCCAGCAGCGACAGCGCCTCCAGCGGTTTCCGCAGATCCTGGCGGGCGATGGCGGCCGCGAGCAGCAGCAGGTCGTAGTCCGGCCGGTCGACCAGCGCCGCGTGCGCCAGCCCGAGCGCCCGGTGCGGCTCGCCCGCCTCCCGCAGCGTACGCACGGTCGTCACCGGGTCCATGGAGTGCCGAGCCGCGTCGAGCACGTCCGCCAGCCACCCCGGCTCCGCACCGCCGGCCCCGGCACCACGAGGCCTGGCGAGTCCCCCCGACCCCTCCCGCCCCGTGCCGCGCAGGTCGGCCGGTCGCCCGGGTTCGGCCCCGCCCGTCCCGGCGGCGCGTAACCCGGTGAACCCGGTCAGCTCGTCCTGTGCCGCGCGCACCTGCCCTACTCGGCGCATCCACACCGGCAGTCGGCCGTGGCCGCGCTGCCCGTCGAACACCCTGGCGCAGGCCGCCCGTTGTATGAGCCGCTCCGGATCGCCGTCCGGCAGTGACTCGAAGCAGCGCAGGGCCGCGACGGCGAGCGCGTACAACCCGGGGTCCCGGCCGCCGGGGGGCAGGCCGCGGGCGGCCTCCGGTGCCAGATGCGCCAGCCGCTCCGGCGCGGCGAACAGCTCGCCCAGCGACGGCGGGCCCCAGGCGGGCAGCGGCAGCAGCAGCGGCCGGTGCCCGGCCAGGACGACGTCGGCGGGCAGCGCGATCAGGCCGGGGCCGATGCCGTCCCGCCAGCCCGGGAAAGCCCGCAGCGTGGCGGCCACGCAGGCCAGCCGGTAGGCCGGTTCCGGGTCGTCGAGGGCGTCGCCGAGGCTGCGGTCCGCGTCGGTCTCGTAACTGACGATCTGGAACCACCGGTCGCCGAACTGCCGCTGCTCACCGCGTTCTTCGCGCACCACCGGCACCAGGTCGGGGCGGCGCGGGCGGGTCTGCCAGGCCAGCAGCTCGGCCCGCTGCTCGCCACTGACCTCCTCGACCGGGATCAGCCGGTACCACCGGCGCCGCTGCGGGGCCCGGTAGAGCGACCCCCACCAGCCCGCGCCGGCGTACTTGGCGCCGAGCTCCCCCTCGACGACCTGCCGCGGGTCATCGACGGCTGCCGTCATACGCGTCCTCGAGCCGGTCGGCGAGATCGTCCAGGGTGTCCTCGTCGGCGCCGCCGCGCACGCCGTCGAGGAAGGCCCCGAGGGCGGTGATGAGGGGTGCCGGAGCCGACCCCTCCTGTGCGGCGCGTAGGGCCTTCTTGACCATGCGGCGGTACTCGGCCGGTACGACGGAGGGGTTGACGTCCGGGAAGGAGGCGGTCGCCTCCGGCGCGGGAGCGGGATTCGGGACCGTGGCGGTCACGGGCGGCGGCACGATGAACTCCGGCGCGGCGGCGGGCGCCGGCGTCGGGGCATCCCCGGTCTCGGGGGCCACCGCTCCCACCGGCCGCACCGTCCCGTACAGCTTCACCAACGCCGCTCGCCGCTCGGCCAGTTCGTTGGACTTGCCGATCGTCGTTTTCTGGTCGAAGGTCGCCTGGTACTCGCGTCCGGTGTTGGTGTGGGTGACCTGCACGCCCAGCAGCCCGTTCACGTCGAGCGAGAACTCGACCTCGAACTGGTGGTAGCCCTCGGGCCGGGGCTCGATGTCGGCGAGGTGAATGGTGCCGATGAGGGTGTTGTCGTAGACGTACTCGCCCTCGCCCTGGTAGATCGGGGCCTCGATGTGGTGGGCCTGCTCAGGGTTGATGTAGGTCTTCGTCTGGCGAGCCGGGATCTTCGTGCCGCGCGGGATCAGCGGGCTGAACCGGGCCTGCTGGACGCCGACGCCGAGGGTGTGCTCGGTGATCAGGGTGACGGTGTAGTCCTGCTCGTCCACGGACCGCTCCGCGTTGGGCCGGCTGGCGAGGTCGAACGTGTCGGTCGGCTCGAATCGGTTGGCGATGATCGCCGCGCCCCGGGCGACCAGCGTGTCGGGGTTGGCGTCGCCCCGTACGAAGCCCTCGTCCTGGTCGAAGTAGTCGAGCAGGATCTGCTTGACCCTCGGGATCCGGGTCGAACCGCCCATCAGCAGCACGGCGTTGACGTCCTCGCGCTGCACGCCCTTGGCGGTGCGAGCGAAGTTCAGGGCCTCGTCGACCTGCTGCAGGGAGCGGTCGAGGATGGGCTGGATCAGTCGCTCGAAGCCGGCCCGGTCCAGCTCCAGCGGAGCCGTAGCGCCGCCGAGGTCGATGGTGGTGGTGGACCGCAGCGACAGCTGGCGCTTCGCGGCCTCCGCCGCCGCCTTGATCCGGAGCCGGTCGGTGTCCTTGGCGAGGGACTCGCCGAGCTGCTCCACGATCCACGCGGCGACCGCGTCGTCGAAGTCACCGCCGCCCAGCCGCTGGTCACCGGCGGTCGCGATGACCTCGATCTCGGTGTCCCGGGTCTCGATGATCGACACGTCGAAGGTGCCACCGCCGAGGTCGAAGACCAGGTAGACCTGCTTCTCGGACTCGGCCCGGTCGACTCCGTAGGCGATGGCCGCGGCGGTCGGCTCGGGGATCAGCTGGCGAGGGTAGAGGCCGGCGAGCAGTGCGGCCTGCTCGGTGGCCTTCTTCTGCCGCTCCGTGAAGTAGGCGGGTACGGTGACCACCGCGTCGTGGATGTCGCCGCCCAGGTTCTGCTCGGCGATCCGCTTCATCCGCATCAGCACCAGCGCGCTGATCTCCTGCGGGCGCAGCCACTCGTCGCCGAGCCGGGCACGCACCGGGTCGCCCACGGCGTAGACACCGGCGGCGCCGAAGTGCTGGAGGAGCTCCGGCGTGAACACCGCGCCCATCTCGCGCTTGATCTCCACCAGCGCGTCACCGGCGCCGGCCGCCCCGCTGATCGCGTTCTTCGCCTCGTGCCCGACGACCAGGACGCCGGTGGCCGGGTCGATACGGACGACCGAGGGGGTGGCGACTGCGGCGGTGCCCTCCAGCTCCGGGTCGGCGAGGATCACGGGCGTGAATTCATCGGGGTCGTAGGCGGCGACGGCGGAGTACGTGGTGCCGAGGTCGATGCCGACGACCCGGTGCAGCTCAGCTTCCAAGGGGATCCTCCGGGGTCATTCGTCGGCGAAGCCGTCGAGCAGGGGAATGCGGGTGAAGTCGCCCGTGAAGTCGGTGCGGGTGGTGTCCATCGGGTGGTGCACGCTCTCGCCGGCCGCGGTCAGGAAGTCCTCGATCTCCTTGCGCAGCACGGTCAGTCCGGCGTCCCGCTCGTCGAGGACGGGCTCCCAGGTCGGCTCCAGGCGCAGCAGCGGCAGCGGCGGGAAGCGCGCGTCGTGTTCGGCGCGGGTCTCGGCGTTCTCCAGATTGACGGCGTGCGCGGCGACGATCTCGTCCTCGCTCGCGCCGCGCGCCTGCAACCGGGCGTCGTACCGGCCGGCCGCCGCGCGGATCTCCTGCGCGGTCGCCTCCGGGGGCACGCGGAGGCGGCTGTATCCGGTCGATCGCGGGACGACCATCGGCAGCGCGAACAGTCCCTCGCCGGGCGTGTCGGAATCCGGCATCACACCCCCATCCAACGTTCACAAATGCTACGCACCGGGGGTGACCTTGAGGCATACACGTCCCCGACGCGGCCTTCATTGACGCATCACGGCCGCCCTGTACGGCCATGATGTGGGGTCAATCGTAGAGGTTCGTGGGTCAAGTCGCCGCTAACTTGACTCTCTTCTCCGCCAGTTGAGCAGTTCGAATCGACATGGCCGGAATCGATCACCGGGTTGCGCCCTGGTCGTGCACATCCCCGAGAGGAGTGCGCGGCCCTCAGCGGAGGGTGCCGGTCCTTCGCGTTCCTGAAGGCCACACCACGTCGACTGCGAGCCCCGCCGCCCGCGCCTCGGCCACCGTGTCGGCGGTGCCGCCGCCCTTGCCGGTGGGCGCGCTGCCGTCCCAGACGGCCACCGGTCGTTGCGCCTGCGCGAACGGCAGACGCAGGAACCGGGCCCGAACGGCGGCCGTGTCCTCTCGGACGTCTTCTACAACGAGCGCGGCCTGACGACGAAGACGTTCGCGCCGTACTACAACGACGAGTCAGCGCCCAACCGCGCTCTGTTCGCACCGGCCGACGCACTCTCCGTGGAGACCCAGATCCGGCACACCTACGACGGGCTCGGCCGGGAGACGGAAACCCGGGACATCGCCGGAAACGGCGACGGCGGCAACGTCCTCGGCATCACCAGGAAGATCTACGGTGGTGACCGCACCACCGTGATCCCACCGGAGGGGGCACTGCCACCACTGAAGCTTCCCCTTGATCGTGGACACCTGGAGACTGGGACCTGAGGTTCCAGAGGAAGTAGCACCAGGTGGGAAACAAGTACTCGAAGCGGTACACCGAGGAGTTCAAGCGGGACGCGATCGCGCTCGTCAAGAAGAACGCCCCGGACTGGTACGAAGAAACGCACGAGCGGCAGCGCAAAGCGCACTCCTCACGACGCATTCGTGTCGAGCACGGCATCGCCCACCTGAAGAACTGGCGGGCACTGGTCCGCCACCTCGGCCGCCGCGAGCACATGAGCGACATCGTCCAAGCCGTCGCCGGCCTGCTGTCCCACCAGCAGACCGCGGACCTGACGTCGGCACGGCAGGTGTGAACCCGAGCCCCGCCGCCATCCTCGACGCCCCACTGCCTACCGTGCACGAGCTCGTTAGTCAGCACCTCCCGCACAGCGGGGGAACCTCAAAGCACCACCTGATCGTCGACCGGCACGGAACCCTGTTCGCCGTCACACTCACCGGCGGCAACCGGCACGATGTCACTCAGCCCCTGCCCCTGCTGGACGCGGTCCCGCCGATCCGAGGCCTGCGGGGACGCCCTCGGCGCAAGCCCCGTCGGCTGTACGCCGACCGGGGGTACGACTTCGACAAGTACCGCCGCCTGCTGTGGAAACGCGGCATCAAGCCCCTGATCGCCCGACGCGGTGTCGCCTACCGGCTCCGGTCTGGGCAAGGTGCGTCGGGCGGTCGAGCGCGCCTTCGCCTGGCTGCTTCAGTTCAAACGACTCCGCATCCGCTACGAACGACGCGCCGATCTCCATCAGGGCCTGCTCGAACTGGCCTGCAGCCTCATATGCCTCCGCCTGCCTCCGAACCTCATTCTGAAACGTCCAGTAAGAGCCAATCTGCCGGGCGCCACCGATCAGCCGGAACCCAACTTGGCCTCGACCTGGGTGACCAGGTCGCGGCACTTCGTGGTGTTCTTGAAGAGCGGCGCGAGATAGTTGTTCGAGTAGGTGCTCTCGATGGCCTCGGTCAGGTGGTCGAGAGCGATGCCGGTTACCTTGTGAATCTGCTTGATCTCCTTATCCCAGTCGTAGTTCGCATCGTTGATTTTGTCCATTCTGAGTTGGTTGAACACCAGCTGCAGCACGATCCGGTTCCCGTGTGCGGCCACGGCGAACTCCCTATCGACGAGCTTCTTCCGACGATCGGCCAAGTCTGTTTCGACCGCACGCATCACCTGAACACAACGCCACACCCGATGCGCGCTGGTCCCGTTGTTGAAGAGATTTGTGTACGGTGCTCGTTCGGTGTTTTCGGACAGCCGGCCAACCGCGCTCTTTGCCAGAACCGTGTAGTACGGATTGTTGTGGGCGCAGGCGAGCGCAACGATTGCATCTTCGACTGTGCATCCGTCACTTGCTGTGGGTACGCTTTCTCCGCGTTTGACGGAGTACTGCTTGTGTAGTGATAGAAGCATGTCCCGGCGAATGCGTTCCTGCTGTTGATCAAGTGCGACGAAGTCGCGGCTCTCGACACTGTTCTGCGTGTTTGTTGCCCGGGTCACATTCGTGGCGAAATCGGGTGGACATCCCTCGAGTGAGATGAATCGAACCCACACGCGGGCCTCTTCGAGAGGCTTCTTGTCCTTCTTTGCCGCCCTGTGGATGCTCGCCACGGTCTGTGCCCCGTTGACCACGCTCACGCCCTCGATCGTGAAGTCCCCATACGCGTGGGTAGAGCCACCGCGAGGCGTCTTCTTGACGGATTCGCAGAGCGCGGTGATTCCATTGTTGAAATACCAGAAGTTCTCACCCTGGGTGAGCAGTGTGTGGGTCAAACCTTCGTTTACCTCGGTATTACCGAGTGACTTGCGTAGATTCTGTGAGAAAAGTCGATCGCCGTGCTGTTCGAACCATGAGGCGATTTCTGTTGCTTGAACAAGTCCGTAGTACGCCTGATAAGGAAGGTCGACCTTTCCCCACTGTTCGATGGGCACGGCCAGCTCGATCCGTGGTCCTGCTGTTCCTTCGACGACCATGGAATGGAATTCTCGTAGGCCAAGTACTTCTAGAGTGACCACTGGATCATTTTCGTTGGCTTCCGTCAGGAAGTCGTCGAATACGTACTGGGCCTCCGCTGGCAGAGCGCTTCGGCCCGTAGTGGCGACAACCACGATGAAGGTGACCGCAGCATCACTCAAAGCTGCAGCGATTTCTGTGCGGCGCGCTTGGAGTGCGGGTGAGAAGCGGTCGAACTTCATGTTGAACAGGTCACTGCAGCCGTTCCGGATCTTTAGGGCGTCGGCTTGTGAGAGCCCAGAATTTCCCGAACTGTCCAGTTTCGACTGGACGATGACGATCCGACGGTTTTCCTCGTCGATGGCCAGAGCGTCGATCCCGTTGTCATGGAACCCGTCGGTCACGGCGGCCGCGGCCTCGTCGAGGGCGCAGCCTGTGAAGCGCTGTACGGCGCGAGCTGCCAATGCCCTGGTGAGGAAGATCGTGTCGGATTGGGCGCGTTGACTGCCCGCCAGGTCGCTCAAGTCGATCAGGCCGTTGAAGTCCTGACTGAGTGAATCCTTGACGTGGTGAACATGCAGCGCGCGCACGGAGGTTCCGCCCCTTCGTCGTCCCGTGAACCAAGAGATTCAGCGTAACCCTTGGGAATGGTCAGACCTTGGCCTTTTCGGCGAGGGCGGCGCAGCTGTCGGGCTCTGGCTGTTGAGGTCCGAGTCGACACTCCATCGGCTCCGATCCGCGCCTCGACGCGCTGGAGCAGCCGAGATGGAACCCGTGCTGGGATCGTGCTGGGATGACTCCTGGGGAAGCGATATCTTCGCAGGCGGGAGATCTGCAGTAGACATTCCGCTTCAACGTCTGATCGGACGTGGGCAATCGGCCTGACCTGCGAGCAAGCGGGTCAGGCCGTTGTACTGTCCGCGGCGGTCCACAGAACTTGATACAGCTTGACGTGGCGAGAGGGGCCGGGGCGGGATGGGGCGCGGTGAGCGGGAGGCGGTTGCCGCGGGAGGGCGGCTGTACGCGGCGGCGCAGGCGGTGGCCGACGACCACGGGCGGGCGGTCGAGGCGGTTCGGGCGGCGCTGAAGCCGATCTGCGACACGGCGGTGGAACAGGCGCTGGACGCCATCCCGGTGACCCGGTTGAAGGAGGTCACCGAGGGGCGGCTGAGGCTCGGGGAAGTCGAGCGGAGCGGGCTGCGGTCGGTTCGGCAGGTGCTCGATGCCGGTCCCTACCGGTTGCGGCAGATTCCCGGGGTGGGGGAGCGGACCGCCGATCAGGTCATCGCGGCGGCACGTCAGATAGCCGATGCCGTTCGGGAGGCCGTCGCCGTCCACATCGACGTGGATCGGCCGGAGCCGCGCACCACCTCACTCGTCATGGCCCTGCAGGTGCTGGTGGAAGCGGGCCTCGACGCGCGGCGAGCCGTCGACACGGCCGCGGCCCTCTCGGCGCGGCTCGGTCCGCTGCTCGCCGAAGCCAAGCCGGCCGCCGGGCGGCTGCGGATGCTGCTGGCGGGGAAGGCCAGACGAACTCGGGCGCTGGAGGCTGTCGCGGAGCTCCGCGGGCTGACCGAGGAAGCGGCGCGGGGCGGTGTGCCGGAGCTGCTCGCGCAGGCCTCGGTGGACCTGCTGCGCGGTACCTCGACCGAGGCCGCGGCCTGGGTCGATTTCGAGCTGCGTTCCGCCGACTACTACAGCCTGCTCGCGGAGATCTCCGGCCGCAGACCGGACACGGCCGCCGTCGAGGGGTTCCTGCCCGACGACGTCGCCGAGCGGGTCCGTGACCAGAAGCTCGACGACACGCACCGGCGGGTGTCGCTACGCGGTTATCAAGCCTTCGGGGCGCGCTTCGTCCTGGCGCAACGCAAGGCGATGCTCGGCGACGAGATGGGGCTCGGAAAGACCATCCAGGCCATCGCCGCCCTGGCCCATCTCGCCGCCGAGGGGCAGAGCCACTTCATGGTCGTCTGCCCGGCCAGCGTCCTGATCAACTGGACACGCGAGATCGAGGCCCGCAGCAAGCTGCGCGTGATGCCTCTTCACGGCCCCGACAGACAGGAAGCGTTCGCGGACTGGAAGGGCAGGGGCGGCGTAGGGGTGACCACCTTCGACGCCCTGCGCGGCTTCCCGGTGCCCGGAGGCGGCGAGCTGGGGATGCTGGTCGTGGACGAGGCGCACTACGTGAAGAACCCGAAGACGCGTCGCTCCCGGGCCGTGACGGAATGGTCCGGGCGATGCGAACGCGTTCTCTTCATGACGGGCACTCCCATGGAGAACCGAGTCGCCGAGTTCCGCAGCCTCGTGCAGATTCTCCAGCCGCATCTGGCGGAGGCCATCGGTGACCGTGACGGAGTGGCCGGTTCCAAGGCCTTCCGGAAGGCTGTCGCCCCGGTCTATCTGCGCCGCAACCAGCAGGACGTCCTGACCGAACTGCCCGCGCTCCAGCAGACGGACGAGTGGGACGAGTTCAGCCCGTCGGACGAAGAGGCTTACCGCGAGGCCGTGGGCGCCGGCAATTTCATGGCGATGCGCAGAGCCGCGTACGCCCGTCCCGAGAAGTCGGCCAAGCTGAACCGGCTGCGCGAGATCGTCGAGGACGCCGCCGAGAACGGGCTGAAGGTGGTGGTGTTCTCCGCCTTCAGGGACGTCCTCGGGGCGGTGAAGGACACGCTGGACGCCGCGCGGAGCAAGGGTGGCGGTCCGGTGTTCGGTCCGATCTCGGGAAGCGTGCCGCCCGCGCGCCGTCAGCAGTTGGTGGACGAGTTCGCCGCCGTGCCGGGTCATGCGGTGCTGGTGGCGCAGATCGAGGCGGCGGGGGTGGGGCTCAACATGCAGGCCGCGTCGGTCGTGATCATCTGTGAGCCGCAGATCAAACCGACCATCGAGCACCAGGCGGTGGCGCGGGCCCATCGCATGGGGCAGGTGCGTTCGGTCCGGGTGCACCGGCTGCTCACCACCCGCGGGGTGGACGAGCGGATGGTGGAGATGCTGAAGAACAAGACCCGCCTGTTCGACGCGTACGCACGCCGCAGCGCGGTCGCCGAGTCCACGCCGGACGCGGTCGACGTCTCGGACACGGTGATGGCCCGCCAGATCGTCGAGGAGGAGCAGGCGCGGCTGGCAGCGGTCCGCGAGCGGCTGGCAGCGGTCCGCGACGAGCCCGCGGGACACCCGTGAGTCCGCGGGACGCCCGTGAGTCCGCAGGGCACCCGTGAGTCCGCGGGACGCCCGTGAGCGGCCGTCCGGCCCAACGCACGTCAACAGGCGGCCCGTTCGCATACCCGGGACCAATGGCCCTTCCGGCCGGGGTGTGGTCCCGCAGTAGCGTCGGTGCGGGTGTGGCTGGAAGGCCTGGGGTATCCGGGCATGGGGCGCTGGAGGGTACATGTCGCCGCGGGCCGGAGTGGATGCGCGGGAGCTGCTGTCCCGGTTGCCGTTGTTCGCCGGGCTCACCTCCGAGCAGCTCGGGGTGATCTCGGCCGGGTGCTCCTCCGTGACGCTGGCGCGCGGGCGGGTGCTCTTTCATCAGGGCGATCCCGTGCGGGGCTTCTTCTTCGTCCTGGGCGGGCAGATGCAGCTCTCGGTGTCCACGGGCGACGGGTCGGAGAAGGTCGTGGAGATCGTGTCGGCGGGGGAGAGCTTCGGGGAAGCGGTGGTCTTCGACGGCAGCACCTATCCCGTCACCGCGACGGCGCTGGTCGGTACGGAGATGCTGGCGGTCGCCAGTCGGGCGATGCTCGAACTGCTCGACCGGGACCCGTCGTTCGCCCGCCGGATGCTCGGCAACATGGCGGTGCGGCTGCGCCGACTCGTACGGGACGTGGAGTCCTACTCGCTGCGGACGGGTGAGCAGCGGGTCATCGGGTTCCTGCTGCACAACGCCACCACCGACGACGCCACCACCGACAAGGAGGGCCGGGACCATGTGCGGCTGCCCGTGTCGAAGCAGATCCTCGCCTCGCGGCTGAACCTCACCCCGGAGACGTTCTCCCGCGTCCTGCACGGACTGTCGGCCCAGAGCCTGATCAGCGTGCGGGGCCGGTGCATCGTGCTCCATGACACGACCGCCCTGCGGGACAAGCTGGCATGGCGGTGATGGAGGTGATGGCGGTGATCGACGCCACAGCACACCTTGCTCCCTCCTTGATCTGCGTCAAGGAGACGGCGGTGGCATCGGCCTAGCGTCGGCTCCACGGGGACACCACTCATTGCCAAGGAGCATGGATGTTCTGCTATCAGTGCGAACAGGCCGACCGTACCGGTGAGATGCTCGGCTGCGCGGGCCCGCTGGGCAACTGCGGCAAGGATCCCGCCACCGCCGACCTCCAGGACGTACTGATCCACGCGGTGAAGGGCATCGCCCAGTACGCGACGCGGGCCCGCGCCCTGGGCGCTCCCGACGAAGAGGCGGCGCCCTTCATCCTCTACGCGGTCTTCACCACCCTGACCAACGTCAACTTCAACCCCACCCGCTTCGTCGCCCTGATCCAGCAGGCCGCGGCCGTACGGGACCGGGTGCGGGCCCGTTACGAGGACGCCGCGCGTGCCCGCGGTCAGCAGCCCGAGCAACTCACCGGCCCTGCGCGGTGGGAGCCCGCCGCCGACCTGGACGGGCTGCTGCGGCAGGCGCCCTCGTACCGGGTGGACGCGGGGCTCGGCGCGGTCGGCCCCGATGTCGTCGGGCTGCGCTCGCTGCACCTGTACGCGATCAAGGGCATCTGTGCGTACTCCTACCACGCCCACGTGCTCGGGCAGCAGAACGACGACGTGTCCGCCGGGGTCGAGGAGGCGCTGGCCTACCTGGCCGAACAGCCCACGGAGACCGAGGAGTTGCTCGCGCGCGCGGTCGGGCTCGGGCGGCTCAACCTGACGGTCATGGAGATGCTCGACGCCGCCAACACCGGCACGTTCGGCCCTCAGCAGCCGACGGCCGTACGGACAACTCCGGTGGCGGGCAAGGCGATCCTGGTCAGCGGGCACGATCTGCGGGACCTGGCCGCGCTGTTGGAGCAGACGAAGGACACGGGCGTCAACGTCTACACGCACGGCGAGATGTTGCCCGCGCATGCCTACCCGCTCCTCAAGGCGTACCCGCACCTGGTCGGCAACTACGGCGGGGCCTGGCAGGACCAGCAGCGGGAGTTCACGAAGTTCCCCGGCCCGATCCTGATGACGTCGAACTGCATCATCGAGCCGTACCCCGCGTACCGCCGACGGATCTTCACGACCGGGCCCGTGGGCTGGCCGGGGGTGCGGCACCTGGCGGACCGCGACTTCTCCGCCCTGATCAAGGCCGCGCAGGCCATGCCCGGCTTCCGCGCGGACGAGCCGGAGGAGCGGTTCATCACGGTCGGGTTCGGGCGCGACGCGCTGCTCTCCGTCGCGGACAAGGTCACCGACGCCGTACGACAGGGTGCCATCCGGCACTTCTTCCTCGTCGGCGGCTGCGACGGCCCCACCGTCGGCCGCGAGTACTACCGGGACTTCGCGCTGGGGGCGCCGGACGACTCGGTGGTGATGACGCTCGGCTGCGCCAAGTACCGTTTCAACGGGCATGACTTCGGCGAGATCGACGGGATTCCCCGGCTGCTGGACCTCGGCCAGTGCAACGACGCCTTCTCCGCCGTCAAGATCGCCCAGGCGTTGGCCGGCGCGTTCGAGTGCGGCCTCGACGAACTGCCGCTGACGCTCGCCCTGTCCTGGACCGAGCAGAAGGCGGTGGCCGTGCTGCTGAGCCTGCTGGCGCTCGGATTCCGCAACATCCACCTGGGTCCGTCACTGCCCGTCTACCTCACGCCGGGGCTGGTGGCGGCGCTCGTCGACACGTTCGGGCTGCGCACCATCGGCGACCCGGCCATCGATGTCGCGGCGGCGCTGGAGAGGTCCGCGTCATGACGTCGGCCACCGAGCCCCGTACCGGGAGCGCCGGGGAGGCGGCGGACGGGGCCGTCCCGGTCACGCTGCACACCGTCGACGGGCAGCGGCTGGAGTTCCCGTGCGCGCCGGGGCAGAGCGTCCTCGAAGCGGCGGCGGAGTGGGGCGCCGCGCTGCCCGCCGCGTGCCGCCAGGGCACCTGCGGCTCCTGCCGGGCCACCGTCGTCTCCGGTGCGTACGACCTGGGCGCCCACAGTACGCAGGCGCTGCCGCCCGGGGAGCGGGCGAACGGCGGCGTGCTGCTCTGCCGCACCTTCCCGCGCGAGGCGCTGGCGGCCGAACTGCCCTACGGCGACTCCCGCATCGTCTACGGCTCGATCCCGGTCCGCGAGGGCACGCTCACCGCCCTTGACCACGTCGCCCGCGACACCGTCCGGCTGGAACTGGTGCTGGAGCCGGACGAGGAGGAGGGCGGCGGCTTCCAGTTCGACGCGGGACAGTTCGTCGAGGTGGAGGTGCCGGACAGCGGGGGCGCACGGCGCGTCTACTCCCTTGCCAACACCGGGAATTGGGACGGCGTCCTGGAGCTGTACGTGAAGCTGCTGCCCGACGGGCTGTTCTCCTCGTACCTGCGCGAGCGGGCCCGGGTGGGCGACCGGCTGACGGTGCACGGCCCGCAGGGCGCGTTCGGGCTGCGCGAGACCGGGCTGCGGCCCCGCTGGTTCGTCGCCGGTGGTACGGGACTGGCGCCGCTGCTGTCCATGGCGCGGCAGATGGCCGAATGGCAGGAGCCGCAGCAGGCCTGGTTCTGCTTCGGCGTGAACGAGGAGGACGACGTCTTCGGCGAGGCCCCGCTCCAGGAGATCGCCGCCGGGCTGCCGGGATTCACCCACGAGATCTGCGTACGCCGACCGGGCACCCGCTGGCAGGGCGCCGTCGGCACACCGGCCGAACGCCTCGCCGCCGCACTGCGCACCCTGGACGGAACGGAGTCGCCGGACATCTACGTATGCGGCCCACCGGCCCTGATCGAGGCCGTCACGGACGTGGCGACGGCGGAAGGGATCCCCCAGGACCGGGTGTTCCGGGAACTGTTCCTGCCCACCTGACCGAGCCGCCGAAGGGCGGCCGCAACCCCGCGACCGCCCTCGCACGGCATCCCCGTCCAGTCCCCGTGCCGTCACGGAGCTGCGGATCAGGACCAGGTCACGCGGCAGTGAGGCTCAAGGCCGCGCCGGTCAGCTCTCTCAGCTTTTCGCGTGTCTCGGCGTCGGTCGAGTACACCACCGTGCCGACCATTCCTCGCGTCAACAGCACCTTGTACGTGTTGCGAATCAGCCGGTCGACATCCGCGTCCGGAGTCGACTTCTTGAAGACCGGATCCTTGGACGCCGTACGGTCGGTGACCCACCGGTCGCCCCGCCACACCAGGTCGGGGCCGATGATGACGCCACTCCAGTCGTACTCGAAGCCCTGCGCCGTGTAGACGCAGCCCACCTGACCGAAACCGGCCGGGTCGGTTGCCCACAGGGCCGCCGGGGGCGCGCCTCCGACAGCCCGGTCGCCGAAGACGTTCCAGGGGCGTTCCCACTCCCCGACGACGACGTCCGCGGGCAGCGCCTGCCCGGGTGGGACCTTCTTCGTCCACTTCCAGCAGTAGCCCGCGGATATACGCGCGCTGTAATTCTGCGCGCGGCGGTTGTCGAGGAACGCCTCCATCTCCTGCGGGCTGTCCGCGACCATGAGCCGCATCTTGTCGTCGGGTTCCCAGACCACCGGGCCCCCCGGCTCGAGCCCCAACAGCCTTACCACCCACCGCAGATACGCGTCGCTGCCACCGCACCGGAACTGGCTGTCCAGCGGCACCACGTGGCAGCGGAGCCCCTTCTTCGCGGCGGCCGTCTCGATCTCCGTGACCGTACCCATCTCGCCGGGCCGAACGACCTGATGCTCGTCCAGCAGAAACACCGGGACGCGCGCCGCGTCCAGGAGTTCTTCGACCTGGGCTTTGCCGGTGCGGTTCGATGCCGACGTGTAGCGGTTGGCCGAAGTCTCCCGAATGCGGTGAGCTTCGTCGCAGATCAGGACGTCGAGACCATTGCGCTCGGCGGTCATGAAACTGTTGAAGTACTTGAAGAGGTCCCGTACTTCACGCTTTCGAGCGCCCGCGACCTTTCGCATCGTCGTCGTGAACGAGCTGGAGCCTGTCGCGTGCAGCGCGGAGGTGTTCTGCCGGTACAGCTCGCCGAGGAGCGACAGTGCGATGACGCTTTTGCCGGTGCCGGGCCCGCCGGTGACGACCACGACCTCTTTGTGGTCGGACTGCTTGGCGCGGCGAACGGCGTTGAGGACCGTGCGGAACGCGATCTTCTGCTCGTCCAGCAACACGAACTGCTCACGTTCGCGCACCTCTTGGGCCGCCACCGCCATGAGCTGCTTGGACGGACCGATCTTCCCGTTCAGGAGCTCGTCCGCGGCCGAAGCGCCGGACCCTGTGCCCAGCCTCGTACGCAGAAAGTCGATGAACTGGCCGCGCCGTGCACCGACGAAGAGCTGCCCGAACTGGTCCTGCTCGGCCTCGAAGAGCCCGCTGACGCCGAACTCGGTGGCATTGTGCAGGTACGCGGCACCACAGACACGCTCCGGGTGCCCGGCCAACGCTCCGTTGAAGGAGATGAGGTACTCGCAGTACCCGCGCACCTGGTCGACAGGGTTCAGCACGGCCCGGGTGTAAGCACCGACGCGACACAGCGACGGATCGTCGTCGTCCGGCTCGGCGCTGCTCCACTGCTTCAGCTCCACGACGACGTACGACGGCAGCCCGGTCTCGGGGTGTACGCCGGCGAGCACGGCATCGGCGCGCTTGCTGTTCAACGGCAGCCCGTATTCCAGCAGCATCTCCACCTGTCCGAGCCCCGCATCGTTGAGCGCGCTCGCGAGGACCGGGATGCTCCGCTCCCACGAGCGGACTTCGGACGAACTCGGCTTGTGACCGTGCACGTGCACGAACTGTTCCGTCAGACGGAAGAAGAGAGCGCCGGAGAGGCACTCGGCGGCGACCGCGGCGGCGGAGTCGCGGAACAACAAGGCATGCCCCCAGGCAGCACGAAGGGACCCGTGCGGGTGGGGGCATGTCCTCGGTGACTCCGCCAGGCGGAGCGGAAGCCCGGCGGGCCGCAGCTACGACGGATCAAGGCTACCCGTGACGTCTGTTGTAGGCGGGGGGCAGGTGTGCTCCTTCAGCGGTGAGCTTCGGCTGGTCGCCGTCGTAGTGCTGCAGGCCGATGGTGCCCGGGATGAGCCTGCGCAGTTCGTTATGGGTCGCCGGATCGACCGCGTAGACCACGGTGCCGACGACCCCGCGAGTGAGAAGCACGTGGTAGGCGTTACGGATACACCGCTTGACGATCGCGTCGCCGACCTGGTCGCGGAAGGCGGGGTCGTGGGAGGCGGTCCGGTCCACCGTGAACTCGCCGTCACGGAACAGCAGGTCGCGGCCGATGATGACGCCGTTCCAGTCGTATTCGAAGGTCTGCGCCGTGTAGACGCAACCGATCTGGCCGATGCCGCGGTGGTCGGTCGACCACAGATCCGACTTCGGCGCGTTCGGAACGCTGTGCTGCGGCTTCACGTTCCAGGGCCGTCGCCAGTCCCCGATGTGCACGTCGTCGACGAGTCGCTCCCCGTCCGGATTGCTCCACGGCCAGCAGAAGCCGGCGGTGATGCGCGCCGTGGCTCCCTCATGGGCGCGGTCCCGAATGAACTGTTCCATTTGATCGGGGGAGTCGGCGACCATGAGTGTCATCCGGCCGTCCGGTCGCCAGACCACCGGGTCGGATACGTTCAGTCCCAGCAACTGCTGGACCCAGTTCTGGTACCGCTTGCTGCCACCCGCCCGGAACGTTCCCTCCAGATCGATCACTTCGACCGAACAACCGCTGTCCTCAGCGAGATTCTTGAGGTACTCGGCAGTTCCCACCTCGTCAGGGCGGATCGACTGGTGGTCGTCAAGCAGGAAGATCGGCACCTTGGCGGCCCTGAGCAACTCGGTTGCCTGCGGCCGGTCGTCGTCCCGAAGTTCCTTCGGCGTCCAGCGGTGGGTCGAACTGCGCCGCATGCGGTGCGCCTCGTCACAGATCAGGACATCGATGCTGTTCGGCGGGGTGTCGGCGAAGCTGTTGAAATACCGGTACAGCCTGCGAGCCGCGCTGCGCTTGGCCGACACCTGCCCGTGGCGTGCTGTGCCGATCATGATCTCCCGCAGCGTCTCCGTGTACGCGTGAGATCCGCTGGCCAGCACAGCCTCGCGACCCTGGAGCCCCAACTCGCGGTGCAGTTCCAGAGCCACGGCGCTCTTTCCGCTGCCCGGACCACCCCGCAGGATGTAGACGCGCTTCCGATCCGGCGGTCGGCCGGGGTCGTGGGCGCCGGCGGGGTCGTAGAACAGCCCGACGTCGTAGCCGGTGAAGGGCGCGGTCTTCTCCAGGTGCCGGGTGATCCGGTCGAACGCGACATACTGCTCGTCGAGGAGCATCAGACCGCCGCCGGTGATCGACCGCTGCCGCGCCACATCGGTCACCTTGAGCAAGGGGTCGCGGCGTGCCTCGCTCAGGGCGTGCGCAGCTCGCTTCCCCGACGCGGCAGCGAACCTCGAGGTGAGGACCCGCCGGAACCGGTCCAGGTCGTCAAGCGTGTAGAGGAAGCCGTGGTCGGACTCGGGCAGATCGAACAGCGCAGCCACGTCCGCGTCCCGTGCGTTGTGGAGCAGTGCGACCCCCATCAACTGATCCTCGTCTTCCCGGAGATGAGGGAGGTAGCGCATCATGTACTCGCAGTAGCGCTGGATCTGCCGCACCGGATGCAGCTTGTTCTTCCCGTTGCCGAATCCGAGGTCGACGGCGATCGGACACCGGGGGTCCACTGAGGCGTGCCGGACCTGCTTCAGCTCGACCGCGAGGTAGGAGGCCGTTCCCGTGACGGGACGCTGACCACACAGCACCAGGTCCACGGCGGAGTTGGTATGCGGCAGGTCGACCTCGACCTGTACCTCCACAGCGTCGAGGCCGCAGTCCAGCAGTGCTTTCACCACTACGGGGATGCTGTTGTTCCAGGAAGCCACATCGCGCTGGTCGGCTGTTCGCCCCGTGACCCCGGAATGACCGTCGATCAGCCGCTCGGTGAGTGGAAGGTGCGCGGACTCGGCCCGAGCAACGACGAGTTGACCGAGCTCGGCTGCGGACATTTGCAGGAGCACGAAGGTTCCCCAGGCACGAGACGAATCGCGCGGGTGGGGGCATGTCCTTCGTGGCCCCGTCGAAGCGGAGCGGAAGCCCGGCGGGCCGCAATGACGATCAGTAGGTTAACCCGGCCTTGGGAGGGGAGAGGGCGGGCCCGGAGGCCCGCCCGCCGCCCGGCTCAGCCGAGGCGGTGCACCACGGCCTGCGCCAGCGCCCACATCAGATTCGAGCCGAGGCTCGCCATGATGCCCACCAGGACATCACGGACCCAAACGCGGTGCGTGCGCGCGTACTCGACGGCAGCCATAGGAATGCGTCCCTTCGGTTGTGACCGATGGCGGACGCCGGCCGGCTCCCGCCGGGAACACGCCAGGGCGCTGCGCCATCGAACCGAAAGGCCCACGTCTCCGCAGGCAATGTCGTGTAATTCCTCCAGGGAGCAACACGCGGTACGGGGCTAGGCTAACGCACGACTGAACTCCCTGGCCAAGGAGTTGACGCCGAGGCGGCCCCGGCCGACGGCGGTGCGAGACGGCGTCGGCCGGGTTGACCCGACGCCGCATCCGCCCGCAGGGGCGTCATCCGGCCGGATCGTCGGGGATCAAGGCGTGACTGCCGGGGCGGGCGGGTGGCCTTCCCCCGCACCGAGCAGGTGTGATGGTGCGGCGCGACCGCTTGGAGCGGCACACCACGCCCAGGTCAGCGGTCAGAGATAGCCCCCAGATAGTCCCCCCGTAGCCACCGCGGTCCACGTCGATAGGCCGGTGCGGGAGGTTGGTTCTCGCCAAGAACACGGCCGGGGTAACGGCCACGGACATGGTGAGGACTCTGATCATGATGGAAACTCAACTGCCTCCGTCGGCGAGGGAGGTGACGTCCCCGGCTGCCGCCGTGCTCGACGCGGTGGTCAAACGCTTCACCAATGCCAAGGGTGAGGAATTCACCGCCGTCAACGGGCTGAGTCTGCGGATCCGGCGCGGTGAGATCGTGGCGTTCCTCGGGCCGAACGGTGCCGGTAAGACGACCACCATCGACATGCTGCTCGGGCTCACCCGGCCCGACTCCGGTCATGTCGAGCTGTTCGGCCGGGCGCCGCAGCAGGCGGTGCGGGCCGGGCAGGTCGCCGCGGTGCTTCAGTCGGGCGGGCTGCTGCCCGATCTGACCGTCGAGGCGACCGTACGGATGCTCGGCTCGCTGCACCCGGGCGCCGACATCGAGGGCGTCATGGCCCGCGCCGGTATCTCGGCGCTGCGCCACCGGCGGGTCGCCGAGTGCTCCGGTGGTGAGCAGCAGCGGCTGCGGTTCGCCATCGCCCTGCTGTCGAGCCCGGACTTCCTGGTGCTGGACGAGCCGACCGCCGGGATGGACGTCGTCGCCCGCCGGGAGTTCTGGGCCACCGTCCGCGAGGACACCCAGCGCGGCATGACCGTCATGTTCGCCACGCACTACATGGAAGAGGCCGACCAGTTCGCCGACCGTGTGGTGATGATCGACGAGGGCCGGGTCGTCGCCGACGGCTCCGCCTCCTCCATCCGCGCGGCCATGACCGGCCGTACCGTCTCCGCCCTGATCAGCCCGGCGGACGCACGCGCGGTGGCGGCCTCGCCCGTCGTCCGCTCCTGCGTGGTCCGCGGGGAGCGCCACTACTTCGACGCCACCGACTCCGACGCCCTGCTGCGCGTGCTGGTCACCCAGACCTCGGCCACCGAGATCGAGGTCGCCCCGCGCAGTCTCGAAGAGGCCTTCATGGCCATCACCAGCCAGGGCCGTACCGCCCAGGAGGGCCCGCGATGACCCCCGCGACCGTGTCCGCCACCGCTCCCGTCCGCCCGCGCTCCTCGTCCTTCGGCGGCGTCAACGCGACCTTCATCGGTTACGAGCTGCGCCGCCGCTTCAACCGCCAGACCACGATCTTCACGCTGCTGCTGCCGGCGGTCCTCTACCTCGCCCTGTTCCGTACCGCCCCGGCCCACGGGACGCTGCCGCACGGCAACTTCGCCGCCTGGATGATGATCGGCCTCGCGGTGTACGGCGCCGCGATGGCCGCCACCAGCTCCGCCGCGACCATCTCGGTCGAGCGGTCCGCGGGCTGGATGCGCACGATCGCGATGAGCCCGCTGGCCCCGCCCGGCTATCTGCTCGTCAAGGTGGTCTGCTCGGTCGTCATGGCCGCCGTGCCGGTCGCCATCGTCGGGGTCCTCGGTGCCCTCACCGGGGCACACACCGACCCCAAGGTGTGGGTGACCTCCCTGCTCTTCGCCTGGCTGGGGGCCGCGGTCTTCGCCGCGCTCGGTATCGCGATGGGGCTGATCATGAAGCCCGAGGTCGTGATGCACATGCCCGGCCTGACCATGACCGCGCTGGCGTTCCTCGGCAACCTGTTCATCCCGCTCAGCGGCACCATGCTGGAGATCTCGCGGTACACCCCGATGTACGGCGTCTCCACCCTCGCCCGCTACTGGCTCACCGAGGGCTACACCTTCAGCGGCGAGCACTCCAGCCTCGCCGGTGCGGTGGTCAACATCGTCGCCTGGTTCGCCGCCTTCTCCTTCATGGCCCTGCGCCGCTTCGCCAAGAGCACCGGCCGCAACTGACGACAGGCCCCAGCCCCTCCCCCCACGGCTCGGCCCGCACCACTTGCTCCGTACCCATTGCTTCGCCCGTACCGCCCGCCGTCGCCCGACGCCGCGCGCCCGGTACTCGACACGAAAGGGGGATAGAACGAATGTTCGCAATCATCGCGCCGGGTCAGGGGTCCCAGACCCCCGGCATGCTGGCCAACTGGCTGCGGGACCCGGTGTACGCCGAGCGCGTACGGGCCTGGTCCGAGGCCGCGGACGTGGACCTGGTCCACCTGGGCACCAAGGCCTCGGCCGCCACCATCGCCCGGACCGAGAACACCCAGCCGCTGCTGGTCGCCCAGGGGCTGCTGGCGCACGAGGCACTGGCCCCGGCGGCAGCCGCGCAGCCCGCCGTGGCCGCCGGTCACTCCGTCGGCGAGTTGACCGCAGCCGCCCATGCCGGTGTCCTCGCACCCGTCGACGCCGTACGGCTCGCGGCGATCCGCGGCCGGGCCATGGCCGCCGCCTGCGCCGAGGCACCCACCTCGATGGCGGCCGTGGTCGGCGGCGAGGAAGCGGAGGTGCTCGACCGGATCGGGGCCCTCGGCCTGACCGCCGCCACCTTCAACGGCCCCGGCCAGATCGTCGCCGCCGGTTTGGAGGAGGACCTGGCACGGCTGGCCGCCGCACCGCCGGCCGGAGCCACCGTCAAGTCGCTGCCGGTCGCCGGGGCCTTCCACACCTCGTACATGGAATCCGCGCGGCGGACCTTCGCCGCAGCCGCCGACGCCACGCACTTCGCCCCGCCCCGCGGGCTGCTGCTCTCCAACGCCGACGGCGAAGCGTGCGCCACGCCCGAGGCCGTCCGTGAGCGCCTCGTCGAACAGCTCGTGCGTCCGGTGCGCTGGGATCTGTGCCTGCTGAGCCTGGCCCGGCTCGCTCCCGCGCTGACCGTGTCCCTGCCGCCCGCCAAGACCCTGACCAACATCCTCCGCCGCCAGCACCCCGGACTCGCCGTCCTGCCGGTCACCACCGCACGGGACATCGGCAAGGTGCCGGCCCGGCTCGACGCCGTCGCGGAGGCGGCCCGCGAGGAGGTGCTCGTCCATGCCGGTGTCTGACCTGCTCGCCCGGTGCCGCGCCGACCGCGGCGACCATCCGGCCGTCGTCGACGCGGACGGCACTCTCGACTACGCCGGACTCGGCGCGGCCGTGGACCGGGCCGTCGGCTGGCTGCGGGGCCAGGGCGTCACCGCCGGGGAACGGGTCGTCCACGCCGGTCCGAACGACCGCTCGTTCCTCGCCCTCTTCTACGCCACCCTGCGCATCGGCGCCGTCTTCGTCCCCGTCCACCCGGACCTGACGGACGCACAGCTCGACCACATCGTCGGCGACTGCTGCGCGACCCTCGCGATCTGCTCGCCCGGCGGGGGAGCGCGGGCCCGGCGCACCGTCGAGCCGCAGCAGGCCTGGCAGGAGATCGGGCGCACCCCCGCCGACGATTTCGCGCCCGGCGTCCAGGACGACGCCCTCGCGATGCTGATCTACACCTCCGGCACCACCGGCCGCCCCAAAGGCGTCGTCTGCCCGCACCGGCAGATGCTCGCGTCCGTGGCAGCCGTCAACGCCTGCCTGGGCTACCGCGCCGACGACGTGGTGCTGTGCCGACTGCCGCTCTCCTTCGACTACGGCCTGTACCAGGCGCTGCTGTGCGCCCTGACCGGCGGCACCCTCGTGCTCGCCGAACGCGCCGGAGACGTAGGGCTGTTGCGGGTGATCGAGCAGCACGGCGTGACGGTCGTGCCGCTGGTCCCCTCGCTCGCCCAGATCCTCGCCCTGCTGCAGCGCAAGCATCGACAGCCCACGAACGTACGGCTGTTCACCAACACGGGGGCCCGGCCCGGCCGGGCGGTCATGGCCGAACTCCTCGACCTCTTCCCCGGATCGGCCTTCGCCTCGATGTACGGCATGACCGAGTGCAAGCGCATCTCGATCCTGGACCCGGCCGAGTACGCCGCCCACCCCGACTCGGTCGGCCGGCCCATCCCCGGCGACCACGTCCGTATCGTCGGCCCGGACGGCACCACCCTGGGTCCGCGGCAGACCGGCGAGATCGTCGTCCGGGGCGCCACGGTCATGGCGGGCTACTGGGGCGTACCCCTCAAGGCGCAGCAGCGCTACGTACGCCGCGCCGACGGCACGCTCGAACTGCGCACCGGCGACCAGGGCTGGCTCGACGAGGACGGCCGGCTCTACTTCACCGGCCGCGACGACGACATGATCAAGCGGCGCGGCATCCGCCTCGGCCTGACCGAGATCGAGAACGCCGCCGAGGGGATCCCCGGGGTGAGCGCGGCGATCGCGCTGCGGCCCGAGCCGGAGGACGGCCCCCTGCACCTCGCGGTGCGCGGCACGCTCCCCGCGGCCGAGGTCCGCGCCCAGCTCGCGCGGCGGCTCGACCGGGCCCGGATGCCCGACCGGATCACCCTCATCGACACCGTGCCGCTCACCCGGAACGGCAAGCCGGACCGCGCCGCCGTCCAGCGCCTGGTCGCACCGCCGGCGCCCGTACGACCCACCCAGACCTCCCCCTTCGCCCAGACGAGGACCAGCCATGCACCAGTCGCAGTCTGACCAGCCGACCCAGTCGCAGTTCGACCAGCTCGTGGAGCAGATCTGCGCCGTGACGGTCACCGACCCCGACACCCCGCTCGTCGACCTCGGCGTGGACTCCCTCCACACCATCGCCCTGGTGATGGCCGTCGAGGAGCGCTACGGCATCGAGATCGACCCCGAGGTCATCGGCGACCCCTCGCTCACCTCCTCCGCCGGTCTGTGGCGCTCCGTGCAGGACCAGCTCTCCGCCGCGCTGCCGGCCGGAGCCGGAGGGAACTGATGGCCATGTGGACCGACCTACGCCCCACGGTGGAGATGCCGCGGCTGTTCGAACGGGGCGGCGACGTCATCTCGTTCGCGGGCGGCCTGCCCGACCTGGACGTCCTGCCGCTGGAAACGATCTCCGGCCAGTTGTCCCGGCTCGTCCGGCTCGGCGGCAAGCTCGCCCTCCAGTACACGACCCCGCATGTCGCCAAGGCGCTCATCCCGGCGATCAACGACCTGATGGGCCGTGAGGGCAGCGCCACGACCGCCGACCACCTGGTCCCCACCCAGGGCTCCCAGATGGGCCTGATGGCCGTCGGCCTCGGGATCGCCACCCCCGGCGAGACCGTCCTCGTCCAGACCCCCGCCTACCCCGGCGCCGCCGCGGCCTTCCGCATCGCGGGCCTGGCCCTCCACCCGGCGCCCGAGGATGCCGACGGCCTGGCCCCGGCCGCGCTGCGGGAGACCGTCCTGCGGCTGCGGGCGGACGGCCGCACCGTACGGCTGCTGTACTGCAACCCGACCTTCCAGAACCCGACCGGCGCCACCCTGTCCGTCGCCCGGCGCCGCGAACTGCTCGCCGTGGCCCGCGAGTTGGACCTCCTGATCATCGAGGACAACCCCTACGGCCTGCTCTCCTTCGACGGCGGGACCACCACGGCCCTGCACGCCCTCGACCCGGAGCGGGTGATCTACCTCGGCACCTTCTCCAAGGTGTTCGCCCCGGGCCTGCGCTGCGGCTGGATCGCGGCGCCCGAGCAGCTCGCGCCGCACCTGCGCCGGACCACCGAGGTCATGTCCCTGTCGCCGTCGGCGCTGGCCCAGGCCGCGCTCGCCGCCTTCCACACCCGGGCCGGCTGGGGCGACCTGCTCGCCGCCTACCGGGCGAGCTACCAGGAGCGGTGCGCGCTCATGGCCGACGCGCTGGACGCCGAACTCGGCACCGACGGGCCCTGGCAGTGGGAGCGCCCGCGCGGCGGCTTCTACATCTGGCTGCGCCACCGCGAGGGCGTGGACACCGTCCGCTTCGCCGAGGCCGCCGCCGAGCACGGGGTGTCGTACGTGCCCGGCAGCCACTTCGGCCTCGACGGGGAGCACGCCGACGGACTGCGGCTCTGCTTCAGCAACGTCCCGAGGAAGCGGATCGCCGAGGGCGTCTCCCGGCTGGCCGCGGCGCTCACCGCGCCCGTGCCGTCCCTGCGGGGAGCGGCCTGATGACCACGGCACTGGACACCGGACAGAGCCTTGACACCGGACAGACCCTGGACTGGTCGGCCCTCGCGCCGGCGTATCAACTGGGCGACAGCCACTGGCAGATGTGGGGGATGGGCCTGCTGCGCAGCGCGGGCTTCCCGGTCTCGGGGCTGAAGCTGCTCGGCGGTCCGCGGGCGGCCCGCGCCGCGGCCCTGGCCGACGGCGGCGACACGGCCCACGAGGCCTTCCGCGCCGCCTACCGCGCCGACACCGAGACCGAGTCCGTACGGCTGGCCCGGCTCGCCACCGACGACCGGGTGCGCACGGCCATCGCCTGGCAGAACCGCACCGTCTACCGGATCCTCGACTCGCTCGCCGCCCGCAAGGGCAAGGAGTCCAAGCGGCGGCAGCGCGAACGCACCCTGGCCATGTACTGGCTGCGGTACTGCGCCAAGGCCGACACCATCGGCTTCTTCGGGCCGGGGGCGTGGATCTCCGTCGGGCAGGGGCAGCGCGCCCTCGCCCTCGACCACGGCCCGTCGCTCACCGCCGCGAGCCGTACGTTCTTCGAGCGCTGGACGATGGCCGCGCTCGCCGACCGGATGGCCGCGCGGCCCGGCGCCCGCTGGTGGTTCCCGCCGATGCTCCGGCCCGACGTCCACCTGGACGGCGACCGGCTCGTCATGCAGGGCGGCCGTACGGTACGGCTGCGCGAGGACGACGTCCACGTGCTGCGCCTGGCCGACGGCGACCGCAGCGCCGAGGCCATCGCGGACGCCACCGGCTGGGACCCGGCCACGGCCCGGCAGCGGGTGGAGAAGGTCCTCACGCGGCTGCTGAAGCAGCGGGTGCTGACCTGGGACGCCAACATCCCCGTCGACGTACGCGCCGAGGAGGTCCTGCGGCGCCGGGTGGCCGGCATCGGCGACCCGGAGCTGTTCGTCCACTGCGCGGCGATCCTCGCCGAACTGGACCGGCTGCGCGTGGACATCGACCGCGCGGACAGCGCCGAGGAACTGGTCGCGGCCCTGGACCGGCTCGACGACTTCTTCGTCCGTACGACCGGGCAGGCGGCCTCCCGCGAGGAGGGCAAGGCTTACGCCGGGCGCACCCTGTGCTACCAGGACTCCCTGCGTGACTGCCGCACCGACCTCGGGCGGGACTTCGTCGACTCGATCGCCCGGCCGCTGGCCCTGGTCGCCGACACCGCCGACTGGTTCGGCAACCGGCTCGCGGAGCTGGCGGAGGCCGAGGTCGCCGGGTTCGTCCGCAAGGCCGCCGCCCGGCGCGCGGACGTCACCCTCGCCGATGTGTGGACGCAGGTGCTTGGCCTGTTCTGGGGCGACCGGGCCACCCCGGTGCACACCGCGACCCGTGAACTGGCCGAGAAGTGGCGCGAGGTGCTCGCCCTGGACCCGGCGGCGCCGGGAAGCGTCCCGGTGCGGCTGAGCGTCGCGGACATCGAGGAACGCGCCCGCGCGGTGTTCGCGACCGGCCCGGTGCGCTCGCCGCACCTGGCCGTGCACAGCCCGGACCTCCAGGTCGTGGCGTCCTCCCCGGAGGCCGTGAACGCCGGCGAGTACACCGCCGTCCTCGGTGAACTGCACGCCTGTCTCGCCACGTTGGACCTGCCGTTCCTCGACTGGACCTGCGACACCGGCTCCCTGCGGGACCAGGTCAACGCCGCGCTCGACGCCCCGCGCATGGTGCCCCTGCTGCCGGTGGAGTGGAAGCGCAACAGCGGCCGGATGGTGCCCGCGCCGATCGGTGCGGGGGACCGGCTGATCGGGTTCACCCGGGCACCGTACGACGACCGGGGCCGCGTCGATCCGGCGGCGGCGATCGCGCTCGCCGAGACGGACGGCACGGTCACCGCGACCACCCCCGACGGCCGCACCTGGTCGATGGCCGAACTGCTCGCGGTGCCCGTCTCCATCATCGCGGCCGACGCCTTCAAGATCGGGCTCGACCGGGCGCACGCCCCGCGCGTGACCCTCGACGACCTCGTCCTGTTCCGGGAGACCTGGCGGCTGCCCGTCGCCGGGGTCGCCCTGCCGGACAAGGCCGACAAGGAGCGCGACTACCTCGCCGTACGCCGCTGGGTGAACGCGCACGCCCTGCCCGACCTGCTCTTCGTGAAGTTCCCCGAGGAGACCAAGCCGTCCCTCGTGGACTTCACCAGCCCGACCCTCGTGCTCGCCTTCGCGAGTCTGGTGCGCGCCGCGCGCCGCCTCGACCCCGACGCCGCCGTGACCCTCAGCGAACCGCTGCCCGCCCCGGACGACTCCTGGCTGACCGACGCCGACGGCGAGCGCTACGTCAGCGAACTACGGCTCCAGATCAGCAGAAAGGTGCCGGAATGACCGTCCTCGCCTCCGACGAAGCAGTGGCGCTCGGCGCCACCCGCTCGCGGAACCCCGACATCGTCGCCACCATCGGCGGGACCCCGCTGGTCGCCCTCGACCGGCTCTTCCCGCCCGCCCGGTTCCAGGTGTACGCCAAGTGCGAGCGCTTCAACCCGGGCGGGTCCATCAAGGACCGCGCCGCCAAGTCGATGATCGAGCACGCCCTCAGGTCCGGCAAGCTCGTCCCCGGCATCTCCACCGTCGTGGAGTCGTCCTCGGGCAACCTCGGCATCGCCCTCGCCCAGCTCTGCAACTTCTACCGGCTGAGCCTGATCTGCGTGGTCGACCCGCGCACCACCCAGCAGAACGCCGCCATCATGCGGGCGTACGGGGCGCAGGTCGAGGTCGTCGACCGCGACCCGGCCACCGGCGAGTACCTGCCCGCCCGTATCGAGCGGGTGCGCGCCCTGCTGGAGAGCGTCCCCGACGCCTACTGGCCCAACCAGTACGCCAACGAGTACAACGCCCGCGCCCACCGCCACACCATGCGGGAGATCTGCGAGGCGCTGCCCGGCGGCCCCGACTACCTGTTCCTCGCGGCCGGCACCACCGGCACGCTGCGCGGCTGCGCCGAGTACATCCAGGAGAGCGGTCTCGCCACCCGGGTGGTCGCGGTGGACGCGGTGGGCAGCGTCATCTTCGGCCCGCCGGAGCCGTGGGAACGCGGCCACCGGCGGACCATCCCCGGACACGGCGCGGCCGTCGTCCCGCCGCTGCTGCGGCCGGGCCTGGCCGACCGGGTCGTGAAGGTCACCGACCTCGACTGCGTCCACGGCTGCCGCCGACTGCTCGCCGAGGAGTCGATCCTCGCGGGCGGCTCGTCCGGCGCGGTGATCGCGGCGCTCACCGCCGCCGCCGACTGGCTGGAGCCCGGCGCGACCTGCGTCGCGGTGCTCCCGGACGGCGGTGACCGCTACCTCGACACCATCTACTCCGACGCGTGGGTCGAGCACCGCTTCCCGGAACACCACCCCCAGTCCAGCCCCGACCCGATCCCCGACCAGACAAGGAGCGCGCTGTGAAGATCCTCGGACGGGACGACGTCACCATCGCGCTGACCGGCCTCGAACCCACCGTGCTCGACGCCGTCCGCACCGCCTACACGCTGCACGGCCAGGGCCGCTCGCAACTGCCCTTCTCCAGCTTCCTGCGCCCGCCGCGGCCCACCGGTTCCCGCATCATCTCGCTGCCCGCCTACCTGGGCGGTCCGGAGCCGGTGATGGGGCTGAAGTGGATCTCCTCCTTCCCGGCCAACGTGGAGCAGGGCCTCCAGCGCGCCTCCTCGGTGCAGATCCTCAACGACCTGGACACCGGCTACCCCAAGGCCCTCCTGGAGGGCAGTCAGATCTCCGCCTCGCGCACCGCCGCGAGCGCCGCTCTCGCCGCGGGTGCCCTGCACGGCGACCGCCGGGTGCGCACCGCCGGGCTGATCGGCTGCGGCACGATCAACCAGCGCGTCCTCGCCTACCTCACCCTGACCCACCCGGACCTGGAGACGGTCGTGGTCCAGGACGTCGTACCGGGGCGCGCGGAGACCTTCGCGACCGAACTGGAGTCTGAATACCCGGAGATCACCTTCCGTCCCGGAGAACTCGGCGACGCGCTCGCCGCCGAGACCGTGAGCATCGCGACGACCGACTCCACGTACTGGCTCGACCTCGCCGCGTACCCCGACCGGCCCGCGGGCCAGGTGATCCTGCATCTGTCGCTGCGCGACCTGAGCACCGCGTCCGTGCTCGGCGCCTACAACGTGGTGGACGACTTCGAGCACGCCATCCGTGAGCAGACCTCGCTGCACAAGGCCCAACAGGAGGTCGGCCACCGGGAGTTCGTGCACGCCGAGATCGCCTCCGCGCTGGGCTGCTCCAAGCCGCCGGCCACCGACCGCACGGTGATCTTCTCGCCCTTCGGCCTGGGCATCCTGGACCTCGCGGTCGCGCAGGCCGTCCTCAAGGCCGCCACCGAGGCGGGGCTCGGCCTCGAGGTCGCGGGCTTCGACCCGGGCAGCCACCGGGTGACCGCCGCGATGCTGCGAGGTGCGGCATGAGCACCCTGTTCCCCGAGGGCACCAAGGCCCTGGTCACCGGCGCCTCCCGCGGCATCGGCGCGGCCATCGCGCTCGGGCTCGCCGAGCACGGCTGCGACGTCGCCCTCAACTACCGCTCCAACGCCGCCAAGGCCGAGGAAGTCGCCGAGCGGATCCGCGCCCTCGGCCGCGAGGCCCTGCTGCTCCGGGCGGACATCTCCGACGAGGCCCAAGTAGCCGCCATGTACAAGGAGTTGAAGACCACCTGGCGCTCCCTGGACGTCGCGGTCCTCAACTCCGGTGTGACGGCCGACGGCCATCTGGCCGCCATGAGCGGCGCCAAGTGGCAGGAGGTCATCGGCACCAACCTCACCGGGACCTTCTACACCGCCCGTGAGGCGACCAAGCAGATGTACGCGAGCGGCGGCGCGATCGTCTTCATCGCCTCCACCAGCGGTATCGCCGGACGGGCCGGCCAGGCCAACTACGCCGCCAGCAAGGGCGGAGTGATCTCGCTGGCCAAGACCCTGTCCTACGAGGTCGCCCCGCGCGGCATCCGCGTCAACGTCGTCGCGCCCGGCTTCATCGACACCGACATGGTCAAGAAGGTGCCGCCCGCGCAGATGAAGGAAGCCCTCCAGGCGATCCCCATGGGGCGCATGGGCACCCCGGCCGAGGTCGCCCAGGCCGCCGCCTTCCTGGCGAGCCCCGCCGCCTCGTACATCACCGGCAAGGTGCTCACCGTCGACGGCGGAATGATTCCCAACTGACCCATGGATCACGAACTGGGCCATAGATCCCCAACTGATCCATATATCCACGCCCGTTGAAGCAGACCGACCGAAAGGAAGTCACATGTCCGTCGCCACCTTCGAGGACATCCGCAGCCAGGCCGAGGCGCGCCTGGAGAAGAACATGAAGGTCAAGTCGATGATCATCGACCGCCTCGGTCTCGACGTCGAGCCCGCCGTCGTCTCCGACAACCAGCCGCTGTTCGGCAGAGGCCTGGAGATGGACTCGCTGGACACGCTGGAGATCGTCGTCATGGTCAACAACGAGTACGACGTGCTGATCAGCGACGACGACTTCGAGGCCTTCGGCTCCATCAACGCCCTCGTCGACTTCGTCGAAGCCCGCGAGGTGTGAGCATGACGGTCACCCCCGAGGCGCCGGTCAAGGCGGCCGGTTCGGCCAAGGCGGCCGGTTCGGCCAAGTCCGCCAAGAAGAAGTACGCGTACTCGTCCGACGACATCAAGCGCATGCTGCCGCACCGCTGGCCCATGCTGATGATCGACCGCGCCTACGACGTCGTCCCCGGTGTCTCCGGCCGCGGAGTCAAGAGCGTCTCCGTCAACGAGCCGTTCTTCGCCGGTCACTACCCCGACCACTCGATCATGCCCGGCGTGATGATCGTCGAGGCGATGGCGCAGCTCGTCGCGGTCGTCTACGTCGCCGAGATCATCGAGGCGCCCGAGCCGCCCGCCGAGGGCGGCGACCCGTCCGAGAGCGTCGGCTACCTCGGCTCCATCAGCTCGATGAAGTTCTCCCGGCTGGTGGTCCCCGGCGACCAGCTCACCCTGGAGGCCCGGCTCGGCCAGCGCCTGGGCGGCCTGCGGCAGGTGTCGGTCCGTGCCAGCGTCGGCACCGAACTGGCCGCCGCGGGCTCCCTGATCGTCACCACCGGCCGCAAGTCCTAGTCACTCGCCCCCGGCCCAGATCCGAACGAGAGAAGGAGGTGTGGAATGTCCCTCACGATCCGCCCGTACCAGGAGGGCGACGCGCATGACATCGCGGAGCTGTACAACCGCCACCGCGACAACCCCAACCCGGTAGCGGGCGGTATCACCGGCGAGGAGCTGAGGCGCGAGCTGGCCGAGCGCGACACCGGCATGTTCCTGGTGGCGGTGGACGCCGGGCGTGTGGTGGGCACCTTCGGCCTGTTCCACAACACCGGGCGGCGCTCCGCCCGCGCCGGCGAGCTGATCGCCGACATGTTCTTCGTCGCCCCCGCCTACCGCAACGGTGTGATCACCGGACGGCTGTTCACGGAGGCCGTGGAGTGGATGGTGCAGTCCGGCTGTCTCGTGCTGCGGCTCACCGTCAACCCCGCCAACACCGTGGCGTTCCGGCTCTACCGGCGGGTCGGCTGTGTCTCCGTCGGGCGGACCGTGCCCGGCGAGGACGGCAACGTCGAACTGCACAACTACATCCCGCTGATCCTGCGCAGCGTCTTCGCCGACCTCGACCCCGAGGTCAAGGCGGCCCTCGGCGGCCTCAACAGCTTCGCCAGCGTGACCGAGGCACGCGACGACGAGATGCGCTCCGACGTCCGCGTGGTCGACGGGGTCCACACCGTCGAGTACTGCCTGGCGCTCGGGGAGTTCCGGCTCACCGCCCGTGTCGACGTGGACCGCGGCGCCGTCCGCGAGGCACGGATCGCCGGACCCGACGGCACCTCCCGCGCCCTGCGGCTCGTGGAACCGCCCTACCGGATCCGCGCCCCGCGGCAGGTCGAGCCGTACCGGTTCGCCGCCGACGGACTGGCGGTCGAGGTGGACGGCGACGACGGGACCGTACGCGTGCTGGCCGAGGGCCACCACGGGCCGGTGTTCGTCTCCACCTGGCCGAGCTGCCGCGCCGACCGCCCGGCGGGCTGGCGCGAGGGCGAACCGCGCGACCTGGAACTGGCCCCCGTCGACGGCGGCGTACGGATCACCGAGCGGTGCGGGGAGGACCGGGTCACCGGCACGGTCACCCTCGCCGAGGGCGTGCTCGCCCAGGACTTCGCCTTCACCCGCCGCCCCGGCCGGATCTTCCAGACCGTGGGCGTACGGCAGGGCACCTTCGCCCAGGGCGGCGAGGAGCCGCACCTGCTCGGGCTCGGCCTCGGCGTCCGCGACGCCTCCGAGGTGGTCGCCGCGGCGCGGGTGGCCCCGCCCGGCACCGACCTGACCTGGCGCGGCGCGGACTGGCAGATCCGGGTGCCGGTCCAGGAACCGGTCCGGCTGATCCACAGCCAGTTGCTGGAGCGTGGCCTGGCCGCCGGAGCGGACGGGGTGGCCCGGCTGCGCACCGAGTTCCGGCGCGGCGACGCCCCGCGTGCGGGCACCGCCGCCGTACGACCGGTCGACGGCCCCCGCCGGATCCAGCTCGACGCCGCCGCCGCGGGCGTCACCTCCTGGAAGGAGGGCAGGACCAAGGTCCTGCGCAGCCCCTTCCCGCGCACCCGGGCCTTCGGCAACAACCCCCGCTGGAGCGCGGGCCTGTGGGTCACCGCCGAGCACAGCCGGTTCGGCCGCGCCGCCGGTCTCGGCTGGGGCGTGCGCTCCACCGCCGCGTGGGAGGAGAAGCACCCGCTCGGCCTGTACGGCCCGCAGGAGCAGGTCGGCTTCGAGCTGACCGCGCCCGAGGACACCGCCGAGCCGGTCCGCGTGGACATCCAGGCACCGGCCACCCACGAGGAGGTCGTCCTCTGGCTCACCCCGAACACCCCACGCCACACCCCCGTGGTGATCGACTCCGCCGGTACCCGGTGGGAGCTGAACTCCCGGGAGTTCCGGCAGCTCTGGGCCGCCGCCGTCGCCGTACGGCTCACCGACGGCACCTGGCTGCACTGCCGGCCCGCCGACCCCGCGTCGGCCGAGGCGGAGATCGTCCTGCGCCCCACCTCGTCCGGCCTGCTCGTCGGCTGCGCCTCCCCGGCGCGCCAGGAGAACGCCTGGCACCTCACGGTGAGCGCCGAACCGCCGTGCTGAACAACGCACTTGCCTTGCCAGCCAGCGAACTCGCCGTGCTGAACGACGAACTCGCCTCGCCGACCGACGAACTCGCCGTGCTGACCGACGAACTCATCGCACCGCACCGCACCGACCGAAAGGAACCGTTCATCATGACCACCGCCCTGCTCCGCACCGAGACGGACGACTACACCACCGTGCGCACCACGGTCGGCGCCTACCGGATCACGGCCCCGCTGGTCCGTGTCTGCGGCGACGAGCGGATCACCTTCCTCGACCAGTTCCTCGCCAAGTCCGGTGAGTTCGTCGAGCCGGACACCGTCCGTGAGGCGCTCGCGCTGAACGCCGACGGCACCCCGTTCGCGGTCCTGCTGCACTTCGAGATCGGCGACGACGCCTGGCTGCTGCCGCGCACCGCGGTCACCGGCGACGAACTGCGCGCGTACTTCGCCCAGTTGGACACCCCCGAGGACGTCACGATCGAGGTCGAACCGGAGGGCTGGGGCGCCAGCGCCTTCGAGGGGCCGACCGCCTGGTCCGTGGCCGCGCACTTCGTCGACTTCGACATCTCCGGCCTGACCCTGCACGCCGTCACCGAGTCCGAACTGCCCGGCGAGCCCGCCGCGTCGGCCCACCTCGCCCGCGTCGGCACCACCGGCGAGTACGGCTACCTGCTGCTGACCAACGCCCCCGACGTCGCCCACCAGGCCGTGCTCACCGCCGTCGCCGAGCAGGGCGGCGCGCCGGTCGGGCCCGAGGGACTCGCCCGGGTCCAGGCCGAGGCCGGTATGGCCCTCTACGCGACCGGGTTCGCCGGGCTGAGCGTCCACGAGGCCGACCTGTCCTGGATGATCGACTGGAACCGGATCGGCGAGTTCCACGGCTCCGCCGACCTGGAGCAGCCGACCACCGACACCGCCCGGCTGACCGCGCTCGCCACGCCCGCCGAGAGCCGCTTCACCGCCGGTACGAAGATCACCGCCGCCGGGCAGCCCGTCGGCACCGTCCTGTGGCAGGCGCCCTCCGCCAACCCGGAGGAGGAGCTGGTCCTGGCCCTCCTCGACGCCCCCTTCTGGGTCCCCGGCCTGGAGCTGGCCGCCACCGACGAGCAGGGCGCCGAGCGCCCGCTGCGCACCGTCACCCTGCCCCGCGTCATCGCCCGTTCGCTCACCACGAGGATCTCCTGATGACCACGCCGAGAATCGCCCTCACCGGCCTGGGACTGATCACCGGAGCCGGGGACGACCTGGAGAAGAGCTGGTCGTCCATCACCGCCGGGACCTCCGGCATCCGTACCAACTCCCTCTTCGACACCTCCGAGCTGCTGACCGAGTGGGCCGGGATGGTCACCGCGGAGCAGCCTGCGGGCCTCGACCGCTGCTACGCCCTGGCCGCCACCGCCATCCGCGAGGCGCTGCACACCAGCGGCCTGGACCTCGACACCGTCGACCGGGACCGGGTCGCGGTCGTGGTCGGCTCCAGCCTCGGCGCGATGCCGACGCTGGAGGGCGTGCACGCCGGTCTGGTGCACGAGGGGACGCTGGACGCCGAGGGCGCCGCCGCCTCCCAACTGCCGTGCGTCGGCGACTACATCGCCGCCGAGTTCGACCTGCGCGGCCCGCGCGTGGTCCTCTCCAACGCCTGCGCGGCCAGCGCGGTGGCCCTCGGCTACGCGGCCGAGCTGCTGTGGAAGGAGGACGTCGACTACGTCATCTGCGGCGGCGTCGACCCCCTCGCCTCGCTGTCCGCGTACGGGTTCAGCGCCCTGGGCGCGCTGGACGCCGAGCCCTGCTCGCCGATGTCGGCCTCCAGCGGGCTGACCCTCGGTGAGGGCGCCGGGTTCATGGTGCTGGAGTCGGCCGACCGCGCCGCCGCCCGCGGTGCCCGGCCGCTGGCCGAGCTGGGCGGGTACGGCCTGTCCTGCGACGGCTACCACCAGACCGCCCCGGACCCCAGCGGCAAGGGCGCCTGCGCCGCCATGGCGCAGGCCCTGGACACCGCCGGGCTCACCCCGGCCGACGTCGACTACCTCAATCTGCACGGCACCGGGACGCCCGCCAACGACGCCTCCGAACCCAAGGCCGTCAAGCTGCTGTTCGGCGCGTCCGTGCCACCGGCCAGCTCCACCAAGTCGATCATCGGCCACACCCTCGGCGCGGCCGGCGCGGTCGAGGCGGTGGTGAGCACCCTCGCGATCGACCGCGGGGTCCTGCCGCCGACCATCAACACCCGTGGTGTGGAGCAGCCGTTCGGCCTGGACGTCATCCCGGACGCGGGCCGCCCGGCCGTCCCCGACGCCATCCTGTCCAACTCCTTCGCCTTCGGCGGCAACAACGCCTCCGTCGTGCTGAACCGGCCGGGTCACCCCGGCTCCGTGCCGCGCCGCACCGAGTCCGTCCACGACGTGGTGGTCACGGGGGTCGCGGGTCTGGCGGGCGCGGCCGGCACCACCGCCGACCTGCTCGCGGCCCTGGCCGAGGAGCGCGCCTGCTTCACCGGCGTCGAACACGTCGAGGGCGTCGGGGAGGTGCCCGTCGGCCGGATCGACGTCAAGTCCGCGTCCCGCGGCATCAACCCCAGCCGCGCCCGCCGGATGGACCCGCTCAGCCTGCTCGCCGCCGCCGCGGTCGCCGACCTCTACGGCCGGCACGGCAAGCCCTCGCGGGCCGAGGCGGAGGGCACCGGCATCGTCTTCGCGACGGGGTACGGCCCGGTGACGTCCGTCCTCCAGTTCCACAAGGGCGTCCTCCAGCAGGGCATCAACGGCGCCAACCCGGCCCTGTTCGCCAACACGGTCGTCAACGCCGCCGCCGGGCACGTGGCGATGCTGCACCGCTACCGCGGCTACACCGCCACCATCGCGTCCGGCGGCACCAGTTCGGTCCTCGCGCTGCAGCTCGCGGCGCGGGTCATCGCCCGCGGCGCGGCCCGGCGGATCATGGTCGTGATCGCCGACGAGTTCCCCGAGCAGGCGCTGGCCACCCAGGCCGGACTCCCCGGCTATGCCCGCACCGCCCGCGTGGTGCCCGGCGGCCGGACCGGAACGGTCCTCAGCGAGGGGGCCGCCGCGATCCTGCTGGAGAGCCGGGAGTCGGCCGCCGATCGCGGCGCGGACGTCCTCGCCCGGGTCCGCGGCTACGGCGCCTCCGGCGAGTCCGCCGGTATCGGCCGCATCGGCCGCGACGGCGAGGCGTGGGCCAGGGCGCTGCGCGCGGCGATGGCCGAGGCCGGGACCGGCCCGGAGGGGATCGACACCGTCGTCTCGGCCGCCTCCGGATACAGCCTGGTCGACACGGCCCAGTCCCGGGCCCTGCGCCTGGCCGGTCTGGAAGGCCGCCCGGTGCTCGCGCCCAAGGCGCTGCTGGGGGAGACGTACGGCAGTGCGGGTGCCCTCGGCCTGGTCGCCGCGCTGAGCGGCGACACCCCGCGCGGCCGGGTGCTGCTGTCCAGCTTCGCCTACGGCGGCAGCTACGCGGCGGCCGTGTTCGACACGGAGGCGTGAGCCATGGGCGCGTTGATGGGGCTGGTGATGGACCCGGTGATGCGGGCCGGTACGGGAACCCGGGCGCGCCTCGGGGACGGCGCGGCCGTGATCGACTGCGTCGTCACCCACCACCCCCGCCTCCCGCGTGACCGTATGGGCCACCACCTCAGCCGGTCCGGCCGCTCGCTGATCATCGAGGCCGTACGGACGGTGTACGGCCTCGGCATCACCGCACGGGACCTGGCCCGGGACGACCACAAGCGGTGGAGCGTTCCGGCGCACGGACTGACGGTCTCGGTCGCCCACTGCGACGCCTACAGCGCGGTCGCCCTGTCGACCGGCCCGGTGGTCGGGGTGGACCTCCAGGACGAGCGGGACCGGCCGCACGCCATGCGCTGGCTCGGGGAACTGCTCGGCCGCACCGAGCCGGCCACCATACGGGACTTCGCCGAGTGCGAGGCGCTCATCAAGGCCTCGCACGTGACGAAGGAGACCTTCGCCGGGGTCCGGCTGCCGGACTGGCGGCCGGGCTGGCGGCCCACCAACGTCACGCCCTACCACGTCCGTTCGGCCGCCCTAGTGCCTCGGCAGGCGACGTTCGCCCTGTCGCGACGCCCGGCACGCTCCCCCGAGCTCTGCGAGCAGGGGGGACCCCCACTCGCCGCACCGGACGAAAGCCCACGTACGTCCAGTACGAGGGCTTCCGCCCGGCACTCCCCCAAGCTCTTCGAGCAGGGGGGACCCCCAGAGAGCACGCACCGGACGCCGCTCCTTGACGGGCAAACATCGCCTGCCGAGGCACTAGCCCCCGCGATGCACCTCGCGCTCGTCGCCGCCGAGCCCGTCCCGGTGCGCTACCGGCGGCAGGAAGAACACCAGGCACCCCACCGCGCACGGCCGGGGCGCACCCGGCAAGAAGGGAGAGCGGCATGACCGCCGCAGCCACGGCCACCCGGGCACGGCCGTACACCCGCCGTATCTCGCAGATCGAGCGCGGCTATCTGAACGCGGCGGCGACCGGCACCCCGCAGCTCATCCAGATGGTCGTGGAGGGGGAGGGCCGGATCGACCCCGGTGCCCTCCGGGACGCCGTACGCACCGCCACCCTGGCCAACCCCGGACTGGCGGTCCGCCGACGGGCCGCCGCCTGGCGCGCGGACGGCCCGGTCCCGCCGGTCGTCGAACTCCCCGACCTCGCCGCGGACACCGCCTTCGACACCCCCTTCTTCCACCGTGACCTGGACGTCGTCACCGGCCCGGTCTGCGAGGTCGGTCTCGCCGGCGGCCCGGTGACCCGGCTGGTCGTGCGGGCCAGCCACATCGTCACCGACGGCCGGGGACTGCGGCAGTGGATCGACGACGTGTTCCGCGTGCTGCGCGGCGAGGACCCCGTCGGCGCCGCCTCGGTGGTCGACGACACCCACTTCCGTACGGCGGCGGGAACCGTACCGCCCGCCGAACCTTTGGCCCGTATCCCGGGCCTGCCCGCGATCCTCGGCGACGGACCGGCCGACGGCACCCCGCTGTGGCTGCGCCGCCGGGTGCCGGCCTGCCCGTCCGCCGTCACCGCACGCGTGGCCGCCGCCCTCTCGCGGCACCTGGCCGGTGACACCGGCCGCCTGGTCGTCCCGGTGGACCTGCGCCGCCACGACCGTGCGGTGCGCTCCACCGCCAACCTGACCTCCCAACTGGTGCTGGACTTCCGGCGCGAGGAGAGCTGGAAGTCGCTGCACGGCCGGATCGTGCGCGCCCTGCTGAGCAAGCGCGAAGTGGCCGCGCTCAGCCGGGACTTCCTGCGCCAGAACCCCTTCGCCAACAGCCTGCGCGAAGCTCAGGAGCTGGACGGCACCCGCTTCCCCTGTACGGCGATCATCACCGACCACGGCCGGATCGACACCGACGGGCTGCGCACCGACGGCTTCCGGCCCACCGCGTTCTCCACGCTGCCCATGCTCGTGCCCTACGCCGAGATGTTCCTGAGCGCCTGCCAGAGCGGCGAGGGAACCGAGCTGACCCTGTCGTGCCGCAACCGTCCCGGCGCCCGCGAGGCGGGCGAGCGGGTGCTGGACGGGATCGCGCACGCGTTCACCGAGGCGGCCTGAACTCCCCCGCCCACCCGCTGACTTCACAAGGATGCGCACCTCATGTCGCTGACCGACCACCCCACCGAAGAAGACGTCGCACCGAGCCCTCCGCGCAAAGCCGAGGAACCCGCGGCCACGGCCCAGGACGCGGAGCCCCCGGCCCCGGACACCCCCGAGGACGGGCCGCGGGCGACTGCGGAACCCACCGAGAAGCCGTCGAAGGAGGCCTCGGCCCGGCCCTCCGGGCCCACCATGGTGACGATCGCCGCGGCCATCACCGGCGGCTTCCTCGCCCTGCTCGACACCACGATCGTGAACGTGTCCCTTCAGGACACCAGCGCCCGGTTCGGCTCGATCAACCACGTCCAGTGGGTGGTGACCACCTATCTGATCGCCCTGGCCGCGCTCATGCCGGCCACCGGCTGGCTCGCCACCCGGTTCGGCGTCAAGCGGGTCTTCCTCGGCGCGACCGCGCTGTTCGGACTGGGCTCGGCGGCCTGCGCGGTCAGCCAGACCCTCCCGGAACTGATCGCCGCGCGCGGCCTGGCCGGAGCGGCGGCCGGTGTCCTCACCCCGGTGTCCACGATCCTGCTCACCCGCGGCGTACCGCGTGAACAGCTCGGCCGGGTCCAGGCGTTGAACGGCAGCGTCATGCTGATCAGCCCGCTGCTCGGCCCGACCATCGGCGGACTGCTGGTGGCGGCGGGCGGCTGGTCCGCGGTGTACGTGATCAACGTGCCGCTGTGCGCCGCCCTGTTGGCGCTCACGGCGCGTCGGGTGCCCGGCGACACTCCGGCGGGCAAGGAGGCCAAGCCGCTGGACGTGGTGGGCCTGCTGTCCTCGGCCACCTGCACGGTCAGCACCGTCCTGGCCATCCACGCCTTCTCCGGGGCCGGACTGCGGGTGCGGCCCGCGCTGCTGGTGCCGCTGGTCCTCGCCGTGCTGAGCGGCGCCGTGTTCGTCGTACGCCAACTGCGCGCCCGCTTCCCGCTGTTGGACCTGCGCCTGTTCACCCACGGCGTCTACCGCACGGCCGCGATCAACATCTTCTGTTTGGGCTTCGTGCTCTACTCGCCGATGATGCTGATCCCGCTCTACTTCGAGTCGGCGCGCGGCGAGAGCGCGGTGACGACCGGTCTGCTGATGTCCACGGGCGGCCTCGGCGTGGTCACCGCCGCCTGGCTGTGCCGGGTGCTGATGAAGCGGCTGGGCGGGGGCGGGACCGTCGTCGTCGGCATCGCGCTGACCATGCTCGCCACCGTGCCGCTCACCCGCCTCACGGCCGACACCTCCTACCCGCTGCTGTGTGCGAGCCTCGCGGTGCGCGGCCTGGGCACGGGGCTGACCATCGTCCCGGCGATGACCAGGGCGTTCCAGTCGATCCGGCCGCAGTCCATCCCGGACGCCTCCGCCCAGTTGAACCTGATCCAGCGGATCGGCGGCGCCGTCGCCCTCGCCGTGGTCACGGTGATCCTGGAGTCGGCGGCGCGGCAGCGCCACGGCCTGGTGCCCGGTGCCTTCGCCCACTCCTTCGGCCGGCTGCTGGCCGTCTACGCCGTCACGCTGCTCCCGGCTCTGGCGCTGCTCCTGGCGGACCGCCGTGAGGCCCGCCGCGCCGGCGAGCAGGCGCGGGAAGCGCAAGAAGCGCAGGAAGGCCAGGGGGCGCGGGAAGCGCAAGGAGCGTAAGGAGACGCGACGGGGGAGGGCGCAGGGTGCGCCGGGCGTCCGCGGTCACCGCGTCGAGGGGAGCCAGCCGTCCTGGACGGCATGGACTCCGGCCTCGAAGCGACTGCGGGCGTCCAGGCGCTCCATCAGGTTGGCCGCCACCCGACGGGCCGTACGCGGAGAGACGGCGAGCCGCTTGGCGATGGCCTCGTCGGTGAAGCCCTGGGCGAGCAGCTTGAGCACCGCGCGCTCCTGCGGCGGCATGTCCTTCGCCCCGTACGTGGGGGTGGCGTCCAGCGGGATCGCCGTCTGCCAGACGCCCTCGAACAGCGCGCACAGCGCCGCGACCGTCCCGGCCCCGCGCAGCACGACCACACCGATCCGGGCGTCGGAGGTGTCGATGGGCAGCACCGCCTGGGAGCGATCGAAGATGATCATCCGGATCGGCAGCTCGGGCACCGTGCGGACCTGGCCGCCGTGCTGATGCAGGAAGCTGACGTGTTCGAGGGTCGGGCCGTCGTTGCGCACACTGTCCAGGTAGATGGTGCGCATCCGCACTCCGCGGCTGAGCAGTTCGGCGTTGGGGCGGCGGCTGGCCGCGAGATCCTCGGCCGAGTGCGCACCGCCCGGCGCGAAGGTGGCGACCTCGGTCTGCACGGTCCGGGCCAGCTCCGCGAGCCGCTCCCGGATCGCGTCCGGGCCGATCAGTTGCTCGGCGGCCTGGTCGACGGCGCGCGGACGCAACGCCGAGCATTCGGCGATCAGTTGGGCGGCTGCCGCGCGGGAGGCCTCCACCCGCATCTGCTGAGCCGCCAGCTCCGCCTGCTGACGGGCCAGCAGCACCTCCATCGCGGTCTCCGGGCCGACCGCCCGGAAGCCCATATCGTCGCTCTCCCTGCCCGAGGGCTGTATCAGCGCCAGCTCGCTGAGCCGGTCGAGCCCTCTTCGGACCTCTTCCGCCGTCAGGCCGAGTCGCGTCGCGAGAACCGCCACACCGTCCCGGGGAGCGGTCAGCATCCCGCGGTAGATGGCCTCTGCAACGGCATCGAGCCCCAGAACATCCAACATGATGCGTTCCCCCTGGTCAGCACCAAGAACACCGAGTTCGAAACATAGCGCCCACGAGCTTACTGATGTTGAACTCCTATGACTCCGGATGGTCGCAGCAATGCAGGTTCCGGCCAATCTCGCGAAGGAGATGGCGGCGCCGAACCTGTCCGCTCAGCGGACAGTGCGGCAGCCATGGCCGCAAGTAGTTGCGCGTTGAATCTTCTGGTGGGTGTCGTCCACTCAGTCGCCCGCTCAGCCGCTGCTCAGGCGTCCGCTCGGGCTTCCCCCGGCGCGCACCTGTCCCGGCGATCTCGTCAATTTAGGGGCGCGTGCCCCGCGTCCGCGAGTGACGGTTTATGCCATGGCACAAACCGTCCACCCCGAGTGGCACCCCCTGCCCAATTCCCACGGTCGAGAATGAAGGCATGTACCTCATCCATGTGCGTCTCAAGGAGCCGGAGGGCGCCGCCGTGCGGCCCGATCTGGCCGGGATTGTCATGTCGTACACGGAAGAAGCGGACGGGTTGGAGCATGTCACCGTCACCCCGGGCCCGGCCTGCGATGTCACGCTGGGCCTATTCCTGCTCGCCGACGACCTGCGGGAAGCCGAGAAGGCCGCCGCGCGCCTCGCCCGACAGGCCGTTTCCGACCACCCCGAACTGCGCGGGTTCCGTCTGCTCGACGCCGGCGCGGTGCTCGTGCCCGGCCCGTGGTGGAGTGCCTGAGCCTCCGCGTTTACGCAGGTCGCGTTGGACGGCTTAGGACACTGCAGGTTCCGTCCATCCGCTTTCCGTTCCCTCTCGCCCGGCGGGCGAGCAGAGTAGAGGCATCGGCGGGAGCGAAAGCAGCCACCGCCTCGGTCCGGTGAATATCCACCGGGAATCCACTCACTCTTGATGGAGGAAATCCATGCTGGCCACCCGTGTCTCCAAGATCGTCTCTTCCGTGCTTCTCGCCGCCGCCGGAATCTCGCTTTCGGTGGCCATGACGGACATCGAGAAGAGCGTTCCGGCGATTGTCCTGGGCGACGGCGAAACGGGCACCGGCACCGTGCACGCGGACGGCGACGTCACCTGGGGAAGCTGATCGATCCACGCGGGTGACGGTGAATGATCACGGCACCGGAAGAGAAACAACAGTCGGGGGACAGAAGAAATGGAATTCCTGGTCCTGGGGTCTCTGGAGGCACGCCAGTCCGGCGAGCTGATCCGGGTCCGGGGCATGCGCCAGCAGAAGCTCCTGGCGCTGCTGCTCCTGCACGCCAACCGGGTGGTCCCGATGGACGTACTGGTGGACGAGCTGTGGGAGGACCCGCCGACCTCGGCGCGCCCCCAGGTCCACAACGCCATCCGCGACCTGCGCCGCGTCCTGTCCGCGGCCCACGAGACCAGCCTGGTCACGATGGACGTCGGCTACCGGCTCATGATCCCCGACGACGCCATAGACGCCCGCCGGTTCGTCCAGCAGGTGCGCGGGGCGGGGATCGCGGGACGCGAGGGGCGCTGCGCCGACGCCATCCGCCTGCTCCAGTCGGCGGTGGACCTCTGGCGCGGTGACGCCTTCGCCGGTATCCACTGCCCGTCCCTCGGCTCCGCCGCGGTCAAGCTCCACGAGCAGCGACTGACCGCCCTGGAAGACCTCATGACGCTGCGGCTGCGGATCGGCGAAACCGGTTCGCTGGTAGGGGAGTTGCACGCGCTGCTCGCGGAGTACCCGTTACGGGACTCACTGCGCGGCAGCCTGATGCTCGCGCTGTACCGCAGCGGACGGCAGGCCGACGCCCTCGCGGTCTACGACGAGGGCCGGCGGTTCCTGGCGGAGGAACTCGGCCTTGAGCCCAGCCGGCATCTGCGGAGCCTGCACGCGGAGATCCTCGCCGACTCGCCCACGGCCCGCGGCATCACCCCGGCCGACCTCGCGGCCCGCCGTACGGAACCCCGGCGCGCCGACAGCGACGTACGACCGCCCGCCGTACCCGCGCCCGCGACCGTACCCGCGTCCCCGCCCGGCAACCGCTGCAACTACCTGCCCCATGACCTCACCGACTTCACCGGCCGCACCGCCGAGTCGGACTCCCTGCTGAGCGCGGCCGGGCAGGAGCACGACGACGCTCCCCTGATGATCGCGATCGACGGTATGGGCGGCGTCGGCAAGACGACCCTCGCCGTACGCGTCGCCCACCGCGTCGCCGACCGGTATCCGGACGGGCAGTACTTCATCAGCCTGCACGGCTACAGCGCCGACCGGCCGCCGCTGCCGCCCGAACAGGCCCTGGCCACCTTGCTGCAGGCGAGCGGCGTGGTACCGCAGGCGCTGCCGCACAGCCTGGAGGAACGCAGCGCCCTGTGGCGCTCCCGGATCGCGGGTGAGCGCTGTCTGATCGTCCTCGACGACGCGGCGAACACCGCGCAGGTCACCCCGCTGCTGCCCGGCACCGGCGGCGCCCTGGTGCTGGTGACCAGCCGTCGCAAGCTCACCGCGCTGGACGGCGCGATGCCGCATCCGCTGGACGTACTGCCGCCAGAGGACGCCGCCGCCCTGTTCACGCGCATCGTGGGCGAGCAGCGCGCCGCCCGGGAGCCCGAGCAGGTCGCCCGGGCCGTCGACCTGTGCGGCTGTCTGCCGCTCGCCGTCCGGATCGCCGCGACCCGGCTGCGCGGGCGCCCCGCGTGGGCGGTGGCGGACCTCGTGGACCGGCTGACGGGCGCCCCGCAGCGGGCGAACTGCCTGCACACCGCCGACCGTGACCTGATGTCCATGCTGCGCACGTCCTACCAGCATCTGGACCCCGCCCAGCGCCGGTTCAGCCGCCTCATCAGCCGCCACCCGTCCCCGGCCTACGACCTCGACCACGCCGCCGCCGTCACCGGGCTGCCGGTCGGCGAGGTGGAACGCCACTTCGACGTACTCCTGGAGAACAACCTCATCCGCGAGGACTCCCCGGACTGCTTCTCCTTCCACGCCCTGATCCGCGACTGCACAAGGGAGTTGCGGATCGAGGGCCTGGAGGCCGAGACCGTGGAGACCGAGGCGGCGTGACGCCCCCGGGGTGAGTCAGCGGGCGGGGCCGTGGGTGACGCGGATCTTGGACTGACCGTGCGGGAGCTGCTCCCAGTCGTCCATGAAGCGGGCCGCCAGACCGTGGCGGGCCGCGAGGGCGACGAGCGTCTCCGTCCGGTAGTAGAAGTCCTCGCGCAGCACCTGGTGTTCGGTGCCGGTGGTGCGGTCGAAGGTGAAGTCGAACCAGCCGCCGGGAGCGAGGATGCGCCCGACATGGGCCAGGCACTCGTCGATGACCTCCAAGGGCGAGTGCGAGAAGACGCTGTGGGCGTGCACCACCCGGAAGTGCGCGTCGGGCAGGAAGTCGAAGGTGAGGTTGTGCACCAGGGACAGATGCGGCACCCGGTCGCGCAGGTCCCGTTCCATCACGGTGTCACGGGCCGCCGCGAGGATGTCGGGCGAGATGTCGATGCCGTGGTACGAGCCGGGCTCCAGGTAGTCGATGAAGCGCCAGCCTGCGCGCAGGTTGCCGCAGCCGATCTCCAGGAGCCGGTCCTCCGGGCGCAGGCCGTGCTGCACCAGGTAGTCGAACTGCATCTTCCCGAGCCGCAGCCAGCTCTCATGGCTGCGGCTGCCGACGGCCGCCTCCGGATTGCGGGCGGTGTCGCTGCGCATCACCGCCCGGTAGTAGGAGACGTGGTCGGGGTGGCGCATGCGCAGCCAGGCGTCCCGGCCCGCGCGCAGCAGGTACCGGGGGACACGCTGCGGGTGCCGCAGCGCGTAACCGGCGCGGTGCAGAAGCGAACTGCGGTTGGCGGTGAGGTTCTTCTGGGCGGGAGGCATGGGGGCGTGACGCTCCTGACTATTTAACTAGTGTGTTAGTGGAAGTAGGCATGGGGAGGCCTGGGAGTGGACAGGCCTTGGGGGTGGGATGGGGGAGTGGGGTGGGGCGGGGAGTGCACGGGTGCACTCCCCGACGAACCCGGCCAGGCGAACCCGGTCCGACGGACCAGGTCAGGCGGTCCCGGTCAGCAGGCCCTGCGGCGCAGGACCGCGTACGTGGCGGCGGTGGCCGCGGCGGCGCAGGCCAGCAGGAGGGCCGTCTCGATGCCCTGCATCGGCCAGAACTGGCTCGCCTCGTGGTACTGCTCGAAGACCGTCCCCGTACGGCAGGTGCCCGGGGCCGGACACTGGTCGTACGGCAGCCAGGAGCCGTCCTTGCGGACGACGCCGTCCTGCAGCATCCACACCTCGCCCTTCAACTGGAAGCCGCCGTGGCCCACCCAGGTGCGCACCGGCAGCAGATGGGGCCGGATCCAGTAGAAGAAGGCGCTGAGGCCCGCGCATGCGACGAGCGTGATGCCCATCGCGGGCAGCGTGCGCCGCACCAGGACGCCCACGAGGACGCCGACGGCGAGGGCCAGCAGGGCCGAGGCGACGGGCACGATGCCGAAGGTGGAGTAGACGGGGGTCTCCCAGCGGCCCCACACGTTCTGCACGGTGGTCTGCCGGGCGGCCGAGCGCACCCAGGCGGCGGCCAGCGAGCAGCCCACGGCGGTCGTCGTCACGACGGCGGCGGGCAGGGCGAGTTGGGCGGTGAGCCAGCGGGCGCGGGAGACCGACTGGGTCAGCATCAACCGGTGTGTGCCGCGCTCCAGTTCCTGCGCGATCAGCGGAGCGCCGACGAACGCGCCGATCAGCAGCGGCAGCAGCATCAGGGCGTACTGGAAGTACTGCACGGCCGTTTCGGCGTCCATCAGATGACTGAGCGTCACATCGCAGGCCGGGCTCACCGGCGGACAGGCGTCGCTCTGGCTCCGGGCCTTGAACAGCGCCGCCCGGTCGGCCGCGGCCCAGGCGACGACCGCGAGGAGGACGAGACCGGCGACCAGGAACAGGGACCGCTGACGCCGGACCACCGTGCGCAGCAGCCCCGAACGGGACGCCACGGAAGCCGACTTGGCGGAGTCGGTGGACGGGGCGAGGGACTGCGCGCTCATGCCGCCGCCTCCTGGTGCGTCGCCGTCGGCGCGGTGTCGTCCAGGGGGCGGGCGATCCACGCCGGGGCCTCGGGGGAGCGCAAGTAGGACATCAACAACGTCTCCAGGGAAGGTTCTTCGCTCTGCCAGGGACCTCCGGGCACGGTGCCGTCACCGCGCACCAGAAGCGTCGTCTGCCGTCCCCGGGTACGGGTCTCCACCACGCCGGGCAGGTCCGGTGCCGCGTCCTCGGCGGCCGGCCCGGTGAGCAGCCGGTGGTCGGCCGTGGCCTCGTCGGCGGGGCCGGACATCCGGACGCGGCCGTGGTCGAGCAGCAGTACCTCGTCGGCCATCCCTTCCAGCTCGGCCAGGACGTGCGAGGACATCACGATGCTGGTGCCGCGCTCGGCGGCGTCCGACATGAGTACGGAGGTGACGTGGTGGCGGGAGAGCGGGTCCAGGTCGGCCAGCGGCTCGTCGAGGAGCAGTACGTCCGCCGCCTTGCCCAGCGCCAGGGCGAGCGCGACGCGGGTGCGCTGTCCGCCGGAGAGGGACCCGACCCGGGCCCGCTCGGATATCCGCTCGTCGAGCATCCGCGCGGCGAGGTCGGGTCGCCAGCCGGGGTTGAGGTCGCGGCCCATCCGCAGCGTCTCGGCGACGGTCAGCCGCGGGTAGAGCGGCTTGTCCTGGCCGACGAACGCGAGCCGTGTCCGTCCCGCGTCGCTGCCCGGGTCCTCGCCCAGCAGGCGTACCGTCCCCCGGTCCGGCCGCAGCAGCCCTGCGGCCGTCTCCAGGAACGTGGTCTTGCCCCCGCCGTTGGGGCCCACCAGCGCGCAGACCCGGCCCGCGGGTATCTCCAGCCGGAGTCCCCGCAGGACGGGCTTCCCGCCCCGCCGCACGTCCAGGCCGTCGGCCCGTACGGCCGCCGTCCCTTCGGTCCGGTCGATCATGACGTCCTCGCCTTCCGGGTCCGTGTGCCGGTTCCGCTGTCCGCGGCGCCGTCGGCGAACTCCCGTTCCATCACGGACGTCACCAGGGCGATGACGTCCTCCTTGTCCAGTCCGGCCCGGCGTGCCCTGGCCGTCCACCGTTGCAGTTCGTCCCGCAGTTCACCGTCCGTCTCGCCCGCGCCCAGGGTGCGCAGCACGAACGTGCCGAGCCCCGGACGCGGTTCGACCAGCCCCGAACGCTCAAGCTCCCGATAGGCCTTGAGCACGGTGTTCGGGTTGACGGCGGTGGCCTCCACCACCTCGCGGGCCGTGGGGAGCTTGTCCCCGGGCTTCAACAGGCCGAGGCGCAGCGCCTGTTCGGTCTGTCTGACGATCTGCTGGTAGGTGGGGACACCGCTGCGTCGTTCGATGCGGTACTCGATCACTGTCACCACCCTTTAACTAATGTGTTAGTGAAACCTAGGAAGTCGATCTCCCTCATGTCAAACCCCAGGGGGCGGGGTTCCGCTCCCTGGGGTCGGTGGTGAGGTGCTTCAGCGGCCCGAGAGCCGCCGCGAGGAGTACGGCTAGGCGGCGAGCAGCGGGCGCAGTGCCCCGCCGCGGAGGCGTTCCACGAGAGGGGTGAGCAGACGGCGGCCCAGCACCGCGATGATGAGGGCGGCGATCGTTCCCACCACCGCGCCGACCGCGACGTCATGGGGGTAGTGGGCGCCGACGTAGACGCGGGAGGTTCCCATCACCACGGCCGTCAGGAGGGCGACCGCCCCGAGGCGCTTGTCGATCAGGAAGAACGCCGCGGTGAAGGCGAAGGCCACGGTGGTGTGGTTGCTGGGGAACGCGTAGTCGTCCACCGGGGGACAGGCCTCGACGAGAAAGGCGTGGGGGAGGGCCCGGCAGGGGCGGGGCTCCTCGAAGTAGTTCTTGATCCCGCTGTTGAAGACGTACGCGAGCACGACGGCGAACGGTATGGACAGGACGGCCGCCATGACCGTGCTCTCCTCCCGCCGGGCCCGCCACCACGCGAACAGCAGGAAGACGGCGAACAGCCCCATCCCGTAGTCGGTGAAGACCGCCACCGGCTCATTGAGCCAGTGGGTGTCGCGGGCGATGTCGGTGACGTCGGTGTACAGACCGCCGTCTATGGCCGCGCCGTCTAGAGCGACCGAGGAGGTAGGCATCAAGTGGATCTCCGAGATGTGGATCACATGCGGACACGCCCCGGGGAACGCACAGCGGCACGAGGCGGACACCCGGGTGAAGGTGAGGCCTCCGAGGCGTGAACATCTACAGAGGAGTAGACGCTACCAGGCGGGGTCCAGTTGCCTTACGAGCTTGCCTCACGAGCGGGCGCCTGTACGCGTACGTACGGATATGTGTGGCGGTGCGCGTACGGCCGGTCAGCGTACGCCGTCCCACAGCAGGCGCTCCCGCGCGCGGGGGTCGTCCTCCGGGCCCGAATCCTCGGCGAAGATCATCGTGGTGCGGCCGGCCGTGTCGTACGCGGGCCAGCCGGGGTCGCCGCTCGTCGCGAAGGAGACCCAGGCCGCGTGCATCGCGTCCGCGAGCGCCTGGGGCGGGCGGGGGCCGACCATCGGGGCGTACGACGGGTCGTGCAGCCGGTCGAAGACGAAGCCCAGCTCCAGGGCGTGGCACGCGCCGAGGCGGCCCGCGTACCGCGGAGAGCGCCAGGCGAACTCGTACACGTACGAGCCCGGGACGGACTCGGCCAGGCGCAGGGCGGGGATCCGGTAGAACCAGTCCGTCGCCACCGCTTCCAGCAGCTCGCCGGGGACGGCTCCGGGGCGGCTCGCCCCGTACACCGACAGCGCCCGGTCCGGGTCCACGCCGTAGGCCGCCGCCATGGTGCGGAGCCGGGACGCGGGGAAGACGTCCATGCGCTCGGTGGGGACCAGGAAGAGGCGGTACTCCTCGCGGTTGCTCCCGACGAGGAGGTCCACCCCGCAGTCGGGGCCCGGCAGGGACGGACCGGCCGTCACCGGTTCGAACGGCATCATGTTGAGCGCCGCCTCGCCCCACAGCGCCGGGTCCGGGCGGGCGCCGATCTCGCCGCGCAGCTCGGCCTGGGCGGGCAGCAGATCGTCGAGCGGGACCGCGGCGAACGCCTTCGGGGTCGGTTCGATCCCGAGCTTCTCCGCCAGCCGGGCCGCGATCAGCGCCGCCGACGACGGGCGCAGCACGTGATGGCAGGCGCCGCTCTGCAGGATCGCGCGGCGGAACAGGCCGCGGGCCTGCCCGGTGGCCAGCAGCACGCCGATGCCCATGGCGCCCGCCGACTCCCCGAACACCGTCACCCGCTCCGGATCACCGCCGAAGGAGGCGATGTTGGCGCGGACCCAGCGCAGCGCGGCCACCTGGTCGAGCAGGCCGCGGTTGTCCGGGACACCGGGAAGGTGGAGGAAGCCGTCCGAGCCCAGCCGGTAGTTGAGGGTGACGCAGACGACCCCGTCGCGGGCGAACGCGCTCCCGTCGTACCCCGACGCCGAGCCCGAGCCGTTGGAGAACGCCCCGCCGTGCAGCCACACCATCACCGGCAGACCGGCGCCCGGCCGGGGCTCCGGGGTCCAGATGTTGAGGTTCAGGCAGTCCTCGCCGGGGATCTCGTTCTCCGGGATGAGGGCGTCGAAGGGCGGCGCGTAGGGCGCGTGGGGCGCGGTGGGGCCGTAGGCCGTCGCCTCGCGTACGCCGCTCCGGCGCGCGGGTGCGGCGGGCGCGCGGAAGCGCAGGGGGCCGAAGGGCGGGGCGGCGTAGGGCAGGCCAAGGAAGGAGGCCACCCCGTCCGCGGACAGCCGCCCGCGGACGGCGCCCTGCTCGGTGGTGCAGACCGTGGTGCGGACCGTCATGCCGACAGGATTCCCCGCAGGGCCGTGTCGAACGCGTCGGGGCGCTCCAGATGCACCGTGTGTCCGGCGTCCGGCACGGCGACCTCCCGTACCAGGCCGCCCGCCGCCGCGTACCGGTCCAGGACGTGGCGGGTCTGCGCCACCATCGGCTGGGCCGGGGTGCCGTCCCAGCCCGGCACCGCGCCGATCGCGCCCAGGTGCGCCAGGTCGAACACCGAGGTGTCCGAGACGATCACATCGTCCTCGCCGCGGATCCAGAGCACCGGCGGCTTGGGGTCGACCAGGGGCAGTCCGTCGAGGCGGAAGTGCAGCGGGGACAGGGAGTTGAGGACTCCGCGGGTCCCGGGCGCGACGCCCGGCCAGACCTCCGTCGGCACGCTGTCGCCCGGGTAGTGGTCCGCGCCGGTCCGGGTGGTGAGCATGGACGCGACGTACGCGTCCTCGGCCGCGGGGCGCCATGGCGCCTTGCCGTAGCAATTCGCGAGGACGGCGCGGGGCGAGAGCGGGGAGTCCTCGCCGTGGTCGCCGTCGGCGAGCCGCGCGACGAACTCCGGGTTGGCCGTACCGCCGCCCGAGCCCGCCCCGTCCTCGGAGGTGAGGACCCCCTCCACGCCCTGCGTCCCCCCGAAGCCGTACGGGGAGACCGGGTTGACCAGGGTCAGGGAACGGACCGCGGCCGGACGGTCGCACAGATACTGCATGACCACGCCCCCGCCGAGGGACCAGCCCACCAGATGCGCGCGCTCGATCCCGAGCGCCGTGAGCAGCGCGGCGAGGTCGTCGGCGTGGTCGCGCACACCGCGCGTCGCGTCGATGGGCAGCGGATCGGTGCCGCCGAAGCCGCGCAGATCGAGCGCGAGGGGGCGGTAGCGGTCCGGGAGCCGGGTCATCGTGGTGTGCCAGAAGGCGGACGAGGAGACGTTGCCGTGGACGAAGACGACCGGTTCGCCCTCGTCCCGTACCTCGCTGAGCCGCACGGTGAGACGCCCGGTGGGCACGCGGCGGGTACGGATGCTGCTCGCGGTCATGTGCGCGGGTCCTTTACGAGAGCCAGGTGGCGATCTGAGCGGCGGCCGAGCTGTTCCAGCCCAGCTCCAGGTGGTTGGCCGCGGCGACGGTGGCCTTGCCGCCGACCGTGGGGATGCCGGTGGTGTCGAGCGCGCTCGCGACGAAGACGACACCGTCGCTGGGCCCGCGGTTCTCGTTGAAGATGCCGACGACGTCCGGGGAGCCACCGGCCAGCAGATACGTGGTGACGGACGCGGGCACGCCCGCCCGGTGCAGCGGCTCGATCAGCGAGCCCGCGTCGATGGCGGCCTGGATGCCGCTGCCCGCGGTGTAGAAGCCCTGGCCGCCGTAGTACGTCGTGTACCAGTCCTGCGCGGCGCCGTCGACCCCGTACGTGTCGTCCCAGCGGGCCAGCATCTGTCGCTGGCCGGGGTAGTTGTCGTAGCCGCCGGAGGGGGTCATCGAGAACTCGGGGTGCGCGGTGTACAGGCCGTAGCACGTCATACGGGAGTGCGGCGAGGGGGCGTTGATCTGTCCTCCGCACTCCGGCCAGACGGAGAAGTCGTGCGCCCAGCCGTGCGCGTACGGGTAGTCGTAGCCGCCGTTCGGTCCGCCGACGGTGATCAGCCTGCGGACGTCACCGGCGTACGCGCGTCCCCAACTCGGCTTCAGCGACGAGACATACGCGCGCGCCGACATCTCGCCCTTGCTCCAGCCGACCAGGTCGACCTTGTCGACCCCCAGCTTCGCCTTGATGACGGCGATCGCGTCCCCGACGACCTGCGCCTGCATCAGGTTGTCGCCCTGCTTGTGCGCGAAGCCGACGGCGAAGACCCGGTGGCCGCGCGAGGACAGGTACTGCATCAGCCCGGTGGACGGGCAGGACAGGGCGCCGCAGCCGTAGCCGCCCGACTCGCCCGGGTCGGCCCAGGCGCGGTCCGCGGTGTCGTTCGCGCCGTGCACGAGGAGGACCGGCGTCGTGTCGGCTCCGGTGTCCCAGCCGGGGGCCGAGTAGAGCAGGAAGCGGCCGGAGTACGGACGGGTGACGCCGCCGAAGTACGTCACACGCTGCCCGTCCTGGTCACCGCGGCCGTCGGCCGGGTAGCCCTCGGTGCGGAACCCGGAGGTGGAGTCGAGGTAACGCTCCACGCGCTCCCAGCCGTTGGTCACGCTGCCGGACCCGTAACTCGCCTCCAGGGCGAGGTAGGAGGGCGGCTGCCCGGCGGCGGACGCGGTGCCCCCGGTGACGGGCAGCGCGGCCACCACCGCCGTCACCAGGGCGGTCAGCAGCCGCCACCGTCCCGCACGGCCTCGTCCGTCCCGCATGCCCCGGCCCCCTTGCCCTGGTGTGGATGTGTGCGCGGCGTTGTGGTGCGCCGCGCACACGTTAGGCAAGGCCCGTACGGGGAGGCATAGGTGCGTACCCCATAAGGGAGTTGGCCCCTATGGGGCGCCGCACCATGCCCGGAACCGGCGTCCGGGGCAGTGCGCCTCGGGAGGCCTCAGAAGATCCCCTTGTAGGCCTTCCAGCCGGTCGCGATCTTGACCCGTCCGCCGAACGACCCGTTCCCCTTGCCGTTGTTGCGGTACAGGACCCCGGCCGTGTCCCGCGCGACGAGGTCGGGCTTGCCGTCGCCCGTGATGTCCCCGACGCCGACGATCGCGTTGTACGACGCGCCCCACTTGGAGCACACCTTGTGGACGTCGCCGCCCGCGTCGACGTAGGCGACGTGGCCGCCGTACGGGTCGACCGTCCAGTCCTGGCCCGCGGCCGTGCCGCGCGCCGTCCCGAGCACGCGGCTGCCGGATCTTACCGCTGCAGGAGGCGGAGAAGTACGAGGGTGACCACTGGTGCTTGTGCGTGATGGCGTGGTTGGTGTGGCCGGTGAACTCCTGGCGTATCCGGCGGGCGGAGACGCCTTTGAGGCTGTTGACCAATGCTTCGTCACGAAGACCACGTGCACATGCATCGCCGAACCAACGTGTCTGCCCCGCCTGTAGTCGTTCTTCTCACCTCATGAGGCCAATTGTCGTAATGTCTTGGTCATGCGGCTCCGCTACAACTTCCGGGCCTACCCGGATGCCACCCAGCGCCGTGCGCTGGCGCGCGCGTTCGGGTGCGCTCGCGTGGTGTGGAACGACTGCCTGCGCGACCGCAAGGAAGCGCACGCGGCGGGACTGCCGTATGTGAAGTCGGCGGAGTTGTCCCGGCTTCGCATCACCCAGGCCAAGCGCACCGAAGAACGCGCCTGGCTCGCCGACGTGTCAGCGGTCGTCCTGCAGCAGTCCCTGCGGGACCTGGATGCCGCCTACAAGAACTTCTTCGACAGCCTCAAGGGCAAACGGCGAGGGCGGAGGGTCGGGCCGCCCCGGTACAAGTCGAAGAAGGACACCCGGCAGTCGATCCGCCTCAACACCAACGCCTTCACTCTCCAGGACGACGGCACCGTGTACGTGGCCAAGGTCGGCGACCTCAAGGTCAAGTGGTCCCGCCGCCTTCCGGCGGCCCCGACGTCCCTGACCGTCACCAAGGACAGTGCGGGCCGGTACTTCCTCAGCTTCGTCGTGGACACCGACCCGGACATCCTCCCGGAGGTGGAGACCGACGCCGGTATCGACCTCGGCCTGTCCGCGTTCGCGGTCCTGTCCGACGGGACGAAGATCAGTGCCCCGCGCTTTCTGCGCCGGGCAGAGAAGAAACTCAGGCGTCTTCAGCGGGAGTTGTCCCGCAAGGTCAAGGGTTCGAAGAACCGGGCCAAGGCCCGCAGCAAGGTCGCGCGCCAGCACGCCAAGGTGGCCGACAGGCGCCGGGACTGGCACCACAAGACTTCCACCCAGATCATTCGCGACAACCAAGCGGTGTATGTGGAAGACCTCGCGGTGTCCGGCCTCGGGCGCACCCGGCTCGCCAAGTCCGTGTACGACGCGGGATGGTCCGCGTTCGTCGGCATGCTGGAGTACAAGGCGGCTCTGCACGGCCGCACCTTCGCCAAGGTCGACCGTGCCTTCCCGTCCTCTCAGGTCTGCTCGGCCTGCGGATTCCGGGACGGCCCCAAGCCCCTGCACGTGCGGGAGTGGACGTGCGGTGAGTGTGGGACCGTGCACGACCGCGACCACAACGCAGCGCGCAACGTGCTGTTCGAAGGACGTCGCATCGTCGCCGCCGGACGGGCGGAGACGCCAAACGCCTGTGGAGCGCCGGTAAGACGGGCACACGTGCCCGCACAGCGCGGTGAAGCAGGAAGCCCCCGGAAGGGTCGGACGACCCAGGCCGGAATCCCCGGACTTCAGGCCAGGGAGCATGTCAACAACGGACCAGGTGGGAGCGCGCGAGAAGAGGAGTCCCGGCGGCCTCAGTCGCCGGAGGGCGCCGGACCGACCGGTCCCGACTTCAGGCCCGCCCCGCACAGCGGCACCACCGCACCGCGCTCGCCCGGCACCCCGTCCCGCACCGCCGCCCAGGACGCCACCCCCGTCGACTCCACGTACAGGCCACGGGATGCCAGGTCCCGTTGCGCATGACGGAGTTGATCCTCCGTCACCGTCAGGAACATGCCGCCCGAGTCCCGTACCGCGCGCAGGATCTGACGGGCCCGCGGCGGCCGGGGGACCGCGATGCCCTCGGCGGCGGTCGGGGCCACGGGGGCGGCCTCCGCCAGATCGTCCGCGCCCTCCTCCCACGCCCGCGCGAGCGGTGCCACCGCGGCTGCCTGGACCGCGTACAGCGCGGGCCGACGCCCGATCAGGCCCGCCGCGTACAGCTCCGCGACGGCGAGCGCGGCGCCCAGCAGCAGCGTGCCGTTGCCGACGGGCAGCACGAGGACCTCCGGCAGCCGCCCGCCGAGGTCCTCCCACAGCTCATGGACGTAGGTCTTCGTGCCGTGCAGGAAGTACGGGTTGAAGACGTGCGAGGCGTAGAACACCCCGGGTTCGTCCGCCACTTCGCGCGCGGCCCGTGCCACGGCCTCGCGGTCGCCGTCGACCACCTCCAGCCGCGCTCCGTGCGCGTCGATCTGCTCCAGCTTCTTCGGCGAGGTGTCCCGGGGGACGTACACCGTGCACGGCAGCGCGGCCCGCGCGCAGTACGCGGCGATCGCCGTGCCCGCGTTGCCGCTGCTGTCGGCGACGACCCGGCGCGGCTCGAGGCGCAGCGCCAGCTCGGCCAGCAGCACCGCGCCCCGGTCCTTGAAGGAGAGCGTCGGCATCAGGAAGTCCAGCTTCGCCTGGACGCCGTCCGTCAGTTCCACCAGCGGGGTACGGCCCTCGCCGAGACTGACCGAGGGCCTGGCCAGCGGCAGCGTCTCCGCGTACCGCCACAGCGAGTTCACGCGCCCCGCAAGGGACTTGAGGGGGGCCGGGGTGGGGGAGAAGTCGAGGTCCAGCGGGCCGCCGCAGACGGGGCAGCACCAGGCGAGCGACCTCGCGGACACCCGCGTGCCGTCCACCGGGCAGTAACAGTCCGGCAAAAGTGTCATGGGAACAGGGTTGTCGATCGGGGGCGCCCTGTCCTGCGCTCGCCGTACCATGCGGCTCGTACACCAGTTCTCCACATTCGGACGAGGAGCCCGTACTCGTGGCCATACCCCCGCCTCCCGGCCCCCAGCAGCCCCAGGACCCCCCTCCGCAGGGTGCGTACGGGCAGCCGTACGGGCAGCCGTACGGGCCGCCGTACGGGAACGGGCTCCCGTACCAGCCCTGGGGCCAGGGGTACGCCCCGTACCACCGTCCGGCGCCGGTCAACGGGCTCGCGGTCGCCGCGCTCGTCCTCGGCATCATGTGCTTCCTGCCCGCCGTCGGGCTGATCCTCGGGCTGATCGCGCTCGCGCAGATCAAGCGGCGCGGCGAGCGCGGCCGGGGGCTCGCGATCGGCGGAATCGCGACGTCCTCGCTCGGGCTCGCGCTGCTGGTGCTGTTCTTCGCGACGGGCAGCGCGTCGGAGTTCTGGGAGGGCGTCAAGGACGGGGCGCGCGACAGCGTGACGTTCTCCGTGAAGAAGGGCGAGTGCTTCGACGTGCCCGGTGGGTCGCTGGAGGGCGAGCCGTACGACGTCCGCACGGTGTCCTGCTCCGGCAGGCACCAGGCCGAGGTGTTCGCCGACTACGAGCTGACCGGCACCCGTTACCCCGGCACCGCCACGCTCACCGAGATCGCCGAGGAGAAGTGCTTCACGCTCCAGAGCGCCTACGCCATGGACTTCTGGGCGATCCCCGACTACGTCGACGTCTACTACTTCACGCCCACGCGGGAGAGTTGGCGCTTCGGCGACCGCGACATCAACTGCATGTTCGGCCACACCGACGCCAAGAGCAGGCTCACCGGCTCGCTGCGCCGCGACGCCACGACCCTGGCCGGGGACCAACTCGCCTATCTGCAGGCGGACGTCCTGCTCTACGACGCCCTGAACACCGTCCCCGACACCGCGGATGTCGAGGACGACCTGCCGGGCCACCGGGCGTGGGCGGAGCGGGTTGCCGCCGCGCTGACCGAGCAGACCCGGAACCTGCGCACCCATGAGTGGCAGGACGACGCCGACAAGCCCGTCGCGGATCAGACGAAGGCCCTGGAGCGGGCCCGCGAGGAGTGGCGGAAGGCGGCGGAGGCCACGGACGCCGACGCGTTCTACACCCACTACGACGAGGGCAGCGCGCTGCTGGAGGGCCGCGAGGCGGTCACCGCACGCAAGGCTCTGGGCCTCGCTACCACCCCTCCGTCACATGACAGCGACGACAGCGAGGGTTCCGGCGGAGACACCCGGAGCGAGGAGCGGGTGTAACGGGCGCCATAACGGGGAGAAAGTGCCTGCGCAAAGCCCTGTGCAGGCAATGTCATCACATCGAGTGATTCTCTGGCCTCTGCTTGCGCGGCACCACCCAGGGTTGCCAATCTGTTGCTGTCTGTACAGCCTGAGGGGAGCGGCCAGTGACTTTCGGTGACCAGCCGGCATATCTGCGGGTCGCGGGTGATCTCCGCAAGAAGATCGCCGACGGCCTGCTGCCGCCGCACACCCGCCTCCCGTCCCAGGCCCGTATCCGCGAGGAGTACGGCGTCTCGGACACGGTGGCCCTGGAGGCCCGCAAGGTGCTGATGGCCGAGGGGCTCGTCGAGGGCCGCTCCGGCTCGGGCACCTATGTCCGGGAGCGGCCCGTGCCGCGGCGCATCGCCCGCTCCGGCTTCCGCCCGGAGAGCGGGGCCACGCCGTTCCGTCAGGAGCAGGCGGACACCTCGGCGCACGGCACCTGGGACTCGCGCAGCGAGCAGACGGAGGCGAGCGGCGTCATCGCCGAGCGGCTCGCCATCCAGCCGGGCGACCGCGTGATGCGCACGAAGTACGTGTTCCGGGAGGCGGGCGAGGTGATGATGCTCTCCACGTCCTGGGAGCCGCTCGCCCTGACCGGCCGCACGCCCGTGATGCTCCCCGAGGAGGGCCCTCTCGGCGGCATGGGCGTCGTGGAGCGCATGGCCGCCATCGACGTGATCGTGGACAACGTCACGGAGGAGGTCGGCGCCCGCCCCGGCCTCGCGGAGGAGCTGATGGCGCTGGGCGGCGTCCCTGGCCATGTGGTGCTGACGCTCCAGCGGACGTACTTCGCCTCGGGCCGCCCGGTGGAGACGGCGGACGTGGTCGTGCCCGCGGACCGGTTCCGTGCGGCGTACCACCTGCCGGTGAAGTAGCCGCGCGGACCCGCCTCTCTTCCCGCGAGGTCCGCTTCTCCCTCAATAGCCGTATCCCGGGCCGCAGTTGGGATTCGGTCGTTCCTTCCGCCCTCACCCCTGATCGGCTTTGCGCTGCTCGGCGTGCGCCGGGGGCGTGTGCGACGGCGCGTTCGACGGCGTGCGCCCCCTCCCCGGTGGCTGGTTGCGTAACCTCTTTGTGAAAACCCGTATTCGCTCCGTAAAGGCAGGGCGTAGGCTCGGGCATATGCGCAATGCGGTTCCCTCGGAAGGGGCGCGGCGGATATCGGGGACGGGACGCGGAGGGGTGCGATGAGCGACGGCACGATCACTCTTCCCTGGCTGATCATCCGGCAGGACGACAACGGCAACCGCTACAGCGTGGGCAGGTACGCGACCCGCGCCGAGGCCCAGAAGATCGTGGACAGTTTCGAGGACCGCGGCCACAAGCAGCTCTACTGGGTGGAGCGCATCGGGCGCAGCGGGAGCAACGGAAGCACGTGAGGGGTTCGCCCCGCACGGCCGTCCCGCCCCGCGCTCCCGTAGGCTCCGGCGCATGACGCAGACGATCGTGGTGGTCGGAGGTGCCCTGCTGGACCGAGGCCGTCTCCTGGCCGCCCGCCGCAGCGCGCCCCCCGAGCTGGCCGGGCGCTGGGAACTGCCCGGCGGCAAGGTCGAACCCGGCGAGAGCCCCGAACATGCCCTGGCGCGCGAGTTGCGCGAGGAGTTGGGCGTGACGGTGGAGCCGGTCGGCCGCGTACCGGGGGAGTGGCCCCTGAAGCCGGGATATGTCCTGCGGGTGTGGACCGCGCGCCTGCTCGCCGGGGTGCCCGAGCCCCTGGAGGACCACGACGAGCTGCGCTGGCTGACCCCCGAGGAGATCTGGGACGTCGACTGGCTCGACCAGGACGTGGCGGCGGTCGAGGCCGTACTGGCGGAATGGCGGCCCACCGAGGGCGTCCCGGGACGGGCCTGTTCTTCCTGACCCCTGTCCGACCACTGGCGTGGCCCGTGTCCTGCTCCCCTGACGCGCCCGCGCCCCGCGCCCTCCGCCCCGTACGCCGTTGGTGCCACCGTGCGCCCTTGTGCGCGGTAAGGCACCTCGCATACCGGGTATGGGCCCACTAACCCCACGAAACCGGACATGGGTGGGCTTCTGGGTCTGGGAAGTGATCGGTGTGCTCGACACCGAAGGTCAAAGCGCCGAGTGGACGTTCCCCGCTGAACCGGGTGCGGTGCGGACCGCTCGTACCGCGGTCCGGGAGCAACTGCGCTCCTGGGGGCTCGATCAGCTCGGCGAGGTCGCCGCGCTGCTGGTCAGCGAGCTGGTGACCAACGCACTGCGGCATGCGACGGGCCCCATCGGCGTCCGCCTCGTACGCCCCGCCGACTCCGCCGCCACCCTGCGCGTCGAGGTCTCCGACCCGCTCCCGGACCCGCCCCGCGAGCGCACCGCCCGCGCCGACGACGAGAACGGCCGCGGGCTCCAGTTGGTCGCCCACTCCTCGAGCCGCTGGGGCCATGAGCCGGCGGAACCCGGCAAGACAGTCTGGTTCGAACTGGGGGTTTCCGGCTGACCGAGCCACCGTCCGCCCCGCGCCGCCCGTCCCCGCTGATCGCGCCCCCCTGTGCGCGGTGGCGCTGCGCTGGCGCACGGTGAGGCACCAGGGGCGCACGGTGAGCGAAAGGATCACGCCAGGGTCGATGGCGGCAGTCTTTGGTTCGAGGGGGCATCACCTGGTTAGAAGACTGGGAGTATGGCGCGGCCGGTCCGAAAGCCATCGGGACCATGGTGTGATCGTGAACACCGTGTTGCGCGGCGCCGCAGTGCTGGATACTGCGGGCAGCCGCCCTCGGTGACCGGTGCCGGACGCGGTGAGCTGGAGGGGACGGTTCGCGTGAGCGAGATACCAGCGAAGGCCACGGAGTCCGAGGACCCGTCGGACGGCGCGAGGGCAGCGGCCACGACTGACGCTGCCGTGGCCGCCGAACTTCGCGATGCCGCGAGCGGCACGTTGTGGCAGGTCAGCCCGCCTGGCTCCATGTACGACTACATAAAGGTCGCGTCGTTCTCCATCGGTCCCGACGGGCATGTCGACCAGTGGAGCCTGCGGGCCGAGCAGTTGTTCGGCATCCCCGCCGAGCGGGCCGTCGGCATGGATCCCATCGAGGCGTTCATCGCACCCGAACTGCGCGAGCGCGGCCAGCGCAAGATGGCCGAGATTCTCGATGGCCGGGAGTGGACGGGTGTCGTCCCCTTCCGGGCGCCCGATGCGGCCGGGACGGAGGGGCTCGCCGAGGTCTATGTGATGCCCACGGCCACCGAGGAGGGCGAGCGGGCCGCCGTGTGCATCGTCGTGGACGTCCACACGCTGCGCCGGATCGAGACCGACCTCGCCGCCTCGCAGGCGATTTTCGGTCAATCTCCCTTCGGGTTCCTGCTGATCGACACCGAACTGCGGGTGCGGCGCGCCAACCAGCGCTTCGCCTCCGTCTTCGGCGGCACCCCGGACGACCACCGCGGCCGTCGCGTCCACGACTACCTGCCGGCGGCGGAGGCCGACCGCGTGGCCGCGACCCTGCGGCGCGTCCTGGAGACCGGCGAGTCGATCACGGACATGCATGTCACGGGCTTCGTCCCCGGCTCCGACGAGCGCAAGCACTGGTCCGCCAACCTCTACCGCGTCCACAGCGGCAGCGGGCGCACCCTCGGCGTCGCCTGGCTCAGTACCGATGTCACCGGCCGCCGCGCCGCCGCCCGCGAGGCCGCCGCCGCCCGCCGCAACCTCGCACTCCTCAACGAGGCGGGCGCCCGCATCGGCAACTCCCTCGACCTGGAGACCACCGCACGCGAACTCCTCGACGTGGTCGTGCCCGGCTTCTGCGACCTCGCCACCGTCGACCTCCACCAAGGGCTGCTGGTCGGCGACGAGACACCGCCCGGACTCACCGACGGAAGCGTCGAGTTGCGGCGCGTCGCCTTCTCCAGCGCGGTCTCGGGCGTGCCCTTCGCCACCGGCCCCGCGCCCGTACCCGTCGGCTCCGTCCACCACTACGCCTTCAACTCGCCCTGGGCGGCGGCCCTGCGCACCGGGCGCCCCCGGTACATCCCGGCCGAGGACGGCGGGCTGATCCAGTCCACGCTCGCGGTGCCCATGGTCGCCCACGACACCGTGGTCGGCCTCGCCCAGTTCTGCCGTACGAAGGGCAGCGAGCCGTTCGGCGAACGGGACCGCGGGCTCGCCGTGGAACTGGCCGCGCGCGCCGCGGTCTGTATCGACAACGCGCGCCTGTACCGCCGCGAGCACGAACGGGCGCTGATCCTGCAGCGCTCCCTGCTGCCGCCGGGCGACCCCGAGGCCTCCGGGCTCGACATCGCCTGCCGCTATCTGCCGGGCAACGCGGCGACCGAGGTCGGCGGCGACTGGTTCGACGTCATCGAACTGCCGGGCCACCGCACCGCGTTGGTCGTCGGCGACGTCATGGGCCGCGGGCTGCGCGCCGCCGTGGCGATGGGCGAACTCCGTACGGCGGTCCGTACGTTGGCCCTGCTCGACCTCGAACCCGCCGAGGTGCTCTCCGCGTTGGACGAGATCGCGCGCGGCCTCGGCGCCCCGTCGGAAGCCGGGCGCACATCCCGCCAGCCGCGCGACGCGGAGCTGTCCGAGGTGTACCTCGCGACCTGTGTGTACGCGGTCTACGACCCGGTGACGCGCCGCTGCACCTTCGCCAACGCGGGCCATCTGCCCCCGGTCCTCGTCGAGCCGGGCGAGCCCGCGCTGATGCTGGACGTGCCGCCCGGGATGCCGCTCGGCGTGGGCGGCGAGCCGTTCGAGGAGGTGGAGGTCGAACTGCCCGAGGGCGCGCTGCTCGCGCTCTACACGGACGGGCTGGTCGAGTCCCGCGACCATCCGCTGGACGAGGGCCTCCAGGCGTTCGTCGGAGCGCTCACCGACTCCAGCAGGCCGCTGGAGGACGTCTGCGACCACGTCCTGACCACCCTCGACACCCACCACGGCGAGGACGACATCGCGCTGCTGATGGCACGCATCCAGGGCCTGCCCGCCGAGTCCGTCGGCGACTGGACCCTGCCGCGCGAGCCGCGCAGCGTCGGCCGCGCCCGCGAGTACGCACGCGCCCAACTCACCGGCTGGGGCCTTGAACCCCTCGTGGACACGGCGGAGCTGCTGGTCAGCGAGCTGGTGACCAACGCCCTGCGGTACGGGGAGGGCGAGATCCGGCTGCGGCTGCTCCTCGACCGGACGCTGGTGTGCGAGGTGTGGGACGCGGGCCTGGTCCAACCGCGCCGCCGCCGCGCCCGCGACACCGACGAGGGCGGCCGAGGACTGCAACTGGTCGGCCTGCTCTCCGCAGGCTGGGGCTCACGCCGCACCCCGCACGGCAAGACAGTGTGGTTCGAACTACCGCTCCCGGACGGCGACAGCCACGCGATGGACCCGACGGAGGCACTGCTGAGCCTGTACTAGACGGCTCCCTCTAGCCGGTTCCTTCGCCGGGCGGGTGTCGGGGCGTGTGGAACAGTTCGCCGCAGTTCCTGCGCCCGCGTGTGCCCGGTCCGCCGTAGCTCGCGGGGCCGCCGGTGTCCCGGCCGGGGCGGGCGCGGAGCAGGATGCCGCCGAGTACGGCGCCGCCGGTCTCCAGGCTCTCGCCGTACGGCGTCCCGTACGTCCGTACGTCCCGCTCCGCGAGCTGCCGGGCCTGTCGGGCCTGGGTGTCTGCCTCACGGGCGTCGGCGAGGGCGGCGGACGGGGCCGGTACGGGGGGCCGCTCCGTGTTCTCCGCCTCCCGCAGCCGCCGCTCCGCCTCCGCGAGCCGCGTCCGCGCCTCCACGCCGACCGCGCCTCGGTACGCCGTCACATGGTCCGCCGCGGCGGCGACCGTACTGCGCGCGGTCAGCAGCGCCCGCTCCAGCCGGGCCAGGGCCCGCGAGCCGTCCGGGGTGCGCGCGAGGGCCCGGTCCAGCCCGGTCGACACGTGCTCGATCCGCCGCAGCGCCCCCACCGGATCGCGCCACCCCCGCGCGGCGGCGGGAGCCTCGGCCCGGAGCGCCTCCACCACCGACTCCCCGTACGCGATCCGCCCCCGCAGATCCGCTCGGGCGCCCTGCGTGTCCAGGAGTGCGCGGGCCTCGGCCAGATCCCTGGCCGTGGCGGCGAGAGCGGCGGGCAGCTTCCGCGTCGCGGTGGCCAGCTCCGTCGCGAGCCGGGCGATGCCGTCCGTCAGCACTCCCGCCTGGTCGACGGCGGCCTCCGCCGCCCGCAGCCGGGCCACCGCGTGCTCGATCTCGTCCCGGTCCAGGGCCCGGCGCGCCCCGTTGAGACACGTCGTGGCGAACACCAGCCGGTCCTTGGCCTGTTCGTCATGGCCCGCCACCGGCAGATACGCGGCCAGGGCACAGCGCTCGCGCAGCTCGGCGAGCACGCCGTCCGTGTCCACGGCCCGCGCCGCCCGCCGCCGGAACCGCGTCTCGGCGTACTCCACCGCCTCCCGCGCGGCCCGCTCCAGCGCCCGTGTCCCGTCGAACCCGGGCGCCTCCGCGTCCAGCCGCCGCCCCGCCGCGTCGCATCGCGCGACGATCTCCTCCAGCAGCTCCCGCCTCGCCCCCGCCCCCTCGTCGAGCTGATGCCGCGCCCGGAACGCGGCGGCCAGCTCCGCCGCGGCGAACTCCACGGCCGCCACATGCGCATGCACGGCTTCCTCGCCCCATCGCGCGGTGACGTACGAGAGTTCCTCTCGGCTCGTCCGCACACAGTCGTCGATCGCGACGAGCGAGTCCCCGGCGCGCCGGTCGAGTTCGTCCAGCGGTACGACGGTCGGCGTCCGCCCGCCCGGTGTCGTCCGCGTCCTCGCGCGCAGCCCGCGCCGCAGCGACGCGTACCCGGCCAGGGCCACGGCGGTCCCCACGGCCACCAGCGGCAGCACCAGGTCGCCGCCGGACGTCCCGCCCGCGGCTCCCACCACGCCCATCGGCATTGGCGGCGTCACAAGTGGGAGCGTATGACCGGCGAGGCGAACCCGCGACCGGGGTGCGCCCTTCGGGGACGCGGGGGCCTACGGAAGGCGTCTCAGTCCGCCGGAGAACGCCTCCGGATCTTCGACCCCAGCCACACCAGCGGGTCGTACTTGCGGTCCGCCGCGCTCTCCTTCATCGGGATCAGCGCGTTGTCCGTGATCTTGATGCTCTCGGGGCACACCTCGGTGCAGCACTTGGTGATGTTGCAGTAGCCGAGCCCGTGGTCGTCCTGGGCCGTGCGCTTGCGGTCCAGACCCGTCTCGCTCGCCGCGTCCAGCGGATGCATGTCCAGCTCCGCCGTCCGCATCAGGAAGCGCGGCCCCGCGTACGCCGGCTTGTTCTCCTCGTGGTCACGGACGACATGGCAGACGTCCTGGCACAGGAAGCACTCGATGCACTTACGGAACTCCTGCGGCCGGTCCACGTCCTGCTGCCACATGCGGTACTCACCGGGGCCCAGCCCGGAGGGCGGCACGAAGGCCGGGATCTCGCGCGCCTTCCGGTAGTTGAAGCCCACGTCCGTCACCAGATCGCGGATCACCGGGAAGGCGCGCAGCGGGGTCACGGTGATCGTCTCGTCCCGCTCGAAGACCGACATCCGCGTCATGCACATCAGCCGTGGCCGCCCGTTGATCTCCGCCGAGCACGAACCGCACTTGCCCGCCTTGCAGTTCCAGCGCACCGCGAGATCGGGCGCCTGGGTGGCCTGGAGCCGGTGGATGATGTCCAGCACCACCTCGCCCTCGTTGACCTCGACCGCGAAGTCCTCCAGCCCACCGCCCCGCGTATCCCCCCGCCACACCTTGAAGCGAGCCTCGTAGCCGCTCATGCGCACAGCTCCTCTTCGGCGAGGTACTTGACCAGCTCCTCCTTCTCGAAGAGGGCGAGCAGGTCGGGGCGGATGGGGTCGGTGGTCTCGCGGGAGAGGGTGATCTGGCCGCGGACCGGATCGGACGCCGCCTGGGGGCCGCCCGGGTCGGTGAGGCGGCACAGCAGGTTCACGCAGCGCCACGTCCGGTTCATCGTCGGGAAGTCCTCGCGGGTGTGTCCGCCGCGCGACTCCGTGCGTTCCAGCGCGGCGCGTGCCACGCACTCGCTGACCAGCAGCATGTTGCGCAGGTCCAGGGCGAGGTGCCAGCCCGGGTTGAACTGGCGGTGGCCCTCGATGCCCGCCCGGCGGGCCCGTGCCCGCAGTTCCGCGAGCTTCTTGAGGGCCTGTTCCATCTCCGACTCGCGGCGGATGATGCCGACCAGGTCGTTCATCGTCTGCTGGAGTTCCTGGTGGAGGGCGTACGGGTTCTCCGGCGGGTGGGTCTGCCCCTCGCCGGTCGCCGGGCCCTCGGCGGAGAACGGGCGCAGGGCCTCCGCCGCGGCCGTGGCCACCTGGGCGTCGTCCACGCGCGGGCGCCCGGCCGTCCCGGCCGCGTAATGGGCCGCGTGCAGTCCCGCCCGGCGCCCGAACACCAGGAGATCCGAGAGGGAGTTGCCGCCCAGCCGGTTGGAGCCGTGCATCCCTCCGGCAACCTCCCCGGCGGCGAACAGCCCCGGCACCCCGCGGGCCGCCGCCGTGTCGGAGTCGACCGCGACACCGCCCATCACGTAGTGGCAGGTCGGCCCGACCTCCATCGCCTCGGCGGTGATGTCGACGTCCGCCAGCTCCTTGAACTGGTGGTACATGGACGGCAGTCGGCGCCGGATGACCTCGGCGGACATCCGGGTCGACACATCGAGGAAGACCCCGCCGTGCGGCGAGCCGCGGCCCGCCTTCACCTCCGCGTTGATGGCCCGCGCGACCTCGTCACGCGGGAGCAGTTCGGGCGGGCGCCGGTTGTGGTCGGGGTCCTCGTACCAGCGGTCGCCCTCCTCCTCCGACTCCGCGTACTTCTCCTTGAAGACGTCGGGGATGTAGTCGAACATGAACCGCTTGCCGTCGGAGTTGCGCAGCACCCCGCCGTCCCCGCGCACCGACTCGGTGACGAGGATGCCCTTCACCGACGGCGGCCAGACCATGCCCGTCGGATGGAACTGCACGAACTCCATGTTCAGCAGGTGCCCCCCGGCGAGCAGGGCCAGCGCGTGCCCGTCGCCCGTGTACTCCCACGAATTCGACGTCACCTTGAAGGACTTGCCGATACCGCCCGTCGCGATCACGACGGCGGGTGCTTCGAGGACGAAGAAGCGCCCGGACTCGCGTTCGTAGGCGAAGACCCCGGAGACCCGGTCGCCGTCCTTGAGGACCTGGGTGACCGTGCACTCCTGGAAGACCTTCAGCCGGGACTCGTAGTCGCCGGTCTCCTTCTTGTCCTCCTGTTGGAGGGCGACGATCTTCTGCTGGAGCGTGCGGATCAGCTCCAGGCCGGTCCGGTCGCCGACGTGTGCGAGGCGCGGGTACTCGTGGCCGCCGAAGTTGCGCTGCGAGATGCGCCCGTCGTCGGTACGGTCGAAGAGGGCGCCCCAGGTCTCCAACTCCCAGACTCGGTCCGGCGCTTCGCGCGCGTGCAGCTCGGCCATCCGCCACTGGTTGAGGAACTTCCCGCCCCGCAGGGTGTCGCGGAAGTGCACCTGCCAGGAGTCGTGCGGGTTGACGTTGCCCATCGCCGCCGCGATGCCGCCCTCGGCCATCACGGTGTGCGCCTTGCCGAACAGCGACTTGCAGATCACGGCCGTACGCGCGCCTCGCTCGCGCGCCTCGATGGCGGCCCGCAGACCGGCCCCGCCGGCCCCGACCACGACGACGTCCCATTCCTGCCGGTCGACCACGGACATCACAAGGCCTCACCCATCAGAAGTTCGTCAGAAGAAGCGCGGATCGGAGAAGGCGCCGGACGCGAGCAGGAACACATAGAAGTCGGCGAGCGCCACACTCACCAGGGACGCCCAGGCCAGCAGCATGTGGTGGGCGTTGAGCCTGCTGATGAACCCCCACACCCGGTAGCGCACGGGATGCCGGGAGAAGTGCTTGATCCTGCCGCCGACGATGTGCCGACAGGAGTGGCAGGAGAGCGTGTACGCCCAGATCAGCGCGATGTTCAGCAGGAACAGCAGCGTGCCGAGGCCCATGTGTCCCCAGCGGTAGTGGGTGTCGCGGAAGGCGAGCACGGTGTCGTAGGTGAGCACACCCGCGACCAGGAGCGCCGCGTAGAAGAAGTACCGGTGGAGGTTCTGCAGGATCAGCGGCAGCCGGGTCTCGCCGGTGTACGCGCGGTGCGGCTCCGCCACCGCGCAGGCCGGGGGCGACAGCCAGAAGGCGCGGTAGTAGGCCTTGCGGTAGTAGTAGCAGGTCAGCCGGAAGCCGAGCGGGAAGATCAGGATGATGATCGCCGGGGAGATGATCCACCAGCTCCCGAAGAGGGCCGCGTTGGGCCCCGCGTGCATGGTCTGGCACCGCTCCGCCAGGCAGGGCGAGTAGAACGGCGAGACGTAGGGCGCGGAGTAGTAGTGCGTGTCCGCGAAGGCCCGCCAGGTCGAGTAGAGGACGAAGGCCAGGAGACCGGCCGCGGTGACGGCGGGGGCCAGCCACCAGCGGTCGGTGCGCAGATGCGGTGCGGCGATCGCGGCGCGCGTACCGGTCCGTACGCCGCCGCCGCTGCTGGGTTGGGGTTCCGTACCAGTGGCCAACTCGGGCGCACCTTTCAGGGGGCGTGCCGGCCGCGGGCGCCGAGGCCCTCGTCGTCCGCGTCCGTCCACAGGGTGGTGTCGTACGGGGTGTCGGAGATCGTCACGAGTTCGCTCTCGCGGGGCGCGGTGGGCGCGGTGGCCGTCTCGCGCAGCAGCGCCAGGCTCTCGCGCAGGTGGTCGGCGGCGGTGCGTACCCGGCGTATGTCGAGCCCGCCGCCGCCCATCTGCTGCTCCAGGCGCCCCACCGACCGGTACAGGTCGTCGAGGCACCGCTGGACCGACGTCAGTTCGTCGTTCACGGACATGACGTGACCTCACTTCCACGGGTCGGAGAGGCCTCAGGCGGCAACCTGCCTGCGCCTGTGAGTGTTGCGCGTCACACACCCAGTGTGAAGGGATCTGCGCGGATTTGCCTCTGATGGTGGGACAGATGTGTACGGGTTTACGGGTGCGGGCGCGGTCGGCGGGTGGGCGTCCCGGCCCGAGCGGCGGTCTGGAATGCGCCGTCCGGGTGGACTTCGTCCGCCGCGCGGCCGTGCCGCCGCGCGTCGTTGCGCCCGTCCCTCTTCAGTAGGTCTATACGATCAGCTTCAAATTGTGGCAATTCTGGGCAGAACGCCCAGTCGTCTTGTCGACTCGGGCGGTGACGCCCACTCATCCGCAGAGCGGCTCCCCGGAGGTACGCGATGTCCGCGATGTCCCACGACGGTGCCGGACCGGGCGCGGTGCTGCGCTCGGCCACGTTCCTCATCGCGGGGGCCCTCGCGGCGACCGCGCTCGCCGCGTGCAGCGTGGATGAGGAGCGGGAGAGCAAGCCGACCGCCGCGCAGGACATCGCCCCGGCCGCCCGCGCTCTCGTCACCGACGGCGGCACCCTGCGCTGGGCCGTCGACACCGTGCCCGAGACCCTGAACACCTTCCAGACCGACGCCGACGCCACCACCTCGCGCGTCGCCGCCGCCGTCCTGCCGGGGATGTTCCGGCTCGACGCGGACGGCCGCCCGCAGCGCAACCCCGACGTCCTGGAGTCGGCCGAGGTCACCGCCACCGAGCCCCGGCAGGTCGTCGTCTACCGGCTCGACCGGCGGGCGGTGTGGAGCGACGGCCGCAGGATCGACGCCTCCGACTTCGCCGCCCAGTGGCACGCCCTCTCCGGCAAGGACAGTGCGTACTGGACGGCCCGCAACGCCGGCTACGACCGCATCGAGAAGGTCGAGCGCGGCGCGAACGACCGCGAGGTCAAGGTCACCTTCGGCAAGCCGTACGCCGACTGGGAGTCGCTGTTCTCCCCGCTGTACCCGAAGGACGTCACGGGCACCCCGAGCGGGTTCAACGACGGGGCGCGGAAGACTCTGAAGGTCACCGCCGGGCCCTTCGCCGTCCAGAAGGTCGACCACCAGGGCGGCCAGGTCACGCTCAAGCGCAATCCGCGCTGGTGGGGCCGGACCGCCAAGCTCTCCGAGATCGCCCTCGTGGCCGTCCCCCGCGACCAGCGGGCCAAGGCGCTCGCCGACGGCAGGATCGACCTGGCGGAGGTCGACCCGGAGGAGGCGCGGCGGATCGCGCCCGTCACCCCCGGCAAGAGCGGCAGCACCCCCCAGCACAGCACTTCCCAGCACGGCACCCCCCAGCAGGGGCCGCCCGCACAGGCAGCCGCGCGCGACGTCGTGATCCGCAAGTCCCTGGAGCCCGCCTACACCCAGCTCGCCCTCAACGGCTCCAAGGGCCCGCTCTCCGACGAGCGCGTCCGCCGGGCCGTGGCCCGCGCCCTGGACCGCACCGCGCTCGCCGGGCTGGTCCTCAAGCCGCTCGGGCTGCCCGTCACCCCCCTCGGCAGCCACCTCGCCCTCGCCGGGCAGCCCGCGTACGAGGACGGCAGCGGCGCGCTCGGCAAGCAGGACACCGCGCAGGCCAAGGAACTGCTGACCGAGGCGGGCTGGGTGTCCGGGCCGGGCGCGGGGCAGAAGAAGCAGGCCGGGAGCGAGGGCAGGAAGGCGGGCGCAGGCGGGGCGGCGGCCGGTGCGCTCGCGAAGGACGGCAAGCCGCTCCAGTTGCGGTTCCTGCTGCCCTCGGGGTCGGGGTCGCAGTCCCTGCGGACCGTCGGCGACCACGTCGCGCGCATGCTCGACCGCGTCGGGATCCGTACGGAGATCACCAAGGTCCCCGACGACAGCTTCTTCCGGGACCACATCGCCTCCGGGGACTACGACCTCGCGCTGTACTCGTGGCCCGTGTCCGCCTTCCCCGCGACCGACGCCCGGCCGATCTTCGCCAAGCCGGTGCCCGCGGCGGACGGCTCGCTGAACGTCGAGCAGAACTACACCCGGGTCGGCACCGACCAGGTCGACCAGCTCTTCGACGAGGCGATCGCCACCCTGGACGAGGACGAGGAGCGCGACCTGGTCCGCAAGGCCGACGTACGCCTGTGGGCCGTCGCGGGCTCGATCCCGCTCTACCAGCGCCCCCAGCTCACGGCCGCCCGCGTGAGCGTGGCCAACGCGGGATCCTTCGGCTTCCAGACCCCGGTCTACGAGGACATGGGCTTCCTGAAGAAGGGTGCGCGCGGGCCGGGAGCCGCCTCCGGGGCCCCTGTATCGCCGTCCGCGGGCGGTCCGCACCCGCAAGATGCCCGTGAACCCCGGTAAATCCCGGTGAATCCCTATGAATGAGCCTCTGACCTGGGCTGATACAACCCGGCGAGCCAGTACTCCAGCGGCCCCGTAACATGGGGTGAGGCCGTGGCGTGTCCAGCCCGGCAGGGCCCGCGCCACACGGACAGTACGCGCGGGGCCGTCCTCACCACTCCGGGAGTACGCCACACATGGCAGTGACTGCTACGCGTCACGACATCCGCAACGTCGCCATCGTCGCCCACGTCGACCACGGCAAGACGACCATCGTCGACGGCATGCTCAAGCAGGCCGGTGCCTTCGCCGCCCACCAGCTCGAGCAGGTCGACGACCGCGTCATGGACTCGAACGACCTGGAGCGTGAGAAGGGCATCACGATCCTCGCCAAGAACACCGCGGTGAAGTATCACCCGAAGGACGGCGGGGACCCCATCACGATCAACATCATCGACACCCCCGGCCACGCCGACTTCGGTGGCGAGGTCGAGCGCGGTCTGTCGATGGTGGACGGCGTCGTCCTCCTCGTGGACGCCTCCGAGGGTCCGCTGCCGCAGACCCGCTTCGTGCTGCGCAAGGCGCTCCAGCAGCGGCTGCCCGTCATCCTGTGCATCAACAAGACGGACCGCCCCGACTCGCGCATCGACGAGGTCGTCAACGAGACCTACGACCTGTTCCTCGACCTCGACGCCGACGAGGAGCAGATCGAGTTCCCGATCGTCTACGCGTGCGGCCGTGACGGCATCGCCTCGCTGACGAAGCCGGAGGACGGCACGGTCCCGACCGACTCCACCAGCCTGGAGCCGTTCTTCTCCACGATCCTGGAGCACATCCCCGCCCCGACCTACGACGAGGACGCCCCGCTCCAGGCGCACGTCACCAACCTCGACGCCGACAACTTCCTCGGCCGTATCGCGCTGCTCCGCGTCGAGCAGGGCGAGCTGCGCAAGGGCCAGACGGTCGCGTGGATCAAGCGCGACGGCACGGTCAGCAACGTTCGCATCAGCGAGCTGATGATGACCGAGGCCCTCACCCGCAAGCCCGCCGAGAAGGCCGGCCCCGGTGACATCTGCGCCGTCGCGGGCATCCCCGAGATCATGATCGGCGAGACCCTGGCCGACCCGGAGAACCCGGTCGCGCTGCCGCTGATCACGGTCGACGAGCCCGCGATCTCCATGGTCATCGGTACGAACACCTCGCCGCTGGTCGGCCGGGGCGGTACCGGCAAGGGCGCCAACGCCAAGGCCACGGTCAAGGACCGCAAGGTCACCGCGCGCCAGGTCAAGGACCGCCTCGACCGCGAGCTGATCGGTAACGTCTCGCTGCGGGTGCTGGACACCGAGCGGCCGGACGCCTGGGAGGTGCAGGGCCGCGGTGAGCTGGCGCTGGCCATCCTGGTCGAGCAGATGCGCCGTGAGGGCTACGAGCTGACCGTCGGCAAGCCGCAGGTGGTCACCCGGGAGATCGACGGCAAGGTCCACGAGCCGGTCGAGCGCATGACGGTCGACGTGCCCGAGGAGCACATGGGCGCGGTCACGCAGCTCATGGGCGTCCGCAAGGGCCGTATGGACAACATGTCCAACCACGGCTCCGGCTGGGTCCGCATGGAGTTCGTGGTCCCCTCGCGCGGCCTGATCGGCTTCCGTACCGAGTTCCTGACCCAGACGCGCGGTACGGGCATCGGCCACTCCATCCACGAGGGCCACGAGCCCTGGTTCGGCAACCTCCAGACCCGTAACAACGGCTCGCTGGTGGCCGACCGCTCCGGCAGTGTCACGGCGTTCGCGATGACGAACCTCCAGGAGCGCGGCACGCTCTTCGTCGAGCCGGGCACCGAGGTGTACGAGGGCATGATCGTCGGCGAGAACTCCCGCGCCGACGACATGGACGTCAACATCACCAAGGAGAAGAAGCTCACCAACATCCGGTCCGCGACGTCCGACATCGCCGAGTCGATCGTGCCGCCGCGCAAGCTGTCGCTGGAGCAGTCCCTGGAGTTCTGCCGCGACGACGAGTGCGTCGAGGTGACCCCGGAGGCCGTCCGCATCCGCAAGGTCGCCCTCGACCAGCGTGAGCGCGCCCGCGCCGCCAGCCGCGCCAAGCACGGCTGATCCGGCCGGGGCGTGAAGCCCTGACGCCACCGAAGCCCGGGTGGCCCCACATGGGGTCATCCGGGCTTTCGTATGTCCATCCCTCTCTTTCGGGGGAATCCCCGCCTTCAGGCGGGGAGGGAATCCGATCCTGAACCCTGTGGCGTGCAGCGCCGCAGTATCGCTGCGGAATGTTCGACCTCAGTCGGGGCGCTTCTGGTTGTCGATGTAGTCCTTCACTGCCTGGAGCGGTGCGCCGCCGCATGATCCGGCGAAGTAGGAGCCGGACCAGAAGCGGCCGTGCATGGTGGCGCGGTTGACGCGGTCGGTGAACTCGGCACGCAGGTACCGCGAGGAGACACCCTTGAGGCTGTTGACCAGGTTGGACAGGGCCACCTTGGGCGGGTAGTGCACCAGCAGATGCACGTGGTCCTCTTCGCCGTTGAACTCGACGAGCTCCGCGCCGAAGTCGGCGCACACGTTCCGCATGATCTCTTCGCAGCGCGTCAGCATCTCGGCGTTGAAGACGTTCCGCCGGTACTTGGTGACGAACACCAAGTGTGCATGAAGGTCATAGACGACGTGACGGCCGCGCCGTACATCGGGGTTTGGTTCCCAGCGTGGTGACATACACCAAGCGTAGTAAGCTCAAGCGGGCTGACCAGGAAAGGGGGTGGGCCGGGTGATCCGTGCGTACAAGTTCCTCATGCGGCCCACCGTGGGCCAGGCGGTCGCGCTGGGCGAGATGCTGCGCGATCACTGCTCGCTCTACAACGGCGCCTTGCAGGAACGCCGCGACGCCTACCGGCACGTATCCAAGACCAGCGTCCGGTACGGGGACCAGTCGGCTCAGCTCAAGGAGATCCGGGCGTTCGATCCGGAGCGTCAGGGTCGCTGGTCGTTCAGCTCGCAGCAGGCGACGCTCAGGCGTCTGGACAAGGCGTTCGCCGCGTTCTTCCGCCGCGTCAAGGGCGGTCACAAGCCCGGCTATCCGCGCTTTCGGGGTATCGGCCGGTTCGACACCGTGGACTTCCCCAAGGACGGGGACGGCTGCCGCTGGGATTCCACACCGCACGACCCCGTCACCCCCGTCCGCTTCCAGGGCGTCGGGCACGTCAAGGTGCACCAGCACCGTCCGGTCGTCGGCAAGGTCAAGACTGTCTCCGTCAAGCGTGAGGGCAAGCGCTGGTACGTCATCCTGACCGCCGAGCAGGCCGCGCCCGAGCCGTTGCCCCGGGCGGGCAGTGTGGTCGGCGTCGATCTCGGCATAGCCAACTTCCTCGCCGACTCGAACGGCCGCTTCGTGCCCAATCCGCGTCATGGCCACAAGGCCGCCGCGAAGCTCGAAGAAGCGCAACAGGCGCTCAGCCGGTGCAAGCGAGGCGGCAAACGCCGCCGCAAGGCCGTGGAGAAGGTCGCCCGACTGCACCGCAAGGTACGCCGCCAGCGCCTGGACCACGCGCACAAGGCCGCGCTCGACCTCGTACGCGAACACGACTTCATCGCGCACGAAGACCTCCGGATCCGCAACATGAGCCGGGCTCCCGAACCCAAGCCCGACCCCGGCCGGCCGGGCCGCTTCCTGCCCAACGGGGCCGCGTCCAAGGCCGGGCTGAACCGCTCGATCGCCGATGCCGGATGGGGGGTGTTCCTCGCGATCCTGAACGCCAAGGCTGAAAGCGCCGGGCGGGAAGTGATGGCCGTGGACCCCCGCAACACCTCCCGGCGGTGCCCCGCATGCGGGCACACCGCCAAGGAGAACCGGCCCACACAGGAGAAGTTCCACTGCGTCGCCTGCGGCCACCACGCGCACGCCGACACAGTGGGCGCCCTGAACGTTCTACGGGCCGGGCTGGTCCGTCGCGAAGCCCAACCGGCATAGCGAGAAGCCACCCCCTTCAGAGGGTGGAGGAGTCACATTCCGGCTGATGTGCAGGTGAGCTGTGATCGAACCGAGACCTAAAGACGGTGTTCGGTCCCTGGCTCATGGCAGATAGTGGGGCACACGCTCGGGTCAATGGGTCAGGCGCCGCGGGGACGGCGCATCGACTCACGAGCACCGGTGGGGTGTGTGACCCTCCGTCAGGGGTGTCGGAGGGACAGACGGTCAACCCCTCCTGTCCGTGCACCTGTTGAGTCAAGGAGGCGGCGCCAATGCCGACTACGCGTGTTCACCTGGGACTTGTCGCCAGCGGCGACCGATAAGCAGTCGTCCGGCAGACAGTTCGTCACTTCCTGATCCACGTGGTCCAAGCCGTGGCCCGCCCGCGCCCTGGGGCGGCCATCGGCTCGGCGTACCTCTGAAACGGACGCATGCATTGGACGCATCATGACGAGCCCTCCGAAGGCAGAGGGCGGTGGGACACCGGTCGTCGGCGGTGAGCGGGAACCGGGCAAGGGGCCCGAGGGCGGACAGGTGGAGGGCCGGTCGCCCGGCCGGCTGATGTGGATCCGCTTCAAGCGGGACCGTGTCGGCGTGGTCTCCGCCTTCGTCGTGGGCTTCTTCTTCCTGATCGGACTGCTCGCACCGCTGATCTCCAAGGTGTACGGCAAGGACCCGTTCACCGTGTACGCGGACGAGCGCCCCGAGCTGTTCGACAGTGCCGGGGTGCCGGTCCAGCCCAACGGCGGCATCAGCGGTGAGTTCTGGTTCGGCCTCGAACCCGGCAACGGCTACGACGTCTTCACCAAGCTGATCTACGGGATCCGCACCTCGCTGATGATCTCGCTGACGGTCACGGTCGCGGTGGTCCTCACCGGCATCGTCCTCGGGGTCACGGCGGGCTATCTCGGCGGCAAGGCCGACTTCGCCATCGGCCGGTTGATCGACTTCCTGCTCGCCATCCCCGCGCAGCTCTTCTTCATCGCGAGCATGCCGGTCGTGGTCTCCCTCTTCGTCAGCCCGCGGGACGAGACACCCACCTATGTACGCGTGGTCGCGCTGATCGCCGTGCAGTGGCTCCTCGGCTGGATGAGCCTCGGCCGCATCCTGCGGGGGGCGACCCTCAGCCTGCGCGAACGGGAGTTCATCGAGGCGGCCAGGGTGAGCGGGGCGACCTCCGAGCGCATCATCCGCAAGGAGATCCTGCCCAACGTGGTGACGCCGCTGCTGGTGCAGTCCACGTATCTGCTGCCGAACTTCGTGACGGCCGAGGCGGCCCTGTCGTTCCTCGGCGTCGGAATCGTCGAACCGACGCCCGACTGGGGCCAGATGTTCGCCAAGGCGTCGACGGAGCTGGTGCTCCAGAACGACATCACCTACATGTTCTTCCCCGGCGTCTCGATGATCATCTTCGTCATCGCGTTCAATCTGCTCGGCGACTCGGTCCGGGACGCCTTCGACCCCAAGTCCGCGCGCTGACCGCGTAGTTCGCGGGCCAACGCGCCGCACGTCCCCGCACACCCCACGGCAGGTCCAAGCAACTCCACACAACTCCGTGCCATGTCACGGCACTTCGTATGCACGAGTGACAACAGATGGGTGGGAACTGAGTGATGAGTAGGGGCGGACGCCATGTCTACGCCGCGGTCTCGGTGCTCGCGGCCGGAGCGCTCGTGCTCTCCGGTTGCAGCAAGGGCGGCAGCAGCGGCGGCGACAACCACAAGAAGGACGACACCAACGCCAAGCGCCAGCAGGCCTTGATCAAGTTCGGCGACGTGGCGGCCTCCACCGGTCCCGCCGCCCCCGTCCCCGGCGCCAAGAGCGGCGGCACCATGGAGTTCCTGGAGCGCGACAGCCCCGCCCACCTGGACCCGGCCCAGATCTACACCTTCGCCGAGGCCACGTTGGCCCCGCTGCTGCACCGGGGTCTGACCGGCTACAAGGCGACCAGCGACGACGGCGGCAAGCACGAGGTCGTCGGCGACCTGGCCACCGACTCCGGCACCGTGTCCGACGGCGGCCGGACCTGGAAGTACACCCTCAAGGAGGGCATCAAGTTCCAGGACGGCGCCACGATCACGTCCAAGGACGTCCGTCACAGCTTCGAGCGGCTCTTCGCGCCCTTCCTCACCAAGGGCCCGACCTACCTCCAGCAGTGGATGGCCGACACCGCCGGGACCGACTACCGCAAGCTGCTGCCGGACGGCCCGTACCAGGGCAAGCATCTGCCGGACAGCGTCCTCGAGACGCCGGACGAGCACACCGTCGTCTTCCACTTCAAGAAGCCCGTCACCGACCTGCCGTACGCGCTCGCCATGACGGGCTACTCCATCGTGGAGGAGAAGGGCGACACCAAGGAGAAGTACGACCGGGCGCCGCTGGCGACCGGACCGTACAAGATCCAGTCGTTCAAGTCCGGCAAGTCGATGGTGCTCGTCAAGAACGACCAGTGGGACCCGAAGACGGACCCGATCCGCCATCAGTACGTGGACCGGTTCAACGTCACCTTCAACCAGCAGTACGAGATGTCCACCAAGGCGCTCATCGCGGACAGCGGGGTCGACCGGAAGGGCGTCAGCCTGCAGAACCAGGTCGACGCGGGCAACCTCTCGCGGGTTCTCAGCGACCCCAAGATGAAGTCCCGTACGGTCGCGGGCTACCAGCCCTATGTGGGCCAGATCAACATCAACATGAGCAAGCCGGAGCTGAAGGACAAGAAGGTCCGCGAGGCCATCGCCTACGCCCTGCCCGTCACCCCGTTCGTCCGCGCCTACGGCGGCGAGGCGGCCATGGAGGTCGCGGGCGGCCTGATCAGCCCGACCGTCAGTGGCTACGACCCCACCTTCGACCCGTTCGGCAAGAAGAAGAAGCCCGCGGGTGACCCGGCCAAGGCCAAGAAGCTGCTGGAGGAGGCCGGCAAGTCCGGCATGAAGCTGACCTTCGCCTACGTCAACACCCCTGAGGGGCAGCAGTACTCCACCGCCATGGCCGAGGGGCTGAAGAAGGCGGGCTTCGACGTGCAGCGCCAGGAGCTTCCGGCCGAGACCTACTTCGACGAAGTCAGCAAGATCCACAACAACTTCGACATCTTCCACACCTCGTGGGGCGCCGACTGGCCGTCCGCATCGACCGTGCTCCCGCCGACGACCGACGGGCGCCTGATCGCCGACGGCGCGCACAACTACCCGCAGGTCAACGACGCCCATGTGAACAGCGAGATCGACCGCATCAGCACCATCACCGACCCGGTGAAGGCCGCGACCGAGTGGGAGAAGCTGGACAAGTACCTGCTCACCGAGGTCGTGCACGCGGTGCCGACCGGCTACTACAAGCAGGTCCAGATCGCCGGTTCCCAGGTCGGCGGCCTCGCCTACGACGACGTGCTCGGCGGCATCGACCCGCGCCGGCTGTACGTCAAGTAACCCCGTCCGTTCGCCCGGTCTCCGGCGCGGCCGTCCCACGGGCCGCGCCGGGCACCGCCCGGCCCGCTGACGTCTGAGAGCTGCCCTGTCATGCTGCGCTTCCTCGTACGCCGGACCCTCGGCGCCGTCGTCATCCTCTTCCTGCTGAGCGTCGTCACGTTCCTGCTGTTCTTCGGGATGCCTCGGGACCCGGCGCTGCTGATCTGCGGCAAGACGTGCACGCCGGCCAACATCGAGAACATCCACCATGTGCTCGGCCTCGACAAGTCGATCCCCGAGCAGTACCTGACCTTCCTGCACAACATCGTCCTGGGCAGCGACTCCTTCGACCAGGGCCCGTGCCCGGCTCCCTGCTTCGGGTACTCGTACCACACCAACGAGGCGGTCTGGCCGACCCTGATGGACCGCCTGCCCACCACCGTCTCGCTGACCCTGGGCGCGGCCGTCGTCTTCCTGGTGGCGGGCCTCGCCACCGGACTCCTGGCGGCCTGGAAGCGCGGCTCGCTGATCGACAAGACGGTCACGGCCGGTTCGATGGTGATCAGCTCGATGCAGATCTACTTCCTCGGCCCGCTGGCGCTCGCGCTCCTCGTCTACCAGTCACATCTGTTCGAAAAGCCCGCGTACCACAACCTGACGTCGGATCCGGTGAGTTGGTTCTCGGGGCTGCTCATCCCCTGGGTGGTGCTGTCCACGATCTTCGCCGCGCAGTACACCCGTATGGCGCGCTCCTCGATGATCGAACAGCTCCAGGAGGAACATGTGCGCACCGCCCGCGCCAAGGGCATGTCGCGGCGGTACGTCTTCTTCCGCTACGCCTGGCGCGGTTCGCTGATCCCCGTCGTCACCATCTTCGGCATCGACCTCGGCTCGCTGCTGGGCGGCGCGATCATCACCGAGACCACTTTCGGTCTGCCGGGGATCGGCCAACTCGCCGTACAGTCGGTGTTCTTCAGTGATCTGCCGCTGCTGCTCGGTGTGATGCTGTTCGCCGCCACCATGATCCTGCTGTTCAACATCATCGTGGATACCTGCTACGCGTTCATCGACCCGCGCGTACGGCTCTCCTAGGAGCACTCCGTGACCACTGTGACCAAGGAACCAGACGACTCCGGCGAGGGTGCCTTCCTGTCGGTGCGGGACCTGCATGTCAGCTTCACGACCGAGGACGGCGTCGTCCGCGCGGTCAGCGGGCTCTCCTTCGACCTCGAACGAGGCCGGACCCTCGGCATCGTGGGGGAGTCGGGCTCCGGCAAGTCGGTGACCAACCTGACCATACTCGGGCTGCACAACCCGATGTTCACCACGATCGACGGCGAGATCGTGCTGGACGGACAGGAGTTGATCACCGCCCGCGAGTCCGAGCTGGAGAAGCTGCGCGGGAACAAGGTCGCGATGATCTTCCAGGACCCGCTGACCGCCCTGTCGCCGTACTACACGGTGGGCCGGCAGATCGCCGAGCCGTTCATGAAGCACACCGGGGCCTCGAAGAAGGCGGCCTGGCAGCGGGCGGTGGAGATGCTCGGCAAGGTCGGCATCCCCAACCCCAAGGAGCGGGCGAAGGAGTATCCGCACCAGTTCTCCGGCGGTATGCGGCAGCGCGCGATGATCGCCATGGCGCTGGTGTGCGACCCCGACCTGCTGATCGCCGACGAGCCGACCACGGCGCTGGACGTTACCGTGCAGGCGCAGATCCTCGATCTGCTCAAGGACCTTCAGCAGGAGTTCGGTTCGGCGATCATCTTCATCACCCATGACCTCGGGGTCATCGCCGACGTGGCCGACGACATCATGGTGATGTACGCCGGGGGAGCGGTCGAGCGCGGCACGGTGCACGACGTGCTTCGGTCGCCCCAACACCCTTACACATGGGGCCTGTTGAACTCCATGCCGCGCCTGGACTCCGACCTCGGCGCCGCGCTCACCCCGATCCCGGGGACGCCGCCGTCGCTGCTGAACCCGCCGTCCGGTTGCCGCTTCCACCCGCGGTGCGCCTTCCAGGGCGAGGTGGGCGGGGCGCGGTGCGTGGACGAACTGCCGTTGCTGCCGCCGGGGCGGGGCGGGGCATGCCATCTCACGGCCGAGCAGAAGCAGACCATCTTCGTCGAGCAGATCAAGCCCCGGCTGCGGTAGGGAGGGCGCGCAATGGAGGAAGAGGCCGTGGACGTCTCGAAGGGCGTGGACGTCTCGAAGGGTGAGGCGGCGAAGGGTGAAGCGACCCTGCCGGGTCCGCGCGAGGCGGGCGCAGGGGCGGCGGAGTCGCCCGGGGAACCGCTGCTGGTGGTGGAGAAGCTGGTCAAGCACTTCCCGGTGAAGGGCGGCTTCCCGATCCGCCGTACGGTCGGCGCGGTGCAGGCCGTGGACGGCATCGATCTGACCGTGCACGTGGGCGAGAGCTTCGGCCTGGTGGGCGAGTCGGGCTGCGGCAAGTCCACGACCGGCCGCCTGATCACGCGCCTCCTGGAGCCGACGAGCGGGTCGATCTCCTACCGCGGCCGGGACATCGCGCACGCGAGCCGTAAGCAGTTGGCGCCGATCCGGTCCGAGATCCAGATGATCTTCCAGGACCCGTACTCGTCACTGAACCCGCGCCAGACGGTCGGCAAGATCATCTCCGGCCCGATGGAGATCAACGGGATCGACCCGACGGGCGGCCGGGAGAAGCGCGTCCGTGAGCTGCTGGAGATCGTGGGTCTGAACCCCGAGCACTACAACCGCTTCCCGCACGAGTTCTCGGGCGGCCAGCGCCAGCGCATCGGCGTGGCCCGCGCGTTGGCCCTGGAGCCGAAGCTGATCGTGGCGGACGAGCCGGTCTCCGCGCTGGACGTCTCCATCCAGGCGCAGGTCGTCAACCTGCTCCAGCAGGTCCAGAAGGACCTGGGCATCGCCTTCCTGTTCATCGCCCACGACCTGGCGATCGTCCGCCACTTCTCGCAGCGCGTCGCGGTCATGTACCTGGGCAAGATCATCGAGGTCGGCGACCGCGACTCCATCTACAAGCGCCCACGCCACCCCTACACACACGCACTGCTGTCCGCGGTACCCGAGGTGACACTGGACGGCGGAGCGGAGGAGACCGGACGCGAGCGCATCCGCCTGGCAGGCGACGTACCGTCCCCCATCTCCCCACCCTCGGGCTGCCGCTTCCGCACGCGCTGCTGGAAGTCCCAGGACAAGTGCGCGACGGAGGAACCCCCGCTGGTACGCCTCTCGGGCAACCGCCCGCACCACCTGACGGCCTGCCACTTCCCGGAGGCCCCGACGACGGAGGCACGGGAGGAGGACATCGTGCTGGACCCGGCGTTGACGGCGCTGGAGGAGGGGGAGGGGTGACGCGGCGGGGTGCTGGCAACGTGCACAGGGAGGGCTGACTCCCGTCCCGCACCTCGATATTGGCTCGACTTCCCCGCCGCGATTCCGGGATGCTCCTCTCGATGATACGAACCGACACGCCTCCCGCTTGGGACGAGCGCACACAACTGACCACCTTCCTCGACTACGCCCGCGCCACCGCCCGCGCCAAGTGCGAGGGCGTCTCCGCGGAGGGTGCCGTCGCGGCGCCGCTGCCCGGCTCCCCGCTGATGACCCTGAGCGGGCTGATCAGCCATCTGCGCTGGGTCGAGTACTACTGGCTGCAGGTGGTGTTCCTCGGGGAGGAGGACGAGGGGCCGTGGACGGAGGAGGACCCGGACCGCGAGATGCGGATCGCGGTCGAGCGTCCGCTGGCCGAGCTGCTGGACGAGTACGACGAACAGAGCGCGCGCTACCGCGAGTTGGTCAGCTCCCAGGCCCTGGACGCCACGGCGAAGCGCCCGGTGCGCGACGGCCTCCATGTCGACCTGCGCTGGATCCTCCACCACCTGATCGAGGAAACGGCCCGCCACAACGGCCACTTGGACATCCTGCGCGAACTGATCGACGGCACGCGCGGCGACTGAGCCGGGCCTTGTCCACCCGCTCTGCGGGATGGCGTCGGAGCTTGGTCACGCCGACGAGGCGCCTCGCGACGAGTGGGACAGTGCGTTGGTGATCATGCGGGTGGCGAAGTCGTGGTCGTCGGTGAGCCGGTTGATGTGCTCCGCGAGCAGGAAGGCCGTGGCTTCCAGGGGATTCATCTCGGCGCCGGTCCAGTCGCCGTACTGCTTGCGCCACAGGTTGGGGCTGAGACCGGTGCCGGCCGCGACGACCAGGCCGGTCATGGTGGGGATGACCTCGGGACGGATGCTCTTCGGCATCATGCGCAACGACGCCACGAAGCTGGGGACGACGTACTCGATGACGTCCCTGTCGTGGTCCTCGTAGGCCCTCCGCAGCCACTGCATGAACATGTAGATGAGCGTGCACACGCCGTCCAACAGGTCGTCCACGTCGTCGGGGCCGAGCGACGCCATGAACTGCTCGCGCAACTGCCGCTGTTCGGGGTCGGTCTCCGCCTTGCCGTCGTAGATGGCCTTGAGTTGGGAGTCGACCACCATGAGCGCCGCACCTACATCCCCCGCGGGGGCGTACTCCGGGCTGCAAGACGATGCCACAGGATTCTCCTCGGTTACGCGTGGACGACACAGCGTGCCCGACGCTAGCGCGCCGGGGTGCCCGCGGTCCGACGAATCCTGTGGGATCACCCTGAGATCTGCTCGGCTGCCCAAGAGTGATCTGTATCAGTCGAACTTGGACACCAGATGCGGCGCGTTCTTCAGCGACTCGATGAAGAGGGTGAAGCCCGCGGGCGGAAAGGCGAGGGCGCCTTGGGCTGGGTCCTTGGAGTCGCGGATGGCTACGAGGGCGCGAGTGGTTGCGATCTCGACGCACGAGTTTCCGTCGCCGGGACCGGAGTAGGACGACTTCCGCCAGTTGTCGGGGGTGCGCATGGGGTGTCTCACAGCTCTTTCGCCAACCTGTGGATGAAGTCACGCGAGCGCTCGGGATCGAGCGATACGCCCTTCACTCTATGGAAGAGCGTTCGAAAGGCAACGAGTTGGGCTTCGGAGTTGATGAACGCCGTTCCATGAGGACCGTCGTGTACGACCGTATCCAGCTTCCGGGCGGCGCCACCCGCGTATGTCATGGCACTCGCAGCCCCGGCGAACCCCTCCAACTGGAAGGGAATGACGCGCACAGTGACGTGCTCGGCCTCGGAGCGCTCCAAGAGGTAGGCGAGTTGAGCGCGTGATGCGCTGCGGTCGTTGACCATGATGCGCAGTGCGGCCTCGTGGATGACGGCCTCGTACGGAGTGCCTGCGACGGCCGTCTTGCGTTGCATCCGGTGACGCACGCGCAACTCGATCTCGTCCACCGGCAGTTCAGGGATCCGGTAGGAGAAGACAGCGCGTGCGTAGTCCTCTGTCTGGAGTGGCCCGGGGACGAAGAGGAACTGCACCTCCTGGAGGAAGGTGGCATGGTGCTCCAACTCCGCGAGGTCGAGGAACGGTGTGGGCAGCAGCTCCCGGTAGTCCTCCCACCAACCCCGCGTCCGGTCGGTCGCCATGGCTACCAGTGCCTCGATCAACTCCTCGTCCGTGCAGGAGTAGTTGGCGGCCAGGCGGCGCAGCCGATTCTCGCTCACGCCGGTGAGGCCTGACTCGATCTGGCTGATGTGCGGAGGGCTCACCCCGAGCAGTCTCGCCGCCTCCCGCGCCGTGAGCCCTGCCGCATCGCGGAGTCTGCGTAACTCGACAGCCAAGCGCAACTGACGTGCCGTTGGCTCGGGCCTCAATGGCATCGATGTCCCCTCCGACGCGCCGGTCAACTCAACTCGTTCGGCGTCAGATTACGCGACCCGCTTGCAGTGCATTAACAGTTAGCCCTACCGTCGGTGACGCAACGCACACACAGCGGAAGTGCACCGCCCCGCCCCGCCAAGACGGCCGCGGCAATGCCACCGCACGCCCGAACCCTCCCTCACCCCAACGGAGTTGATCCCGCATGCCCGAAACCTGGGACTACACCCTCTACATCCCGAACGACCTCAGAGCGGTGACCGTCTGCCGTCGCACCCTGCGCCTCATCCTGACCCTGCACGGTCTGATCGGTCTCGTGGACACCGCGGAGTTGCTCGCCGCCGAGTTGGTGTCCAATGCCGTGCGGCACACCAAGGGGCCCGCCGCGCTTCGGGTTCGGCGTACCCCGCAGGGGGTCGTGTGGATCGGGGCCTGGGACACCGACCCCGCGCCGCCCGAGCCGCCGACTCCGTTGGGGCAGGAGCCGGAGGCCGAGGAGGGGCGGGGGCTGGGGCTCGTGGGGGCCTGTGCGGACGTCTGGGGGTGGGAGCCGTCCGCCCGGTTCGGGGATGAGGGGAAGTACGTTTGGTGCACGCTGGGGGCGTGACCCGTCCGTCGCCCTGGGACATGGCGAAGGCCCGTACCGCAGAGCGATACGGGCCTTCGTCCCCGGGAACCGGACGTTCGGGGCTCGGGTCAAGGGGCCTGTGAAGGTCGGGCTCCGTTGGCCGCGGCTGACGGAAAGGGGTGTGTCAGGCCGCGGTCTCGGGGTCCTTGGAGAGGCGCGGAGCCGGGACCGTCTCCTGCGTCTCGGGGAAGTGGCACGCCGTCAGGTGGCCCGCCTTGTTGCCCTCCACCTGCACCAGCGGCGGCGCCTCCGACGCGCACTTCTCCGTCGCCTTCCAGCAGCGGGTGCGGAAGCGGCAGCCCGACGGCGGGGAGATGGGGGACGGTACGTCGCCTTCCAGGCGGATCCGCTCGCGCGGCGTGTCGTCCACCGTGGCCTCGGGCACCGCGGAGAGCAGCGCGCGGGTGTACGGGTGGCGCGGGTTGCCGTACAGGTCGTCGCGGTCGGCGATCTCCACGATCTTGCCGAGGTACATGACCGCGACGCGCTGCGAGAAGTGGCGGACGATCGCCAGGTCGTGGGCGATGAAGACGAACGCGATGCCCAGGTCCTTCTGGACCTGCTGGAGCAGGTTCACGACCTGCGCCTGGATGGAGACGTCCAGCGCCGAGACCGGCTCGTCCGCCACGATCAGCTTCGGCTCCAGGGCCAACGCGCGGGCCACGCCGATGCGCTGACGCTGACCGCCGGAGAACTCGTGCGGGAAGCGGTTGTAGTGCTCGGGGTTCAGACCCACGATCTCCAGCAGCTCGCGGACGCGCTTCTCGCGGCCACCCGCCGGATTGATGTTGTTGATCTCCATCGGGCCGGAGATGATCTTGCCGACCGTCTGGCGCGGGTTCAGCGAGGCGTACGGGTCCTGGAAGATCATCTGGATCTCGGACCGGATCGGCGCCAACTGCCTGCGGCTCGCGTGGGTGATGTCCTGGCCGCGGTAGGAGATCGTGCCGCCCGTGGGCTCCAGGAGCCGGGTGATCAGACGGCCGGTCGTGGACTTGCCACAGCCGGACTCGCCGACCAGGCCCAGGCTTTCGCCCTCGGCGACCTGGAAGTCCAGCCCGTCGACCGCCTGCACCGCGCCGACCGTACGGCGGATCGGGAAGCCGCCCTTGATCGGGAAGTGCTTGGTCAGCCCGGAGACGTCCAGGAGGGGAGAGGTGCTGCTCATGGTGGTGAAATCCCGTCTCTTGTACGTCAGTTGGCCTTGCTGGCGGCAAGGTCGGCGAGGAACTCGCGGCGCTGTTCGTCGGTCAGGTGGCAGGCGTTGCCCCGGCCGTCCACGATCTCCAGCACGGGAGACTCGGTCGCACAGCGGTTGCCGTCGACCTTGTTCGCGAAGGCGCAGCGCGGGTGGAAGCGGCAGCCGGACGGCGGGTTCAGCAGCGACGGCGGCGAGCCCGGGATCGGGGTGAGCGGCACGTCGACCGGGCCGTCCAGGGTCGGCATGGAGCCCAGCAGGCCCCAGGTGTAGGGGTGTTGCGGGGTGCGCAGCACCTCTTCCTTCGGGCCGCGCTCCACGCACCGGCCGCCGTACATCACCAGCACGTCGTCCGCGATGTCCGCGATCACACCCAGGTCGTGGGTGATGAAGATGATCGAGGTGCCGAACTCCTGCTGGAGGTCCTTGAGCAGGTCCATGATCTGGGCCTGCACGGTCACGTCGAGCGCGGTGGTCGGCTCGTCGGCGATCAGGAGTTCGGGGTCGCAGACCAGCGCCATGGCGATCATCGCGCGCTGGCGCATACCGCCGGAGAACTGGTGCGGGTAGTCGTCGACGCGACGGTCCGGCTGGGGGATGCCCACGCGGCGCAGCATCTCGATCGCCCGCACCCGCGCCTCCTGCTTGGAGGCACCGGTGTGCTTGCGGTACGTCTCGCCGATCTGCCGGCCGATGGTGTGGTACGGCGACAGCGAGGCCAGGGCGTCCTGGAAGATCATCGCCATCTTGTTGCCGCGGAGCTTCTCCAGGGTCGACTCCGAGGCCCCGTTCAGCTCCTGGCCGTCGAGCGTGATGGAGCCCTCGACCTCGGTGCTGTCCGGGTTGTGCAGGCCCAGGATGGTCAGGTTGGTGACCGACTTGCCGGACCCCGACTCACCCACGATGCCCAGCGTCTTGCCGCGTGCGAGGTCGAAGGAGAGACCATCGACGGCCTTGACGATGCCGTCCTCGGTCGAGAAGTGCACCTTCAGATCCTTGACGGACAGGAAGGGCTGCTGATCGGTGCTCGTCACGGGGACGCTCCAGAAGGGGGTGATGCGGGGTAGCTGGTGGGGGCGTGCGGGGTCAGGCGAGCCGGATCCGCGGGTCGATCATGGCGTAGACCGCGTCGACGACGATGTTGGCCAGCACCACGAAGGCCGCGGTGACGATCATGACGCCGAGGAGCATCGGGAGGTCGTTGTTGATCACGGACTTCACGGCGAGCATGCCGAGACCCTGGAGGCTGAAGGTCTTCTCGGTGATCATCGCGCCGCCGAGCAGCACACCCATGTCGATACCGAAGATGGTGACGAGCGGACCCATCGCGCCGCGCCAGGCGAAGCGGAAGAAGACGGTGCGCTGCGAGAGGCCCTTGGCACGGGCCGTGCGGACGTAGTCCTCGCTGAGTGTCTCGACCATCTGGGAGCGGGTCATACGGGTGTAGTTGGCGGTCCAGATCAGCGCCAGGACCAGCCAGGGCACGAGCAGACCGGTGAACCAGGCGGCCGGGTTCTCGGTGAACGGGGTGTACGCGGGCTGGTCGAGCAGGTGCGTCTGGTACACGAGCAGGTAGAGGGCGACCGGGCCGACGAAGTAGATCTGCATCGACGAGGCGACCAGCGAAGCGGAGCTGGCGATCTTGTCGAGGGCCTTGCCCTGCTTCACGGCGGCGAGCATGCCGGTGCCGATACCGAAGATGAGGAAGACGACCGAGGAGCCGAGGGCGAGGGAGGCCGTCGTCGGGAAGCGGTCCTTGACCGTGCCGAGGACCGACTCGTGGTTGACGAACGAGTAGCCGAGGCACGGGGCGTTGCAGTTGCCGATGCCCGTGTAGTCGCGGCCCACGAAGATGCCCGACAGCCAGTTCCAGTACTGCTGCGGCAGCGGGTCATCGATCCCCATGTTGTGCCGGATCAGTTCCAGCGTGTCCGGCGTGCAGACCTTGCCGCAGGCCATCCGGGCCGGGTCGCGCGGCACCGCGTAGAAGAGCATGAACGTGATCGCGCTGATGATCAACAACGTGACCGCGGCGCCGAGGAGTCGGCGAACGAGGAAGCGAAGCATGGGGGTTGGCTTTCCTGGGAGGGCCGTCGTACGGAACGGGCCGGGCCGGGGGTGACCGGAGGCCCGGTGGACGAGCCGAGGGCGGGGCGGCCGCAGCCGCCCCACCGCTCAGTGACGGATCAGGCCTTGACGTACATCTTGTAGAGCATGCAACCGTCGAAGTTCGGGTCCATCTTCACGTTGCCGAGCTTCGAACCGTGCATGTAGATGCGGCGCATGTACACGTCGGGGATGAACGCGCCCAGCTCCGTGACCTGCTTGTCGATCGCGGCCCACATGTCGTTGGCCTTGGTCTGGTCGACCTCCTCCGTGGCGGCCTTGATGGCGGCGTCCACGTCCTTGTTCTTGAGGTGCGAGTAGTTGTTGCCCTGGTCCACGACCTTGGAGCTGTGGAAGCACGGCATGAAGTCCGAGTAACCGGTCGGCCAGTCGGCGGACCAGCCGCCCCAGTACACGTCGTACGGGTTGTCGACCATGCCGATCTGGTCGTAGAACGTGGTGGAGTCGAGCGGCTTGCCGACGAACTCGAAGCCGGCCTTCGTCAGGGCGTTCTCGATGACGACCTTGACCTTGGCGTTGACCGGGTCGTTCTGGTACGCGTAGACGACCTTGGTGCCGAGCTTGCCGGCCTTCTTCAGGACTTCCTTCGCCTTCGCCGGGTCGCCCTCGGGCTTCTTCAGCTTGCCCCAGACGTCCTGCGACTTGTAACCGGCCACGAGCGGGCTCATGAAGCCGGTCGCGTAGTCACCGCGGTTCTCGCCGCCCTGGAGCCTGCGGATACCGGCGGTCGGCCAGGCACGGATGATGGCCTCGCGGACGCTCATGTCCGTGACGCGGGTCTGGTTGATCCAGTAGACGCTGGTGCCGCTGCCCAGAGCCGTGAAGGTGCGGTCCTTGGCCTTGGTGGTGGCCTGCTGGATCTTGCTCTGCGGGATCGTGCGCCAGGAGACGGCGTACTGGTCGTTGCCCGTGTCGGCGATGAGGCGGTCGATGGCGGTCTCCGCCTCGATGCCGAAGGTGAAGTCGAACTCGTCCGGGTAGGCGTTGCGGATCGGGTCCGTGTTCGGGTCCCAGTGCTCGTTGCGGACCAGCACCATCGACTTGTCGGTGGTGTGCGACTTGACCTTGTAAGGACCGCTGGAGAACGGCTTCTTGTCGTAGGCCTGCTTGGTGTCGTGCTTCACCGGGACCGGCGCGTACGAGTGCATGGCGAGGACGTAGTTGAAGTCCGGGCGCGCCTCGGCGAGGTGGAAGGTGATGCTCTTCCCGCTCGTCTCGATCGACTTCAGGTGCTTGCCCTTGTACGGACCCGAGTAGGACTTGCGGGGCTCCTCGGAGCCCGTCAGCCACACCTGGGCGTAGGTGGCGCCCTCGGTGGTGAAGTCGGCGAAGCCGCGCTCCATGCCGTGGCGGACGTCATCGACCGTTATGTCGGAGCCGTCCTCCCACTTGATGCCGTCCTTCAGGGTGAAGGTCCAGGTCTTGCCCTCGTCCTTCATGACGCCCGTGTCGACCGCGAGGTCGCCGACGAGGGTCATCGAGCCGTCGTCGCCGATCTTGTAACCGGTCAGGGTGCGGGCGAGGACGACCTCGACGAGCGAGTTCCACGCGTAGTAGATGCGCTGCGGGTCGAGGTGCGAGAAGTCGTCGTCGTTCAGCAGGTAGACCTTGCCGCCCTTCTTGGCGCCGGAGACCTCCGGAGCCGGGCCCTTGGAGTCCTCCGCGGTGCCGACCTTGATCGTGATCGTGTTGGCCTTGGCCGCGTCGTGCTTGCCGCCGTTGCTGTTGCCGCTGTTGGAGCTACCGCTGCTGCACGCGCTCAGCACGGTGCTCGACGCGGCGGCGACGCCGGTGGCGATCAGGAAGTTTCTGCGCGAGAAGGACATCGCATCCTGCCTTGAAGTGGGTTGATGAGGTGGTCCGGTACCTCGGCGACATTGCCGTGATCCCGAAGGGGTTCGGAGTCAGCGCTTGGTCTTCGGGTCGAGCGCGTCGCGTACCGAGTCACCGAGGAGGTTGAACGCCAGGACGAAGATCACCATCGCGAGGCCGGGGAACATCAGCAGCGTGATGTCGTCCTGGTACCACTGGGCGGCGTACCCGATCATGACGCCCCAGTCGGGGGTCGGGTCCTGAAGACCGACACCGAGGTACGCGAGACCCGCTTCCGTGGAGACCATCATCGGCAGCATGAGGGTGCCCTGGATCAGGATCGGCGTCCACAGGTTGGGCAGCAGTTCCTTGAAGATGATGCGGGCCGGAGACGCTCCCGTGACCTTGGCGGCCTCCACGTACTCCCGTTCGCGCAGGGCCAGTACCTGGCCGCGCAGCAGTCGGGCGACGGAGGCCCAGCCGAAGACGACGAGCAGCAGGATCAGGGACGCCACGATGAGCGAGGTGGGCGTGTTCTCGTTGTCGCCCACGAACAGCGCCAGGACCACCGGGGTGAAGGCCACGAAGAAGAGCTGCTGCGGGAAGGCGAGCAGGATGTCCATGACGCGGCCGAGGAGCCAGTCCGTCTTGCCGCCCACATAGCCCGCGGTCACGCCGATCACCACGCCGACGATCATGGCGAGGACGGTGATGCCGGTGGCGAGCAGCAGCGAGTTGCGGATCGAGTACCAGAGGAACGTGAAGACGTCACGGCCGAGCTGCGGGTCGATACCGAACCAGAAGTCGCTGCTGATGCCGCCGTTGGGCTTCGCCGGGAGGCCGTTGTCGCCCAGCAGGCTGGGGTCGTCGACGCCGTAGTTCGTGTACGGGTCCTTGCCGTAGATCTTCGCTATGAGCGGCGCGCAGAGACCGAGGACGAAGAAGCAGATCACGATGATCGCCGAAACGACGCCCGTGCGGTCCCGCTTGAAACGGAGCCATGCGAGCTGCCCCGGAGACCTGGTCGCGGTGTCCTTCGGGCCGTCAGAAGTGCTCGGCTTCTCGGCGTTCTCGTCGGTCACCTCAAGAGGTGCGGCCGAGGATGGAGTAGGGGTGGTCATGGTGCTCCTGGCCCAAGGGAGGGTCTGATGACTCCGCAGGGCACTCCCCTACGGGCTACGCCGGACTTTTTCAACGCAATTCATTCAAGGTCAATAAATTCTCAGCCGACTTGGGCTTCTCTTTGTGTTCTTTGCTTGGACTTGACCTTTCCGTAGCTACGCGGGTAGCACGTTGTGATCGATCTGTGTCCTCAACTCGACCAATCGGGCCAATCGGACAAGGAGTTCGATATGCGGATAGGCGAGTGTCGAAATGCGTACATCAAGGGTTCGCAAATCAACGGTTCGGCGCGGATAGGCGGAGATCTATTGCTTTGCCGTGACGCGATCCGTTGTGGGTCGCGGGCCATCCGGAGCCATCCGCAGTCAAGATCTTTTAGACCCCCTCGTGCATGCCCCATCCGAATGACGTGATCTCGGTGGATGGTGCGCATCAGTGTGATGCCCCTCGATCGCTGATATTGACCGATATACGGACAGCGCTCCGGCGCTGGCGGTACGGCGAACGGCGCACTCCGAGGAGGCACTCCCTATGCGTGGAGCCAGACCCGTCCGATGGGCGGCGGGCGCGGCGGCGGTTGTCCTCGCGGCGGCGGCGTGCGGCGGGGGCGGGGGCACCACCCCCGGGGTGTTCAGCGCGTCGTGGGGCGATCCGCAGAACCCGCTGGAACCGGCCAACACCAACGAGGTCCAGGGCGGCAAGGTCCTCGACATGATCTTCCGCGGGCTCAAGCGCTACAACCCGCGGACCGCCGCCCCGGAGAACATGCTCGCCGAGCGGATCGACACCTCCGACGCGCGGAACTTCACCATCACCGTCAAGGACGGCCGGCGGTTCAGCAACGGTGAACCCGTCACCGCCCGCTCGTTCGTCGACGCCTGGAACTACGGCGCGAGCCTGAAGAACAACCAGAAGAACGCGTACTTCTTCGGATACATCGAGGGCTACGACAAGGTGCACCCCGAGACCGGCACCCAGTCCGCCGACACCCTCTCCGGGCTCCGGGTGACCGGCCCCCGTACCTTCACCGTCCGGCTCAACCAGAAGTTCTCCACGTTCCCCGACACCCTCGGCTACGTCGCCTTCTCGCCGTTGCCCAGAGCGTTCTTCGACCACCACGAGGACTGGCTGCGCAAGCCCGTGGGCAACGGCCCCTACCGGATCGTCTCGTACACCAGGGGCTTCAAGATGGCCCTGCGCAGATGGGGCGGATACCAAGGGCCGGACAAGGCGCGGAACAAGGGCGTGGACCTCCAGGTCTACACGGACAGCAACACCGCCTACACCGACCTCCTGGCCGGCAACCTCGACCTCGTCGACGACGTGCCCGCCACCCAGCTCAAGTTCGCCAGGAAGGACCTCGACGGCCGCTACATCAACACCCCCGCAGGCATCATCCAGACCCTCGCCTTCCCGTTCTACGACCGGAGTTGGAACAGCCCCAGGATGCGCAAGGTCCGTACCGGCCTGTCCATGGCGATCGACCGGGACCTGATCACCCGCACCATCTTCCGCAGGACCCGCACCCCGGCCAGTGACTGGACCTCCCCGGTACTCGGCGCGGCCGGCGGCTTCCAGGCGGGGCTGTGCGCGGCGGCCTGCGTCCACGACCCGCGCCGGGCCAAGCAGTTGGTCCGGGAGGGCGGCGGACTGCCCGGCGGACAGGTCCGCATCACCTACAACGCGGACACCGGCTCCCACAAGCAGTGGGTGGACGCCGTCTGCAACTCCATCAACAACGCGCTCGGCGACGACACCGCCTGCGTCGGCAACCCCGTCGGCACCTTCGCCGACTTCCGCAACCAGCTCGGCCGCCACAGCATGCCGGGCCCCTTCCGGGCGGGCTGGCAGATGGACTACCCGCTCATCCAGAACTTCCTCCAGCCGCTCTACTACTCGGGCGGCTCCTCCAACGACGGCCAGTGGTCCAACAAGGACTTCGACCGGCTCGTCGACCAGGCCAACGCGGAGAGCGACCGGGCCAAGGCCGTACGGCTGTTCCAGCGGGCCGAGGGCGTCGTACGGGACCACATGGCAGCCATCCCGCTCTGGTACCAGAACGGCAGCGCGGGCTACTCCCACCGCCTGAGCCACGTGGCCCTCACCCCGTTCAGCGTGCCCGTCTACGACGAGATCAAGGTCGGCTGAGCCGCACGTCGGCCCCTACCACCCGGAGCCCCCATGGGACGGTACGTCATCAGGCGCCTGCTGCAGATGATCCCGGTCTTCTTCGGCGCCACCCTGCTCATCTTCCTCATGGTGCACGTAATGGGCGACCCCGTCGCCGGTCTGTGCGGCGAGCGGCGCTGCGACCCCGCCACCGCGGCCCGGCTGCGCCGGGAGTTCGGCCTCGACCGGCCCGTGTGGCAGCAGTACCTGGCCTACATGGGCCATGTCTTCACCGGCGACTTCGGCACCGCCTTCAACGGACAGCGCGTCACCGAGCTGATGGGGACGGCCTTCCCGATCACCATCCGGCTCACCCTCGTCGCCATCGCCTTCGAGATCGTCATCGGGATCGCGCTCGGCGTGCTCACCGGGCTGCGCCGCGGGCACCCCATGGACACCTCCGTCCTGCTGCTCACCCTCGTCGTCATCTCCGTGCCGACCTTCGTCACCGGTCTGCTGCTCCAACTCCTGTTCGGCGTCCGCTGGGGCGTGATCCGGCCCTCGGTCTCCCCGCAGGCCGCCCTCGGCGAACTGATCGTCCCCGGGCTCGTCCTCGCCTCGGTCTCCCTCGCCTACGTCACCCGGCTGACCCGCACCACCATCGCCGAGAACAAGCGCTCCGACTACGTCCGCACGGCCATCGCCAAGGGGCTGCCGCGCCGCCGGGTGATCACCCGTCATCTGCTGCGCAACTCGCTCATCCCCGTCGTCACCTTCATCGGCACCGACATCGGCTCCCTCATGGGCGGCGCGATCGTCACCGAGCGGATCTTCAACATCCACGGCGTCGGCTACCAGCTCTACCAGGGCATCCTGCGCCAGAACACCCAGACCGTCGTGGGCTTCGTGACCGTCCTCGTCCTCGTCTTCCTGATCGCCAACCTGCTCGTCGACCTGCTGTACGCCGTACTCGACCCGAGGATCCGCTATGCCTGAGCAGCCGCCGTACGAGCCCGAGGGCGCCATGGCCGCGACCGGCACCGGCGGCACCATGGACCTCGCCGCCAGCGAGGCGACCACCCTGGAGAAGACGCCCGGCGGACCGGGCGGCACCGGCCCGGAGGGCAAGCCGCGCAGCCTGTGGTCCGACGCCTGGCACGACCTGCGCCGCAACCCCGTCTTCCTCGCCTCCGCGCTCGTCATCCTCTTCCTCGTCGTCCTCGCGATCCGGCCCTCGCTGATCGCCCCCGGCAACCCCCTGAGCTGCGACCTCTCCAAGGCCCTGGACGGCTCGCGCGCCGGGCACCCGTTCGGCTACGACGGCCAGGGCTGCGACGTCTACACCCGCACCGTCCACGGGGCCCGCACCTCGGTCACCGTAGGCGTCTGCGCCACCCTCGGCGTCGCGCTCCTCGGCTCCGTCCTCGGCGGCCTCGCCGGATACTTCGGCCGGGGCTGGGACGCCGTCCTGTCCCGGATCACCGACACCTTCTTCGCGATCCCGGTCCTCCTCGGCGGCCTCGTCCTCCTCTCCGTGGTCACCAGCACCACCGTCTGGCCGGTCGTCGGGTTCATCGTGCTGCTCGGCTGGCCGCAGATCTCCCGTATCGCCCGCGGCGCGGTCATCACCGCCAAACAGAACGACTACGTCCTGGCCGCCCGCGCCCTCGGCGCCTCCGACTCCCGCATCCTGCTGCGGCACATCGCGCCCAACGCCGTCGCGCCGGTCATCGTCGTCGCCACCATCGCGCTCGGCACCTACATCGCCCTGGAGGCGACCCTGTCCTACCTCGGCGTCGGACTGAAGCCGCCGAGCGTCTCCTGGGGCATCGACATCTCCGCCGCCTCCCCGTACATCCGCAACGCCCCGCACGCGCTGCTGTGGCCCTCCGGCGCCCTCGCGATCACCGTGCTCGCGTTCATCATGCTCGGCGACGCCGTGCGCGACGCCCTCGATCCGAAGCTGAGGTGAGCCCGTGCTGCTCGAAGTGCGCGATCTGCACGTGGAGTTCAGGACCCGTGACGGGATCGCCCAGGCCGTGAACGGGGTCAGTTACGGCGTGGACGCGGGCGAGACCCTCGCCGTGCTCGGCGAGTCCGGCAGCGGCAAGTCCGTCACCGCCCAGGCCGTCATGGGCATCCTCGACAGCCCGCCCGGCAGGATCACCGGCGGCCAAATCCTCTTCCAGGGGCGTGACCTGCTGCGACTCAAGGAGGAGGAGCGGCGCCGGATCCGCGGCGCCGAACTGGCGATGATCTTCCAGGACGCGCTGTCCGCCCTCAACCCCGTCCTCACCGTGGGCGACCAGCTCGGCGAGATGTTCATCGTGCACCGGGGCATGTCCCGCAAGGACGCCCGTGCCCACGCGGTCGCGCTGATGGACCGGGTGCACATCCCGGGCGCCGCCCACCGCGTCCGCGACTACCCGCACCAGTTCTCCGGCGGTATGCGCCAACGCATCATGATCGCCATGGCGTTGGCGCTGGAACCCGCGCTGATCATCGCCGACGAGCCCACCACCGCCCTCGACGTCACCGTCCAGGCCCAGGTCATGGACCTGCTCGCGGAACTGCGGCGCGAGTACCGCATGGGCCTCGTCCTCATCACCCACGACCTCGGCGTCGTCGCCGACGTCGCCGACCGCATCGCCGTCATGTACGCGGGCCGCGTCGTCGAGTCCGCCCCCGTGCACGACATCTACAAGGCGCCCGCCCACCCCTACACCCGCGGCCTGCTCGACTCCGTCCCCCGGCTCGACCAGAAGGGCGGCCGGCTCTACGCCATCAAGGGCCTGCCCCCCAACCTCATGGCCATCCCGTCGGGCTGCGCCTTCCACCCCCGCTGCCCGCTCGCGCGCGACGTGTGCCGCACCGACGTCCCCCCGCTCCACACGGTCGCAAAGAACCGGGCGAGCGCCTGCCACTTCTGGAAGGAGTGCCTGCATGACCGGGACTGAACCGATCCTGGAGGTCAGCGGGCTGGTCAAGCACTACCCGCTCACCCGGGGCATCCTCGTCAAGAAGCAGATCGGCGCCGTACGGGCCGTCGACGGCGTGGACTTCACCCTCGGCCGGGGCGAGACCCTCGGCATCGTCGGCGAGTCCGGCTGCGGCAAGTCCACCGTCGCCCGGCTGCTCGTCAGCCTGGAGAAGCCGACGGCCGGCGCGATCCGCTACCGGGGCGAGGACATCACCGGCCTGTCCCCGCGCGCCCTGAAGGCGGTACGGCGCAACATCCAGATGGTGTTCCAGGACCCGTACACCTCCCTCAACCCCCGGATGACCGTCGGCGACATCATCGGCGAACCCTACGAGATCCACCCCGAGGCCGCGCCCAGAGGCGACCGGCGCCGACGGGTACGGGACCTGCTCGACGTGGTCGGGCTCAACCCCGAGTACATCAACCGCTATCCGCACCAGTTCTCCGGCGGCCAGCGCCAACGCATCGGTATCGCACGGGGGTTGGCGCTGCGCCCGGAGATCATCGTCGCCGACGAGCCGGTGTCCGCGCTCGACGTGTCCGTCCAGGCCCAAGTGATCAACCTGCTGGCGGGACTTCAGGAGGAGTTCGGCCTGTCGTACGTCTTCATCGCCCACGACCTCTCGATCGTCCGGCACATCTCCGACCGGGTCGCGGTGATGTACCTGGGCCGCATCGTGGAGCAAGGCAGCCACACGGAGATCTACGACCACCCGACCCACCCCTACACCCAGGCACTGCTGTCCGCCGTGCCCGTGCCCGACCCCGAGGCGCGGGAGCACCGGGAGCGGATCATCCTCGGCGGGGACGTGCCCTCCCCGGCCCACATCCCCTCCGGCTGCCGGTTCCGTACCCGCTGCTGGAAGGCGCAGGAGCGCTGCGTACGGGAGGTGCCGCTGCTCGCGGTGCCCGAGACGCTCCGTACGGCAGGGGGTCCCGCCGCGCACGACTCGGCGTGCCACTTCGCGGAGAACTCCCTAGCCGGACGCGAACTCCGTTAACACGCAGGCAACTTGATCGACACGTGACCGATATACGCGCGCAGGACAGTGAACGGCGTACGGCCGTGCGGGTGCCGTGTGCGGGCCGGGGCAGCCATGCCGCCCCGGCCCGCTGTGCGCGGTCAGTCGAGCTTCAGGGCGCGCTTGAGGAAGTCGAGCTGGAGCAGGAGCAGGTTCTCGGCGACAGTCTCCTGCGGGGTCATGTGCGTCACCCCGGACAGCGGCAGCACCTCGTGCGGGCGGCCCGCGGCCAGCAGCGCCGAGGACAGGCGCAGGGAGTGGGCCATCACCACGTTGTCGTCCGCCAGGCCATGGATGACCATCATCGGCCGCGCCGGGTCCGCGGCGCCGACCAGGCCCGCGTCGTCGATCACCGAGTTGCGGCGGTAGACCTCCGGCTGCTCCGCGGGGTGCCCGAGGTAGCGCTCCTGGTAGAAGGTGTCATAGAGCCGCAGGTCGGTCACCGGCGCGCCGACCACGCCCGCGTGGAAGACGTCCGGGCGGCGCAGCACCGCGAGCGCCGCGAGATAGCCGCCGAAGGACCAGCCGCGGATCGCGACCCGGTCCAGGTCGAGCGGGAAGTCCTCGGCGAGGGCGTGCAGCGCGTCGACCTGGTCCTGGAGCGCGACCGCCGCCACCTCGTCCCTGATCTCCTTCTCCCAGGCGGGGGAGCGGCCCGGGGTGCCCCGGCCGTCCGCGACGATCACCGCGAAGCCCTGGTCGGCGAACCACTGCGAGGTCAGATGCGGGTTGTGCGCGGCCAGCACGCGCTGACCGTGCGGGCCGCCATAGGGGTCCATCAGGACGGGCAGGGAGGTGTCACCGGAGTAGTCCGTAGGCATAAGCACGGCGCATGGGATTCGGCGTGCGCCCCCCTGAGTGAGCGTCATGCGCGGGGACAAACCCGGGTGTTCGGCATATGACGCCACGGTCAGGGTCTTCGCGGGGCCACCGGTCGGGCCGCTCCGGGCACCACCCGCCTCGTTGCGCTTGCCGTCGCTCAACACCCGCGCCCGGGTGCCCGGTTGGCCAGGGACCGAGGAGACGAGTACGATCACGCCCCCGGCTCGCACCGCCGCGTGCACGCCGGGTTCCTGGGAGACGCGCTCCACGCCGAGTTCATTGACGCGGTAGACGTGGACCTCGCCGATCTCCGGGGAAGTGGCCGCCTCGCCGGCCGACGCCGAGACCAGTACATCGTCGTCCGACGCATCGAGTACCGCGCGTACGTGCAACTGCGGCCCCGTCAAAGGGCGTTCGCCCACCGTCAGCACGCGCGCGCCACCCTCGTCGGCGATCCGCACGAGCTGTCCTGAGGGGGTCCAGCAGGGAATACCAGGGAAAAGTTCAAGCCAAACTGGATCTTCGTCGGCGTGCACCATCCTGGTGGCGCCCGTGTCCGGGTCCACCGCCAGGAAGAGCTGGCCGCGCTGGTCGCGCGACTGGACCAGAATCAGCGGCGCACCCGCCGCTGACCAGTGCACTCGCGCCAGATACGGGTAGCCGACCCGGTCCCAGACGACCTCCGTGCGCGACCCGTCGAGGCCCAGGACGAACAGCCGTACGTCCGCGTTGTCGGTTCCGGCCGCCGGGTACGCGACCTGTCGCGGCGCCTGTTCCGGATGCGCGGGATCGGAGATCCACCACCGCTGTACCGGCGTGTCGTCCACGCGCGCGACCAGCATCCGGTCGGACTCCGGCGACCACCAGAAGCCCCGCGAACGCTCCATCTCCTCGGCCGCGATGAACTCGGCGAGGCCGTAGGAGACGGACTCCGACTCCGGTTCGGCAAGGGCCCGGTCGCCCTCGCCCTCGGCGCCGATCACGCGCAGCGCGCCCCGCGCGACGTACGCGATGTGCCGTCCGTCGGGGGCCGGACGCGGGTCGATCACCGGGCCCGCGGCGGGCAGTTCGCGCGCCGTGCCCGCGCGCAGCTCGGCAATGAACAACCGCCCTGACAAGGCAAAAGAGGCCAACTCCACGGCTGCGTCGGTGGCGTAGCCGACGATGCCGGCACCCCCCTCACGGCTGCGCTCGCGGCGGGCCAGCTCCTCGGGCGGCACCTGCTCGGTGGTGCCCTTCAGCAGAGCACCGGGGTCGGCCGCGGGACGCTCCACACCCTCCGCGGTGTCGAGGACCCAGAGGTGGTGAGCGCGGTCCGTGCCGGACGTGGAGCGCAGGAACACGACACGAGAACCATCGGGCGAGACGGTGAACGAACGCGGGGCGCCGAGCGTGAATCGCTGGGTCCGCGCGTGCCGTCGAGGGAAGGAATCGGGTTCGCTCGTCATGCCCTGACCATATTGGCCATGCGCCCCCTTGTGCGGCTGTGCGCCGATCGATGCGCACGTACGGATAGTTATGATCACTGGCGCACGGTGGGTAAGAAACCCGCTGGCATCTGTGTGGATTTCCCAACGTGGGTATGTCCTCATGGATTTGTTACCCCGTAGTCCGAACCCCCGCGTCCCTGTGGATCATTGGAGGTGAGCCGCCGTGGCACTCTCGATTTCGGCGGTGGTGCTGCTGGCGATCGTCGTCTTCCTTCTGGTCAAGAAGTCAGGGCTGAAGGCCGGGCACGCGGTCGTGTGCATGTTGCTCGGCTTCTATCTCTCCTCGTCGACGATCGCGCCGACGATCACTCAGCTCACGACGAACCTCGCGGGGATGATCGGAAGCATCAAGTTCTGAGCGGCCTGCCAGCGGGCTTCGGTCACCGAGTGACCGAAGCCCGCCCTGGCGCGCCTGCTTCCGCCCCTTCGTGGCACCGGAGTTCGCCGCGTTGCCTCCGGCCCGTGTGCTCGTCGGCTGGAGTCGCGATGCCTTCGACAAGCTACGCGGGGGCCGCAATGACGCCGCGCATGCCGCCCGAGGTGATGGCCGAGGGGATCGTCCGTGACCTCCAGTCCGCCCTGGACGGGTTCACGGCCATCGCCTGTTCCCTGGGCGGCGAGGTGGACGTACCGGAGGCCGAGGCCGAGTAACCGGCCGGTCGGGTCAGACCTCGGACGCGTACGACACGAAGTGGGTCCAGGCTTCTGACGTCAGCATGAGCCGGGGGCCTTCGACGTTCTTGGAGTCGCGGACGTGTACCGTGCCGGGCATCGTGGCGATCTCGACGCAGGAGTCACCTTCGCTGCTGCTGCTGTAACTGCTCTTGAACCAGGCCAGTTCGGGGGTGTCCCCGGTCGGGGCGTTGCGGATCATGTCTCTCCCAGCAGTTGCTCGATGAAGGCAGTCGACTCCCTCGGCGTGAGAGCCTGGGCGTCGCCTCTACGGTCACTTCGCGGTCTGGGCGTACGTGAGGAAGTCGCCCCATGCCGTGGCGGACAGGGCAAGCTGGGGGCCCTGTACGTCCTTGGAGTCACGGACGTGGACGGTGCCGGGGACTGTGGCGATCTCGACGCAGGAGTCGCCCTCGCTGCCACTGCTGTAGCTGCTCTTGAACCAGGCTGGCTCGGAGGCAACCTCGGGCGCGGTGTTGCGGATCATGTGTCCCCCAGCAGTCGCTCGATAAGGGCTGTCGACTCACGCGGCGTGAGCGCCTGTGCTCGGATGATGCCATACCTCAGTTCGAGGATACGGAGCTGCCTCGCTTCCGAGACCGGTCGACCGTTGGCCACTACCTGCGAACGGCCCACTGTCGAGCCGTCGTTGAACTTCAGTAGCTCGATCCCGGCGTCCACGCAGGCATGCTCTTCGCGGTCCATCGGCATCACCTGGAGTTCCACGTTCCGCAACTGCCCTGTCTCAAGCAGATGTTCAAGCTGTTGGCGCAGCGCGTCCCTCCCTCCCAGCGGGCGTCGAAGTGTCCACTCCTCCAGGACGAAACTGAGTTCAGGCGCCGGGGATCGCTCGAAGACGGCCTTGCGAGCCATGCGCGCGGCGATGAACCGCTCCACCTCGTCCTCGGAGTAGGCAGGCCGCCGCATCAGCAGCAACGACCGTGCGTACTCCGGCGTCTGCAACAAGCCATGCACGTTCAACGGATCGTAGAGCTGGAGCTCGACCGCCCTGGCTTCCATCTTCGCCAGGTCTCGCACGTTCTTCGGATACCGGACCTTGGCCACGTCCTCCTTCATTGCCGAGATCAGCCCGTTCGCGCCCAGGGCCTCGTCCGACTTGTCCAGATACTCGGGCCGGGGAATCCGCTTGCCGCCCTCGATCTTGTAGACCATGTCCTCGCCGTAGCCGATGGCCTTGCCGAACTCGCCAGCCTTCATCCCCACCGCCTCGCGCCGCAGCTTCAACTGGCGCCCGACGGTGGCGATGACCGCGAGGCCCCACTCGTCGTCCGGATCCACCTCCCAACCCGGCTCGTCCGTCTCGTCCTTGAGTCGTGCCGCATCTGCGTCGACAGTCATCAGCGTGCCCTTCCGTCGTACTGCCGTGCCTAACGCCCGCACCCGTACGTCCGTCGTCGACAGGCCCGGACAGCACCGGACAACAGGCGGACAGTCACCGTACGCAACGGCCTGGTCACTCACCACGGTAAGCGTCACCGGCCACTCTGAGTGACGTGAATCAGAAATCCGCAGAGGGGCGGGCGTGGGCCCAACACCACGACGCCGTACCCGACTTCACCGCTCTGCTGTCCTCCACCCCGCGCGGTGCCCGCCTGGCCCGGCTGCTCGCGGCCGATCAGCTCCGGAACTGGGGGATCCCGGCGGAGCCCGCGACGCACATCGTGGCCGAGCTGGCGGCCAACGCGGCCACCCACGGCCGTCTGCCCGGTCGCAGCTTCCGTCTCACGCTCTACGTGGTCGGTCGCACGCTGCGCATCGAGGTCACCGACACGCGCGGTGACCGCCTGCCCGAGCTCCAAGTGTCCGACGTGCTCGCCGAGTCCGGCCGCGGCCTGCTGCTCGTGGATGCGCTCGCGGATCGCTGGCACGTCGAAGAGGGCCGGTTCCCACGCAAGACCGTCTGGGCTGAACTGGACCTTCGGACACCGGATCCCGCCCCCGCGTGCTCCGGTCGCGTCAGCGACTGATAGCCAAGAACGGATGGGGAAATGACCCCCACCAAACCCCGCCCCTCACGCCCGTGCCCACGCTCACTCGGGCGGGTGAATATGCCTGACTCGGCTGGGTTTCGCGGCCCCGCACGGTTCTACGCTCAGCGCAACACATCCGCAGACATGCGACGGCCCTCGCCGGGACTGGCATCCCAATGCGAGGGCCTGACCACCGAGGAAGATGAGGGCTTCCCGATGGATGAGCAGAACCCTAGCGCGCCGCCGCGCGCCCACGCCCCTGTTACGGGCAGCAAGCACCCGAACCGGCGGCCTCACTCCGGCGGGTTGATCCACGACAACACCCGCCACACCACCCGCTTCACGGTGATCGGCAACCACCTCACCCAGCACCCGGACCTCTCCCTCCTCGCGATCGGCCTGGCCTGCCACATCCAGTCCCTGCCGAAGGGTTCCCGCGTCGACATCAAGACCCTCGCCGCCCGCTTCCCCGAGGGGGCCACGCGCATCGCCGCCGCACTGCGCGAACTGGAGACCCACGGCTACCTGCGTCGCCAACGCGAACGGACCCCCGGCGGACGTATCGTCACCCGGACAACCTCCTGCAATCAGCCAACGGTCCGGCGCTGCCCTGACAGGTCCAGTTGCCCTGCCCGGCCGGTAGGACCGGCGGAGACACCGGCCAAGTGTCCACCGCGCACGGGCCGCAAGCCCCTCCCTGCCGTACCCCAACCGGCATGCACCGCCCCAGCCCTTCTCCGGACCGCCACCGACCTCCTCACCGACCTGCGCCGCCGCGATCCGCGCCTCCTCCTGTCGGTCGACGACACGGCACACCTGGCCCCCGGCGTCGCCGCCTGGTTGGAACGCGACCTGAGCCCAGCCGCCGTACACCAGGCGCTGACCGCCGACCTCCCGCCCGAAGGGCTACGACGCCCCGCAGCCCTGCTGGCCCACCGTCTCACCGCCCATCTGCCGCCCCCGCCGCCGTTCCGCGCACCGGCCTCCCCGCTGCCCGTACGAGACCCGCTCCAGACCTGCGAAGGCTGCGACCGCGCCTTCCGCGCCCCTGCCCCCGGTCGCTGCCGCGACTGCCGATCCGGTCTTCCGGAGGTCGCCTGACGTGAGAGCGAGATCCTTGCCCCTGGGTGCAGACGACGAGGAGCGAGCGCCATGACCATCGCACCGGACAGCGCGCGGCCGGGCCCCTCCCACGCCTATCGAGTCATGCGGGACTTCGTTCGGTCCGTGGAGGACACCCTTCCCGGCAAGTTCGAGATCACCAAAGAAGGACTCGTCCACGACATGATGGCGCCCGTGAATCAGCACGAGCTGACCGCGCTGCGTCTCCGGAAGCGCCTGGAGCGGGTCATGCCGGAGGAGATCGTCGCCCACACGGGAGAGCCTGACGTGGAGGACGAGCCCGAGAGCATCATGCGGCACCCCGACGTGATGGTGATCGCCGAGGCGGAAATGGAAGGTGACGGGTCCTTCGATCCCCGCTCGCTCATCGCCGCCGTCGAGATCGTCTCCCGCTCCAACCCGGACAACGACTGGGTGGGCAAGGTCCGGGACTATCCCCTCATGGGCATCCCCGCCTACGCGATCTTCGACCCCCGCACCGGCACCGGCGCCGTGCTCTCCGACATCCATCCGACCCCCGATGGTCCCCGCTACGCCACCCGCAAGGACTTCGTCTACGGCGAGGACGTCACGATCGCCGACTGGACGATCTCGACCGACGGTCTGCCGCGCTACACGGACGAGAGGCAGAGGTGAGACGGCTGTCATCGGCCATCGCTCACGTCCTTGCCGATCAGGGGTGACAACCAGCAAGGAGGCCAGGGCCTCGTAGGGTGGTCCCATGACGGATCTGCCCTCCCGGCGTCTGCTCCTGGTGCACGCGCACCCGGACGACGAGTCGATCAACAACGGCGCGACCATGGCCAAGTACGCGGCCGAGGGCGCGCAGGTGACGCTGGTGACCTGCACGCTCGGTGAAGAGGGCGAGGTCATCCCGCCCGGTCTCGCGCACCTTGCGCCCGACCGCGACGACGCGCTGGGCCCGTACCGCGCCGACGAGCTGGCCGCCGCCATGGCGCGGCTCGGCGTGCGCGACCACCGCCTGCTCGGCGGCGCCGGGCGGTACCGCGACTCCGGGATGATGGGCACCGAGCAGAACCGTCGCCCCGGCGCCTTCTGGTCCGCCGACCTGGACGAGGCCGCCGGTCATCTGGTGGCGGTCGTGCGGGAGGTACGCCCCCAGGTCCTCGTCACCTACGATCCCGACGGCGGCTACGGCCACCCCGACCACATCCAGGCCCACCGCGTCGCGATGCGCGCCGCCGAGCTGGCCGCCGATCCCGGCTTCCGCCCGGACCTCGGCACGGCCTGGGAGATCGGCAGGATCTACTGGAACCGGATGCCGCGGCCGGTCGCGGAGGCCGCCTTCGCGCGGTTGCGCGAGGAAATCGACGCGACGCCCTTCACGAAGGTGGCCGCCGTCGACGATGTGCCCGGTGTCGTGGACGAGTCCGTGATCACCACGGAGATCGACGGCTCGGAGTTCGCCGCCGCGAAGGCTTCGGCGATGCGGGCGCACGCCACCCAGATCGAGGTCGCCGAGCCGTGGTTCGCGCTCTCCAACAACCTGGCGCAGCCGCTGTTCACCACCGAGTACTACGAGTTGGTACGCGGCGCCTCGGCCGACGGCCGGGAGACGGATCTCTTTCAGGGGGTGGCGTCATGACGCCGACCGGACAGCGGCCCAGCGGGCTGGCACAGCCCCTCGGAATGCCCTCCTTCGGGCGGATGGCCGCCTACCTCGGCCTTCTCCTGCTCGGCGCGCTGGTCGGTGTGGCGGGCGCCCTGGTGCAGTCCGGCTGGTTCCCCGGCGGGCTGCTGCTCGCGCTCGCGGGCGCGGCGGGGCTCTTCGTCGGCGGGGCGCGGGCCACGGCCGCCCGCGCGGGGGCGCTCGCTCCCGCCGCCGGGTGGATGATCGCCGTCGTCCTGCTGACCTCCAGCCGGCCCGAAGGCGACTTCCTGTTCAGTGCGGGCGCGGGGTCGTATCTGTTCCTGCTCGGCGGCATGATCGTGGCTGTGATCTGCGCCACCCTTGCCGGTGGGCGGTCATCGGGCGGCCCCGCCACCCGACTTGGCAAGTGACGTACGACTTCGCCGTCAGGACTTCGCGGACGTCTCGTTCGCGCGCGGCACGGACGTGGTGGTCGCGTGCGGGTTTCCCCACGGGCGCGCTCTGCGCATCGCGAGCGGCCAGTATGGTGGTGCGCACCGCCGAGTCTCCCCCGAGCTCTCGGCCATGCTCGAGCAGGGGGACCCCCACCTGTTGAGGTCGATGCGGGCGGCGGAGCCAACCGGGAGAACCTGCCTTGAGTCGTGAAACTGACAGTTCGTCCGCTGGAGCCCATGGGAGCGGCGCGACCGCCTACCCGTCGGGGACGCCGCCGTACGGGACCCCCATGGCACCCGGGGACGGTGTCGACGCGAGCCGTTCGGCCACGCAGTCGGAGGAACGCAAGACCGAGACCACGCTGACCACCCGGATCCGGATCAACATCCCCGGGTCCCGGCCCATTCCGCCGGTGGTCGTGCGCAAGCCCGTCGAGGAGGAGGGCGCCGTGGACGAGACCGACGCCGATCCCCAGACGACCGCCTCCATGAGCGTGCCGAGCGTCCCCGAGAGCCCCGCGGAGCCCTCCCCGGCGGCCGAGGAGAAGCCCACGAGCGACTGGTTCGCGCCCCGCAAGTCCTCGACGGCCAAGGGCCGTCAGGGCGGCGGCCCGGCCAACGGCGCCGCTTCGTCCGGGAGTTCGGGCCCGAAGGGTGCGAACGGCGCGAACGGTGCGAACAGCCCGAAGAGCGCGAACGGTGCGAACGGCGCACAGGGTGCGCAGGGCACGCAGGGCGCCGCGCCCGCGCAGTCCGGCCCCGGTGCGGGCGCCGGGCGTCCGGGTGGTCCGGGTGCGAACGGTACGGGTGGGGCGCGCCCCACCGCGTCCCCCGGCGGCGGCGTACGCCCCGGTGGTACGAAGAGCGGCCTCCCGGGTGCCGCGGGCGCGGGCCCCGTCGCGCCGGGCCACGGCGGGGGCACCGGCTCCTTCGACGTGTCCGAGGCCGTGGCCGCCAGCACCGCCCAGCTCCCGGTCATAGACCCCGACGACGACTGGCCTCTCCGTGAGAACCCGCCGCCCGTCCCCGACCTGGGCTTCCGTGGCCCGGCGGGCCCGACCGGCGGCCCGGTCACCGGCGACGGACCGCTCGTCCCGCCCCCGGGCCCCGCGGCGGGCCGCCCCGGCCCGAACGCTCCCGGCGTCCGCGATGTCCCCGGCGCGTCCGGCGCCCCCGGCGCTCCTGGTGCCGCCGCGGGCCAGCGACGTCCCGTCGGCGGGCTCAGCGACGACACCGCGGTCCTCACCCCGCAGAAGCCCGCCGAACCGGGCCCGCGGAAGGCCCCCGGTCCCCGCGGCAACGTCTCCGGGCAGACCGTCACGAGCGGCGTCCCCGGCACCCCGCTGGGCAAGCAGAACGGGCTCGGGTCGTTCGCGGCGGGAGCCCCCTCCGACGGGCCGCTGCCGAGCACGCCCCCGAAGGAGACGAAGCCCGCCCCCAGCGCGAAGCCGGCCAAGAAGAAGGGCCGCAGCAAGCTGGTGCTCCTGGGCGGTGGCGTGGTCGTCCTCGCCGGTGTCGCCTACGGCGCCGGACTGCTGATGAACCACTCCGACGTCCCCAAGGGCACCACCGTGCTCGGCGTCGACATCGGCGGCGGCACCCGCGACGAGGCCGCCGCGAAGCTCGACGCCGCGCTGGCCAGCCGTACGAACAAGCCGCTCCGGTTGTCGATCGGCGGCAAGACGGTCGCCCTCAAGCCCGAGCAGTCGGGCCTCCAGGTCGACAGCAAGGCCACCGTCGCCAAGGCCGCGCAGAGCGACTACAACCCGGTCTCGGTGATCCGCTCCCTGTTCGAGCGCAAGCGCGTCGTCCAGCCGGTGATCCCCGTCGACGTGGAGAAGCTCCAGGCCGCCCTCGGGCGTGTCGGGGGCGGCTCCGGGGCGATGACCGAGGGCACGATCAAGTTCGAGTCCGGCCGCGCCGTCGCCGTGTACGGCAAGGCGGGCAAGGGCATCGACCTCGCCGCCTCGACCAAGACCGTCGAACAGGCGTACCGCAAGCAGGTGGAGAGCAACACCAGCGCCCCCGTACAGGTGGCCACGACCACCCGTCAGCCGACGATCGCGAACGCCGAGGTCGACCGGATGATGAAGGAGTTCGCCGAGCCGGCGATGTCCGACAGGGTGACGGTCATGACCGACCCGGGTCACTCGGTGCTGCTCAGCCCCGAGAACTCCCTGTGGAAGTTCCTCGAAGTGAAGCCTGTCGACGGCAAGTTGGTCGAGTCGTACAACAAGGAAGCCCTCAAGGAGCTGTACGGCCACGCCTTCGACGGCGTCCTCATCGCGCGTGGCACCGGGCAGAAGACGCCGGTGGCGGTGACGGACGTGATCCAGGCACTGCGCCCCGCGCTGCTGGGCAAGACGGCGACGGAGCGCGTCGCCAAGATCGACACCGACCCCAGCTAGCACGTCCACCAACCCCGGCCAGCAGGACAGGAGTTGCCCCGTGCCCCTCGCGGCGCGGGGTGACATCTGTCATGTCGGAGTGCCGACAGCCGACACTGCCACCGCGCGCCCTCGCTCCGCGATCATTGCGGCATGACGATGACAACGGGGGCCGCCTCCAGGGCGGTCGGGTTCGAGCAGGTGACCAAGGCCTACGGTGACGTACGCGCCGTCGACGGGCTGTCGCTGGAGCTGCATCCGGGAGAGACCGTGGCCCTGCTCGGGCCCAACGGCGCGGGCAAGTCGACCACCCTCGATCTGCTCCTCGGGCTCAAGCAGCCGGACAGTGGCTCGGTGAAGGTGTTCGGGACCAGCCCGCGCCAGGCGATCGTGGCCGGGCGCGTCGGCGCCATGCTGCAGAGCGGCGGACTGATGGAGGACGTCAGCGTCGTCGAACTGGTGCGGCTCGCCTGCGCGCTGCACCCGAAGCCGTTCAAGGTCGACGACGTGATGGCCCGCGCGGGCGTGTCCCAGATCGCCGACCGCAAGGTCAACAAGCTCTCCGGCGGCCAGGCCCAGCGCGTGCGCTTCGCACTGGCCACCGCGGGCGACAGCGACCTGATCGTCCTGGACGAGCCGACCACCGGCATGGACGTCTCCGCCCGCCAGGCGTTCTGGGCCACCATGCGCGAGCAGGCCGACCAGGGCCGTACCGTCCTGTTCGCCACCCACTACCTCGAAGAGGCCGACGCCATCGCGGACCGGGTCCTGGTCCTGCACCGCGGCCGGCTGCTCGCCGACGGCACCGCCGCCGAGATCAAGGCGAAGGCCGGCGCCCGCCGTGTCTCCTTCGACCTGGAGGGCGCGTTCGACGAGGCTGCCCTGCGCCGCCTGCCGTTCCTGACCTCGATCGACATAAGCGGCCAGACCGTCCGGGTCCAGTCCTCCGACGCCGACGCGACCGTGCACGCCCTCTACGGTCTCGGCGTCTACCCCCGCAACCTCGAAGTCGCCGGGCTCGGTCTGGAGCAGGCGTTCGTCGCCATCACGGAGGCCGAGGAGGCCAAGCAGTCATGAACAGCCTGATCAAGCTCGAACTCGCCCGCGCCCTGCGCAACCGCAAGTTCCTGTTCTTCTCGGTGATCTACCCGTCGGCCCTGTTCCTGCTCATCGCGGGCAAGGCGGACAGTACGACGAAGGTCGACGGCAGCGGTCTCACCCTCCCGACGTACATGATGGTCTCCATGGCCTCCTTCGGCGCCCTGACCGCCGTCCTGATGGGCAACAGCGAGCGCATCGCCAAGGAGCGGGAGAGCGGCTGGGTACGGCAGCTCCGGCTGACCATGCTGCCGGGGCGCGGGTACGTCCTCGCCAAGACGGCCAGTTCCGCCGTGGTGAGCCTGCCCTCGATCGTGGTCGTCTTCGCCGTCGCCGCGGCCGTCAAGCACGTCCGCCTGGACGCCTGGCAGTGGCTCGCGCTGACCGGCGCGATCTGGGCCGGCAGCCTGGTCTTCGCCGCGCTCGGGGTCGCCCTCGGCTACCTCGCCAGCGGTGACGCGGTCCGCCCGATCACGATGATCGTCTACTTCGGGCTGTCGATCCTCGGTGGCCTGTGGATGCCGACGACGGCCTTCCCCGACTGGCTGCAGAGCGCCACCAAGTGGGTGCCCACGCACGCGTACGCCGCCCTGGGGCAGGCCATCGAAGAGAGCCGGGCTCCGCACGCCCAGGACATCGCCATCCTCGTCGTCTTCTTCGTCCTGTTCACGGGCGGCGCGGCCTGGCTCTACCGGAAGGACACACTGAAGGCGTGAGCGCCACGACGGAAGACCTGCGATCCGGTGAAGCCCGTGCCGAGCGGCTGCTGCGGATGGTGCGCCCGTCCCGCAACCGGGTCGAGGTGCTGCGCAAGCTGCTCTGGATCCTCCCTTGGCTGATCTTCCTCAGCTCGCCGGTGGAGGACCTGGTCTCCGGGCCCCACAGCACGGCCGCCACCGTGGCCGGCTGCCTGGGGCTCGCGGCCTTCACCGGCATCTATCTGACGCTGGTCTTCCGCAACATGGGCCGGCCGTTCCCGGGGCCCGTCGTCGGCGTCCTCGCCGCCGTGCTCGGCGTCCTCGCCGTCGTCCTGAGCCTCACCCTCGGCGGGCAGTGGGTCGGCCTCTTCGTGTACGTGTCGGTCGTCTGCGGGGCGACCTTCCCGCTGAAGATCGCGTACGGGGCGATCCCGCTGACCGCCGTGGCCATGCTGTGCGTGGTCGAGCACGACGGCGGGGACGGCATGTGGACCCTGCTCCTGCTGGTGCTGCTCATCGGCTTCGCGATGACCGGCGTACGCCAACTCGTGAACATCACCATCGAGTTGCGCCAGGCCCGCGCCACCGTCGCCCAGCTCGCCGCCAACGAGGAACGGCTGCGCCTCGCCCGCGATCTGCACGACCTGCTCGGCCACTCGCTCTCCCTGATCACCCTGAAGAGCGAGCTGGCCGGCCGGATGCTCCCCGACCATCCCGAACGCGCGGCCCAGCAGGTCGCCGACATCGAACAGGTCAGCCGCCAGGCCCTCGTCGACGTCCGCGAGGCCGTCACCGGCTATCGGCGCCCCCGGCTGTCCGCCGAACTGGCCGGTGCCCGGGTCGCGTTGACCGCCGCCGGAGTGAGCGCCGAACTGCCCGCCGAACCCGATCTCGACGGCATCCCCGAGGAGAGCGAGTCCGCGCTCGCCTGGGCGCTGCGCGAGGCCGTCACCAACGTGGTGCGGCACAGCGGCGCGAGCCGCTGCACGGTGGACGTGTTCCGCCGCCAGACCCTGGACGGCGCCTTCCTCGAACTCTCCGTCGAGGACAACGGCTCCGGCGGCCCCGACACGGGCCCCGGCAACGGACTGACCGGACTGACCGAACGCCTGGAGAAGGCCGGCGGCATGCTGGAGGCGGGCCGGGCCAAGCGCGGCTTCAAGCTGGCCGCCCGCGTGCCGGTCGCCTCCGGCACCGACATAGGATCCCCGGCATGAGCAGCACGATCAAGGTCCTCCTGGCCGAAGACCAGTCGATGGTCCGCGAGGCACTGGCCGCACTGCTCGGGCTGGAGGCCGACATAGAGGTCGTCGCCCAGGTGGCACGCGGCGACGAGGTCGTGGCGGCGGCCCGCGCGCACGACCTCGACGTGGCCCTGCTCGACATCGAGATGCCGGGTGCCACGGGCCTGGAGGCCGCGGCGGCGCTGCGGCGGGAGCAGCCGGACCTCAAGGTGGTCATCCTCACCACGTTCGGCCGCCCCGGCTATCTGCGCTCCGCGATGGAGGCGGGCGCCGTCGCCTTCCTGGTGAAGGACGCGCCCGCGGTCCAACTCGCCGAGGCGATACGGAAGGTGCTCGCCGGAGAGCGCGTCATCGACCCCACGCTGGCGGCGGCGGCCCTGGCCGACGGCGCCAACCCGCTGACCGACCGCGAACGCGAGGTCCTGCGCGCGGCGGCGGACGGCTCCACCAACGCCGAACTGGCCGCAGCCCTCCACCTGTCCCAGGGCACGGTCCGCAACTACCTCTCCATGGCGATCCAGAAGCTCGCGGTCCGCAACCGCGCGGAGGCGGTACGGATGGCACGGGAGAAGGGCTGGCTGTGATCGCCGAGTCGGCCGGACAACAGCTCAGTTGAGCCGCGCCCGAGCCGCCCGCGCCTGCCCCCGCACCCGCTCCGCCGCCGGTGCGTCCACGGCGGACACCAGCTCGGCGTACGCGTCGAGTTCGGCCGCCCCACCCAGGAAGTCCCCGCACTGCACGAGGAGTTGGCCCCGCTCGTACCGCAGCCGCGCCGGATGCGACGGCAGCAGCAGCGACAACTCGACCGCCCACAAGGCGACATCCGACCGCTCGGGCCGGGCGGCGGCCCACGCGCGGATGTTGTTGAGGATCCGCAGGACGACATCGAGCGGATCGGCGGGGTCGAGCATCGACGCATCCAGCGGCGCCCCCGTGGCCCCGGCGACCAGCAGCTCGGCGTCGCCGCCGGTCAGCACCCGGCCGCCGTCGAACGGGTCGGCCAGCACCTGCTCGTCCAACGGCCCGAACCCGACGACGAAGTGCCCGGGGAGGGCGACCCCGTACACCGGCGCACCCGCCCGCCGGGCCACCTCCAGCCACACCACCGACAGCAGGATCGGCAGCCCGCGCCGCCGCCGCAGCACCTCGTGCAGCAGCGAGGACTCCAGGCGCCCGTAGTCCGCGGCCACCCCGTGGAACCCGCAGCGCCCACCGAGGAGGTCGGCCAGCGCGGCGGCCCAGGCGCGCGGCCCGCCCGGCGCGTACGGCAACTGCCCGGCCAGCCGGTCCAACTCGATCTGCGCGGCGTCCAACCCGGCCTCGTCCAGCGACCCGTCCGCCGCCGCGCCCACCAGCAGGCACAGCGTCACGAGATCGGGCCGCTCGGAGCGTGCTTCCTCGGCGAACCGCCGCCGTATGTCGGTGGCTCGCTCGGGCTCTGGGGGACGGAGGGCGCGCATGCCTGGAACCTCTCACAGCACCGGTCAGGAACCGGTGTTCGGGCCGTGGGAACCCTCGGGCTCCCGGTAGTGGTGATACGCATGGTGTGCCCCGAAGCCCAGCCCCGTATACAGGCTCCGCGCCGCCGCGCTGCCGGACTCCACCTGGAGCCAGGCCGCCGAGGCGCCCTCGTCGAGGGCCCGCTGGGACAGGGCCGCCATCACGGTCGTGGCGAGCCCCCTGCGGCGCTGCGCGGGATCGACCTCGACGGCCGCGAAACCGGCCCACCGCCCGTCCACCACACAGCGCCCGATCGCCGCCGGGGGAGCGCCCGCCGCCCCCGGCACGGTCGCGAACCACACCGAGGGCCCGCTGCCCAGCACCTTCAGCGCGACCTCGCTCAGCCCCTTGCGCTGGTAGCGGGCGAGCCATTCCTCGTCCACCGTGCGCGTGAGCCGTACGCCACCGGCCTCGCGGTCCGCCACGGGGGCCAGCGCGCCGGTCCACAGCTCGGCGGTCACCTCCCGCGTCCAGCCGCGCGCCGCCAGCTCCGCGCACAGCAGCTCCTGAGTGCCCTCCGCGCCGGTCGCGAGCTGCACGTAGGCGGGCAGGCCGAGGGCCGCGTACCAGCGCCGTACGGCCGCGAGCGCCTCGTCCAGCGGCAGGCCGGGATCGCCCAGCGGCAGCACCGAGTTGGCGCGGCGCGTGAATCCGGCGGCGGCACGCAGCTCCCAGTCGCCGAGCCGCTCCCGCAGCACCGGCTGCCAGGCCCTGGCGGAGATCCGCGCCAGCTCCTCGTACGAGGCCGAGGGCCCCCTGCGGCGGGCGGGAGCGGCCGGCACGACCTTCCCCGCGACCATCGAGGACTCCGCGATCCGCACGCTCTCCCCGTCCCGGCGAGTGATCATCAACACACCGCCGCCCCATGAGGTGAGCACGCCGACCGTGTCGGTGTACTTCTCACCCGCGGAGGCCTGTTCGGTCACACACCGTACGGAGACGCGTTTGCCCACGTCAGCGGCGGTGATACGGACTTCGAGCCGTCCGCCCGCAGATATTTCCACAGGTCAGTTCACCCCTCCTGTTCGGATCATGCCCAAGAACGGAGATACTAGGGGCGGGCATCGACGACGCCGCGCTCCCGCGCGCCAGGCGGCGGAGCCTGAGGAGGCCCGCCAGCGCCCTACCGAGGAGGAACGACAGCGTGACCTACGTCATCGCAGAGCCTTGTGTCGACGTCAAGGACAAGGCGTGCATCGAGGAGTGCCCGGTCGACTGCATCTACGAGGGCCAGCGGTCCTTGTACATCCACCCGGACGAATGCGTCGACTGTGGAGCCTGTGAGCCGGTCTGCCCGGTCGAGGCGATCTTCTACGAGGATGACACTCCCGAGGAGTGGAAGGACTACTACAAGGCGAACGTCGAGTTCTTCGACGAGCTCGGCTCGCCCGGTGGCGCCAGCAAGCTGGGGCTGATCGAGCGTGACCACCCCTTCATCGCGGCGCTGCCCCCGATGAACAAGTAAGCGGCACTGTACGTCCTCTCCCTGGTTCCACGGCTTCCACCGGGAACCACAGGAACCAGGGGGAACCTTCATCGCCTCGGTCCCGTACGGCGCCCGCCCGCGCCGCACGGGACCGAGGCGTTTACGGCGCCCGTTGCGGGTGTCGTCGTAGCAGAAAGTGAGCCGATCGCCGTGTCCGCAGTCTCAGATCCCCACTCGTCCCGGCCGTCGCTGCGCGACCGCCTGCCCGCGTTCCCGTGGGACAAGCTGGAGCCGTACAAGAAGACGGCCGCCGCGCATCCGGGCGGGATCGTCGACCTGTCCGTCGGCACCCCGGTCGACCCGGTCCCCGAGTCGATCCAGAAGGCGCTGATCGCCGCCGCGGACTCCCCGGGCTATCCGACCGTCTGGGGCACGCCCGAGCTGCGCGACGCGATCACGGGCTGGGCGGAGCGCCGCCTCGGCGCCCGCGACCTCACCCACCACCACGTCCTGCCGATCGTCGGCTCCAAGGAACTCGTCGCCTGGCTCCCGACGCAGCTCGGCCTCGGCCCCGGCGACAAGGTCGCCTACCCGCGCCTGGCCTACCCGACGTACGAGGTCGGCGCCCGCCTGGCCCGCGCGGAGCACGAGGTCTACGACGATGTGACCGCCCTCGACCCGACGGGCCTGAAGCTCCTGTGGCTCAACTCCCCGTCGAACCCCACGGGCAAGGTGCTGGGCAAGGAGGAGCTGACCCGGATCGTGGCCTGGGCGCGCGAGCACGGCGTCCTGGTCTTCTCCGACGAGTGCTACTTCGAGCTGGGCTGGGAGGCCGAGCCCGTCTCGGTCCTGCACCCCGACGTGTGCGGCGGCTCGTACGAGGGCATCGTCGCCGTCCACTCCCTGTCCAAGCGCTCGAACCTGGCGGGCTACCGGGCGGCGTTCCTCGTGGGCGACCCGGCCGTCCTCGGCCCGCTGCTGGAGATCCGCAAGCACGGCGGCATGATGACGTCGGCGCCGACGCAGGCGGCGGTGGTGGCGGCACTCGCCGACGACACGCACGTCACGCAGCAGCGCGCGCGGTACGCGGCCCGTCGTACGGCCCTGCGCGACGCGCTCGTGCGGCACGGCTTCCGGATCGAGCACAGCGAGGCGAGCCTGTATCTGTGGGCGACGCGCGAGGAGTCCTGCTGGGACACCGTGGCCCACCTCGCCGACCTGGGCATCCTGGTCGCCCCCGGCGACTTCTACGGCTCGGCGGGCGAGCGGTTCGTCCGCGTGGCGCTGACGGCGACGGACGAGCGCGTGGCGGCGGCGGTGGAGCGGCTGTCCCGCGCGTAAGGCTGTGCACGCATACGGCTATGCGGCTATACGGCGGAGGGGCCGGGGAACGTTCCCCGGCCCCTCCGCCGTCGGCCTTGCGCCCCGGGCTCAGCCGCCCAGCGGCAGCCCCGGCAGCGGCAGTCCCTGCGTCGGCAGGCCGCCCGTCGCCTTCTTCGCGGTGTCGCCGAGCAGACCGCCGGTCTGTCCCGTCGCGGCCCCGGTCGCCTTCCGCGCGACCGGCGTCGTGGTCCCGACGAGTCGACCCGCCGCCTTCTGCGCGACCGGCGTCGCCTTCTTGACCGCGGTGTGGCCGACGTGGCCCGCGACCCCGGCGACCTTCTGGGCGGCGCCGTCGACGCTGCCGATCTGCGCGCCCTGGAGGTTGGTCAGCCCGCCGAGGTTCTGGGTGCCCGGAAGGTCGGTCGTCGCCGCACCGGCGGAGCCGGCCGCACCGACCACGGGTGCCGCTCCCGCCGCGATCAGCAGCGCGGCACGGGCGATCCGACGGGTCAGGGGGAGGGACATGGTGCTCCTTAGACGGGAGAGAACGGTGAAGTGTCCGACCGTGCCCGCTGATGCCGTCGCGGGCTCGGACGCAGTGACTACCGCTCGAGACCCGCGAAGGTTGCGGTGGCCCGCCGCAAAGAGTTGGCAATGCGTCGCATTATCAGGTGGGGAGGAAATCGGGCAAACGATCCTCGCGCGAATCGACCGTCGAGATCCCCAAGTCCCTTCGCCGCCAGGGGATTTGGCGTTGCGGAAGGGGCGGTACGCACGTCGGCGCGCCTCGTCACCGAGGCGCGCCGTGTACAACCCCGGGGAGGGAAGGCTCGTACTGCTGGCCGAGCCGGTCGAGCTACTCGCCTATGACGATACGGACCCGGCCGGTCGACGCCTTCGCGTCCGAGACATGGGCCGTCTCACGCCACTGGTCCGCGTACCCGCCGCGCGACCACACCCGGCCCGCGTAGGAGACCCGCGAGATGTGCAGCGACGAGGAGTTGGCCACTGCCCAGTGCGCCAGCTCCCAGCCCCGCTGGTCGGCGGTGCCCGAGGTGGTGGTCTTCCGGGGCACCGGGATCGTCACGGTGTCGGTGGTCCCCTTCGCCGTGGCCGTGGGGGACGGCGAAGGCCGCTCGGCGCCCACCTCCGCTCCGGCCGACGTCAGCACCTCGCGCCCGAAGTCCCGTACGAGCGCGGCCCGTACGGCGTCCGAGCCGCCCGTCGCGGTGGGGGCCGGGCGGCCCTGGCAGGTCAGCGTGGCCGCCGTGTGGCCGGTGAGCGCGGCGGCGAGCAGCGTGGCGTCCGGCTCGTGCTTCGCGTACGCCTCGGGGAAGCCGCTGCGCTGCACACGCTGGGCGGCGACCGTCAGCGGCAACTCCGTGTAGCCGGGCACCTTGGCCAGGTGCTCGTAGAACTTCCCCGCCGCGTACGTCGGGTCCATGATCTGCCGCTCGGTGCCCCATCCCTGCGAGGGGCGCTGCTGGAACAGACCGAGCGAATCCCGGTCGCCGTGCTCGATGTTACGCAGGCCCGACTCCTGGAGCGCCGTCGCCAGCGCGATCGTCACCGCGCGCTCGGGCATGCCGCGGGTGGTGCCGACCGCGGAGATCGTCGCCGCGTTGACCGCCTGCTCCGGTGTGAAGTCGTACGACGTCCTGTCACCTCGTCCCGAAACGACCGTGCATCTCGGCGCGTTCGAACCGGTGAGGTACTGGACGGCGAGATAGCCGACGACAGCGAACAGGACCATGACGGCCGCGGTGCTCCGCAGAAGACGGCCGCGGCGACGGGGAGAAGGGGACGGCTCAGGCACCCGTACAAGGTACTGGAGAGCCTCAAGTGGCCTTCCGGGGCTGTGGAAAACGCCTCGGGCGCTCCGGTCGCGTTAGGGTCGACAACATGGCCGACACCCCCCTTGACCTCACGCTGGACGCCGCGCGGCTCACCGCCCGGCTCGTCGACTTCCCCTCCGAGAGCGGGAACGAGAAGCCCCTCGCGGACGCGATCGAGACCGCGCTGCGCGCGCTGCCGCATCTGACGGTGGACCGGTACGGCAACAACGTCGTGGCCCGTACGCACCTCGGGCGGGCGGAGCGCGTCATCCTGGCCGGCCATATCGACACGGTCCCGATCGCGGACAACGTCCCCTCGCGGCTGGAGGCGGACGGTGTGCTGTGGGGCTGCGGCACCTGCGACATGAAGGCGGGCGTCGCGGTCCAGCTCCGTATCGCGGCGACGGTCCCCGAGCCCAACCGCGACCTCACGTTCGTCTTCTACGACAACGAGGAGGTCGCCGCACACCTCAACGGTCTGAAGCATGTGGCCGAGGCCCACCCCGACTGGCTGGAGGGCGACTTCGCGGTGCTCCTCGAGCCCTCCGACGGCCAGGTCGAGGGCGGCTGCCAGGGCACCCTGCGCATGCAGTTGAAGACCAAGGGCGAGCGGTCCCACTCGGCACGGAGCTGGATGGGCGCGAACGCGATCCACGCGGCGGCCCCGATCCTGGCCCGCCTGGCCGCCTACGAGCCCCGGTACCCGGTCATCGACGGCCTGGAGTACCGGGAGGGGCTGAACGCGGTCGGCATCTCGGGCGGCGTCGCCGGGAACGTGATCCCCGACGAGTGTGTGGTCACGGTCAACTTCCGCTACGCGCCGGACCGGAGCGAGCAGGAGGCGATCGCCCATGTCCACGAGGTCTTCGCGGACTGCGGGGTCGAGGAGTTCGTGGTGACCGACCACAGCGGCGGCGCGCTGCCCGGTCTCACGCACCCGGCCGCGGCGGCCTTCGTGGCGGCGGTCGGCGGCACCCCGCAGCCCAAGTACGGCTGGACCGACGTCTCCCGCTTCAGCGCGCTCGGCGTTCCGGCCGTCAACTACGGTCCGGGCAACCCCCACTTGGCGCACAAGCGGGACGAACGCGTGGACACGGCGAAGATCCTCGCGGGCGAGGAGCGCCTGACGGCCTGGCTGACGTCCTGATCCACCGCCTCGATGTCACCGTGGCGGTTCATGGCGGACCGGCGGAGGTCCCCCACACGTGACCCACCCGGATCTACGCTGGGGTGGAACGGCCTTCTCCCAGGAACGCGGCTTCGCCCTCCACTCCCGGCTCCGCCCGCGCGGGGGACGGCCCTGAACAGGGAAGACCCCGACGCGGAGGGAGCGCACATGCCGACCGGCAACCCCGAGGGCAAGAAGGTGCCACCGGACGAGCAGCGACTCGGTCCCGTGCTGCGCAGGCGGGACCAGGTGACGACGAGCACCACGGACCAGCGGCTGCTGGACGCGGGCGGCCCCTCGGACTGGGTCCACACCGACCCCTGGCGTGTCCTGCGCATCCAGTCGGAGTTCATCGAGGGCTTCGGCACGCTGGCCGAACTCCCGCCCGCCATCAGCGTGTTCGGCTCCTCGCGCACGCCTGTGGACTCACCGGAGTACGAGGCGGGCGTACGGCTCGGGCGCGGCCTGGCGCGGGCGGGCTGGGCGGTGATCACAGGCGGCGGCCCCGGGGTGATGGAGGCGGCCAACAAGGGCGCGTGCGAGGCGAAGGGGGTCTCGGTCGGGCTCGGCATCGAGCTGCCCTACGAGCACGGCCTGAACCCGTACGTCGACGTCGGACTGAACTTCCGCTACTTCTTCGTCCGCAAGATGATGTTCGTGAAGTACGCGCAGGGCTTCGTGGTCATGCCGGGCGGCATGGGCACCCTGGACGAACTCTTCGAGTCCCTGACCCTCGTCCAGACCGAGAAGGTGACCCGCTTCCCGATCGTCCTCTACGGCACCGCGTACTGGGGCGGCCTGGTGGACTGGCTCAAGAACACCATGGTGGCCCAGGGCAAGGCCGCGGAGAAGGACCTGCTCCTGTTCCATGTGACGGACGACGTGGAGGAGGCGGTGGCGCTGGTGTCGAAGGAGGCCGCGCGCTGAGGCCAGGAAGCGGGGGAGCCGGGGTGTCAGGCCAGGCCCCGGCGGGCCACCGCCGGTGGGCGATGCCCGGCGATCGACGCCACCATGTCGAGGACCTGCCGGGTCTCGGCCACCTCGTGCACCCGGTACACCTGCGCTCCCAGCCAGGCCGACACCGCCGTCGTCGCCAGCGTCCCCACCAGCCGCTCCTTGACCGGCTTGTCCAGCGTCTCGCCGACGAAGTCCTTGTTGGACAGCGACACCAGCACCGGCCACCCCGTGGCGACCATCTCGCCCAGCCGTCGCGTCGCCTCCAGGCTGTGCCGTGTGTTCTTGCCGAAGTCGTGGCCGGGGTCGATCAGCACCGACTCGCGCGGCACGCCCAGCGCCACCGCCCGCTCGGCCAGGCCCACGGTCACGTCCAGGATGTCGGCCATGACGTCGTCGTAGCGCACCCGGTGCGGCCGGGTCCGCGGCTGCGCTCCGCCCGCGTGGGTGCACACCAGCCCCACCCGGTGGCGCGCCGCGACCTCCGCGAGCCGTGGATCGACCCCGCCCCAGGCGTCGTTCAGCAGATCGGCGCCCGCCTCGCAGACCGCCTCGCCGACGTCGTGCCGCCAGGTGTCCACGCTGATCACGACGTCGGGGAAGCGGCGCCGTACCTCGGCGACGAAGCCGACCGTGCGCCGCGCCTCCTCCTCGGCCGTCACCTCTTCCCCCGGCCCGGCCTTGACCCCGCCGATGTCGATGATCGCGGCGCCCTCGGCCACCGCCTGCTCCACGCGCGCGAGGGCGGGCTCGTCGCGGAACGTGGCGCCCCGGTCGTAGAAGGAGTCCGGGGTCCGGTTCACGATCGCCATGACCACCGGCTCGTGCGCGCCGAATTCCCGCCTGCCCAGCCTGAGCATCCCCTGAGACCTCTTCCGTTCCGTCCGTTCCTTGGCCGCCTGCGACCTTAGGGTCTG
>NZ_JAMWMR010000017.1 GCF_023887685.1 Streptomyces macrolidinus | reverse complement strand
GCTCCAGGACTTCGCGGGGGACATCGACGTGCTGTACCGGTCGTGACGCCCCCCTCGCGCCGTGGGGCCCGTACCCCCGGGCCCCCGGGCGCATTGGACCGGTTGGTGAGCGCCACACCGGAATCCCGGGACCGCGTCGTCGACGCCGCCCGAGCGCTCAGCATCGTGGTCGTCACCGTGTGGCACTGGACGCTGTCGGTCACCCATCGCACCGCTGACGGCAACCTCGTCATGCCCAACCCGATCGACGTCGTTCCCGGTGGCTGGCTGGCCACCTGGGTACTGCAGATCATGCCGGTGTTCTTCCTGGTCGGCGGCTACGCGAACATGGCCGGCTGGCAACGCACACGGGCGAACAAGGACCCCGCCGGACGGTTCGTCATCGACCGGCTCCGCCGGTTGTCGGTGCCCACCGCCGTATGGGCGGGGGTCTGGCTGGCCGGCGAACTGATCGCCGCGACCCTGCCGGGACCCCACCGCTGGATGTGGCAGTGGTTCCCGGGTTACCTGACGCCCTTGTGGTTCCTCGGCGTGTACAGCCTGTTGATCCTCGCCGTGCCGGTCACCGCCACCCTGCATGTCCGTCACGGCACCGGCACCCTGGCCGCGCTCGCCGGGTTCATCGCCGTCGGTAGCATGCTCGGCCGCGGCGTCGGTCTGGACTGGGCCGTATGGGTGACCGTCGCGTTGGTGTGGTTGTTCTGCCACCAACTCGGCTACGCCTGGCGGACCTGGCAGCTCGGCCGACGGCCACCGGCCCAGCGGCTGGCGATCACCGGGACCGGCCTGCTGGCCCTGGTCGTGCTGACGGTGTTCGCGGGCTACCCCCGCTCGATGGTCGGGGAGGTCGGTGATGTCGAGTCGAACATCTTCCCCACCAACGCGGCCATCGCGGCGCTCGCCGTCTTCCAGCTCGGACTTGTGGCACTGATCACGCCAACCGCCGCGCGTCTGCTGCGCCGTCCCGGTGTGTGGAAGCCTGTGGTGGCACTCAACGTGGTGGCGATCACCGTGTTCCTGTGGCACATGACCGCCTACCTCATCGTGTTGTGGGCCTACGAAGGCCTGGGCCATACGCTCCTGGCGGAGCCGTCCGCGCACTGGTGGGCGCAACGTTGGTTCTGGCTGCTGGCCCCCACGGCTGTCCTCATCGTGTTGATCGCGGTGTTCGCCCGAGTCGAGGCCATGGCCCGGCGACCCCGCCGAAGGGCCGATCAGGCCCGGTGAGTTGCCGGGATACAGGTCCTGCAGGTCCATCCGCTCGCTGTGTACCGACCGGCCGGGAAGTTCCCAGGAATTCTTCAGGCTTCCGCTGCCCGAGCCGTCGTACTGGCCCTGAGGCGTGGGCCTGTCGGAACGACCGCACCGCTGAGAGCGGCCCGCTAGGCGCGGAACCAAGCGGCGTGCGCCGTGCGTTGGGAGGGGAAAGGGGGTTCGATGGGCGCTGGACTGACGGTGGGCGAGCGGATCGTGCTGCTCGGGCTGGACGAGCGGGACGGTACGCCGCGGGAGCAGTTGAGGGTGGGATGCGCCGTCGCGGCGGCCCCACTGCTTCGGCTTGTGCTGTCTGGCGCAGTGGTGGAGCGCGACGGTCGGCTGATCGCGGGGCAACCGCCCGCGGCGGACGAGCCGTTGGCGTCGCTGATGATGGGCCGGATACGACAGCATCCGGAAGCGAAGCCCCAGGCCTGGCTCCTGGCCGTACGGGACCAGGCTGTGACGGCCACCTACGCCGCCCTGCTGGCGAAGGGCCTCGTGCGCCGGGAGGGTCGCAAGGTACTGGGCGCCTTCGGCTCCTACCGCTACCCGGTCACGGACCCGTCGGTCCCGGCCGCGCTGCGCGGCGAACTGGCCGCGGTGGTACTGACGGAGACGTCCCCGACACAGGAGACGGCGGAACTGATCGCGCTGCTCCACCACGCGGGCCTGCACGGCCTGGCTCTCCCGGACGCGGATCCCGCGAAGACGGCCCCGCACATGGCGGAAGTGGCGGCGGGCCTCGGACCGGTGGAGACGGTGGGCAGGGCGATATCAGCGGCCCTGGCCGCGGTGACGGTGCTCCTGGCCGCCGTGCCCGGGGTGGTGGGGTGAGGGGGCGCTGAGCGCGTGGTGCTTGTGGGGCGTCCTGATCACCGCCGTCGCGCGAACCACCGTGGACCGTTGCACAGGTCGTACCTCGTGCGGGATCTGCCCGGCGGCTGAGCGCGACGCGGTCGGCCACCGGAACCGGGCTACCCGAACAGCGGTGCCAGCGCCACCTCACCCGCCAGGATCCGCCACGCGGGGACCCGCACGGTCCGGCTCACGAGGCACGGCTTGGCCCCATGCCCTCCGGAGGGCAGCCCGGTGAGCAGGTCGCCCCGCGCGTGGGCCAGCCGAAGATGCCGCGCCGGGTCGCTTTCCGGCGGCGGACCAGGGTCGATCAACACCGCCGTGTTCTCCCCGGCTTCGGTGAACAGAAGGTCCACCGGGTGCCCGCCCACCTGTGCGGCCCGCTCCAGATCGGTGATGCCGTGACTGGTGAGGTACTGCTGGAGACGGTCGGTGAGCTCTTCGTGTATGCCGATCACGGGGTCGGCCGTTCCCACCATTGCGCCACGGCCGCAGCCGGCACCCTTCGCGTCCAACGGTGCAGAGCGTGTCGCCAGGAGGGCAGGCAGACCGCTCTGGTCCCGCCAGAAGGCGTGACTCCCGACCGTGACCAGTTGTGACTTGGCCCGAGTGACCGCCACGTTCCACAAGTTGACCTGGCTCGCGACCCAGTGCGCTGTCCGGGGCGGTGTGTTGTGCGCGGCCACCGGGCTGAGCACCATCACGTCGCGCTGTCCGCCCTGGAAGGTGTGGACCGTGCCGACCCGGACGCGGTCGTTGTCCCGCCACATCCGCGCCAGTGCCTCCTTCTGTGCCCGGAACGGCGTGACCACGCCGACCGTCGCGTCATGCGGAAGCCCTGCGAGGAGCCCTTCGACCACCTGCCGGACGGCCTCGGCCTCCGCCGCGTTCCGCCAGGACTGCCCGTCGCCGCCGCGCGCCGACCTGCCGGACGGCACGTCGACCCAGCCCAGCACAGGGGCCGGGTCGGCCGCTCCCACCGGGTCGTGCGCCGGTACCTGCCGTCGTACGTCGGTGAGCACCTGCAACTGGCCGGCGTAGCAGTGACCGTTGACGACGTCCGCGATCTGAGGGTGGCAGCGGTAGTGCTCGTCGAGGAGCAGCGCGGTGTCGCCGTGCTGTTCGGCCGCATGGTACGAGGAGTACACGTGGTAGGTGAGACGGTGATGCTCGAGTTGTGCGGAGCTCAACCCGGCCCTCACGCGCGCCTGCCGCTCCTGCTGCGGCGACACGCCGGGGATGTGCCCGAGCTGCATAGGATCTCCGATGATCAGCGCCCGGCGGGCCCGGAACAGCAGCGGCAGTACCGACGGGATGGAGCACTGGCTCGCCTCGTCGATGACCACGAGGTCGAACAGCTTCGGAGCGAGTTCCAGTCGGCCCACCGAGTGGGTGCTGACGGCCCAACCCTTGATATGTGCCATCAGGTTCTTCTGGCTGCGCCGGTAGCCCGAGTGACGGCGGAGCGACTGGAGCCGCTGACCCATGAGTCCGGCGGCCCGCGCCAGCGCCTCGGCGGACAGTGCGCGGGACAGCTCCGCCGACAGCTCGGACAGCGTCCCAGCCGTTGCCAGCCGGGACTTCTCGAGTCCTGCCTCGTCCCATTCCATGTGCCGGTCGACGAGCTGTCTCACGTCCCGCTCGACAGCCACCGTGTCGGCCAGAGACTCCAGCAGTTCCGGCGGCACGGGCCGTCCCGTCGCCCACTCGGGCCATGCCCGTCCGGCTCCCTCGGGGCCCTCGGACACCGCTGAGACCAGCGCGGTGAGCGCGCGTCCGCGGCGCCATGGCCCCAGCAGCCACCAGCGGGCCGCGGCCGACTTCCTTGCCCTGCCCACCCACTGCTCCAGAGCGGCTACGCGGTCTTCGTCCGCAGCCCAGGCGCCTTCGAGAAGAGGCAATGGCAGCTTCAGGGCCGCTGCCCGTTCCTCACGGTCGCGGAGCAGTTCCAGCAACCGCTGCTCTTCACCGACGCGGTGTGCTGCCTCCGCTCGCAGTCGGTCGGCCGTCCCTCGCGCAGTACGCAGGTCGCCGCCCACGGTGGCCGAACCTCGCCTCGGTGACCCGGCCGGTTCCCCGACCAGCCGCTCCAGCTTGGCCGCCTCCCGCTCCAGTGCGTCCTTGTTGCCCGTCCGCATCAACAGACCGGGAGCGATGTCGTCGCAGCGCTTGGCGACGACGTCCACGGCCTCGTTGTTCGTGGAAGCGACCAGCACCGACTGCCCGGCGGCGACACAGGTGGTGACGACCGCCGTGACCACTTCGCTCTTGCCTGTACCGGGCGGCCCTGTTGCCACCGTCAGAGGCCGCGTCATCGCCGATGAGATCACCCGTTCCTGGCTCTCGTTGCACGGCCCTGGAGCAACCGGTGTGACCGCGGCTGCCGTCAGCGCCTGCTGCGCCCCACCGTTCAGCAACGCGTCCAGGGCGGTGCCCGCGATCTGCTCGGTCCGCGTCGAGATCTGCAGCAGATTGTCCACCAGGGCCTGGGTGGCCGTGGCCTCTGCACCCGAAGGCACCAGCAGTACGGCCGCGTTGTGCGCACCGGGCCGCAGCGCCTGCATCACCGTCCGGTCGCTGAGCGCGGACGGGTCCAGCGGTTCGAGTTCCGGCAGCCCCAGCTCCTCCAGCAACTCCCGCACGGCGCGCAGCATCTGGGCGTCGTTGCCCTCCTGCCACGTCGGCTGCCAGCGTGCCACCAGGTCGGCCGCGTCGCCCGCGTCCAGGAGTTCCGAGACGACGCCGCTGTGCAGGGACGGCACGCCGCTGGGCCGGAGCACATCCCGGCCGTTCTCGTCCGGTGCGAGTTCCATCTGCTGGATGAGGAGCGGTGCCAGCTCCACCGCCGCACGGCGCCCCCGGCCACCGTCGCGCACGGGAAGAGTGATCGCCGGATAGCCGTACCAGTACTCCTGCCGGGTCCCCGCGTCGGTGACCGAGCCGGCCTGTCCGCCCTGTGGTCGAGGCAGCGCGCCGGGCGCGGTGATGTGCGGTCCCCGGCCGGACTGGATGGTCTCCTCGCCCTGGGACAGCAGGAAGTACTTCGTGTTCCGGCCGCTGTCCCGGTCGGGCCGCATACCGGCCGCGGCCTGCGCGGTGAAGCAGTCGGCGTAGTACCGCAGCAGCCGCTGCCGGTCGACCCCGTTCCGCTCGTCCGTCTCGGCCAGCTCCCGGGCCTTCAGCAGAGCGGGAGAGCGCCGGGCGGCCTCGGTGGCGTCGCCGGGAAGCGGCGGAATGTGTACTGGACGTGCCACCGAGCGCGCGAACGGAAGGCTTCGTGTGGCCCTGAAAGTGGACTTGGTGGGGCGCTGCTCCTCGGGCACGCCGTTGCGGGTCATCTGGGCGGTCAGGTAGTCGAAGAGCTCGTCCGGGCTGATCCAGCCGCTGCCCTTGATCCAGCCGTTGCGCAGGCCTTCGACGATTTCCCCAGTGAATCGGGAGGTGCCGAGGCTGGACCCGGGCGGCGCCATCGCCGAGGCTGCCTGGAGAGCGTCGGATGCGGTGATGAAGTACACGCCGGTCGGTCGCAGCAGGGTGCTCGGCGTGGGACGGGCCGGTTCCTCCGACGGGCCCTTCGCGGTCCAGCCTTGGACGACCGAGCCGCTGGAGCAGCAGTCCAGCAGCACCAGTTTCGAGGCCGCCCGGCAGGACTGGAGCATCCGCTCCAGGAACTCCGCCGGTACTGCTGTGCCCGGCAGGTCGTTCGGGTCGGTGTCCCGGGTCAGGAAGTAGAGCTGGCCGTCCTGCTCGCAGAACTCGCCGTGTCCACTGAAGTACAGCAGAGCGGTCTCGCTGGGCTGCCGCTCCTCCAGGAACGTCTCGATGGCGTGCAGCATCTCCGTGCGGGTCGGTTCGGGGGCCAGCTCGCACTCGTTGTACATGCCGATCTCGGTGTTCTGCAGTACCGCCCGCATGTAATGCAGGTCGGCACGCACGGCCGGGAGATCGTGGTAGGCGTCGTTGTCGTACGTGGAGACACCGACGAGCAGGGCGTACCGATCGTTCTCGGTCATCGCAGCTCAGCCCGCCGTCGTGTCGTCGCCGTGGCCGTCGCCGTCGCCGTCGCCCGAGAGGAACTGCTCGATCAGCGTGTCGTCCTCGTGGGCCTCCTTGCCGGTGATGTGCAGGGTGGCCCCGTCGGGTCGCTTGACCAGGATGGTGCGCTGCGGCACCCGCGCCAGCCACACCTGCACCAGCGCGGCGACGAACGAGCCTGCGCTGAGCAGCAGCCCGACGGTCTCGGCGGACGGACCACCCTTGTCCAGGGCTCCCCTCGGGGGGCTCGGTTCGGGGAGATCCAGTGTGGCTGCTGGATCCATCTCGCTGAGCGCGGCGAGGAGTTCGCGTGCCTCCCGGCGGGCGCGCAGCGGATCGTCGTCGACGATGGAGATCCGATATCCGATGTGGTTGTCGGGCATGGCGGTCTTGCATTCCCCCTCGGTTCGTCGGCTCTTTGCCGGACGAACGAGGTTAGTGCCCGGGACTGACACCGAAGGCCCGTAAGGCCTGTGCCGTCCAGGCCGTTGGCGTGAAACCGCCCCTTGGTGAACGCGATTTACCTCATGTCGAGTGAATGGCTCCGCGGCCGGAGCCGTTGACTGCTCACGGAGCTGTTGTCGTTCGGCATGCGGCGCCCGCCCAAAGAGCCCGTCCGGCCCGTTACGCGCCGCTCCCGGTACTACAGTTACGCGTGTGCGGCACATCACATCGTGTCGCGTGTCAAGTAGCTGGGTGGGGTGGGGCCGTGCCCAGGTGCGTTGGTTGGGGGCAGTGTGCGCGAAATGATCAAGGGCTCGAATGTGACTCTGGCAGCCCTGAGTGAGAACACCGGTTCGGTGATCGTCAGTTTGGGCTGGGGGAGTCCGACAGGCGAAGGCGACGCCGACGTATCCGTCCTGTTGCTGGACGAGAACGGCAAGGTTCGCAGCGATACAGACTTCTACTTCTACAACAACCTGGTTGCCGCCGACGGAAGTGTGCAGCTTCTCGGCAAGACGCCGACGGCGGATGGAAGCGAAGACCGGATCAGCTTCGATCTGACCGTGGTCCCGCCCGAGGTCGACCGGATCGTCGTGGCCGCCAGTCGGTACGGCGGAGCGCGTTTCGGGGAACTCGAGGGCGTCCGGCTGACGTTGGCGGACGGAGCCGGTGAGAACCTCCTCCGTTTCACCGTCGAAGATGCCGACTCGGTGAGTGCGATCATCTTCGGCGAGCTCTATCGGCGCGGTGAAGACTGGAAGTTCCGCGCCATCGGCCAGGGCTACGACGCAGGTCTCGCCGGTCTGGCGACGGACTTCGGCGTCGACATCGATGACGACGCGGCGGCAGAAGCCCAGGACAGTGTCGCGGATGATGAACAGGCGGACAGGGCTGTCGCAGGTGCGGCCGACGAACCTGCTCCGCAAGAGACGCCGGTAGCCGTTCCGGCTCCTCGCCGACCCGACGAAGACGCTGGGCCGAAGAAGCCTTCCGCGAGACTTCGTACCGCCAAGAAGAAGGTCACCCTGCCCAAGGTGGCCAAGAAGACCCTGGCGGAGAACGACTCATGGAGAGGAGCACGCCTGTTCCCGGTGTCCGCTCTCAAGAGTGACCGGGATCGTGAAATGCGTGCCACGTCATTACTGCTGTCGGTCATGGCGCAGGTGCCGGAATTCGGCAGGAGACTCACTGCCGCGTTCGGATCCCCGGCTGGTCGCATGGAGAGCTTTACCGAGGTCACCTTGCCGCACGGCGACACACCGCGACGACCCGACGGAGTGATCCGTGTCGAGCGGGCGGGAAAGCTGTGGACGGCGTTGGTCGAGGCGAAGACCAACGGCAATGCTCTCAAGGCCGATCAGGTGCAGGCGTACATGGATATTGCCGCGCGCCGTGGCTACGAGGCCGTGATCACGCTGTCGAACGACGTCGCCTTGGAGGGCAGCCCTCTCGTCGACGTCAAGATCGACGGACGGCGCAAACACAAGGTGGCTCTTCGGCACCTCTCATGGGCGGAAGTCGCCCATCAGGCGCAGATGTTGATTCGACACGAAGGTGTCGGCAACGCGGCACACGCCTGGCTCCTCCAGGAGTTGCTGCACTACTTGCAGCACGAGAACTCCGGCTGCCACGGCTTCCAGAACATGGGCCCCGCCTGGGTACCCGTACGCAAGGGAATCGATGACGAAACCCTGTGCCAGGGAGACCCGCGTGCGCTGGAGGTCGTCGAGAGCTGGGAGCGACTCGTCCGGCAGGTGTGCCTCGGACTGGGTGGCGAACTGGGGCAGAAGGTACTTCCTGTTCAGCGTGCCAAGCGTGGAATGGAACCCGAAGAACGCCGGAGGTATCTCGCCGATCAGCTCTGCTACCACGGAAAGCTGCAGGCGGAGGTGCGTATCGAGGGCATGCCCGGTGTCATGGCGATCAGCGCGGATCTCCGTACGAGCAAGCTGCGCACCTCGATCGAGGTACCGGCACCCGGGCAGGGCTACCCCTTGTCCTTGGTGAAGCGTCTCATCCGGCACTTGTCCGAGGCACCGGCGGACCTTCACATCGAAACCCTCGTAGAAGGGGAGACGGGCGGGCCGCGGGGCACGCTGGAACGGCTTCGGCCCGAGCCGGCGGACCTGCTTCCGAAGGGCAGTGGCACCCGTATCACCGGTTTCCGTCTCTCCTTGTCGAAAGGCATGGGGAGCAGCCGCGGCAACGCGGAGTCCGGCTTCATCCGCAGCGTTGACGACGCGGTGCGCCGATTCCACGCCACTGTGGTGGTTCATCTGGATCGAGCGACCCCTCGCCGCGCGCTGTCCAAGGAGGCGCCGGTGGTGACGGGCTGATACCCGGCGATCGCTCGGCCATCGGACCGCACAAGGCTGCCACGGCCTGTGACTCATGCCGTGGCAAGGCGTCAGCCCACGTCGTGAGGTTCGTCCTCGTCAGGGACGCACAGCATCCGGTGGTCCGGGAGTACCAGGTCGCTGAGCAGGGGGTCGATGGCTCGTACGCGGACGGCCACCGAACCGGTGGGTGTCGGGGTCAGGCGCCAGCGGTAGTGCGCCGGGACGTTCTTGGCGGGTTGCTCGCGGGTCGCCAGGCTCACCCAGCGGTCGTAGTTGGTCGGGTACACATGGACCTCGGCGCCGCAGTCGGGGCACGTTGGTGGCTCGATCCATGACACGTCGTCGGGGTCCGGGTCGGGTAACGGCGCGCTTGTGGCGCCTTCCTCCTCGGCGATGTCGTTGGCCAGCCCGTGCCAGCAGGAGTCGCAGAGTTCGGCCAGGAGACCGATCCGACCGCGTCCGCGTACGGCGGGATCGTAGGTACCGCAGAGCTGGCATGAAGCCCATCCCGTGCCCCGAGTCGCCCCCATACGTCGAGTGTGGGTGGATACGCGCAACCTCGACAGGGCGCGAATCGGCCTCATTCGGTGGCTTGATGACTTCTTGGACGTCCGCAGTGTGGCGTTGGACGTCCGTTGCGTGGCGCGTGGTCGCGGTCGGCCAAGGCGACCGGCGTGTACGCGGACCCGCTGCTGGCGACGGGGCTCCGCCATTGCGTGGCGCTCCATGCGTGACAGCGTCGGCGGTCAGGTCTCCGTCGTGTCGTCTGCCTGCTCGCCCGGGTTCTCCGCCTGCTCGCCCAGGTTCTCCGCCAGTCGGAACAGCGCGGGCAGCGCCTTGGTGATGGCTGTTCGGGAGGGGGCGTCGAGTGCGGCGAGGGCCGTGTCGATGCGGCGTTCGTGGGCCGTCGTCCAGGCGGTGAGCTGTTCGCGGCCGGCGTCCGTGAGGGTCACGACGGAGGCGCGGCGGTCGGTGGGGTCGACCTCGCGTGCGACCAGTCCGCCGGTGATCATCTGGGCGATCAGGCCGCTGACCGTGCTCGGGGCCAGGCGGCGGCGGGTGGCCAGGTCGGTGATCCGTACGGGAGAATGCTCGCCGAGTACCTGGAGCAACTCGACCTGGGCCATGGGGAGGGTCTCCCACGGATAGTCGGTGCGGATCGAGGAGCGCAGGGCGCGGCGCAGCCGGGTGACGGCCTCGGTGAGCAGACGCGCCTCGGGCTCCTGGGGGCGGCGTGGCTGCGCTGACATGGGGCAAGGGTAGCCGGGTCGTACGCGAGTACGGTCCGTTGGTCACGGGACCGGGGCTTCCGGGCCCGTGCGCGGGCTCAGCCACACCGACGCCACGGCGAGGGCCGCCGCGGCCACCAGGGCGGTGGCGGCCCAGCGGGCCCCCGCCTCGGTCCCGGTGCCGCCCGACAGATGCAGGGCAAACGTCACCAGGGCCACGCCGAGCGCGGTGCCCAGCCCGCGGGCCATGTTGACGAGGCCGCCGCCCGTGCCGGAGGTGCGGGCCGGGATCGCCCCCATGATCATGGCGTTGTTGGCCGGGGTGAACGTCCCGAGGCCCAGCCCGGTCAGCGCCAGTACCGGCACCAGCGGGCCGGTCGTCAGCGGGACGACCAGCAGCGCGGCCACCGCCAGGGTGAAGACGCACGCCCCGGCCAGACAGCGGCGCCGGTCCGGGAGGGTGCGTGGCAGCAGTCGGTCACCGGCGGTCGCGGCCAGCGCGAACCCGGCGGGCAGGGCGGTGAGCGTGAGCCCGGCGGTCAGGTCGGAGGAGCCGCGCGCGGTGAGGACGACCGGTACCAGGACCAGCGGTCCGAACAGCACGAGATAGCCGCTGAGCGCCCCCACCAGACCGAACGCCACGGTGCGCACCCGCAGCAGGGCCAGGTCCAGCAAGGGCGCGCTCGTCCGCCGCTGCCGACGGACGAATCCCCAGCCGGCCATGGCCGCCGCCGCGCACAGGACGGCCACGCCCCAGCCGGGCACCGGCAGTCCGGACGCGGCGGAGAGAGCCATCAGGGCGCTGGTGGTCGCGAACGCCAGCAGCGCGAAGCCCGGCCGGTCGAAGCGGGCGACACGGGTACGGGCCCGGGTGCGGGGGAGGAGGTAGTGCCCGCCGACCAGCGCGACGATGCCGACGGGGACGTTCACCCAGAACACCCACCGCCAGCCCAGCGTCGACACCAGCGCCCCGCCCACCGTCGGCCCCAGCGCCAGCCCCAGTGCCTGCGCCGCCGCCTGAACGCCGAGCGCGCTGCGCATCCGGGCCCGCGGGGCGCTGGTGGTCACCAGCGCCACGCTGTTGGCCTGCATCAGGGCCGCACCGGCCGCCTGCACCACACGGAACGCGGTGAGCGCGAGCAGTGTGGGGGCGAAGCCGCAGGCCGCGGAGGCCACGGTGAAGACGGCGAACCCGTACAGGTACAGCAGCTTGCGGCCGTGCGCGTCCGCCAGCCGTCCGGCGGGCACCAGCAGCGCGACCAGGGTCAGCAGATAGGCCAGGGAGACCCATTCGACCGCCGCCAGCGAGGTGCGGAACTCGGCGCGCAGGCTGCCGTAGGTCAGCGTGACGATGCTGGCGTCGAGCTGGCCCATGAACGCGCCGAAGCACACCGTGCCCACGGCCAGCCACCAGGCGTGCGGCCATGACCGTACCCCCTCGGGCCGGGGCCGCTCCGCCACGAGCAGGGCGGGCCAGCGCCTTCCGGGGGGACGAGGGCTCTTGCCGGTGGCCATGCCTTCCAGGTTATATCGGACACCGAAGTATTCTGCGGCGGCGCCTACGGCTTGGTCCGCGCGGCCACGATGGTGCCGTCCCGCCTGATCTTCGGCAGATCCCGCTGCGGTGTGGGCAGCAGGGCCTTCGTACGGTCGATGGTGCCGTCCTCGGCGACGCCGTACAGCGCGTTGTAGATGGCGCGGACCGCCGGACCGGAGCCGCCGGAGCCCGTGCCGCCCTGGGAGATCGTCATGACGATCGCGTAGTCCTTGGTGTACGTGGCGAACCATGAGGTGGTCTGCTTGCCGTAGACCTCGGCGGTACCGGTCTTGGCGTGCAGCGGGATCTCGTCCTGCGGCCAGCCGCCGAACCGCCAGGCCGCGGACCCCTGGGTGACGACGCCCGCGAGGGCCTGGTCGATCTGGTCCCGGGTCTGCTTCGTCATGGGCAGCTTGCCGTGCGTTTGGGGCGCGATCTCGGTGACCTTCTTGCCGTCGGGGCTGACGATCGCCTTGCCGACGGTGGGGACATGGAGGGTGCCGCCGTTGGATATCGCCGCGTAGATCGAGGTCATCTGGACGGGGGTCACGAGGGTGTCGCCCTGGCCGATGGAGTAGTTGACCGAGTCACCGGCGCGCATCAGATTGCCCTGGCGACAGTTCTCGTAGGCGATCTGCTCCGCGTAACTGCCGTCCTGCTTGCCGGACTTGCACCAGGCGTCCTTGTTGGCCTCCCAGTACTCCCGCTTCCAGCGGCGGTCGGGGACGCGCCCGGCGGCCTCGCCCGGCAGGTCGATGCCGGTGGCCTTGCCGAGGCCGAACTGGTGGGCCGTCTTGTAGAACCAGTCGTGGGCGCCCTTCTTCGCCGTGAGGCCGCCGTCCTTTTTCCACTCCTCGTGGGCGATGCGGTAGTAGACCGTGTCGCAGGAGACTTCGAGGGCGCGGCCCAGCGAGATCGGCCCGTAGCCCTTGGACTCGAAGTTCGTGAAGACCTGGTTGCCGATCGAGTACGACTCGCTGCACTCGTAGGGGCCCCCGAACGGGTAGCCCGCGTTGACCGCCGCCGTGGTCGGGATGACCTTGAAGATCGAGCCGGGGGCGGCCAGACCCTGCGTGGCGCGGTTGAGCAGCGGGTTGTTGGCGTCCTCGCCGGTGAGCTTCTTGTAGTCGGCGGCGGAGATACCGCCGACCCAGGCGTTCGGGTCGTAGGTCGGGTTGGAGGCCATGGCGACGATACGGCCGGTCTTGGCCTCCATGACGACGACGGCACCGGAGTCCGCCTTGTAGTTCTGGTGCGTGTTGTGGTCCCACTGGGTGCGGGCGACCTTCATCGCCTTGTCCAACTCGGCCTCGGCGATCCGCTGGACGCGGGAGTCGATGCTGGTGATCAGGGTGGAGCCGGGGCGGGCGGCGTCGCTCACCGCCGTGCCGGTGACCCGGCCGAGGTTGTCCACCGTGTAGCGGGTGATGCCGGCCTTGCCCCGCAACTCCTTGTCGTACTGGCGCTCGAGGCCGGAGCGGCCGACCTGGTCGGAGCGCAGATACGGGGAGTCGGTGTCCTTGGCCTGCTGGATCTCGTCGTCGGTGACCGGCGAGAGATACCCGAGCACCTGCGCCGTGTTGGCGCCGGCCGGGCTCGCGTAACGGCGCGTGGCCTCCGGTTCGGCGGTGATTCCGGGGAAGTCCTCGGCGCGCTCGCGTATTTGGAGGGCCTGGCGCGGCGTGAGCTGATCGCTGATGGGGATCGGCTGGTACGGAGAACCGTTCCAGCAGGGCTGCGGCGTCTTGGCGTCGCACAGCCTGACCTTCTCCATGACGTCCTTCGGCTCCATGCCGAGCACGCCTGCCAGCTTGGTGAGGACCGCCTTGCCGTCGTCCTTCATCTTCAACAGCTCGGTCCGGGAGGCGGAGACCACGAGCCGGGTCTCGTTGTCGGCGAGCGGGACGCCGCGCGCGTCCAGGATCTCGCCGCGCACGGCGGGCTGGACGACCTGCTGGACGTGGTTGCCGGACGCCTTCTGGGCGTACTCCTCGCCCTCCCGGATCTGGAGGTACCACAACCGGCCACCGAGCGTGGCGAGAAGGGTGAGGACGAGGAACTGCAGGATGACGAGCCGGATTTGGACGCGCGGGGTCCGACCCGTCTCCGGAATATTGGTCACGCCGCCGTTTCCCTGCTGTGCCGATATCGGACAGCCCTCGACCCGCCGACCGCGCCCGCTTCGTCGTCGTTGTCACGATGTGAGGGAGACCGGATCGGACCGGAAGGGGGCGGGCGCGCACGCGAGTTCATCCCCGGCAGGGGGTGAAGGCATCTGTGGGACGCAGTTTAGGTGACCCGAATTCCACCCGGCCAACCGCACTGCCCCCTCGCGACCGAAGGAAGGACGAGTTCGCGAGCGTCGTCGAAGATCTCCTGCCGGGCCAGTCGTGCGGCCACCGGTTGCTCGACCGCGTCACCCCTGCCGTTGGTCGCCCTTACCGCTTCTCCGGCCCAACGCTCGTTACCCGAACGGCGTCACGCCGCGCGCCTTGTACGCGCGGCGTTGATGCGCGTACAACCAGCCGGTGTCGGCGTCCCGCCGCCTGTGAGCTTGCGAGTACGGCGACCTACCAACACCTCGTGGCGCGAGGCTGGTTGCGCCGTCTGTACGCCTTGCGGTGTCGGGCGGGTGCTCGGCGCAGGTCGAGCGATCGGCCCGTCCGCGGCCATGGCAGGCGCGTGCGCCCTCCTGCGCCCCGACCGACGCCCGCGTTAGCTTTGTCCGTGTTGTGCGGGCTCCTTCGCCGGGTCCCATCATCGACGCTACGGCTTGCAGGGTGCGGTCCCCTATGGTCTGTGGGGGGTGAGGGGTGGTCATGGCCTACAGCTCGAACGTCACACGCGCGAGCGTCCGTCGGCTCGCGGTGCCCTCGGTCGCCGGTGAGTCGTGGCGCGACTCCGGGCCACCGCTCATCGCCTTCGTGGCGGTCGCCTTCACCCTGGCCCAACTCGCCCTCGTACGGCCGGGCATGGGGCTCGGCTGGGACGAGACGGTCTACGTCAGCCAGGTCAGCGGCCATGCGCCGGCCGCGTACTTCAGCGCGCCGCGCGCCCGGGGTGTGTCCCTGCTGGTCGCCCCGATCGCCTCCTGGTCCTCGTCCACCGCCCTGCTCCGGGTCTGGCTGGCCGTACTGTCGGGAGCCGCGCTGTACTTCGCCCTGCGGGTGTGGCGCGGCCTGTTCCCGGGCCGGGTCCTCGCGCTCGGCGGCGCGTTCTTCGCGAGCCTGTGGGTGACCGTGTTCTACGGCCCGCAGGCCATGCCCAACTACTGGGTCGCCATCGGTGCGTTGGCCGCGACCGGCTGCTTCCTGCGCGCCCAGGCGGACAGCACCGACCGGGCCGCACTGTGGGGACTCGCCGCGAACGCCGCGCTGATGGCGTGGATGCGGCCCACCGACGCGGTGTGGACGACCCTGCCTCTGTTGGCCCTGCTGGTTCTCGTCCGCAGGTGGCGCCGCCTGCTCCTGCTCCTCGCGCTGCTGGGTGGGCTGGCCGCCGGGGCGCTGGAGTGGATCGTCGAGGCGTACGTCGCCTACGGGGGCCTCGCGCAGCGCCTGTCCGACGGGTCCCGGGCCCAGGGCGGCCTGGGCTGGCACCTCGCCGTGCTCGACCAGATGCGCAGCCTCGGCGGGCGCGCCCTGTGCCGCCCCTGCACCGGCGCCATGCCGCACCCGCTGGTGACCGCGTGGTGGTTCGTCCTGCCCCTGCTCGCCGCCCTCGCCGCGGTCGTGGCGGTCGGCCGGACCGGACGCACCTCGCGCACCCTGGTGCCCCTGGCCTGCGCGGCGACCGCGGCGATCCCCTACCTCTTCCTGATCGGGTACGCCGCGCCCCGCTTCCTGCTCCCCGCCTACGCCCTGCTCGCGATCCCGGTCGCCGACGCCCTCCGGCACCTGGTCACCGCGCCGGACGGCAGTCGGCGGCCGATCGTCTCGGTCCTGGTGGCGCTCGGGATCGTCGTGCATCTGGGGGTGCAACTCACGGTCCTGCACGGCATGGTGGAGCGCACCACCGCCGCCCACCGCACCTGGTCCCGTATCGCCGTCGATCTCCACCGGCTCGGCCTGCGGTCACCTTGTCTGCTGACCGGCCAGGAGGCCATCCCGATCGCCTTCTACACCGGTTGCTCGTCCGCCGCGACCAGCGGCAACAACACCAACAGCACGGCCGCCGAGATCGCGGACACGGCACGGCGCGTGCCCACCGCGCATCTGGGTACGACCACGGGGCGTCCGCCGTCGTACACGCGCGGCTGGACCGCGTACACCGTGGAGGGCGTTCGGGTTCTCGTGTCCCCCAAGGCCGGGGAGCGTGAGGAGCACGGCGTGGCTTCTGTGACCGGAGGGGGTGGGCGCGGATGACTTCCGAGGCGGGCATCGGGGCGCGTGTCGAGACGGATATCGGGGCGCGTGTCGCGTCGCGTATCGAGACGGATATCGGGGCGCGCGTCGCGTCGCGTATCGAGATCGGGACGGGTGTCGAGACGGCACCCGTCACCTGCGGGTCGCCCCCCGCCACAGCCTCGCGCCGCCGGGTCCCCTGGCAGGTCATCGGCGCTGTCGTCGTGCTCGTGGGCGGCGCGTTCGTCGCCTGGCAGCACTGGCCCGTGATCGTGACCAGTGCCCACCGGCTCGCGGACGCCGACCGGGGCTGGCTGCTGCTGGGGGCGACGGCCACGGTGGCGACCTGGGTGTGCGCGGCGCTCGCGCAGCAGGGCGCGGTGGCCGAACCGCTGCCCGGCGGACGGCTGCTGGCGGTGCAGTTCGCCGCGTCCGCCGCCAACCACACGCTGCCCCAGGGCATCGGCGCGGGCGCCGTCAACCTGCGCTTCCTGACCCGCAACGGACTGTCCATGGCCCGCGCGGCGACAGCGCTCGCGGTCAAGGCAGCCGCCGGGGCCGTGACGCGCGGCGCGCTGATCGCGGGGCTCGCGCTCACCGGCCCCGGTCTGCTGAGCGTTCCGCATGTCTCCCCGGTGGCCGTGGCGGCGGTACTGCTGGCGGCCGTGGCGCTCGCGGTCGTGCCCGGACCGCTGCGGCGCGCCTGGCGGACCATGCTGGCGGACGTACGGGCCGTGCACCGGCTGCCCGGCCGGGCAGCCGCGCTGTGGGGCGGCTCCCTGGCCTTCGCCTCGCTGCACGCGCTGGTGGTGGTCGCTGTCACCCGGTCCCTGGGCCTGCCGCTGCCGGTCTTCCGGGTCGCGCTCGCCTATCTGGTGGCGAGCAGCGCGGCGGTGCTGTTGCCCACCCCCGGTGGCATCGGCTCCCTGGACGCCGCGCTCGCCCTCGCGTTGACACTCGCCGGAGCACCCGGCGGCGCGGCGGCCTCCGTGGTGCTCGGCTACCGCCTGCTGACGGTGTGGCTGCCGCTGATCCCCGGCCTCGTCGTGCTCGGCGTACTCGTACGTCGCAAGGTGTTGTAGGTACCCCGACTGCCGTGTGCCGCAGGCTGCTTCGCGGAAGAGACGCGGAAGAGACGTGGTCCGTCAGGCCGGATACGCGTGCGTCTGCGCCGCCTTGACGGCAGCCCAGACCAACGCGCCCGGATGCAGGCCCAGTTCGGCCGCCGCGATCGTCGTCAGGTCGGCGGCCAGGGGCAGTTCACCGGTCAGGTCCACGCGGATCTGGTCCCCATGGGTCTCGAGACCCGAGACCTCGCACCGCCACAGGTTGCGTGCGCTGGAGCCGCTCGGCCGGTCCAGGTGCAGGGTCACGGCGCCCGGCGGGAACGCCACGAAGGCGGGCCCGGACAACTCCTCCGTGGTCGTGATCGCCGCACCCGTGTCGAGCCGTACGGTGTGACCGTCGGCCCGTCCCCGGTAGAGGTTCAGGCCGACCAACTGCGCGATGTAGTCGGTACGGGGGCGGCGCGCGATGTCGGCCGGGGAGCCCTCCTGCACCACCTGGCCCCGCTCGATCACGACCAGCCGGTCGGCGAGCACCATGGCGTCCAGCGGGTCGTGCGTGACGAGGACGGCGACCGCCTCGAACTCGGCCAGATGACGCCGCAGTTGAGACCGTACGTCGAGGCGGGTACGGGCGTCGAGCGCGGCGAGCGGCTCGTCCAGCAGCAGGAGCCGGGGACGGATGGCCAGGGCGCGGGCGAGGGCGACGCGCTGGGCCTGGCCGCCGGAGAGCCCGGCGGGCCGGGCGCTCGCGTGGTCGGCGAGACCCAGGCGGGCGAGCAACTCGGCGGCCTGCGCGCGCGACTCGACCTTGGCCGCGCCCCGGCAGCGCGGCCCGAAGGCCACGTTGTCCAGCGCGGACAGATGCGGGAAGAGCAGGTAGTCCTGGAAGACCACGCCGACCGGGCGGTGTTCTGGCGGTACACCGTCCAACTCGGCGCCGTCCAGCCGCAGATGGCCACCGGAGAGCGGGGCGAGACCGGCGAGCGCGCGCAAGGCGGTGGTCTTGCCCGCGCCGTTCGGACCGAGCACGGCGACCACGTCACCCGGCGCGGCGGTCAGAGCCACGTCCAGATGGAAGGAGCCGCGGTCCACGACGAGCCGGGCGTCGAGACCCCGGTCCCGCGCTTCCTCGGTGACGCGTTCGGCCTCGGCGCCATGGCTGCCGCTCGTAGGGGAGGCGTGGGAGCGGGCGGCGGTCATGAGGCCGTGATCCAGCGGTCGCGCAGCCCGGCGAGGACGGCGATCGAGACGGCCAGCAGCACCAGGCTCAGGGCGATCGCCGCGGCCGGGTCGTTCTGCAGGGCCAGATACACGGCCAGCGGCATCGTCTGCGTACGGCCGGGGAAGTTGCCCGCGAAGGTGATCGTCGCCCCGAACTCGCCGAGCGCCCGCGCCCACGCGAGCACGGCACCCGCCGCGATGCCCGGCGCGATCAGTGGCAGCGTGATCCGGCGGAACGCGGTGAAGCGGGACGCACCGAGCGTCGCGGCGGCCTCCTCGTAGCGCGGATCGGCGGCCCGCAGCGTGCCCTCGACACTGATCACCAGGAACGGCATCGCCACGAACGCCTCGGCCAGCACCACCCCGGCCGTGGTGAACGGCAGCGTGATCCCGAACCACGCGTCCAGCCACCGCCCCACGACCCCGTTGCGCCCGAGCGCCAGCAGCAGGGCCACACCACCCACCACGGGCGGCAGGACGAGCGGCAGGGTGACCAGGGCCCGTACGAGGCCCCGGCCCGGGAAGTCCGTACGGGCCAGCAGCCAGGCCAGGGGCACGCCCAGCACCATGCTCACCGCGGTGGCGGCGGTCGCGCTCACCAGGGACAGCCGGAGCGCCTGCCATACCTCCGTGCTGGCCAACTGGGTCGGCAGACTGTGCCAGGGGGTGCGGACGAGCAGGGCGATCAGCGGCAGCAGCAGGAAGGCCAGACCGACCAGAGCGGGCAGCAGCAACGGCAACGGGGCCCCGGAGCGCCGGACACGCCCGCGCCGCGGCCCGCCCACGAGGGCGTCCTCGGCGGGGGCCGAGGCGTGGGTGGTGGTGCCGGTGCTGCCGCTGACCGTCGGGTCGTGTCGGGTCATGGCTTGAGGAACCCGGCCCCGGTCAGGACCTTCTGGCCTTCCTCGGAGCGTACGAGCGTGATGAAGGCCTTCGCCGCCGTCGTGTTCTGCGCGTTCTTGAGCAGGGCGATCGGGTAGTCGTTGACGGCCTTGGCCGACTCGGGGAACTCCACGCCCGCCACCTTGCTGCCCGCCGCCCGTACATCGGTCCGGTAGACCACCGCGGCGTCGGCCTCCTTCAACTCCACCTTCGTCAGCGCGCTCTTGACGTCGTGCTCGTACGACACCGGGGTCAGCTTCAGACCCGCGGCGTCCAGCGCCTTCTGCGCGGCGGCACCACAGGGCACCGTCCTGTCGCACAGGACGACCTTCAGGCCGGACGCGGTGAGGTCCTTGAGGGAGGAGACCTTGTCGGGGTTGCCGGGCAGGGTGGCGATCTCCAGTTGGTTGCGGACGAAGGTGACGGGGGCTCCGGCCGTGCCCTGCTTGTCCGTCACGAGCGCCATGGTCGCGGGGCTGGCCGCGGCGAAGACGTCCGCCGGGGCGCCGCTGGTGATACCGGCGGCGAGGCTGTCACTGCCACCGAAGTTGAAGGACACCTTCGTGCCCGGGTGTTCCTTCTCGAACTCCTTGCCGAGGGTGGTGAAGCTCTCCTTGAGGGAGGCCGCGGCGAAGACGGTGACCGTGCCGGTCGGCTTCTTCGACGCCGAGGCGTCGGACGAGGAGGAACAGGCACTCAGGGCCAGCAGCGCGGCGGCCCCCGTACCGGCCAGCCGCAGGAAGCGGCGGGTCCGGTGGGCCCGACGGGTCTGACGGGCCTCGGGGGTCCGGCACATGGAACGGATCTTCACGGATCCACTCCTTCCTCTTCGGTCTCTCGTCCGGGAGGGATCACCGACCCCTCCGATGCGTGGAGCACACCGATCATACTGACGCAGATGCCAGCCGGAAGCCCTCAGTCGCATCGCAGGAGCTGGCTGGTGCGGGGGATGGGGCACGCATATGCGTTCGCCACCCCGCATCCACCCCGCACCGCCTCGTACGACCCGCCCCGTACGCGGCTCAGGTATGCGGCTCAGGCCCGGTCGATGTGCACGTTCGTCGACTTCACGCGGGCGGTGGCCTCCACCCCGACCTCCAGGCCGAGTTCCTCCACGGCCTCCCGGGTCAGCAGGGAGACCAGGCGGTGCGGCCCCGCCTGGATCTCCACCTGGGCGGCCACATCGCCGAGCTTCACGGCGGTGACGATGCCAGGGAACGCGTTGCGGACGGAGGTGGACGAGGGGGCGTCCTCCTCGCCCGCGCCGCCGCGGGCCAACTCCACCGAGAACGCGGCCAGATCCCGGCCGTCGATGACCCTGCGCCCGCTCTCGTCGCGTCGGGTCGCCATCCGGCCCGCGTCCGCCCATCGTCGCGCGGTGTCCGGGCTCACGCCCAGCAGGCGGGCGGCCTGGCCGATTGTGTAGGACTGCATGGGCGCCAACGATAGGCGCCCGCGCCGCGCCGCCCGAAACGCGTCCAGGTGGGTTCCTCCCACACCGGATCTGTGCGAAACCGGCATATCGGGCCATTGTGCGTGACAGGATCCGGGCCCATGGGACGCCCATATTCGTCCCGGTTCCCCCTTTGCCCCCCCCTGCACGAGTACGGAGTCAGCCACCCATGTTTCCGATGCGTACCCCTCTGCGCCGCGTCGGCGCCGTGTCCGCCCTCGTCGCCGCCTGCCTCCTCGCCGCGTCGGGTGCGGCCGTCGCCCATGTCACCGTTCAGCCCGAGAACTACGCCAAGGGCGCCACCGATGGTGTGCTGACCTTCCGGGTGCCGAACGAGGAGGACGGCGCCGCTACCACCAAGGTGCAGGTCTTCCTGCCCACCGACCATCCGCTCCTCGGGGTGATGGTCAGGCCGCAGGACGGCTGGACCGCGAAGGTGACCACCAGCAAGCTCAAGAAGCCGGTCAAGACGGAGGACGGTACGCTCACCGAGGCGGTCTCCGAGATCACCTGGACCGGTGGACGCATCCGGCAGGGCCAGTACCAGGACTTCGATGTCGCCTTCGGTCAACTCCCTTCCAACACCGATCAGTTGACCTTCAAGGCGCTCCAGACCTACTCAAGTGGCAAGGTGGTCCGCTGGATCGAGGCGGCCCCGAAGAGCGGGGCGGAGCCGGAGAACCCCGCGCCGGTCCTGAAGCTCACGGCCAAGGGCGCGGCGAGCGACGGCAGTTCGGCCACCTCACCCCTCACATCGGCGCAGAAGTCGAGCGTTGCCCCGGCGAAGGCCGCCGCCACCAGTGACTCCATGGCTCGTGGCCTGGGCGTCGCGGGCCTGGCCGTCGGCACGCTGGGTCTGGGCGCCGCGGCCTTCGCGCTCGCCCGTGCCCGCCGCGCGCGCGGCTCCGTATCCGAGTGATCCGCCCGGTGGGGTGGTCGCGTGTGCGCTGCGCCACCCCACTCGTACCGCCTCCCGGTCCGCCTGATCCAATGGTCGGTGCGCCTGACGAACGCGCTCAAACGGCGCTCATCACCCCCAGAAGTATCGCGGTCCGTGTCGCAGTTGGGCCGAACAGGTGACCATGCGTAAGAATTGGGCGGTGCAGACATTGAGTGCGAGCCAGCGCGGGGAGGGCCGGTGAACAGTCACGATGTCACCGACGAACAGTGGGAAGGGCTCGCTCAGGTCGTTCCGTTGCGCGGCCGGGATGCCTGGCCGTCAGCGGTCAACCACCGATCGATCCCCGAGGCGGAGACGGAGGCGCGGCGTCGCTTCGTGGTCCTGCGGGTCAACGTGTTCGCGGACGCCCGCGAAGTCGCCGAGACGTTGATGGCCGGGGTGCCCGTGCTGCTCGACCTCACGGGCGCGGAGACCGAGGTCGCCAAGCGGGTGCTGGACTTCAGTACCGGTGTGGTCTTCGGCCTGGGCAGCGGGATGCACCGGGTCGACCGCAACGTGTTCCTGCTGACGCCTCCGGGGACCGAGGTACGGGGACTGATGGAGGGCGCGGGGGTACCCGGCGTCTGAGGTCTTCCCACTGACGTTCATCGCGGAGCCGAGCGGTGCGGGCACGTCATGGACGCTCCAGGCGTACGTGGTGCTCGCGCCGCTCGGCGACGGTACGGTCCGCGCGCCGCTCGGCCGAGGTGAGGGACGGCAGGGGCGGACGGCGTGCCGGTGGTACACCTGAGCCCGTGACAGAGGAATCGGGACAGCGGCGGAACGACCTGGATGTGGCGCGGTTGCAGCGGCGGCTCGCGGACTTCGCCGCGGCACGCGACTGGCAGAAGTACCACACCCCCAAGAACCTGGTGGCCGCGCTCAGCGTCGAGGCGTCCGAACTGGTCGAGATCTTCCAGTGGTTGACACCGGAGCAGTCGACGCGCGTGATGGACGATCCCGACACCGCCCACCGGGTGACCGACGAGGTCGCGGACGTGCTCGCGTACCTGCTCCAACTGTGCGAAGTGCTCGGCATCGACGCGCTGGCGGCGCTGGACGCGAAGATCGACCGCAACGAGGAGAGGTTCCCGAAGCCGGGACCGAAGTGATCCGGAAGCGAGCGTCGTCACTCTCCGGAGTTGTGATGTTGATGAACTCGCCCAAGTTATCCACAGATTTCGGACCAGCTCTGGCTTTTCGCCGCGTCTGCCTTCACTCTGGGTAGTGAACGACGGAGTTCAGGAAGACGTGCGGGAGCGCGTCGGGACGGAGCGGGGGCAGCGCATGGACGCGGTGCGGCTCATCACGGCGAGCAGGGATGCCCTGGCGGGGAGCGGCGACGAAACGAAGATCATGGCAGAGGCGTGGCAGGCGTATGCGCTGGCCCAGGCGATAGGCAGCCGCCTGGCGGTGTCGGGCCCGCCCCAACTGCGCGGTGAGGCCCTGGGGTTGACGGAGCTGGCGGGCAGGGGATGCGGCGTCCTGGACACGCCCTGCGTCGACGTGGCGGATCTGCGCGCCGCCCAACTGACGGACCTGGGCGATGCCCACAAGGCTCTGCTCGACCTCGGCGCACTCCTGGTGGAGCTGGGCATGGCCCTGGTGGCCGTCGCGAGCGCGGCGGACGACGAGAGTACGTACTGGCAGTGCATGGAGGCGATAGACGCGGCGGACGAGTCGAGGGACCGGGTCAGGGAGATGCTGCGCAGACTGGCGGCGAAGGAGGGAGAGACGAGGGAGCGATACAGGACGGCGGGCTGAGTACGCGGCTATGGATCGGCGCGCGGCTACGGATCGGTGCGCGGCTATGGATCGGCGCTCTCCGAATCGGCCCTGTCCGAATCGGCCGACCGGTGGATCTTGCTTTGGCGAGCGGAGGGACCGAGGGGCCCGACAGGCACCGATGCGGCTGATGAGTGGCCGGACGTGCAGGATAGAAGCATGGATTTCCGTATCTTCACCGAGCCCCAGCAGGGGGCGACCTACGACACTCTCCTCACTGTCGCCAAGGCCACCGAGGACCTCGGGTTCAATGCCTTCTTCCGGTCCGATCATTATCTGAAGATGGGTGACGTGGACGGCCTCCCCGGCCCCACCGACGCCTGGATCACCCTCGCCGGTCTCGCCCGTGAGACCAAGCGCATCCGCCTCGGCACGCTGATGACCGCCGCCACCTTCCGGCTGCCCGGTGTCCTCGCCATCCAGGTGGCGCAGGTCGACCAGATGTCCGGTGGCCGCATCGAACTGGGCCTGGGCGCGGGCTGGTTCGAGGAAGAGCACACGGCGTACGGCATCCCGTTCCCGAAGGAGAAGTTCCCGCGCCTGGAGGAGCAGCTCGCGATCGTCACGGGGCTGTGGGCGACGGAGGTCGGCAAGACCTTCAGCTTCCACGGCAAGCACTACGACCTCACCGACTCGCCCGCGTTGCCCAAGCCCGCCCAGTCCAGGGTCCCGGTGCTCATCGGCGGCTTCGGCGCGACCCGCACGCCGCGGCTGGCCGCGCAGTACGCCAGCGAGTTCAACATGCCGTTCGCCTCGATCGAGGACAGCGAGCGCCAGTTCGGCCGGGTCCGTGCCGCCGCGCAGGAGGCCGGACGTTCCGCGGACGCGCTGACGTACTCGAACGCGCTGGTGGCCTGCGTCGGCCGAGACGACCAGGAGGTGGCGCGCCGCGCCGCCGTGATCGGCCGCGAGGTGGACGAGTTGAAGGCCAACGGCCTGGCGGGCTCCCCGGCCGAGGTGGTCGACAAGATCGGCCGGTATGCGGAAGCCGGTTGCCAGCGCGTCTACTTCCAGATCCTCGACCTCGACGACCTGGACCACCTGGAGCTGATCTCCTCGCAGGTGCAGTCGCAGTTCTGAGGTCAGCGGCTGCGCGCGGCGGTAAAACGAAGGCGGCGGTCGGTCGGCTTGTGCCAAGGTGAGACCGTCGTCCTGCCGAGCCCCCAGGATCACTCTCCCTGGGGGCTTTCGCGCGCAGGCCATCAACCACCGTCCACCACCCCGTCGGAGGGGTAGCCCATGTTCCTGACGATCACCACCACCGGTACTCCCGAGCGCCCGGCCACCGATCTCGGCTTCCTGCTGCACAAGCACCCGGATCGAGCGCAGGCGTTCAACACCTCCCATGGCACCGCGCACGTCTTCTATCCCGAGGCGGACGACCAGCGCTGCACGGCCGCGCTGCTCCTGGAGGTCGACGCGGTGGCGCTGGTGCGCAAGAACAGGAACAAGGGCAAGGGGCGCGGCGGCACACCACACATGGCGCTCGCGCAGTACGTCAACGACCGCCCGTACGCGGCCTCTTCCCTGCTCGCGGTGGCGCTTAGCAGCGTGTTCTCCAGCGCGATCAAGGGAGTCTGTGCGGCACGGCCCGAACGCGCGGGCCAGGCACTGCCGTTGCGCATCGAGATCCCCTCGCTGCCCGCGCGCGGCGGCACCGGGCTCATACGCCGTCTGTTCGAGCCGCTCGGCTGGACGGTCGACGCCGTGCCGGTGATGCTGGACACGCAGTTCCCGGAGTGGGGCGAATCCCGTTACGTGGGGCTCGTACTGGAGTCCTCGGAGCTGACGCTGGCCGAGGCGCTGCGTCACCTCTATGTCCTGCTGCCGGTGCTCGACGGCGCCAAGCACTACTGGGTCGCGGCGGACGAGGTCGACAAGCTGCTGCGTGCCGGTGAGGGCTGGCTGTCCGACCACCCCGAGCAGCAGTTGATCACCAACCGCTATCTGTCGCGCCGTTGGTCCCTGGCCCGTGAGGCGCGGGAGCGCCTGGAGCTGGTGCGGCTGGCCGAGGCGGACGACAGCGAGGTCGAGGAGATCGACAACGCGGTCGGGGAGGACACCGGGCCCGGCGACGAGGAGAACGGGGAGAGCGGGGAGACGACCGGTACCGGGCAGAGCCCCGAGACCACCGAGGCGACCGGTACCGCCGAGGCCGCCGGCCCCGACGAGAGCGCCGGCACCGACGGAGAGTCGCAGGCGCCCGAGAAGCCCGCGCCCCTCGCCGTGCAGCGGCGGGACGCCATCGTCGCGGCGTTGCGGGCCTCCGACTGTGCGCGCGTGCTCGACCTCGGGTGCGGCGAGGGCCAGTTGGTGCAGACCCTGCTCAAGGACCCGGCGTTCACACAGATCGTCGGCGTCGATGTGTCGATGCGGGCGCTCACCATCGCCTCGCGGCGGCTGAAGCTGGACCGCATGGGGGAGCGGCAGTCCTCGCGTATCACCCTGTTCCAGGGCTCGCTCACCTACACCGACAACCGGCTCAAGGGGTACGACGCCGCTGTCCTGAGCGAGGTCGTCGAGCACCTGGACCTGCCCCGGCTGCCCGCCCTGGAGTACGCGGTGTTCGGTTCGGCCCGCCCGCGTACGGTGCTCGTGACGACCCCGAATGCCGAGTACAACGTCCGCTGGGAGACCCTCCCGGCCGGGCATGTCCGCCACAGCGACCACCGCTTCGAATGGACCCGGGAGGAGTTCCGCACCTGGGCCCGTCAGGTGGGCGAACAGCACGGCTACAGCGTCGAGTTCACCCCGGTGGGCCCCGACGACCCCGAGGTGGGCCCGCCCACCCAGATGGCCGTGTTCCACCTGCGTACGACCACGACCACGACCCCGCACACCGCGAAGGAGGCGGCGGCATGACCGAGAACCAGGGGCGCACCCTGCCCGTCACCGACCTCTCCCTCGTGGTCCTGATCGGCGCGACCGGATCGGGCAAGTCGACCTTCGCCCACCGGCACTTCCAGCCGACCGAGGTCCTCTCCTCGGACTTCTGCCGCGGCCTGGTGGCCGACGACGAGAACGACCAGAGCGCCAGCCGCGACGCCTTCGACGTGCTCCACTACATCGCGGGCAAGCGCCTCGCGGCCGGTCGGCGCACGGTCGTCGACGCGACCAGCGTGCAGCAGGAGAGCCGCCGTCAGCTCATCGAACTGGCCAAGCGGCACGACGTGTTGCCCATCGCGATCGTGCTCGACGTACCCGAGGAGGTGTGCGCCGAGCGCAACGCGGCCCGCACCGACCGGGCCACCATGCCGCGCCGGGTCGTCCGGCGCCACGTACGCGAACTGCGCCGTTCCTTGCGGCACTTGGAGCGGGAGGGCTTCCGCAAGGTGCACGTCCTGCGGGGCGTGGAGGAGATCGAGCACGCGACGGTCGTGACCGAGAAGCGGTTCAACGACCTGACCCACCTCACCGGCCCCTTCGACATCATCGGCGACATCCACGGCTGCTCCGCCGAACTGGAGGCGCTGCTAGGCAAGTTGGGCTACGTCGACGGGGCGCACCCGGAAGGCCGTACGGCCGTCTTCGTCGGCGACCTCGTGGACCGCGGCCCGGACAGTCCGGGCGTGCTGCGCCGCGTCATGGCGATGGTGGCGTCGGGCAACGCGCTGTGCGTGCCCGGCAACCACGAGAACAAGTACGGGCGTCACCTCAAGGGCCGCAAGGTCCAGCACACGCACGGACTCGCCGAGACGATCGAGCAGATGGAGGGCGAGAGCGAGGAGTTCCGGCAGCAGGTACGGGAGTTCATCGACGGCCTGGTCAGTCACTACGTCCTCGACGGCGGCCGACTGGTCGTCTGCCACGCCGGTCTGCCCGAGAAGTACCACGGCCGCACCTCCGGCCGCGTCCGCTCGCACGCGCTGTACGGCGACACCACCGGGGAGACGGACGAGTTCGGCCTGCCCGTGCGCTACCCCTGGGCGGAGGACTACCGCGGCAGCGCGGCAGTGGTGTACGGCCACACCCCCGTCCCGCAGGCCACCTGGCTGAACAACACCATCTGCCTGGACACGGGCGCCGTCTTCGGCGGCCGGCTGACCGCGCTGCGCTGGCCGGAGCGGGAGCTGGTCGACGTACCGGCCGAGCAGGTCTGGTACGAGCCGACCCGGCCGCTGGCCACCGAGGCGCCCGGCGGCCTCGACGGCCGCCCGCTGCAGTTGACGGACGTACAGGGCCGCCGAGTGGTCGAGACCCGGTACGCGGGCCGGATCACCGTCCGCGAGGAGAACGCGGCGGCTGCGCTGGAGGTCATGAGCCGTTTCGCGGTGGACCCGCGCCTGCTGCCGTACCTGCCGCCGACGATGGCGCCGACCGCGACCTCGCACATCGAGGGCTATCTGGAGCACCCGGCCGAGGCGTTCGCGCAGTACCGGGAGGACGGGATCGCCCGGGTCGTGTGCGAGGAGAAGCACATGGGGTCGCGCGCGGTGGCCCTCGTGTGCAAGGACGCGGAGACCGCGAGCCGTCGCTTCGGTGTGGACGGCCCGACCGGCGCGCTGTACACCCGCACCGGACGGCCGTTCCTCGACGACGGGGCGATGACGGAGGGCATCCTGGACCGGCTGCGGGAGGCCGTCTCGGCGGCGGACCTGTGGCGGGAGCTGGAGACGGACTGGCTGCTGCTGGACGCGGAGCTGATGCCGTGGTCGCTGAAGGCGACCGGCCTGCTGCGCACGCAGTACGCGGCGGTCGGCGCGGCCTCCGGGGCGGTGTTCCCGGGCGCGCTGGCCGCGATCGAGGGAGCGGCGGCGCGCGGCGTCGACGTGGCGGACCTGCTGGCCGGACAGCGCGAGAGGGCGTCGGCCGCGACGGCGTTCACCGAGGCCTACCGCCGCTACTGCTGGCCGACCGACGGCCTGGAGGGCGTGCGTCTCGCGCCCTTCCAGCTCCTCGCGGTGCAGGGCCGCAGCCTGGCCGGGCTGCCCCACGACGAGCAGTTGGCGCTGATCGACCGGATGGTCGGGCACGACGGCAGCGGGCTGCTGCGGACGACCCGCCGACTGTTCGTGGACACCGGGGACCCGGAGTCGGTGCGCGCCGGTGTCGACTGGTGGCTGGAGATGACGGGCCGCGGCGGCGAGGGCATGGTCGTCAAGCCGGTCGAGGCGATCGTGCGGAGCGGCTCGGGCCACCTGGTGCAGCCGGGCATCAAGTGCCGTGGCCGCGAGTACCTCAGGATCATCTACGGTCCTGAGTACACCCGCCCCGAGAACCTGGCCCGACTGCGGAACCGGTTCCTCGGACACAAGCGGTCGCTGGCCACCCGTGAGTACGCGCTGGGCCTGGAGGCCCTGGACCGGCTGGCGGCGGGCGAGCCGCTGTGGCGGGTGCACGAGGCGGTGTTCGCGGTACTGGCACTGGAGTCGGAGCCGGTCGACCCCCGTCTGTGACGGGGGCGGCCACCCAGCGCTCTCGAAGTGCCGCCCAGCGCCCTCGAAGTGTCACCAGCGCTCTCGAAGTGGTGCGCGGTCGGAGTGCCGCGCACCACAATCGCTCCCCGTTCGTGCCGTACGACGGATGAACGCGCGCCCGGCCGGTCAGGATGAAGGCATGGGATTCCATGTCGACTCCGAGGCCGGGCGCCTGCGCCGTGTCATCCTGCACCGGCCGGATCTCGAGCTCAAAAGGCTCACGCCCAGCAACAAGGACGCGCTCCTCTTCGACGACGTGCTGTGGGTGCGCCGGGCGCGCGCGGAGCACGACGGGTTCGCCGACGTCCTGCGCGACCGCGGCGTCGCCGTCCATCTCTTCGGCGATCTGCTCACCGAAGCGCTGGCGGTCCCGGCGGCCAGATCCCTGGTCCTGGGCCGCGTCTTCGACGAGAAGGAGTACGGTCCGCTCGCCACCGACCATCTGCGCGCCGCCTTCGAGAACCTGCCCGCCGCCGAACTCGCCGAGGTCCTCGTCGGCGGGATGACCAAGCGGGAGTTCCTGGACGCCCACCCGGAGCCGTCCTCGGTGCGCTTCCATGTGATGGACCTCGACGACTTCCTGCTCGGGCCCCTGCCCAACCACCTGTTCACCCGGGACACCTCCGCCTGGATCTACGACGGCGTCTCCATCAACGCCATGCGCCTGCCCGCGCGGCAGCGCGAGACCGTCCACTTCGAGGCGATCTACCGGCACCACCCGCTGTTCCGGGACGAGACCTTCCATGTCTGGTCCGAGGGGCAGGCCGACTACCCGTCCACCATCGAGGGCGGTGACGTCCTGGTCATCGGCAACGGTGCGGTGCTCATCGGCATGAGCGAGCGCACCACGCCCCAGGCCGTCGAGATGCTCGCGCACAAGCTCTTCGCCGCCGGGTCGGCCCGGACCATCGTCGCGCTCGACATGCCGAAGCGCCGCGCCTTCATGCATCTCGACACCGTGATGACCATGGTCGACGGCGACACCTTCACCCAGTACGCGGGGCTCGGCATGCTCCGCTCGTACACCATCGAGCCGGGGGGCGACGACAAGGAGCTGAAGGTCACCGACCATCCGCCCGAGCACATGCACCGCGCGATCGCCGCCGCGCTCGGCCTGAGCGAGGTACGGGTGCTGACCGCCTCCCAGGACGTGCACGCGGCGGAGCGGGAGCAGTGGGACGACGGCTGCAACGTCCTCGCGGTCGAGCCGGGTGTGGTCATCGCCTACGAGCGCAACGCCACCACCAACACGCATCTGCGCAAGCAGGGGATCGAGGTGATCGAGATCCCGGGGAGCGAGCTGGGCCGGGGGAGGGGCGGGCCCCGGTGCATGAGCTGTCCGGTGCAGAGAGATGCTGTTGTCGGATAGCGCGTACGGTGGCTCCGTATAGAAATGTGAGGTCTCGTATACACTTACATTCGTTCCCCTGTTCGTCTTGCCTTTCGTACCTCTGGAGCGCCCCATGGCGACCGTCCCGACCGCCCTCGCGGGCCGCCACTTCCTCAAGGAGCTGGACTTCACCGCCGAGGAGTTCCGCGCGCTGATCGAGCTGGCCGCCGAGCTGAAGGCGGCCAAGAGGGCCGGGACCGAGCAGCAGTACCTCCAGGGCAAGAACATCGCGCTCGTCTTCGAGAAGACCTCGACGCGCACGCGCTGCGCGTTCGAGGTCGCGGCGGCCGACCAGGGGGCGCACACGACGTATCTCGACCCCGTCGGCTCGCAGATCGGGCACAAGGAGTCCGTCAAGGACACCGCCCGGGTGCTCGGCCGGATGTTCGACGCGATCGAGTACCGCGGGCACGGACAGGGCGTCGTCGAGGAGCTGGCCACCCACGCCGGGGTCCCCGTCTACAACGGCCTCACCGACGAGTGGCACCCCACACAGATGCTCGCCGACGTGCTCACCATGACCGAGCACTGCGACAAGCCGCTGACCGAGACGGCCTTCGCCTACCTGGGTGACGCCCGGTACAACATGGGCAACTCCTACCTCGTCACCGGCGCCCTGCTCGGCATGGACGTCCGCATCGTCGGCCCCCGGCTGCTGTGGCCGGACGACACCATCATCGAGGTGGCCCAGCATCTCGCCCAGACCTCCGGCGCCCGGATCACCCTCACCGAGGACGTCAAGGAAGGCGTGCGCGGCGCCGACTTCGTCGCCACCGACGTATGGGTGTCGATGGGCGAGCCCAAGCAGGTCTGGGACGAGCGCATAGCGCTGCTCGGCCCGTACGCCGTGACCATGGACGTGCTGCGCGCCACCGGCAACGACGACGTGAAGTTCCTGCACTGCCTCCCGGCCTTCCACGACCTCGGCACCGACGTCGGCCGCGAGATCCTGGAGCGGCACGGGCTGACCGAACTGGAGGTCACCGACGAGGTGTTCGAGTCCGAGCACTCCGTGGTCTTCGACGAGGCGGAGAACCGGATGCACACGATCAAGGCGGTCCTGGTCGCCACCCTCGGCGGACCTCCCGCACCCGCACCTTCACCCCTCGGCTGACCGACCGCCCTCCACCCGCACCCCCGGCCTCCCCCAAGCCCCTTCCCGTACCATCCTCGGCGGGCCCGGAACCACCCCCTCCGCGCCCGCCGTGCGACCGCCCCCAGCTCTCGGTATCCCCCCACGGACCCCCGAGCGACGGCACCCCTCTGGTCGCCGCACACCGAAAGAGCACCACCCTCATGCCCGGCTCACCCGCCAACCGCTTCCGTATCAAGTCCCCCACACGGCTCGTCGCCGAGGCAGGCGCCGACCTCGAAGGCCATGGCCTCAAGCGCCACATGGGCCTGTTCCACCTCGTCTGCTTCGGCGTCGGCGCGATCGTCGGCACCGGCATCTTCGTCGGGCTCTCCGAATCGGTCGCCCAGGCCGGTCCCGCGGTCGTCGTCTCCTTCGTGCTCGCCGCGATCACCTGCGTCTTCACCGCGTTCGCCTTCGCCGAGCTGGGCGGCGCGATCCCGGTCTCGGGCTCCTCGTACTCCTTCGCCTACGCGGGCCTCGGCGAGGGCACGGCCTTCCTCGTCGGCTGGTGCCTGCTCCTCGAGTACGGCATCTCGGTGTCCGCGGTCGCGGTCGGCTGGAGCCAGTACGTCAACGAACTGCTGCACAGCCTCACCGGCTGGACGCTGCCCGCGGCGCTCTCCGCCGGACCGGGCGACGGCGGGGTGATCAACCTGCCCGCCGTGATCGTGATCGCCCTCGCCTCCGTCCTGCTCGTGCGCGGAGTGCGCGAGAGCGCGGGCGCCACGGCCGCCATGGCCGTCCTCAAGCTCGCGATCCTCGTCGCCTTCTGCGTCATCGGGTACAGCGCCTTCAAGGACGGCAACCTGACCCCGTTCTCCCCGGCCGGGCTCGGCGGCATCGGCGCCGGCACCACCGCCGCCTTCTTCTCGTACATCGGCTTCGACGCGATCACCACCGCGGGCGAGGAGGCCAAGAACCCCCGCCGCGACATCCCGGTCGCCATCCTCGTCTGCATCGGTGTGGTGACGCTGCTGTACTGCGCGGTCGCGCTCGCCGCGATCGGCGCCATCGGCGGCCCCGAGGTCGGCGGGCGCCCCGCCGCGCTGTCCTACGTCGTCAACCAGGTCACCGGCTCCACGATCGGCGGCGGTGTCATCGCCTTCGGTGCGGTCGTCGCCATCGCCTCGGTCGTCCTCGCCGTGATGTACGGCCAGACCCGCATCCTCATGTCGATGTCCCGGGACGGACTCATCCCGCGGGTGTTCGAACGCATCTCGCCGAAGACCTCGACGCCGGTGGCCGGCACGCTGATCGTGGCGCTCGTCTTCGCGATCCCGGCGGCCTTCGCCTCACTGGACTCCGTGGTCAACCTGTGCACGATCGGCACACTCGCCATCATGGCCGTCGTCAACATCGCGGTCATGGCCCTGCGCCGCCGTGAGCCGGGCCTCGCCCGCACCTTCCGGGTGCCGCTCTACCCCGTGATGCCGCTGCTCGGCGTCGCGTTCTGCCTGTACCTGATCTACCAGACGGGCTGGACGACCTGGGTGCAGTTCGTGGTGTTCCTGGCGGTCGGGTCCCTCGTGTACGTCCTCTACGGGCGTCGGCACTCGCGGCTGGCCGCGGGCCTGCGTACCACGCGTACGGACGAGGTCACGCCGGACGCCACTGCCGTGGAAACACCGGCAGTCTGAACCACACCGCCTTGCCGGACGCGGTGAGGCGGTGGCCGCAGGACGAACTCAGGCTGCGGATCAGCAGCAGGCCCCGACCGTGCTCCTGCCACGGGTCGGGGTCCTCCACGACCGGCTGGGTCAGATTGCCGGGCGGTGCCGGGTCGGGGTCGTGCACCTCGACCTTGCAGCCCGTCGGCAGCAGCTCGACCACCAGCTCTATCGGACCCTCACCCGCGGCGTGCTCCACGGCGTTCGCGACCAGTTCCGCGGTGAGCAGCTCCGCGGTGTCGCCGTCGGTCGCGTGCTCGACATCCGCGATCGCCGTACGGATCAGGGCGCGGGCGACGGGCACGGCCTCGGCGGTGTGGGGCAGGGCGACGCGCCAGAAGGCGGGTTCGGGGGGCTCGTACAAGGCGGATCCGTTCCTGGCGCGCAGGGTGTCCTGCTCTCCATATGAAGGGCATGGTACGGCGCGCCCCATACAGGGCGGTCGGCGGGGTTTCGCCCGGAAACCGCATCGTTTCCGGACTCTGCTGTCTCGTTACGGTCTCTGCTGTCTCGTGAGGGCACTACCTCCACCGACGCCCCACAGAACCACGCAGTGCCCACCGTTACCGGGCTGTCGACAAGGCGTGACGAGACACCCGACCTTCCCGATCGGCCGAATCTTATCGCGCACTCGTGACGACAGTCACGAACAGGTGATAGCTTCATGGTGGAGCAGCGCAGTGGAGCAGAGCAGCAGTCCGGACACCGCCCCGTCCGAGGAGGCAGCACGCCATGAGTCCCTTCACCGGCTCGGCCGCCCGCACATCCGACTGGCGGCACCTGCGGTGCGTCTGCGCCGACGGGGTAGCCACGGTCACCCTCGCCCGCCCGGAGAAGCTCAACGCCCTCACCTTCGGCGCCTACGCCGACCTGCGCGACCTGCTGGCCCAGCTCTCCCGGGAGCGGTCCGTCCGGGCCCTGGTGCTGGCCGGTGAGGGGCGCGGCTTCTGCTCCGGCGGCGATGTCGACGAGATCATCGGCGCCACGCTGTCCATGGACACCGCCTCGCTCCTCGACTTCAACCGCATGACCGGACAGGTCGTACGGGCGGTGCGGGAGTGCCCGTTCCCGGTGATCGCCGCCCTGCACGGGGTGGCCGCGGGCGCGGGCGCCGTCCTGGCGCTGGCCGCGGACTTCAGGGTGGCGGACCCCTCGGCCCGCTTCGCCTTCCTCTTCACCCGGGTCGGCCTCTCCGGCGGCGACATGGGCGCCGCCTATCTGCTGCCCCGGGTCGTCGGCCTCGGGCACGCCACCCGGCTGCTCATGCTGGGCGAACCGGTGCGCGCCGCCGAGGCCGAACGCATCGGGCTGATCAGCGAACTGACCGAGGAGGGCCGCGCCGACGAGGCCGCCCAGGCGCTGGCCCGCCGACTCGCCGACGGCCCGGCGCTCGCCCACGCCCAGACGAAGGCCCTGCTCACCGCGGAGTTGGACATGCCGCTCGCCGCCTCCGTCGAACTGGACGCCGCCACCCAGGCGTTGCTGATGAACGGCGAGGACTACGCCGAGTTCCACGCGGCGTTCACCGAGAAGCGGGCCCCGAAGTGGCAGGGGAGGTAGCCATGACAGCGGTACGCACGGAAGCGGGGCGGCCCCTGCGTGTGGCCGTCATCGGCGGCGGCCCCGGCGGGCTGTACACCGCGGCTCTGCTCAAACGCCTCGACCCCGCCCGCGAGATCACCGTCTGGGAGCGCAACGCCCCCGACGACACCTTCGGCTTCGGGGTCGTCCTCTCCGACGAGACCCTCGGCGGCATCGAACACGCCGACCCGGTCGTCCATGCGGCGCTGAAGGACGAGTTCGTGCGCTGGGACGACATCGACATCGTGCACCGGGGCACCCGCCACACCTCGGGCGGCCACGGCTTCGCCGCGCTCGGCAGGCGGCGGCTCCTCGAGATCCTGCACGAGCGCTGCCGCTCCCTCGGCATCGACCTGCGCTTCCGCGCCGAAGTCCCGCATCCGGCCCGCCTCATGGCGGAGTACGACCTGGTGATCGCCGCCGACGGCGTGCACAGCACCACGCGCGCGGCGTACGCCGAGGAGTTCCGGCCCTCTATCGAGGAGCACCGCTGCCGCTACATCTGGCTCGCCGCGGACTTCGCCTTCGACGCGTTCCGCTTCGAGATCGCCGAGACCGAGCACGGCGTGATGCAACTGCACGGCTACCCCTACGCCCGCCCGACCACCGCGGCCGACACCCCCTCGGGCGCCTCCTCGGACACCTCCGCGGGCGCCTCCACAGTGATCATCGAGATGCGCGAGGAGGTGTGGCGGGCGGCCGGGTTCGCGGAGCTGGACACCGCCGAGACGATCGAGCGCTGCGCCAAGATCTTCGCCGACGCCCTCCAGGGCAGGCCGCTGCGGTCCAACAACTCCGCCTGGACCGCCTTCCGTACGGTCGTCAACGCGCACTGGTCGCACGACAACCTGGTCCTCCTCGGCGACGCCGCGCACACCGCGCACTTCTCGATCGGCTCCGGCACCAAGCTCGCGGTGGAGGACGCCCTCGCCCTGGTCGCCTGCCTGGAGGAGCACCCCTCGCTGCGCGAGGCCCTCACCGCCTACGAGGAGGAGCGGCGCCCGGTCGTCGCCTCCACCCAACGCGCGGCACGCGCCAGCCTGGAGTGGTTCGAGAACCTCGCCCTCTATCTCGACCAGCCCGCCCGGCAGTTCGCCTTCAACCTCCTCACCCGCAGCCGCCGGGTCACCCACGACAACCTGCGCCTGCGGGACGCCCGCTTCACCGAGGCCGTGGAGCGGGACTTCGGCTGCCCGCCCGGCACACCCCCGATGTTCACCCCCTTCCGGCTGCGCGGCCTGACCCTGCGCAACCGGGTGGTGGTCTCACCGATGGACATGTACTCCGCGCGCGACGGCGTCCCGGGCGACTTCCACCTCGTCCACCTGGGCGCACGGGCGCTCGGCGGGGCCGCTCTGGTGATGACCGAGATGGTGTGCGTGAGCCCCGAGGGCCGGATCACCCCGGGCTGCGCCGGGCTCTACACCGGGCGCCAGGCCGAGGCATGGCGACGGATCACCGACTTCGCGCACGCGCAGGCACCGGGCACCGCGATCGGCGTACAGCTCGGGCACAGCGGACGCAAGGGCTCCACGAAGCTGATGTGGGAGGGCATGGACGAGCCGCTCCCGAGGGGTAACTGGCCGCTCGTGGCCGCCTCCCCGCTCCCGTACAAGCCGGGAAGCCAGACCCCCCGCGAGCTGACCCGCGCCCAACTGACCGATATCCGCGAGCAGTTCACGGCCGCCGCCCATCGGGCCGCCCGCGCGGGCTTCGATCTCCTCGAACTCCACTGCGCCCACGGCTACTTGCTCTCCGGCTTCCTCTCGCCGCTCACCAACCGCCGCACCGACGCCTACGGCGGCACGCTGGCCAAGCGGCTCCGCTTCCCCTTGGAGGTCTTCGACGCCGTGCGCGCGATGTGGCCCGAGGAGAAGCCGATGACCGTACGGATCTCCGCGAGCGACTGGGCCGAGGGCGGCACCACCGCCGAGGAGGCCGTCGAGATCGCCCGCGCCTTCGCGGCCCACGGCGCGGACGCGATCGATGTGTCGACGGGACAGGTGGTGGCCGAGGAACGGCCCGCGTTCGGGCGCTCGTACCAGACACCGTTCGCCGACCGCATCCGCCACGAGACCGGCATCCCGGTGATCGCCGTGGGCGCCATCTCGTCCTGGGACGACGTCAACTCCCTGATCCTGGCGGGGCGTACGGATCTGTGCGCGCTCGCCCGGCCCCATCTGTACGACCCGCACTGGACGTTGCACGCGGCGGCCGAGCAGGGCTACAGCGGACCGGGCGTCCAGTGGCCCGCACCCTACCGGGCAGGCAGCCGCCGCCCGCAGACCGGCCGCACGGACGCCCCGAAACCCCGGCTCACGCTGGGGAGTTGAGCAAGACACCAGCCAAGTGGGGGACTACACCCCGGCGAAGGCCGCGCCCGCGTCCCGCAACCGCTCGTGCAGCGCCCGGAAGACCTCGCTCGAACGGGCACCCGGCCAGTCCTCCGGGAGCAGTTCGGCGGGCAACCCCGGGTCGACGTAGGGCAGATGGCGCCAGGAGTCCAGGGCGCGCAGATAGTCGGGGTACGCCTCCTCGGGCGGGGTGTCCTTGCGGTGCTGCCACCTCCGCAGCACCGGGGCGTGGTGGTCGAGGAAGGCCTCGTGCTGTTCGGCGAGCGCGTTCAGGTCCCACCAGCGGGCCACGGCCTGCGCGGTCGGTGCGAAGCCGAGGTGCTCACCGCGGAAGAAGTCCACATAGGGGTCGAGATCCAGCCGCGTCAGCGTGTGCCGGGTCTCCTCGTAGAGCCGGGCCGGGGCGATCCACACCCCGGGGGCCGCCGTTCCGAAGCCGAGCCCGGCGAGCCGGGAGCGCAGCAGATGCCGCTTCTGCCGCTGCGTCTCCGGTACCGAGAACACCGCGAGCACCCAGCCCTCGTCCTTCGGGGACGTCGTCGCGTACACGCGCCGGTCGCCGTCCTCCAGCAACTGCCGGGCGTCCGGGGACAGCGCGTACCCGGCCGCGCCCGTCGCGGTGCGCTCCGGTACGAGCAGTCCGCGCCGCTTGAGCCGTGACACCGACGAGCGGACGGAGGGCGCGTCGACGCCGACCGCGGCGAGCAGCCGGATCAGCTCGGCCACCGGAACCGGGCCGGGGACGAAACGGCCGTACGCGCCGTAGAAGGTGACGATGAGGGACCGGGGAGCGTGCTGATCGGACACGTTGATCACTCTAGATCGTCCGCGTCAGCCATCACCGTCCGCGGGTGCCGACTTGACGTCCGTGCTCTCGACCGTGCTCTCGTCCGCGCTCTCTTCCATGCGCAGCCGGAACCGTTGGAGCTTGCCCGTCGCGGTGCGCGGCAGCGCGTCCACGAAGAGGAACTCGCGGGGGCACTTGTAGGGCGCCAACTCCGCGAGCAGGAAGGCCCGTAAGGCCTCCGGGTCACGGGACGCGCCCGCCCGGAGGACGGTGTACGCCACCGCGATCTGCCCACGTGTCGGGTCGGGCCGTCCGACGACCGCCGTCTCGATGACGTCGGGGTGGCGCAGGAGGGCGTCCTCGACCTCGGGTCCGGCGATGTTGTAGCCCGCCGAGATGATCATGTCGTCGGCGCGTGCGACATAGCGGAAGTAGCCGTCGGAGCCCCGGACATAGGTGTCCCCGGTGATGTTCCAGCCGCCTCGCACGTACTGCCGTTGCCGCGGGTCGGCGAGATAGCGGCAGCCGACCGGGCCGCGCACCGCGAGCAGTCCGGGTTCGCCGTCGGGCAGAGGTCTGCCGTCGGCGTCCTGTATCCGCGCCTGCCATCCCGGTACCGGAACTCCCGTGGTTCCGGGGCGGATCAGGCCGTCCGCGGCGGAGATGAAGATGTGCAGCAGCTCGGTGGCGCCGATGCCGTTGATGACGCGCAGCCCGGTGCGCTCGTGCCAGGCGCGCCAGGTCGCCGCGGGCAGGTTCTCACCGGCCGACACACAGCGCCGCAGCGAGGTGATGTCGTACCCGTCCAGCTCGTCGAGCATCGCGCGGTACGCGGTCGGCGCGGTGAACAGTACGGAGACCCGGTGTGCGGCGATCGCGGGCAACAACTGCCGCGGGCCCGCCTGTTCGAGCAGCAGGGCGCTGGCCCCGGCCCGCAGCGGGAAGATCACGAGCCCGCCGAGCCCGAAGGTGAAGCCGAGCGGCGGGCTGCCCGCGAACACGTCGTCGGGGCGCGGCCCGAGCACATGGCGGGAGAAGGTGTCCGCGATGGCCAGCAGATCGCGGTGGAAGTGCACACAGCCCTTCGGGCGCCCCGTGGTGCCCGAGGTGAAGGCGATCAGCGCCACGTCGTCCGCCGCCGTGTCCACGGGCGCGTACGGCTCCTCGGACGTGGGCAGCCGCGACAGGTCGTCGGGGCCGTCACCGCCGTAGGTGGTGAGACGCAGTCCGGGGACGTCGGCCTTCACCAGGTCGTCGGCCACGCGCGCGTCGCACAGGGCGTGGCTCACCCGGGCGATCTCGCACATCGTGCGCAACTCGTGCGCGCGCTGCTGGGCCAGCACGGTGACGGCGACCGCGCCCGCCTTCAGCACCGCGAGCCAGCACGCCGCCAACCGCGGGGTGGTGGGTCCCCGCAGCAGGACCCGGTTGCCCGGCACGACGCCGAGGTGGGAGGTGAGCGCGTGGGCGATCCGGTCGACCCGGGCGCGGAGCTGTCCGTACGTCCACACCTCGCCGTCCGCGGTACGGAAGGCGGGGCGCTCGGGGGCAGTGCGGGCGAGCAGTTCGACGGCGGCGTTCAGCCGTTCGGGGTAGCGCAGCTCGGGCAGGTCGAAGCGCAGCTCGGGCCACAGTTCGGGGGGCGGGAGGTGGTCGCGCGCGAAGGTGTCGACGTGGGCGGTGCGGGTGGCCTCGGCCGACGTCGGTGCCGGCGCGGGGTCCGCGGTGTCCGTGGCGCTGGTGGGACTGGTGGCGCTTGTAGGACTGGTGGCGCTTGTGGCGTCCCTCGGGTCCATGGCGGTTCGCCCCCTTGTCGTGGTGGGCTCGCGCATCGAGCGTATCGTGTTGGTGACGACAGTCAATGCTTCGCGATACGGTCGGAGGAACAGCCCGGCGCCCGGCGCCCCCGGTGCGCCGTCAGGGAGAGGGGACCGGCCATGAGCGCATTCTCACTCGACCCGGCGCGCACCGCCTGGCGCGCCGAACTGCGCGCGGCGGCCGAGGAGCGGCTGCGCCCGCTCGCGGAGAAGGGCGAGCCTGGCCGCGTCAACCGCGCGCTCGTCAGCGAACTCGGCCGACTCGGGCTGCTGGAGCGGCTGTTCACCTCCGGCGCGCTCGACCTGTGCCTGATGCGGGAGTCCCTCGCGTACGCCTGCACGGAGGCGGAGACGGCGCTCGCCCTCCAGGGCCTGGGCGCGTACCCCGTGCACGCGTACGGCACCGGGGCCCAGCGCGACCGCTGGCTCCCCGGCGTCCGCGACGGTTCCACGGTGGCCGCCTTCGCCCTGACGGAACCGGACGCGGGCTCGGACGCGGGGGCACTCGCGTTGCGGGCGGAGCCGGACGGAGGGGGGACGACGGGCGAGGGCGACGGCCCGGTACGCCATGGCGAGAGCTCGGTGCGTGCCGAGCGCGACGGTCGTCGGGGCTGGCGGCTCACCGGTGAGAAGTGCTGGATCTCCAACGCCCCCGAGGCCGACTTCTACACCGTCTTCGCGCGCACCACCCCCGGCGCGGGTTCCCGCGGCGTGACCGCCTTCCTGGTGCCCGCCGATCGCACGGGCCTGACCGGCACCGCGCTGGACATGCTCTCGCCGCACCCCATCGGCGCCCTCGCCTTCGACGCCGTACCCGTCACGACGGACGACCTCCTCGGCGAGCCCGACCGCGGCTTCCGTGTCGCCATGGGCACCCTCAACCTCTTCCGCCCCAGCGTCGGCGCCTTCGCCGTGGGCATGGCACAGGCCGCCCTGGACGCGACCCTCGCCCACACCACACGCCGACAGGCGTTCGGCGGCGCGCTCAAGGACCTCCAGACCGTCTCCCACCAGGTCGCCGAGATGGCCCTGCGCACCGAGGCGGCCCGCCTCATGGTCTACGCGGCGGCGACGGCGTACGACGCGCAGGCCCCGGACGTCCCGCGCCGCGCCGCCATGGCGAAGCTGCTGGCGACCGAGACGGCGCAGTATGTCGTCGACACCGCCGTCCAGTTGCACGGCGCCCGCGCCCTGCGCCGCGGCCACCTCCTGGAACACCTCTACCGAGAGGTACGCGCACCTCGGATCTACGAGGGCGCGAGCGAGGTCCAACGCGGCATCATCGCCAAGGAGTTGTACGCCACCGTGGAGGCATCGTGACCACCGAACGCACCGACCGACCCGTCCTCTCGCGCGTCGACCCGCCCACGCTGTCCCGGCCGTCGGGCTTCAGTCACGCCGTCGTCGCCACCGGGTCGCGGGTGGTGTTCCTGGCGGGCCAGACCGCGCTCGACGCGGACGGCAAGGTGGTCGGCGCCACCCTGCCGGAGCAGTTCGAACGGGCCCTGACCAACCTGCTCGACGCCCTGCGCGCCGCGGGCGGCACCCCCGCCGACCTCGCCCGCGTCACCGTCTACGCCACCGACGTGGCCGACTACCGTACCCACGCGCCCGAACTCGGCGCCGTTTGGCGGAGGTTGGCGGGCCGTGACTACCCCGCGATGGCCGTCGTCGGCATCACCCGCCTCTGGGACGAGGAAGCCTTGGTGGAACTCGACGGATTCGCGGTCCTCCCGTAACCCCCTCGTGCGGAACCCGTAGCCCCCTCGTACGGAAGCCGGACCCCAACTCGCCACCGAAGGGGTGACGATCACACCTCCGCGCCCGACCTCCCGGTACCTGTGGGAATTCCCCACACCAGGAGGTACTCCCATGTCCTTGCGCCATGCCCTCGGCGCGGCCGTCGCGGCCACCCTGCTGCTGTCCGCCGCCCCCGCCGCGGGCGCCACCTCCGGCTCGTACGACAGGCTGACGATCGACTCGACCGGACGTCTCACCCGCTACGGCGTGCTGACCCTCTCCGGCAGCTACCGCTGTCGGCACAGCACCGGTCCCACCTTCATCGCCTCCTCGATCTCCCAGCGCGACCCCCGCGTACGCCACGGCATCGGCGGCACCATGGCGATCTGCGACGGCACCTGGCACCGCTGGGCCAACTCGGAGCGCAACGAAGGCGTGTACCACCTGGGCCGGGCCTATGTGGAGGCCACCTTGATGGAACTGAGCGGCCACGGACTGCCCCTGCCCCACTTCCACGCGGTCCAGCGAAAGACCATCACCCTGGTCAGACGCTGACCCCGTACGGCGAACGGCCCCGGCACTCCTGTGAACTCCCCGCCGCGCGTGGCGTGTCGGGAGCGCCGGGCCGCCGGATCACGCGCGCGACGACCTCTCACACGGGGGCTCGTCGTCGGTCGCCAGCCGCGCATGACGCTCGACGTCGTAGCGCACGCCGTCGTACTCCAACCTCCGCCGCTCGACGCCCTCCACGGCGAACCCGGCCGCCCTGGCCACCTTGCAGGACGCCGGGTTGTCGACCCGATGGGCCAACTCCAGCCGGAACAAGTCGAGTTCGTCGAAGGCCCAACGCGCCAGCGCCCGGGACGCGTGTGACGCGACACCCTGGCCGCGGGCCGACGCCGTAGTCCAGTACGACACCCACCCGGTCCGATGCCGCCGGTCCGTGACCCGGACCGCGACATTGCCCACCACGCTGTCCGCGGCATCGACCACCGCGAAGGCGAAGGCGGTACCCGAGCCCCACTGCTCGGCCTGGCCCGCGAGCCACCGCTCGGCTGCCTCCAACGAGACCACGGGCTCACGCGCCTGACGCTCCATCAACGGCTCCGCGAACGCGGCCAACACCGACGGCGCGTCCGCGGCCGACCAGCGACGCAGCCACAAGCCCGCGGAAGCCTCCAGATGATCACGCACCCGGTCGAGTCTTCCGCACCGCCACTTCGGAGGCAACGCCGTTCTCGTCAGCCGTTGGGCGTCGACGTGGAGAGCACCGCCCGGACGGTCTTGCCGCTGGGCGGGTAGGGGGCGGTGTCCCAGTGGTCGACGAGAGCGGCCACCAACGACAGGCCACGCCCGCCGCAGTGCAGCGCGTCAAGTTCCGCGTCCATCGCGGGGATCCGCGGATACCGGTCCCCGCGGGCGTCGGTGACCTCGATACGGAGGCGACCGGCCGCCGGGTCGAAGACGAGTGTGAGCCGGAAGCTGCGGCCGGGCACGCGGCCGTGGAGCACGGCGTTGGAGGCGAGTTCACCGACGACGAACTCGGCGCGCTCCGTGAGGTCTTGCGGGGCATCCCAGAACCGCAGTTCGGTGACGCTGAGAAGCCGGGCGAGTCGGGCGCCGCGCCGCGTGGAGGACAGTAGCTGCGTGAACATGCGTTCAGGCGCGCTGACTTGGGGAAACGCTTGGTTCATGGGGTCAGCGTGGCGGTCGCGCACGGGTGAGGGCGAGCGGCGCGCCTCGTACGGTGAGTCAGCGTACGGGCACGAAGAGTGGACAGTACGCGGACGGCTGCGTCACGCTGAGTTGTGTGTAGGGAGCGGCGCAAGGGGCTGCCGCGGCGCGGTACGAGGAGAGGGGCGGCGGATGGGCAACGTCGAAGGGGGCGCGGGTGAGGTCGAGTGGGAGCGGGAGCCTCATCCATCGGACAGTCTGCGCACGTTCGGCGCGGTGGTCCAGGCGCTGCGGGAGCACGCTGGGCTCAGCCGCGCCGAGCTGGCTGCTCTCGTCCAGTTCTCCAAACACATCGTGGAGTCGGTGGAGTTGGGCCGCCGAATGCCGGACGACGCCTTCGTGGACCGCGCGGAGGGAGCGCTCGGCAACACGGGTGCGCTGCGCAAGGCCGCCCGGTTCCTGAGCCGAAGCGAGGTGGGTCTCGCGGCTTGGTTCCGCCAGTGGGCGAGGCTGGAACGGGAAGCGGTGGGCCTGTGTACGTACGAGTGCAGGCTGGTGCCGGGGCTGTTGCAGTCGGAGGCGTATGCGCGGGCGGTGTTCGACAACAGCATTCCGCTGCTGACCGACGAGCAGACGGAGGCGCAGTTGGCCGCGCGGTTGCAGCGGCAGGCGATGATGCGGGATCGGCCGACCGTGCCGTTCGGGTTCATCGTGGAGGAGTCGGTCTTCCGGCGGCGGCTCGGAGGTTCACAGGTGCAGTTGAACATGCTGGACCATGTGCTTGAGGTCACCGCGCCACGCAACATCACGCTTCAAGTGGTCCCGCTGGAGCTGGAGTTCCATGGCTGCCTGGACGGGCCCGTGCGAATCTTGGAGACCTCGGAGGGGCGGCGACTTGGGTACTCCGAAGGGCAGCAGAACGGACGACTGATCTCCGACCCGAAAGAGATGAGCCTGCTCTGTCGACGCTATGACACACTGCGCTCACAGGCCCTGAATCCGAAGGAGTCCAGGGACCTGTTGGAGCGACTGCGAGGAGAGCTATGAGCAGCGGCACGCCGGAACTCGCCTGGTTCAAGTCCAGCTACAGCGGTACTCAGGGCGATGACTGTGTGGAGGTAGCGATCGCTGAACAGGCTGTTCATGTGCGGGACTCCAAGGACGTGAGGCGCCCGGCCTTCGTCGTGGGTCGCGAAGGTTGGGGCCGGTTCGTGCGGTTCGCGTCAGAGCGCTGAGCGACTGCGAGGAGAGCTATGAGCAGCGGCACGCCGGAACTCGCCTGGTCCAAGTCCAGCTACAGCGGCAGCCAGGGCGACAGCTGCGTGGAGGTGGCGATCGCTGAACAGGCCGTTCACGTACGGGACTCCAAGGACGTGAGGCGCCCGGCCTTCACGATGGGCCGTGAAGGCTGGGGCCGGTTCGTGCGGTTCGCGGCGGAGCGCTGAGTGGCTTGAGGATGTGCCGTCCGCTGTGCCCGGTGTCGGAGCGGCGGACGGCACGCCTTCACCGCGTTCGGGGGCTCTTCGTCTCGTCCGTAGGACCGTAGCCGAGGGACGCGCGGTTGATGAAACGGTCACCGAGGTCGCGGACGGGTGCGGGCTTCGGCTTCTGCGTCGTGTTCTTCGCCGTGGACTTCCTCGGGGCAGGCGTCTTGCCGCCCACCCGCCCGGCCGGCGTCGACTTCGCCTGCCTGGCGTTCTTCGCGGCCGTCGTGTTACGAGCCGCGAACTTCTCGCGGAGCGCTGAGAGTTGCTCGCGTTCCTGGACAGCCACGTCGGCGGGGAGGGCGTTGGCGAGGGCCCGAGCCCGGCTGAGCGCGTAACGCGCCGCATGCCAGCGCTTGGCGTTGATCGCTGTGCGGGCCACTTCGATGGTCTGCTGCAACGCCTTGATCTTCCCGGGCTGCCGCCGGGGTATGGGTGACTCGGCCCCGCTGCTCCGTCGCTGAGACGCGGCACGGGTACCCCAACCCGTACCCGAGGTCAGGACAACGGCCGAACGAGGGTTGCTGGTCTGGCTTCGACGTACCACGGGACGATTGTGCCTCGACCGAAGGGCTGCCCTGGGCTGCCCGCCCTGGGGATGACGCCCGAAACCCACGAGGTCGGTGACGAGGTGGCTACCATGTGCGGTCGAGGGCGATCACGCGGACGTCCCGGTACGGGTCCATGGCATCACGGAACGCACGTCGTCCCGTTGCCGATTGCGGCAGACACAGCGGACCATGGCGTTGCGTCCAGGATCCAGTCCTTCGGTGTGAATGGAGAGGTCGTGCAGATCGGGGAGTTGTCCGAGCGCACTGGCGTGAGCCGCCGGTCCATCCGATATTACGAGCAGAAGGGGCTGCTGCACGCGCACCGGACCGACAAGGGATGGCGGGAGTACAGCGAGGACGCGGTCAACGCCGTGCTCAACGTCCAAGGGCTGCTACAGGCGGGATTGACCGTCGACGACATTCAGCGAGTCGCCCCCTGTCTGTCCATGGACGTGATCGACTTCATGTCCTGCGAGAACGCCGACCACGCGATTGCCATGTACGAGGAGAGGCTGGCCGTGATCGACGAGAAGGCGGCGTTGTTGCAGCGCCACCGTGAGGAGCTGACCGAAAGAATCGCCATGCTCCGCACGCACTCGGGCGCCGGCGACTTCGCCGCCCTGCTGAAGCAGGCCCAAGGGGTCTGAGAGACCGTGTCCACTGCTTGCCTCCGTGGCGGGTGCCGACTGCCGACACCGGATGCCACGGAGGCGCGCCGCTACGAGGCGGTGAAGCGTCAGACACCACCGCGGGCGGGGTACGCCCGGTCGAGTACGAAGGCCATGCCCCCGATCAGCTCGTCCAGCGGTGGCCGACCGAACGGCATGTTGAGGATGGACGCGTAGTACAGCTCCTGGTCCGGCTTGACCAGGAACAGGCCAGGCTCGTTGAAGCGCTCCGGCTCCTGGTCGTTCGCGGACCCGGACACGAACAGGCCCCAGTCGCGCATGACCGACACCGGCAGGTCGTACCCCACCGGTACCTTCGTGAGGCCCCACTCGGTCCGGGCGCGCTCGGCGCGCTCCCGTGAATCGGCGCTGATGGCCACCGGGTCGACTCCGAGGGCCTGGAGGTCGTCGAAGCGCTGCTCCATCTGGTTCAACTGGCCCCGGCAAGCGGGGCAGTGCAGGCCCCGGTAGAAGACGATCACCGTGAAGTTCCGGGGACTTTGCTCGGTGAGGTTTCACGTGCCGCCACCGACCAGGGGAACGATCAATGACGGGGCCTTGGTGCGTGGACGGGGTGGAGCGGTGATGACGTCGTGGGCACTGTTCATGTCGACTTCCCTTCTCGCTGCGCGTCATTTCGAATGCAGGCGTGCGAGGTGGATATGAATCGTGACTGCCTTCATCGCGAAAGAAGAACTTTCGCTGCCAGGACATATACCTGATCACCCGGACGTCTTGCTGTCAACTTCCGTGAATCAGGTGGGCGTTGGGTGGCCTGGAATCGAGAAGTAACCGGACGTCGAGCGGCCGGGGCCGAGGGCGGCGACTGTCGGTCGGGTGTGACGCGGGGACGCCGGAGAAGGCGGAGCGGGCCCGGATGCGGAATCAGTCGGGAGGGTCCGGGAACCGTTGTGAACAGCGCTTCAATACCTCGCTGACCAGGCACTTCGGCCTTGCTGTGCCACCCTGCACCCCGGCGTTGAGCCGCTTCGCCCATGTCACGGAAGCACGTGCTGCCGCGGTCCGGCTTGACCTTGACACCAGTGTAACCACCTAGCGTGCATTCCTGCGGGCATCACCATGTCGGCCGTGAATTCGGCCGACTCATTTCGGAACACGCAATCGAGATGAGCACGGGGGCGCGGCATGGGTGCTCCGGTGCGGATTTCAGCGGGTAAGGCGGAGGATTCACAACCATGAAGCAAAGACTGCCGAGTTGGCTGTTCGTGTTGTTCTTGACTCTCTTGGCCACAGCCACCGATGAATTCATCATCGCCGGTGTACTCAAGACGATCGCCGCCGACCTCGACGTCAGCCTCTCCGCCGCTGGGCAGTTGGTGACGGTCTTCGCCGTGGTCTACGCGCTGGGCGCACCGACGCTGGCAGTCGTCTGCGAGCGCTTCCCCAAACGCAGTGTCATGATCGTCGGGCTCCTGTGCTTCGTGGTGGCCAACGTGGTCGCCGCCCTTGCCCCCGGTTACTGGATCCTCATGGGGGCCCGCGTCTTCGCCGGTCTCGCCGCGGCCATCGTCACTTCCGCGGCCTTCACCACGACGGCCATGGGCGCCCCGGAGGGCATGCAGGGCCGATACCTCGGTGTCGTCACCTCGGGTATGACGGCCGCCCTGTTCACGGGAGTTCCGCTCGGTTCGTGGCTGGGCGGTGCTTTCGGCTGGCGGGCGACCTTCTGGCTGATCGCCGGTGTCGGGGCGATCGCTGCCCTCGGCCTCCTCGTCACGGCACCGAACATCCCCGGAAGCAACTCCGCGCCGCTCAAGGAACGGCTCAGCCCGTTGCGTAACGCCGCGGTTCTCCGACTCGTGATGGTCACCTTCCTGGCGGCCAGCGGTGGTCTGATGTTCTACACCTACCTTGGGGCCTACACCACGGAGGTGGCGCACGGGTCCTACCACATGCTGTCCGTCATGCTCTTCATCGTGGGCGTCGCCGGTCTCGCGGGCGCGCTGCTGGCCGGTCGCGCGATCGATGCCAGGGGGCCGCGGACGGGCCTGAAGCTGGTCATCGGGGGGCATGTCATCGGGCTGGCGCTTGCCGCGCTGCTGGTGTTCAGCGGCATCGGTAACCCGATCGTGCTGGGAGTCGTCATCGCCTTCTGGGCCGTCTGGGCCTGGGGGCTCAACCCGCCCATCCAGGGCAGCATCATGGGCGCGGCCGGACCCCAGGTCGGGATGACCGCGTTGGCGCTCAACATCTCCGGTCTCTACCTGGGTACCGGCGTGGCCGGCGCGATCGGTGGAGCCATCGTCGGGTTCGCCGACATCAAGTGGGTGCCCGTCGCAGCCACCGTGATGATGACCCTCTCGTTCTTCCTCATCCCGAAGGCCGCGCCCCAGGAATCGGGTGCGGCCGGATCCGCCGGGGAGCCCCAGGACATGACCGAGTCCCAGCCCGCCGGCACCTGATCACCTCCGCACAGGAACCGGCACAAGGGAGTGAGGGGCGCCGCGAAGCCGCGGCGCCCCTCACTCCAAATGTGTTCCCGCGCCGTTCGGTGTACCCGAACGGGCACACCGAACACACCTGAACGAGTCGGAGGGGGCGGCGGTGCCGCCGACGAGGAGTGTCAGATGTCCCTGAAGATCTCGATCTGCGCCCCCACCGAGTTGAGTCGCTCGGCCAGGTCCTCGTAGCCGCGGTTGATGACGTACACGTTCCGCAGTACCGACGTGCCCGGGGCCGCCATCATCGCCAGCAGGACGACCACCGCCGGGCGCAGCGCGGGCGGGCACATCATCTCGGCGGCGCGCCAGCGGGTCGGGCCCTCGACCAACACCCGGTGGGGGTCGAGGAGTTGGAGGCGTCCGCCGAGCCGGTTCAGGTCGGTCAGGTAGATGGCCCGGTTGTCGTAGACCCAGTCGTGGATCAGCGTCTTGCCCTGCGCGGTGGCCGCGATGGCCGCGAAGAACGGGACGTTGTCGATGTTCAGGCCGGGGAACGGCATCGGGTGGATCTTGTCGATCGGAGCCTCCAGCTTGGAGGGCCGCACGGTCAGGTCCACCAGGCGCGTACGGCCGTTGTCGGCTACGTACTCGGAGGAGCGGTCGTGGTCGAGCCCCATCTCCTCCAGCACCGCCAGCTCGATCTCCAGGAACTCGATCGGCACCCGGCGCACCGTCAGCTCCGACTCGGTGACGACCGCGGCGGCCAGCAGGCTCATCGCCTCGACCGGGTCCTCCGAGGGGGAGTAGTCGACGTCGACGTCGATGTTCGGTACGCCGTGCACGGTGAGTGTGGTGGTGCCGATGCCCTCCACCTTGACGCCGAGGGCCTCCAGGAAGAAGCAGAGGTCCTGGACCATGTAGTTGGAGGACGCGTTGCGGATGACCGTGACGCCGTCGTGGCGGGCGGCGGCCAGCAGCGCGTTCTCGGTCACGGTGTCGCCGCGTTCGGTCAGCACGATCGGGCGGCCGGGGGAGACAGACCGGTCCACCACGGCGTGGTACTGACCCTCGGTGGCGGTCACGTCGAGGCCGAACCGGCGCAGCGCGATCATGTGCGGCTCGATGGTGCGCGTCCCGAGGTCGCAGCCGCCCGCGTACGGGAGCCTGAAGCGGTCCACGCGGTGCAGCAGCGGGCCGAGGAACATGATGATCGAGCGCGTGCGGCGGGCGGCCTCGGCGTCGATGGCGTCCAGATCGAGGTCGGCGCCCGGCAGGATCTCCAGGTCGACGCCGTCGTTGATCCACCGGGTCCGTACGCCGATCGACCCGAGCACCTCCAGCAGGCGGTAGACCTCCTCGATGCGGGCGACCCGGCGCAGGACCGTACGCCCCTTGTTGAGCAGGGTGGCGCACAGCAGGGCCACGCAGGCGTTCTTGCTCGTCTTCACGTCGATGGCGCCGGAGAGCCGACGGCCGCCGACCACGCGCAGATGCATGGGGCCCGCGTAGCCCAAGGAGATGATCTCGCTGTCCAGCGCCCCGCCGATGCGGGCGATCATCTCAAGGCTGATGTTCTGGTTGCCGCGCTCGATGCGATTGACGGCGCTCTGGCTGGTGCCGAGCGCCTCGGCGAGCTGTGCCTGTGTCCAGCCACGGTGCTGGCGGGCGTCACGGATGAGCTTGCCGATACGTACGAGGTAGTCGTCTGACATGAGGTTGAGGCTATCTCAGATATGAGATGGCACCTCCTGAGGGGGTCCATTCGGGTGACCGACCCTCAGGGACGCGCACTCCAACGGCTCAACGAACGGCTCGACCAGCGGCTCAGTCGGCGGCTTGGCTCAGCGGCGGCCAGTCGAGGAGGTGTTGGAGGATGGTGTCGGCGCCCTCGGTGCGCAGGCCGGCCAGCGGGAGGCGGCCGTAGAGCGTGAGGAGTACGTCGCTCGCGGAGCCGTGGAGCGACGCGTCGGCGGTCGCCGGGCTGTCGAGCACGCGGGCGCCGGTGGGGCCGAGGTCGAGCAGCCAGGAGGGGCCCTCGGTGGTGTGCAGGGCGATACGGACGGGGTCGTGCGGCCAGGGGCCGCAGGCGCCGAGGAGCACGGTGAGGAACTCGTCGATGCCGTCCACCGCGATCGCCGAGGGGACCGGCTGCGGGCTGCCCACGGCGAGCTGGGCGTCGTAGGCGTGGACGGCGGCCTCGTAGACCTGGCGGCGGGCGGCCACACCGACCGTCACGGGTGCCCCGGAAGCGGCCCACCAGCCCCAGCACCCCGCCTCGGGCCCGGCCTCGCGCAGCGCACCGACGAACGCCTCGGTCGCCGCGGCCAACTCCGCGGAGCGCTCGGGTGCCCCCGGCGGCTGCTCGCTCGGCCCGGCCTGGACGACGGCGGTCCAGAAGCGCTGCGCCTGCGTGAGATGCACCAGCAGGTCCCGTAACGACCAGCCCGGACAACTGGGAACGGCTGAGCCGAGATCGTCGGCGGAGTCACAGACCTGGAGCAGCGCGGCGGAGCGTTCCTCGATCTGGGACAGGAGTTCCTCGAATGGAGGTGTCTGAGTCATCTTCACGTTCTAGCAGCCGCCTCCGGCGCTGTCCGGACGTTCCGGCAATCCGGAAAGAGGTGGGCGCGAAGGGCGTCCGGCATGACCATCCCGCACCTATGTACTAGAGTTATCTCGACATCGAGATATCTGCCGAAGGCACCGCCGTCGCCATTCCGGTAAGGGCTGCCTAACTTAGCCTTACCTCAGCGGGTCGACCGAGACGCGTGGCGGCAGGATTGCGGTGGTACGCGCACATCAATGAAGGAGACTGTCGTGTCGGCGAACAGCTTCGACGCCCGCAGCACGCTGCAGGTGGGCGACGAGTCGTACGAGATCTTCCGGCTGGACAAGGTGGAGGGCTCGGCCCGCCTGCCGTACAGCCTCAAGGTTCTGCTGGAGAACCTGCTCCGCACCGAGGACGGCGCGAACATCACCGCCGACCACATCCGCGCTCTCGGCAACTGGGACTCCCAGGCCCAGCCGTCGCAGGAGATCCAGTTCACGCCGGCCCGCGTGATCATGCAGGACTTCACCGGCGTGCCCTGTGTCGTGGACCTCGCCACCATGCGTGAGGCCGTCGCGGCGCTCGGCGGCGACCCGGCGAAGATCAACCCGCTCTCCCCGGCCGAGATGGTCATCGACCACTCCGTCATCGCGGACAAGTTCGGCACCAGCGAGGCCTTCAAGCAGAACGTCGACCTGGAGTACGGCCGCAACCGCGAGCGCTACCAGTTCCTGCGCTGGGGCCAGACCGCGTTCGACGACTTCAAGGTCGTCCCGCCGGGCACCGGCATCGTCCACCAGGTGAACATCGAGCACCTGGCCCGTACCGTCATGGTCCGGGGTGGTCAGGCGTACCCCGACACCCTCGTCGGCACCGACTCCCACACCACCATGGTCAACGGCCTCGGCGTCCTCGGCTGGGGCGTCGGCGGCATCGAGGCCGAGGCCGCGATGCTCGGCCAGCCGGTCTCCATGCTCATCCCGCGCGTCGTCGGCTTCAAGCTCACCGGCGAGCTGCAGCCCGGCACCACCGCCACCGACCTCGTGCTGACCATCACCGAGATGCTCCGCAAGCACGGTGTCGTCGGCAAGTTCGTCGAGTTCTACGGCGAGGGCGTCGCCGCCACCTCGCTGGCCAACCGCGCCACCATCGGCAACATGTCGCCGGAGTTCGGCTCCACCGCCGCGATCTTCCCGATCGACGGTGAGACCCTGAACTACCTGCGCCTGACGGGCCGCAGCGAGCAGCAGGTCGCCCTGGTCGAGGCCTACGCCAAGGAGCAGGGCCTCTGGCTGGACCCGAAGGCCGAGCCCGACTTCTCCGAGAAGCTCGAGCTGGACCTGTCCACCGTCGTGCCCTCGATCGCCGGCCCGAAGCGCCCGCAGGACCGCATCGTCCTCGCCAACGCCGCCGAGCAGTTCAAGCTGGACGTCCGCAACTACGTCGACACCGTGGACGAGGCGGGCGTGGAGTCCTTCCCGGCCTCCGACGCCCCGGCCCTCCACCCGAACGGCACGCCGTCCAACCCGGTCCAGGTCACCGCCCCCGACGGCACGACCTACACCCTGGACCACGGCGCGGTGACGGTCGCCGCCATCACGTCCTGCACCAACACGTCGAACCCGTACGTCATGGTCGCCGCCGCCCTGGTGGCCAAGAAGGCGGTCGAGAAGGGCCTGACCCGCAAGCCGTGGGTCAAGACCACCCTCGCGCCGGGCTCGAAGGTCGTGACGGACTACTTCGACAAGGCGGGCCTGACGCCGTACCTGGACAAGGTCGGCTTCAACCTGGTCGGTTACGGCTGCACCACCTGCATCGGCAACTCCGGCCCGCTGCCGGAGGAGGTCTCCAAGGCCGTCAACGAGCACGACCTCGCGGTCACTTCGGTCCTCTCCGGCAACCGGAACTTCGAGGGCCGTATCAACCCCGACGTCAAGATGAACTATCTGGCCTCCCCGCCGCTGGTCGTCGCGTACGCCCTCGCGGGTTCCATGAAGATGGACATCACCAAGGAAGCGCTGGGCACCGACCAGGACGGCAACCCGGTCTACCTGAAGGACATCTGGCCCTCGGAGGCCGAGGTCAACGATGTCGTCGCCAACGCCATCGGCGAGGACATGTTCAACAAGTCCTACCAGGACGTCTTCGCGGGCGACGCCCAGTGGCAGGCGCTGCCGATCCCGACCGGCAACACCTTCGAGTGGGACGCGGAGTCCACCTACGTCCGCAAGCCCCCGTACTTCGAGGGCATGGCCATGGAGCCGGCGCCGGTCCAGGACATCGCGGGCGCCCGTGTCCTCGCCAAGCTGGGCGACTCGGTCACCACCGACCACATCTCCCCGGCCGGTGCGATCAAGGCCGACACCCCGGCCGGCAAGTACCTCACCGAGCACGGCGTCGAGCGTCGCGACTTCAACTCCTACGGTTCCCGCCGCGGCAACCACGAGGTGATGATCCGCGGTACGTTCGCCAACATCCGTCTGCGCAACCAGATCGCGCCGGGCACCGAGGGCGGCTACACCCGCGACTTCACGCAGGACGGCGGTCCGGTCTCCTTCATCTACGACGCCTCGCGCAACTACATCGCGCAGAACACCCCGCTGGTCGTCCTGGCCGGCAAGGAGTACGGCTCCGGCTCGTCCCGCGACTGGGCCGCGAAGGGCACCGCGCTGCTCGGCGTCAAGGCCGTCATCGCCGAGTCGTACGAGCGCATCCACCGCTCGAACCTCATCGGCATGGGCGTGCTCCCGCTCCAGTTCCCGGAGGGCGCCTCGGCCGACTCCCTCGGCCTGACCGGCGAGGAGACCTTCTCCTTCTCCGGCGTCACCGAGCTGAACGAGGGCACCACGCCGCGCACGGTCAAGGTCACCACCGACACGGGCGTCGAGTTCGACGCGGTCGTCCGCATCGACACCCCCGGTGAGGCCGACTACTACCGCAACGGCGGCATCATGCAGTACGTGCTGCGCAGCCTGATCCGCAAGTAAGCGGTCCGGCAGGGCAGTTGAGGGCCGCATCCCCACGGGGGTGCGGCCCTTCGCCGTACCAGGCCCTAGATCCACCCCGCGGCCTGGGCGATCGCGAACGGTGCGGGGACCAGGGCCGTCATGCCGAGCCACAGATGCGGCCGTCTGCCCTCCTGCCACGGTATGAGGACATCCACCACCAGCACCATCCCGACGACGAACGCGCCGCCCAGCACCGCGCCGAGCGTCATGCCGAGGGTGTTGCCCGCGGGCTCCTTGCAGCCCAACCGCTCGGCGCAGCGGGCCAGTTCATGCCCGGTCAACAGCCATCGGACACACAGGCCCGGAACGATCGCCACCGCGCCGATCAGAAGGTTCGCCACCGCGGGCGCCCACCAGGAACCGGCGGTGCCCCTCTCGCGGCCACCGTCCGCACCGGAACCGTGCACAGCCCGCCCTCTCCCCGGCCATTGCGTTCGTTAGCTAGATGACCACGAGAGCACCAGGGTTGCCCTCGCGCGTCCCGGCGCCGACAACACCGCCCCCACGAGTGACCTTGCGTGACCTCGCGGCCGTCCGCCGGTTCGTCGCCCACGTCAGCCCAGCAGTTCCACCTCCGCCAAGGTCGACGCCTTGTCCAGCACCAGCCGATAGCGCGTGTGCGCGGCGGGGCGCGGGATCGAGAACACCCTCGTCTGCCGGTCCCAGGCGAAGGCCCGGCCCTCGCGCCGGTCCAGCGTCGTCCAGTGCGTACCGTCCTCCGAGGCCGTGAGCCGCCAGCCCGCCGGGGCCCGCGTGTGGTCGGCCGGGGACGTCAGGGTGTACTGCACCGCCTTGGTGCGGCCCCCCACCGGCAGGTCCACGCTCGTCACGCTCGCCTCGGTCGCCGATGTGTCGTCGAACAAGGGTCCTGTGCCCAGGAGTTGGTCCGTACGCGGCGACGGCACCCGGTCGTCCCGCGTGATCGAGCCCGGCCCCGCGTTCTTCCCCGTGCCCCAGGCCGACGGCCGCGGACCCATGGCGAAGTCCAGCACCGCGCCCCGGGCGAGCAGCGCGTGCGGCAGCGAAGTCGACGTCCACGCCGTGCCGTTGACCCGGAGACCCTGGACGTACACGTTCTTCGCGCTGTTCTTCGGTGCGTTGACGACGAGGTCCCGGCCGTTGTCGAGATGCACCGTCGCCTTGGTGAACAACGGTGATCCGACGGCGTATTCACCACTGCCCATCACCAACGGATAGAAGCCCAGCGCCGAGAACAGATACCACGCCGACTGTTCACCGTTGTCCTCATCGCCGAGGTATCCCTGCCCGATCTCGCTGCCGGTGTACAGCCGGGAGAGGACCTCGCGGACCTTCGCCTGCGCCTTCCACGGCTGCCCGACCGCGTCGTACAGGTAGATCACATGGTGCGCGGGCTGGTTGGAGTGCCCGTACATGCCCATCCGGACGTCACGCGCCTCCGTCATCTCGTGGATGACACGGCCGTACGACCCCGCGAACCGCGGCGCAGCCGTCTCGGGCGTGGTGAAGTACCGGTCGAGCTTGGCCGCGAGCCGCGCCCGCCCGCCGTACAGGTTCGCCAGGCCCCGGCTGTCCTGCGGGACCGTGAAGGCGAGGCCCCAGCCGTTCGTCTCCGTGTAGTCGCCGCCCCACACCCGAGGGTCGTAGTGCGCCGGGTCCAGCCGCCAGGCACCTCGGGCGTCCCGGCCCTGGAAGAAGCCGACCCTCGTGTCGAAGAGGCGGACGTAGTCACGGGCGCGGTTCAGGAAGTACGCCGACTCCTCCTCGTAGCGCTTCGTGCCGGTCTCCCGGTACAGCGCCCGGCCCATCTTCGCGATGCCGTAGTCGTTGATGTAGCCCTCCATCGCCCACGACAGGCCCTCGCCGGTAGCGGTGGTGGTGTAGCCGAGGAACGGTGAGGTCACCATGCCCTTGCGGCCGACACCGGACGAGGGCGGCGCGACCGTCGCGTTCTTCACGGCCGCGTCGTAGGCGGCCCGCGCGTCGAACCGCACACCCTTGACATAGGCGTCCGCGAACGCCACGTCCGAGGACGTGCCGGTCATCAGGTCGGCGTACCCGGGGGAGGACCAACGGGAGGTCCAGCCGCCGTCCTTGTACTGCTGGACGAAACCATCGGCCAGTTCGCCTGCCTGACTAGGCGTCAGGAGCGCGTACGCGGGCCATGTGGTCCGATAGGTGTCCCAGAAGCCGTTGTTGACGTACACCTTGCCGTCGACGACCTTCGCCCCGGTGTGCGTGGGCGTGTCCGCACCGGTCATGGGGGAGAAGGGAGACGCGTAGCGGTACACCGAACCCACCTTCTCGAAACCCGAGTTGGGGTACAGATACAGCCGGTAGAGCGAGGAGTACAACGTCGTGAGCTGATCCGGCGTCGCTCCCTCGACCTCCACCTTCCCAAGCAGCTCGTCCCAGGCCCACCGGGCCCGGTCCTTCACCGCCTCGAACGACGTGCCGTCCGGGGCCTCTTGGCGCAGATTGGCCTTCGCCTGCTCCACGCTGATCAGCGAGGTCGCGAGCCGGAGGGTCACCGTGCGGTCGGCGCCCGGCCTGAACCGCAGATACCCCTTCACCCCCGAGGCGGCCCCGTCCGTCACGGGCGCGTCGAACACGCCGTAGACGAACAGCCGGGTCGCCCCCGTCGACAGGGGGGACTTCACGTCCGAGAAGCCGGTGACGGTCCCACTCGCCTTGTCGAGGGTCAGCCCGCCCTGCGCCGTCACGTTGTCGAAGAGCACGCTCGCGTCGTCGCCGGGATAGGTGAACCGCAGCACCGCCGCGTGGTCGGTCGGCGCCATCTCCGCCCGCAGGCCGTTCTCGAAGGTGACCCCGTAGTAGTACGGACGCGCGGTCTCCCGCTCGTGCCGGAACGCCAGCGCCCGCGCGGTGCGCCCGGTGTCCGGGGTGCCCGACGCGGCCGACGGCATCACCTGGAACGTCTGCCGGTCGCCCATCCACGGACTCGGCTCATGGCTCGCGCCGAACGCCTGGATTCTCGGCAGGTTGGCGGCGTCATTGCCCCGCGCGTACTCGTACAGCCAGCTCAGCGAGGATGCGTCGGTCACCGGCGTCCAGAAGGTGAAGCCGTGCGGCAGGGCCATCGCCGGGAGGGTGTTGCCGCGCGAGAAGGTGCCGCTGGAGTTGGTGCCGCGCGTCGTCAGCGCGTAGTCGGACAGATGCGCCTTCGGCTTCTCGGGCGGTACGGTCTTCAGGGCGAGGTCGTCGAGCCAGCCCTGGAACCTGGCCGGTCCCTTCGGCGCGTCGTAGGCCACCAGGATCCGGTCCACGGTCTTCCCGGCCGCGACCGACCCGATCCGCGCGACCACGTCGTTCCACTGGTTGACGGACAGGACCTTCGCCGCGCCCTGCCCCCGCGGACTGAGCGGGAAGCCGTGCTGGTCGACCGCGCCGAGGCGGCTGAGCGAGGTGCCGTCGGTGAAGACGAGGTCGACGGAGACGTAGGTGGCCGCGTAGTCCCGGACCCCGTCCGCCATCGACGGGAAGACCCGGTACGAGAGTCGGGTGTCGCGGTCGACGCGCAGACCGACGTGGAAGATCTTGTTGTACGCGTACGCCCGGCCGCGCGCCGTGTGCGCTCCCGCGTACCGCAGGGCGTACCTGCCCGTGAAGCCCGCATTCGCCTTGGCGGTGGGGGAGTTGCTCGGGCCGTGGTCCACCGTCGAGCGCATGCCCGTGCCGGGCCCGTCGGTCACGCCGGAGGACCGCCGCGCGCCGTCCGCCGCGGTGTCGGGGGTGTCCACCCAGGTCGGCGCGGGATCACCGGGTTCGAACGAGGATGCGAACTCCTGTGCGGAGGGGGCGTGTTGCGTGGTGGTCGCCACCGCCGCGCCCTGAGCCGTCACGAGCAGCGCGAAGGCGACCGCGACCACGAGCGCGGTGGAGGCCCGGCCGCCCCGTGGTCGGTGCCTGCGCGAACGGGCTCCCCGCGCGGATAACGGGTGAGACAACGTTGTCACCTTGACTGCGCAAGGATCCGAAAGGGACCAAGTGGTCAGTGATGTCACGGTGTTGAGTGTGCCATTCGAGCCCGATGCGGCGGATGTCCCGTTCGATGGGACGCGCGGGCGTTTCGTGTTTCCGTGAGGTCTCAACTTCGAAAAGCGCGGAGCCAACCTTGCGCTCGATCTTGCTCAGCTCACGTGAAGTGGACTATACCTGTCGGCGTCCGGGCAGCCATCACCAGCCGAACGGCGGTCGCGGGCAGGCACGACCGGGGGGAATCGGAAGACGGTCGACCGGCCGAGCACGACCGGCTGCGGCGCCGTCCCACTGAATCCCTCATGCACGACCCGAGCTTCACCATCATCGCGGTGCCGGGGAGGATCCGGTTCACCGCCTGAGTCCTGGAGAAGGCGAGGACTTGAGCATGGGATCCACTTCCGGCGAGCACCATGAGAGCACCACCACCGGGGGCGTCGGCCGACGCGACCTCATCAAGCGGTCCGCCGCACTCGGCCTGGTCTCCGTGCCCACGATGAGCTTCCTGTCCGCCTGCGCCAGCAGCGGAGGCGGCGGCAGCGACGACAAGCCCAAGACCGGCAAGAAGACCGCGAAGAACCCGCTGGGCGCGGACGAGACCGGACAGATGGAGTTCGTGCTCTTCGACGGCGGCCTCGGCAAGGAGTACGCCGAGGACGCGGTGAAGATCTACCAGACGAACTTCCCCAAGGCGAAGACCAAGTTCTTCCCCACCCAGAAGATCGGGACCGTCCTCCAGCCCCGGTTCAACCAGGGCAACCCGCCGGACCTCATCGACAACTCCGGCGCCGACCAGATGGACATGGGCGGCCTCGTCGGCAAGAAGCAACTGACCGACCTCACCCCGCTCCTCGACGCGCCGTCCTACGACGACCCGAACAAGAAGGTCCGCGACACACTGCGGCCGGGCATCGTCGAGATGGGCCAGTTCGACGGCAGCCCGGTCTGGATCCTGTACTACGCCTACAACGTCTACGGCGTCTGGTACTCGCAGAAGGCCCTGGACTCCCTCGACGAGAAGTACCCCGAGACCTGGGACGAGATGCTCAAGGTCTGCGCCAAGGCCAAGAAGAAGGGCATGGCCGGCTGGACGTACGCGGGCAAGTACCCGTACTACATCCCCTTCTCGCTGTACCCGATGATCGGCAAGGTCGGCGGGCGCGACGTCCTCGACGCCATCGACAACCTGGAGCCGAACGCCTGGAAGCACCCGGCGGTCAAGGTCTGTCTCGAGGCGTACTACGAGCTGTACCAGAAGGGCTACATCCTCAAGGGCACCCCCGGTCTCGACCACATCCAGTCGCAGACCGCCTGGGCCAAGGGCGAGGCGCTGTTCCTCCCGAACGGCTCCTGGGTGGAGAACGAGTCCGCGAAGGTCATCCCGGCCGACTTCGACCTCGCCGTCTCCGCGCCCTCGGGCATCGACTCCTCCGACAAGCTGCCCTTCGGCACGATCTGGGCCTCCGGTGGCGAGCCCTTCATCGTCCCGGCCCAGGCGAAGAACCCCGGGGGCGGCATGGAGCAGCTTCGCATCATGCTCAGCGAGGAGTCCTCGAAGAACTTCACCGCCAAGGTCAAGTCGCTGTCGGCGTTCAACGGCGGCACCACGGGCATCGACCTCACCCCGGGTCTCAAGTCCGGTGCCGCCGCGCTGGAGAAGGCCGGGGACAACGTCCTGAACCCGCGCCTTCAGGACTGGTACGTGCAGTTGGAGAAGGAGAAGATCGGTGTGGCCTGTCTCGGCGAGATGATGGCCGGCCGCCTCACTCCGGCCGAGACGATCAAGAAGATCCAGGGCTTCGCCGACGAGACCGCCAAGGACTCGTCGGTCAAGCACTACAAGCACCAGTGAGGATCCGTCACCGCCGACGTCGGCCGTTCCCGCGGCCGGCGTCGGCGGCGATACGGCGAAATCGGGGTCGGTAGCAATGCAGCACGGCAAGTACCGGTTCATCGTGGGGTTCCTGACCATCCCCCTCGGGCTGTACGCGATCTTCGTCATATGGCCCTTCATCCAGTCCATCTACTACTCGTTCACGGACTGGACCGGGCTGAGCCCGGACTTCAAGATGGTGGGCTTCGACAACTACACGAGGATGCTCCACGACGACATCTTCTGGAAGTCGCTTCAACACAGCCTGCTCTTCGCGCTGTTGGTGCCGCTGGTGACGATCGGTCTGGCGCTGTTCTTCTCCTTCATGATCAACGTGGGCGGCCGACGGCGGAAGGGCGGCCCGGCGATCTCCGGCGTGCGCGGCTCGTCCTTCTACAAGATCGTCTACTTCTTCCCCCAGGTCCTCTCCATCGCCATCGTGGCGCTGCTGTTCGCGTTCGCGTACAACCCGGACACCGGGGCGATCAACTCGCTGCTGCGCGGCATCGGACTCGACAGCGTGCAGCCGCTGTTCCTCGGTGACCCGAATCTCGCGCTGTGGTGCGTGATGGCGGTCCTCGTCTGGTCCACGGTCGGCTTCTTCGTGGTCCTCTTCTCCGCCGGTATGGCCTCCATCCCGGCGGATCTCTACGAGGCAGCGCTGCTCGACGGGGCGGGGCGCGCCACGACGTTCTTCAGGATCACCCTGCCGCTGCTGTGGGACACCGTGCAGTCCGGCTGGGTGTACATGGGCATCCTGGCCCTGGGCGCGGAGTCGTTCGCGGTCGTACAGATCATGACGACCGGGCCGGGCGGTCCGGACTACTCGACCACCGTCCTGGTGCTGTACGTCTACCAGAAGGCCTTCCGCGACGGTCAGGCCGCCTACGCAACCACGATCGGTGTCGCCCTGCTCGTCGTGACGCTGCTGTTCGCGGCGATCGTGATGAAGCTGGGCCGGCGCGAGCGGCTGGAGTACTGACCATGAAGACAACCGAGACTCCCGCTCCGAGCCCGGCCGAACCGGGCGCCACCGTGACCAGGACCGACCCCGCTTCCGGCCGGGCGCCGCGGCGGAAGGGGGACGGCGCCGTCCTCAACGTCTTCTCGCACGGCATGCTCGTCCTGTGGGCGTTCATGGTGGGCATGCCGCTGCTGTGGGCGGTGCTGACGTCCTTCAAGGACGACAACTCGATCTTCAGCTCGCCCTGGTCGCTGCCGGACACGCTGCACTTCGAGAACTGGTCGCGGGCGTGGACCGACGCCAACATGAGCGGCTACTTCCTCAACACCGTGGTGGTGGTGGGCGGTTCGCTCATCGGCACGCTGGTGCTCGGCTCGATGGCCGCGTACGTCCTGGCGCGCTTCGACTTCCCGGGCAACCGGTTCATCTACTACCTGTTCATCGCCGGCATGAGCTTCCCGATCATGCTGGCGCTGGTCCCGCTGTTCTACGTCGTGAACAACATGGGCCTGCTGAACACGATCCACGGCCTGATCCTCGTCTACATCGCCTACTCGCTGCCGTTCACCGTCTTCTTCCTGACCGCGTTCTTCCGCTCGCTGCCGACCTCGGTCGCCGAGGCCGCGTTCGTGGACGGGGCCTCGCACGCCCGGACGTTCTTCCAGATCATGCTTCCGATGGCGAAGCCGGGACTGATCAGCGTGGGGATCTTCAACTTCCTGGGCCAGTGGAACCAGTACATGCTGCCGACGGTCCTGAACACGGACCCGGACAAACGGGTCCTCACCCAGGGGCTGGTCCAGCTCGCGGCCAGCCAGGGCTACAAGGGCGACTGGTCCGGCCTCTTCGCGGGGCTGGTGATGGCCATGCTGCCGGTGCTGGCGGCGTACATCATCTTCCAGCGGCAGGTGGTCCAGGGGCTCACCGCGGGAGCCCTGAAGTAGCCCGCGAAGGCACTGCGGGGCAAGCGCCGCAAGGGATGCGCCGCGAGGATCCGCCGTAAGGGAACTGAACGAGGCACGACACCGATGCCGCCCCTCAACCACGGGGGCGGCATCGTCATGTCCTGGCCATCCACGCCCCGCCTGCCACCCGATTTCCGTCAAGGACTTGACTGCGGTAACCCGTTCAGCGGACTTTGGAGTTCACAACTTGTACGTGACCCGGGCCCCGAGGAAGTGGCCTGGGACACACCGGTGGCCTCCTGGCCGCCGGGCCGAGGGCAGGAGTGGAGAGTCGATGGAGACTCCGGGGTCGCAGTCGTCGCTGCACCGGGCGAATCTCGAGCGCGTCGTCCGTGCGGTGCGCCTTGCCGGGTCGCTCACACAGGCCGAGATCGCGAGAACGACGGGCCTGTCCGCGGCGACCGTCTCCAACATCGTGCGGGAGCTGAAGGACGGCGGAACGGTCGAGGTCACGCCCACGTCGGCGGGCGGTCGCAGGGCGCGCAGCGTCTCCCTCAGCGGTGACGCGGGGATCGTGATCGGCGTCGACTTCGGGCACACCCATCTGCGGGTCGCGGTCGGCAACCTCGCCCATCAGGTGCTCGCCGAGGAGTCCGAGCCGCTCGATGTGGACGCGTCCGCCGAGCAGGGCTTCGACCGCGCGGAAGAGCTGGTCAACCGGCTGATCCAGGCGACCGGGGTGGACCGCTCCAAGGTCGCGGGCGTGGGCCTCGGCGTGCCCGGACCCATCGACGTCGAGTCGGGCACGCTGGGCTCCACCGCGATCCTGCCGGGCTGGTCCGGCACCAGACCCGCCGAGGAGCTGCACAGACGGCTCGGCGTCCCGGCGTACGTGGACAACGACGCGAACCTCGGCGCCCTCGGGGAGCTGGTCTGGGGCAGCGGCCGAGGGGTCAAGGACCTCGCGTACATCAAGGTCGCCAGCGGGGTCGGCGCCGGGCTGGTGATCGACGGGAAGATCTACCGAGGCCCCGGCGGCACCGCCGGCGAGATCGGCCACATCACCCTGGACGAGTCCGGTCCCGTCTGCCGCTGCGGCAACCGCGGCTGCCTGGAGACGTTCACGGCGGCGGGGTACGTCCTGCCGCTGCTCCAGCCCGGCCACGGCCCGGATCTGACCATGGAGGGCGTCGTCCGGCTGGCGCGGGAGGGCGACCCGGGGTGCCGCCGGGTGATCGCCGACGTGGGCCGCCACATCGGCAGCGGCGTGGCCAACCTCTGCAATCTGCTCAACCCCAGCCGGGTGGTCCTCGGCGGAGACCTTGCCGAGGCAGGCGAGCTGGTGCTCGGCCCCATCCGCGAGTCGGTCGGGCGGTACGCGATCCCCAGCGCCGCCCGCCATTGCTCGGTGCTGCCGGGCGCGCTCGGAGGCCGCGCGGAAGTGCTCGGCGCACTCGCTCTCGCGCTCAGCGAGATGGGTGATTCGACCCTTTTGGATGGGACGCTGTCTCCCAATCCCCCTGCCTTCACTTAGAGAACGGATGGCATCGTTGCCATCTCGTTAAGGATTTACTTCTTGACGTCGTACGTATGGCCGACTTGACTTCCTGTCACCTCGGCCGCACCGTCGCGGCCTCGTCAGGGAGGTTTCTGAAGTGAACACGCGTATGCGTCGTGCCGCCGTTGCCGTTGCCGTGGGTGCGATGGCCGTCTCGCTGGCCGCCTGTGGCAGCGCCAAGGAGTCGGGTGGCGACTCTTCTTCTTCGTCGAGCGCGAAGAAGAAGGGTGACGCTATCAAGGTGGGCCTGCTGCTGCCGGAGAACAAGACCGCGCGGTACGAGAAGTTCGACAAGCCGCTGATCGAGAAGAAGATCAAGGAGCTGACGGGCGACAAGGCCACGCTGGAGTACAACAACGCCCGGCAGGACGCCAACCTCCAGGCGCAGCAGGTCGACACCATGATCACGAGCAAGGTCGACGTCCTGATCATCGACGCCGTCGACTCCAAGGCGATCGCCAACTCGATCAAGAAGGCCGATGACGCGGGCATCCCGGTCGTCGCGTACGACCGCCTGGCCGAAGGCCCGATCAAGGCCTACACCTCGTTCGACAACACCGAGGTCGGCAAGACGCAGGGCGCGGCCCTGCTCAAGGCCCTGGGCGGCGACGCCAAGAAGGGCAAGATCGTCATGATGAACGGCTCGCCCACCGACCCCAACGCCAAGCAGTTCAAGACGGGTGCCCACTCCGTCCTCGACGGCAACGTCACGGTCGGCCGCGAGTACGACACCAAGGAGTGGTCGCCGGACAACGCCAACTCCAACATGGAGGCGGCGATCTCGGCGATCGGCAAGAAGAACATCGTCGGTGTCTACTCCGCCAACGACGGCATGGCCGGCGGCATCATCACCGCCCTCAAGGCCGCGGGCATCTCCGGTGTCCCGGTCACCGGCCAGGACGCCGAACTCGCGGGCGTGCAGCGCATCGTCACCGGTGAGCAGTTCATGAGCGTCTACAAGCCGTACCCGAAGGAGGCGGAGGTCGCCGCGGAGATGGCCGTCCTCCTCGCCCAGGGCAAGTCGCTGGACTCGATCGCCAAGGACAAGGTCGACAGCCCGACCGTCAAGCAGGTGCCCTCCGTCCTGGTCCCGGTCATCGCGCTGACCAAGGAGAACATCAAGGACACGGTCCTCAAGGACGGCATCTACACCACCGCCGACATCTGCACCGCGCAGTACAAGAAGGACTGCGACAAGATCGGTCTGAAGTAACCGGTCCAAGCCCCTTCCCCCGTACGGGACTTCGCCATTGAATTCCCGTACGGGACGGGTGCTCCGACAGGCGGCGTTCGCCCTGTCGCACCGAAACTCCCCTCCGGCGCCCCGCGTTCACCAGCCCCGCAAGCTACTGGCGGGGCGCCGGAGGGGAACACTTCCCCCATACTTTGCACAACCTTCCGCCGGGTCAGGCGGCGAAGGAGATGGTTCACGTGTCCGCTACGCCCGTGCTGGCGTTGCGCGGGGTCTCCAAGCGGTTCGGTGCCGTTCAGGCGCTCACCGACGTAGAGCTTGAGGTCCATGCCGGTGAAGTGGTCGCCCTGGTCGGCGACAACGGCGCCGGAAAGTCCACGCTGGTCAAGACGATCGCCGGCGTGCACCCCATCGATGAAGGCGCCATCGAATGGGACGGCAAGACCGTCCAGATCAACAAGCCCAACGACGCCCAGCAGTTGGGCATCGCGACGGTCTATCAGGACCTCGCGCTGTGCGACAACATCGACGTCGTCGGCAATCTCTTCCTCGGCCGTGAGCTGACGCGGCGCGGCGTCCTCGACGAGGTCGAGATGGAGCGGCGCGCCCGCGAGCTGCTCACCACCTTGTCGATCCGCATCCCGAGCGTGCGTATCCCGATCGCCTCGCTCTCCGGCGGCCAGCGCCAGACCGTGGCCATCGCCCGCTCGATGCTCGGCGACCCCAAGCTGGTCATCCTCGACGAGCCCACCGCGGCCCTCGGTGTCGAGCAGACCGCCCAGGTCCTCGACCTGATCGAACGGCTGCGGGAGCGCGGCCACGCGGTGATCCTCATCAGCCACAACATGGCCGATGTGAAGGCCGTGGCGGACAAGGTCGCGGTGCTCCGCCTCGGCCGCAACAACGGCGTCTTCGAGGTGAAGACCACCTCGCAGGAGGAGATCATCTCCGCCATCACCGGCGCCACGGACAACGCGGTGACCCGCCGTGCGGCGCGCGCGAACGGGGAGGATTCCCAGTGAGTACCGACAAGACCTCGAAGGCTCCGCAGGACACGCAGGTCGCCGAGAACCCCGAGGCCGCCGCGGCGGCGGTGACCGCGGTCGACCCCCGTCTTCTCGTGCGCGAGCAGGGACTCGCGGGCTATGTGGGGGAGTTCAAGCGCAAGATGCGCGCCGGTGACCTGGGCTCGCTGCCCGTCATCGTCGGCCTGATCGCCATCTGTGTGATCTTCCAGAGCCTGAACTCCGCCTTCCTGTCCGCCGAGAACATCAGCAACATCACCATCACGATGGTCGGCACGGGCATGATCTCGGTCGGCATCGTCTTCGTGCTGCTGCTCGGCGAGATCGACCTGTCGGTCGGTTCGGTCAGTGGTGCGGCCAGCGCCCTCACGGCCGTGTTCGCCGTCAACCAGGGCTGGCCCGAGTGGGTCGCCGTGCTCACGGCCGTCGCGGCCGGTGCGGCCATCGGCGCGGTCCACGGCTTCTTCTTCGCCGTGCTCGGCGCCCCCGCCTTCGCCGTGACCCTGGCCGGTCTGCTGTTCTGGCTGGGCTTCATGCTCCAGGTGCTGGGCGAGAACGGCACCATCAACCTCAAGAGCGACGGTCTCATCGGCCAGCTCACGACGTACTTCTTCGCCGACGTGGCAGCCGCCTACGGTCTGGCCGCGCTCGTGGTCGCCGTGTTCTTCGCCACCTCCTACCTGGGCAACCGCCGCCGTGAGGCCGCGGGCATCCCGACCCGCCCGCTCAGCGAGACCGTCCTGCGGACGGCGCTGCTGGCGGTCGTCTCCTTCGCCGCGGCCTACATGTACAACCAGTACAAGGGCCTGCCGCTGGCCACGGTGATCTTCCTGGCCTTCCTGGTGCTCACCGACTTCCTGCTGCGCCGCACCACGTACGGCCGCAAGGTCTTCGCGCTCGGCGGCAGTGTCGAGGCCTCGCGCCGTGCCGGTATCAACGTCACGGCGATCCGGATCTCCTGCTTCGCGATCTCCGGACTCTTCGCGGCCATCGGCGGCCTCTTCCTGGCTTCCAAGATCGCCTCGGCCAACCAGAGCGCCGGCACCGGTGACCTGCTGATGAACGCGATCGCCGCCGCCGTCATCGGTGGCACCAGCCTCTTCGGCGGGCGCGGGCGCACCTGGAACGCCCTGCTGGGCGTGATGGTGATCGTCTCGATCCAGTACGGCCTCCAGTTGGAGTCCATCGCGGAGCCCGTGAAGTACATGATCACGGCGGGCGTGCTGCTCACCACGGTCGTGATCGACTCGATCACCCGCAAGACCCAGAAGACCGCGGGTCGCGCGTGACCCACCGGTCGTAAGGCCCTCAGGTGTGCCCGGTACCCCGGCGGTACCGGGCACAGGCCTGTGCGGTCGGACGCGTGGCCTGGAATACGAGGCCCGCCCGTGATCCGCACAGGCGGAACATTAGACTCACCCCGGCGACAGCTCTATACAGCTCGACTTCAAGGAGGCACGGGTGCCGCTGCTGACCCGCATCAGGGGACCGCGCGATCTGGACCGGCTCAACCTGGAGGAGCTGGACAAGCTGGCAGAGGAGATCCGGACCTTCCTCGTCGGCGCCGTCTCCAAGACCGGCGGCCACCTCGGCCCCAACCTCGGCGTCGTCGAACTCACCATCGCCCTCCACCGCGTCTTCGACTCCCCGCGGGACAAGGTCCTCTTCGACACCGGCCACCAGGCCTACGTCCACAAGCTGCTCACCGGCCGCCAGGACTTCTCCAAGCTGCGCAGCAAGGGTGGCCTGTCCGGCTACCCCTCGCGTGCCGAGTCCGAGCACGACATCATCGAGAACTCGCACGCCTCCACCGTCCTCGGCTGGGCCGACGGCCTCGCCAAGGCCAACCAGCTCCTCAAGAAGGACAGCCATGTCGCCGCCGTCATCGGCGACGGCGCCCTCACGGGCGGTATGGCCTGGGAGGCGCTCAACAACATCGCCGACGCCAAGGACCGCCCGCTGGTCATCGTCGTCAACGACAACGAGCGCTCGTATTCCCCCACCATCGGCGGCCTCGCCAACCACCTGGCCACCCTGCGCACCACCGACGGCTACGAGAAGTTCCTCGCCCGCACCAGGGAGGTGCTGGAGCGCACGCCCGTCGTCGGCCGCCCGCTCTACGAGACCCTGCACGGCGCCAAGAAGGGCCTGAAGGACTTCATCGCCCCGCAGGGCATGTTCGAGGACCTGGGCCTGAAGTACGTCGGCCCGATCGACGGCCATGACATCGAGGCCCTGGAGTCCGCGCTGGCCCGCGCCAAGCGGTTCGGCGGCCCGGTCATCGTGCACTGCCTGACCGAGAAGGGCCGCGGCTACAAGCCCGCCGAGCAGGACGAGGCCGACCGCTTCCACGGCATCGGCCCGATCCACCCCGACACGGGCCTGCCCATCAAGGCCGCCGCCGCGAGCTGGACCTCCGTCTTCGGCGACGAGATGGTCAAGCTCGGCCGTGAGCGCGACGACATCGTCGGCATCACCGCGGCGATGCTCCACCCGGTCGGCCTGAAGAAGTTCGCGGAGGCGTTCCCGAACCGCATCTACGACGTCGGCATCGCCGAGCAGCACGCGGCGGTGTCCGCGGCGGGCCTCGCCACCGGCGGACTGCACCCCGTCTTCGCGGTGTACGCGACCTTCCTCAACCGCGCCTTCGACCAGGTCCTCATGGACGTCGCCCTGCACAAGTGCGGAGTGACCTTCGTCCTCGACCGGGCCGGTGTCACGGGCGACGACGGCGCCTCCCACAACGGCATGTGGGACATGTCGATGCTCCAGGTGGTGCCGGGCCTCAGGATCGCCGCCCCGCGCGACGCCGAGCAACTGCGCGCCCAACTGCGCGAGGCCGTCGACGTCGACGACGCGCCGACCGTGGTGCGCTACTCCAAGGGCGTCGTCGGCCCGGCCGTCCCCGCGGTCGGCACGGTCGGCGGCATGGACGTGCTGCGCAAGGCCGACGCCCCCGTCCCGGACGTCCTGCTGGTCTCCGTCGGCGCGCTCGCCCCCATGTGCCTGGAGATCGCCGACCTCCTGAACAAGCAGGGCATCTCCACCACCGTCGTCGACCCGCGCTGGGTCAAGCCCGTCGACGAGGCCCTGGCCCCGCTCGCCGAGCGGCACCGCGTGGTCGTCACCGTCGAGGACAACTCCCGTGTCGGCGGCGTCGGTTCGGCGGTCGCGCAGGCGCTGCGCGACGCGGGCGTCGACGTCCCGCTGCGTGACTTCGGCATCCCGCCGCGCTTCCTCGACCACGCCTCCCGCAAGGAGGTCCTCGCGGAGATCGGTCTGACCGCGCCGGACATCGCCCGCCAGGTCACCGGGCTGGTCTCCAAGCTCGACGGCCGGTTCGACCGCGCCGACGCCGCGCGGACCGCGGACCCGGTCGAGTCCGCGCGCGACTGACCGACCCACAGGTCTCCTCGGGCTCACAGGTCTCCTCGGGCCGGTTCCGCCATCCTTTCCGGTGGCGGAACCGGCCCATTCGCGTGAATCCCCCCGCTTGAGGGCATATGCGTCACGCCCCCTCTCGATCATGTCGGGGACGACGAGCGTGGGAGGAAGCCCGTGAGCAGTGCCCTCTTCCGGACGAAAAACGTCGAGCAGTCGATCCAGGACACCGAGGAACCCGAGCACGCGCTCAGGAAGACCCTGTCCGCCCTGGATCTGACCGTCTTCGGCGTCGGGGTCATCATCGGCACCGGCATCTTCGTCCTGACCGGCAAGGTGGCCAAGGAGAACGCGGGCCCTGCGGTATCCCTGGCCTTCGTGGTGGCCGGTGTCGTCTGCGCGCTGGCCGCCCTCTGCTACGCGGAGTTCGCCTCGACGGTCCCCGTCGCCGGCTCCGCGTACACGTTCTCGTACGCCACCCTGGGCGAGCTGCCCGCCTGGATCATCGGCTGGGACCTGGTCCTGGAGTTCGCGCTGGGCACGGCGGTGGTGGCGGTCGGCTGGTCCGGGTACATCCGCTCGCTGCTGGACAACGCGGGCTGGCATCTGCCCGCCGCGCTCAGCAGCCGGGAGGGGGCGCACGGCTTCGGCTTCGACATCCTCGCCGCCGCGCTCGTCCTGGCGCTCACCGCCATCCTCGTCGTCGGCGTGAAGCTCTCGGCGCGGGTCACCCAACTCGTCGTCGCCGTCAAGGTGACCGTGGTGCTGATCGTGATCGTTGCGGGCGCGTTCTTCGTCAGCGGCGCCAACTACCGGCCGTTCATCCCCGCGCCCCAGCCGGTCCCGGCGGGCGGCAATCTCAAAGCCCCCCTGATCCAACTCCTGTTCGGCTGGGCGCCGTCCAACTTCGGTGTGATGGGCATCTTCACCGCCGCGTCCGTCGTCTTCTTCGCCTTCATCGGCTTCGACATCGTGGCCACGGCGGCGGAGGAGACCAGGAACCCGCAACGGGACATGCCGCGCGGCATCCTCGGCTCCCTGTTCATCTGCACCGCGCTGTACGTGGCGGTGTCGATCGTCGTCACGGGGATGCAGCACTACTCCGATCTGTCCGTGGACGCCCCGCTGGCCGACGCCTTCAAGTCCGCCGGGCACCCCTGGTACGCGGGCGTGATCAGCTTCGGCGCCGCCGTCGGTCTGACGTCCGTCTGCATGATCCTGCTGCTCGGCCAGACCCGTGTGTTCTTCGCGATGAGCCGTGACGGGCTGCTGCCGCGCTTCTTCTCCCATGTCCACCCGCGGTTCAGGACCCCGCACCGGCCGACCATCCTGCTCGGCGTGATCATCGCCATCGTCGCGGGCTTCACGAGCCTCAGCGAACTCGCCGAACTGGTCAACATCGGCACGCTCTTCGCGTTCATCGTGGTCGCGATCAGCGTGGTCATCCTGCGCCGGACCCGCCCCGACCTGCCCCGCTCCTTCCGCACACCCTTCGTTCCCTGGGTACCGATCCTGTCGGTGTGCGCCTCGCTGTGGCTGATGCTGAACCTGCCCGCCGAGACCTGGCTGCGGTTCGCGATCTGGCTGCTCATCGGCGTCGTCGTGTACGCCCTCTACGGCCGCTCGCACAGCCGCCTGGCCGAACGGGAGGCGGCTTCGGCGAAGTAGGGCCCTCGCGCGGACGGGCCGCCGAAGCGCGCGGGCTCAGGCCGACCCCCGGCCGAGCACCGTACGCGGCCCGGCCACCTCCGCCCCCGACTCCCGTACGCGGCGCCGCAGTTCCCTGTCCGCCGTGATGACCAGACAGGGGCGGCCCGCGGCGCGGGCGGCCACCGCGACGATGTGGTCGTCCCCGCTCCCGGGCGCGTCCTCGACGCACACACCGGGCACGGAGGCGACACCTCGGGCTGCGCCCTCGAGCACGAGGACCACCTCCAGGGGCCCGGGATGCCCTGGCAGCCCCGACTCCGCGCGGCGCACCAGCCGGTCCCGCAGGCGCTCGGCGGCGCCCCGCCGGTCGCGCCACCAGCCGTCCGGCACGGAGCCGACGACGTTCGCGCCGTCGACGACCAGCAGGGTCGGGGCCGCCTCGCTCTGCTCGATGCCTTCGGATCCGTACATGCCCTCAGCCTGACACGGAGCACGCGACCCCGGCGACGGCGTCCGTCACACGCGCGTGAGCGGACGAACGCTGCCTTGGGGAACTCCTGAGCGAACGAATTATGATGTCCCGAGTCTCAGGGGTCCCGTGTTCGCGACGCGACGGGTTCAGGAAGGTGCACCAGGCTATGCGCAGAGGGTCGTCAGACCGCGTGGGTGCCGCGCACCCGACCGGGCTCACGGCTGCGGAACGCGAGCGGATCGCGTCCGGGGCCGCCCACGGCGACTGGCTCACGCTCGGCAAGTCCGGTCGGCTCAGTCTGTACGCCCCCACCGACGAGGGCTTGCTGCGCTGGACGGAGGTCACCGCCGGCGGCCCTGAGTGGAGCGGACCGCACTTCGTGGCCGCACCCGGGCTGAGCCACCTGGCGGTGGCTCAGGGACCGGACACCTATGTCCACTTCCTCGGCCGCAGAGAGCGAGCCGCCGCCGACGGTGCGCGGAGCGTGGACATCGTGCACGCCATCCAGTACCAGACGGGACTGGCCTTCACCGACTGGCGCTCGCTCGGCAATCCGGACAAGGACCGTGAGCAAGGGCGGCAGGTGGGCGCACCGGTCGGAGCGATCGCGCCCGACGGCACGGTGCACGTCTTCGTACGGAACGCGCAACGCGGCCTGTCGCTGCGCCGGGAAGGGCCGGGCGGCAAGTGGAAGGCCTGGGAGGATCTGCACGGCATCGGCATCGACGCGCTGTGCGCGCCGGTCGCCCTCGCCACCGGCCGGATCGAGGTCTGCGCCGCGGCCGAGACCGGCGTGTTCCTATGGCGGCAACTCGAGCCGGGCGGTGACTTCACAGGGCCGCGCGGCTTCTCGCTGCGCCCCGCGCCGGGCACAGTCAGCGCTGTGGAGAGCGGACCGGAGCGCGCCACGTTCTTCTGGACGGACGCCGACAGCGGCGGTGCCGCGGCCTGGCGGGTGGGCCGCTGGCCGGCCGTGCTGGGAGGTTCCCCGGCCGACCGTCCGTACGCGGCACTGCGTACCTCGTTGGACGGCTACGACTGTGTCGTCCTCGCCTACCGGGACCGTGACGGCTCGGCGGTGCTCGGTGTGGGGGGTACCGAGGACGAGGACAACGGCTTCTGGTGGTACACGCTGGCGGAATCCTGCCAGGGCGCGCCCGCCTTGGCGCGGGACGGGCACGGGCGGGTGGTCATGGCGCTGATCGATCCCGACGGGGTGCCGAAGGTGGCCCGGCAGGAGAACACCGCCGGGCTCACGTTCGGTCAGTGGCACAGACTCTGAAGTGCCGTAGCGCGATCAACCACCCGTAGCCGGTGACTTCTTGGCCGACTCGGGGATCTGCTCGTCGGTGCGGATCGCCTTCCACAGTGTCGTCGCCTGCGGCTCGGCGGCCACGACCCGGTTCGGGTCGATCTTGTCGTAGGCCACCGGGAGCATGATCGTCTCCATGGTGGACGGATCCACGCCGTTCATGCTCCGGCCGAACTCCGCCAGCTTGGTCAGGGAGGCCAGTTCCGAGTCCGTGGTGAGCGCCGTCGTCAGCTCGTCGGCGATCTTGTAGGTCTTGGTGGGGCTGCCCATCAGGTCCTGCTTCTTGATCTCGCTCAACAGCGCGAGCATGAACTGCTGTTGCAACCCGATCCGGCCGAGGTCACTGCCGTCCCCGATGCCGTGCCGGGTCCGTACGAACTGAAGGGACTGGGTGCCGTCCAGGCGATGGGTGCCGGCGGTCAGGTCCAGGCCGCTGGACTTGTCGTGGATGTCCTTGTCGACGGTGACGGTCACACCGCCTATTGCGTCCACGAGACCCTTGAATCCCGCGAAGTCGATCTCCATGTAGTGGTCCATCCGTACCCCGGACATCTTCTCCACGGTTTTGACCACACACGCCGGACCGGCCTGGGAGTAGATGGAATTGAACATCACGCGGTTCGCCGGGGGTACTTCGGTGCCGTCCGTCTTCGTGCATTCAGGGCGCGTCACCAGGGTGTCGCGCGGAATGCTGATGGCGACGGCCTGCTGACGGCCGTCGGGTATGTGCATCACCAGCGCGGTGTCGGAACGCGCCCCGGCGACATCGCCCGTGTGCAGCGCGGCGTTGGCACCCGCACGCGAGTCGGAGCCCAGGATCAGCACGTTCTGCCCAGAGGTGGGCAGCTTCTCCGGACGGTCGTCACCGAGCGCCTTGTCGATGTCGACGCCGCTGATGTTGCCGTCCAGGTTGCGGTACAGCCAGTAGGCGGTGCCACCCGCGGCCAGCAGCAGGACCAGAATCGTCAGGAGCACGATGCGTCCCCAGCGCCGCTTGCCGCGCTCGGGCGGCTGTCGCCTGCCGGTGGCAGACCCGCGTTTTCCTCGCGGCTGCGCGGTCACGCTGTGCGTCATTGACTTCGGTCCTCTCCTCATGGGCTCCGCGCCTGCGGAGTTGCGGGGCCCGGGTGGGGGGTGACCGGCCCACTGATGCGATCGTCCAGCGGGAGAACTATAGGCCTACGTGTTGTCGCGTATTAAGGGCGGTTGACCACCGTACGAGACAGCGATGAAGGACACATTCACTCATCTTGACCAGATGTTATGTTCGAATAGTATGTGGAAAACCTGTGGTTGAAGGTTGGAGGGGGCTCACATCGAGGTCACAGGTTCGGATGATGCCAAGGCGGCAGGGGGGTTGGCCGGGCACGCCGAGTAGGGGTGGACGCCCGAGGTGGGATGTCTGTTGTCCCCATGGGTGAAATGTCTCGGTAGGAGTGCATGTTGGCGGATCATCCGCGGCTGAGTGTTGTCGTTCCCTTTCAGGATGTCGAGGTCTACCTCGCCGAGTGTCTGGAGTCGATCGCACGTCAGTCGTTCCGTGACTTCGAGGTGATCCTCGTCGACGACGGTTCCACGGACGGGTCCACGCGGATCGCGGCCGACTTCTGTGCCGCCGACCCCCGTTTCCGGCTGATCCGTCAGCACTCGCACGGACCTGGGCACGCCCGGAACACCGGGCTGCGAGCCATGCATCCCCGAGGCGAGTTCCTCGCCTTCGTCGACGGCGACGACGTCATTCCCGAGTACGCCTACGACCTGCTGATCCGCACTCTCGACGAGTCCGGCTCGGACTTCGTCTCGGGCAACGTGCAGATGATGAACTCCACGAAGAAGTGGCAGTCTCCGCTGCACAAGGGCCCGATGCAGAAGAACCGGCGCGGAACGCACATCACGAAGTTCGACGCGCTGATCTACGACCGCACCGTCTGGAACAAGGTGTTCCGGCGGTTCTTCTGGGATCACAACTTCATCCAGTTCCCCGAAGGCGTCCTGTACGAGGACTCGTGGGTCAACATGTTCGCCCACTTCCGCGCCGCCAAGGTCGATGTCATCACGGACATCGTCTACTTCTGGCGCCGCAGGGAAGGCGGAGCCGCCCCCTCCATCACCCAGCGCCACACCGAACTGTCGAACCTGCGCGACCGTGTCTCGGCGGTCCAGTCGGTCAGCCGGTTCCTCGCGGAACGGCGTTCCCGGCTCTACGAGGAGAGCAAGCGCAAGTACGACCTCGCCTGTCTGAAGTCCGACCTGATGCTGCATCTCAAGGTGCTGCCCGACGCGGACGAGGAGTACCAGCAGGCCTTCATGGAGTGGGCCAACGAGTTCCTCGACGAGGTCGATGCCGGCATCATCGACGAACTGCCCGCCGACGCCCGGGTCAAGTGGCTCCTGGTACGTGACTGGCGGCTGCCCGAACTGCTCGAGGTCATCGAGTTCGAGCGCCGCGGTGGTCCGATGCCGGTCCAGCGGCGGTTCCACCGCTATCTGAAGTACCCCTACCTGGGGGACCGGGAAGTCGGCATCAGCAAGAAGGCGTACCGGCTCGACAAGGAACTCTCCTTGCACGGCTCGCTGACCGGGGCGCGGTGGAGCACCAACTCCGACTCCTACCTGCTGACGCTCACGGGAACGGCGTACGTCCGCTTCATCAACGTGCACAAGAAGCACATGTCGGTGAAGGCCATCGCCCTGCGGAACAAGAAGCAGGGACGCATGGTGATCAGTACGGCGAAGACCACCTACGCGCCGCAGGCCACCGAGCACTCCAACCAGAATCGTTACTGCTACGACTGGGCGGGCTTCGAGTCCCGGCTCGACCTCACCCGCCTGAAGCGCAAGGGCCAGTGGGTCGAGGGGACATGGGACGTCGCCGCGGGTGTCCTCAGCCGCGGGCTGTTCCGGTACCGGGGCATCGACCGGGGCGGCGCGGGAACCGCCGCCAATCCGCCGTACCGGTACGTGGACAAGAACACCCGTATCCTCCCGCTGTTCCTGCAGGGCAAGCTCAAGCTACGCGTGGAGACCGTGCGCTGCCGGATCACCGGTCACCGATTGGCCGGGGACCAACTGGAGCTGCGTGGCGTCTATCTCGGCCCCAAGGTCCCGGAGTGGGGCAAGTTCCGGGTCACCAGTATGAGCGGAGCAGGGCGGCACGACTCCTGGGTCCGCTTCACCCCGGGCGGCGAGGGCTGGTGCACCTTCACCACCCGGCTTCCGTTGCGTTCGCTGGTACCGGGATACCGCGCGGACATCCAGGCCGGGGAACAGATCCCGGAGTCCTGGAGCATGGGCAGCAACGGCTGGAAGACCACCTTCCATGTCGAGGGCCGCAAGATGACCATCTATCCGGTCATGGCGCAGGAAACAACGGACGGGCACTACCGGATGCCCGATTCCCTGCAGACCCGCGAGGGCGACCGGGAGGTCGTGGTCCACCGCAACGGCTCGGGCTACCTCGTCCTCTTCGAGCGCGCGACGCTGCCCATGGCCACGAACGTCGCCTGGCAGCCGGACGGCTCACTGGACATCACCGGCCGCTACCTGGCCGCGGACCAACTGTCCGCGCAGGAGTACCGCAGCACGCACATGGTGGTGCGCTCGCGTGCGCACGGCGCGGAACGAAGCGTCCCCCTCACATGGAGCGGCAATGAGTTCCGCTGCGTCCTGACCCCGGCCGGCATGAGCACACTCGCCGGCGAGATCCCGCTCGCGGCGGGCCGCTGGGACTTCTTCCTGCGTCGCCAGGACCTCTCGGCGGTGGCCCGTGAGGACCGTCTCGAAGACCTGATGGTGAAGATCGAGCAGGACCTCATCGAGGTCTTCCCGCAGGACTACGAGGAGAACGAACGCCGCTACGAGCTCCAGGCCGAGGCCTATGACCGGTTGTCCCTCCTCGTCCACTCCGCCATGCCCGACGACGCCCGCGGCCCGTACCGCCAGAAGCTGCTGCGCACCAAGGCCTACCCCGCGGCACGCCGGCAGGCGGTACGGCCCGCGATCCTCTTCGACGCCTTCAAGGGCACCCAGTACTCCGACAGCCCTCGCGCCCTGCACGAGGAACTGGTACGCCGGGGCGTCGACCTCGACCATCTGTGGGTCGTACGCGACGACCAGGTCCACGTGCCCCCGACCGCCACGCCCGTGCGTATGTGGTCACCCCAGTGGTACGAGGCGCTGGCCACCAGCCGGTATGTCGTCGCCAACAACCACCTTCCCGACTGGTTCCAGAAGCGGGACGGCCAGGTCGTCGTGCAGACCTGGCACGGCACCCCGCTGAAGAAGATCGGCCACGACATCGAGTCCATCCACTTCGCGGACCAGCGCTATCTGGAACGGGTCGAGAAGGAGGTGCAGAACTGGGACATGCTGGTCTCGCCCAACAGCTTCTCCACACCGATCCTCAAGCGCGCCTTCGGCTTCCCGGGCGAGATGGTGGAGTGCGGCTACCCGCGCAACGACATCCTGCGCCTGCCCGGTACGGAAGCGCGGGAGCAGGAGATACGCCGCCGTATCGGGCTGCCGGACGGCAAGCGTGTCGTCATGTACGCACCCACCTGGCGTGACGACCAGTTCTACGCCCCCGGCAAGTACAAGCTGGACTTCCGCATCGACCTGGAGGACGCCCACGCCCGCCTGGGCGGCGACCATGTGCTCCTGGTCCGCCGTCACCCCAACGTGGTGGACCCGGTGCCAGGGGCCGGCGACGGCTTCGTGTTCGACGTCTCCGACTACCCGGACATGGCCGATCTGTCCCTGATCACCGACGTGATGATCACGGACTACTCGTCCCTGATGTTCGACTACGTCAACACCGGGCGTCCGATCCTCTTCTTCACCTACGACCTGGACCACTACCGCGACACACTGCGCGGCTTCTACTTCGACTTCGAGGGCAGCGCTCCCGGTCCTCTGGTGTACACCTCGCAGGACCTGGTCAGCGCGATCCGCGAGATCGACCGGATCCAGGACGCCTATGCCGAGCGATACCGATGGTTCCAGCGTGAGTTCTGCGACCTCGACGACGGGTACGCCGCCGCACGCCTCGCGGACCGGATGCTCGTCGCGGGCGGGGACCTCGCGCCCGGGCAGGCCATGGCTCCGGCAGTCGGCACCGTCGACACCCGCCACACCGGGCGCGCGCTCACGCCCATCCAGTGGAACTCCCCGGGCTGGTTCGCGCCGCGGCAGAGCCCGGCGCAGGCTCCTGCCGGGCCCGACGGGCTGGTGGGCGCGATCCCCGTACAGCCCGGTCCCGCCGACCGCGAGGTGTCGCCCGCCGAGATGGGAGGTCCGCAGCAGGCATACGCGCCCGCGGGTCCCCAGCAGACGTACCCGCCCGTCAGTCAGCAGCAGGCACAGATGCCCGTCGATCAGCAGCAAACGCACGCGCTCGCCGACCAGCAGCAGGCGTATGCGCTCGCCGGCCAGCAGCGGGCACATGAGTTCGCGAGTCCGCAGGCGCGCCCCCGGACGCAGTTGGCGTCGGCCCGGCTCCAGCAGCCGTCCGGGCCGTCCCCGGCGGGGCGGTCGCCCGAGGACGGGGTGGTCGAGGGCGTGATCGTATGACGGCGCCGACCGCTGCCGGGGGCCGTCGCCGCAGTGCACGGCCGCGTCCGGACCGGCCGGACGGCCACGACGCTCCATGACCGCGCCTTCGCACATACCCGAAGCGCTCACCGTCTCCGTCTCGGCCCGGCCGCGGGCCGAGCGCTCTCTCGGCGTTCCCTCAGACGGTCCGTACGCGCAGGAGGAGGGCGAAGTGATCGGAGGCACCGGTGTCGTGCAGCGTGCAGCCGATCCTGGGCAGCCCGGTGAACAGATGGTCCAGCTTGTGACCGGAGACATGGGTCGCCCGGCCCGAGCGGGAGGACGCGGAGGCCTGATCGCACTCCCGATGCACGGTGTAGGGCGTGGACGGCCACACCCATGCGAGGGGGTTGCGGGCCCCCGGCGGATCCACGTTCAGATCACCGCCGTACACCGTGCGCCTCATGGGCACCGCGGCGATCAGCGCCTTCAGTTGATCGTCGCGCAACTCCCAGTGCGGGTGCGCCAGGTCACTTCCCTGTGGACTGAGATGGGCGGTGCACAGCCGGATGTCGTACGCCGCGACGAAGGCGCACAGGATGCCGCGTTGCACGCCCACGGAGGGCTGTTTCGAGGGCACCGTGGCGATGCCGGACAGGGGATACGCCGAGAGAATCGCGATACCGGCGGCGCCCTGCCCGGCCTCGGCACACCGCACCGTGGTCTTGTGGCCTGTCGCGTCGCGTCGGCCGTAGGCCCGGAACGCCGACTGCCAGGAGGACGGGCCGAGTTCTCTGCGTACCGCTTCGACATCGGCGGCACAGGCCTCCTGAAGGAAGACGACCCGGGCTCCGTACCGGGTGGCGAGGCCCTTCAGCTCCCGCCGCTTCAGGGCACGGCTTCCGGTGTCCTCACAATGCCACTGCCGTACGCCGCACATGTTCCAGGTCGCCACGGTCAGCGTCGGGCTCGTGGTGACGGAACCGGTCGACCGGGCGGTCTGCGCCACGGTCACCGCTACCGAGAGTCCCAGCAGGAGCACCACCGCGCTCACGACCCTGCGGCGCCGACGCCCGAATCGGCCGGACAAGGGCGGAAATTTCGCGGACAGCATCACGTCATGATGTCCGACCGGCCGAGGCAACACCAAAGTTCCGATGGACCAACCTGCCTCGGGCATCCGTCCCGCCGGGGGCAGCGCACCCGCGCGACGGCGAAGAACCTGATGAGAGTGGAACCGCAGCATGTCTGACACATCCGCGAAGGGCCGCCGGGTGATCCAGGGGATAGACGCCTCCGGCGGCTACCCCGTCGAGTACCGGTTCGCCCCCGCGAGGAGCGGGAACCGGCACTTGATGGTCGTCTTCGCCAACATGTTCGCTCCGGACGACTACGGCTGGGCCACCGGTATCCTCGACAATCTCCGGTCGAACATCCTCTGGATCCGTGACCGGTTCGACGGCGGAAACACCTACTACCTGTGCAAGGGGATGGACTTCGCCGTCGAGCAGTCGGTGATCGGACTCGTATCGCGGGTGATCAAGTCCCTCGGACTGACGCCGGGCGACGTCACGCTGTGGGGTAGTTCCAAGGGCGGCACCGCAGCGCTCTACTTCGGGCTGAGATACGGATTCCGGAACATCGTCGCCAGTGTTCCGCAGCTCCGGATGGGCACGTTCCTGCGCGACGTGTACCCCGACACAGGCCGGCACATGCTGGGCGAGACGATGCCGGACGCCAACGTCGCTGTCCTCGACGCGATCATGCCCGACCTGCTGGCGTCGGGGGCGAACCCGGACGCGCACATCTACATGGTCTCCTCGCCGCAGGACGAGCAGTACAGCTCCCAGGTCGAGCCGTTTCTCGGGCTGCTTCAGCGGTACAAGCACTTCAACTTCATCTTCAGCGAGTCCCCGTTCATCACGGACCACGGGAAGGTGACGCAGCGCAATACCCCCCCTCTCCTGGGCATCGCCTATCTACTCGTCGAGGGCATCTCGCCACGCCTCGGCCTCACCCGCCATGGATACGAGGAGCCCGAAGCCGATACCTCCGGTATCGACGCCTTCCTCAAGTCCACGTCGGTGGTGCAGGAGTCGTTCGCCGCTCCGGTCGTGACCATGCCCACGACGCACGATGTGCTGCCCGCCCGGGAAGTCCACTTCGAGGGCCGCGCGCCCGGGGCGGTTCGCGTGAGCATCTGGGAGAACGGCAAGTATCTGGCGTCGGCTCCGGTCGGTGCCGACGGCGGCTGGGTCTGGGACCGGAACCAGCCCTGGAGCACTGGTGAGCACCTGGTGAGGCTCTTCGCCGTCGATGCGAACGGCTACCAGTCCGAGCGCAGCGATGTGCGGTTCACCGTTTCGGAGAACGCGCCGGCGCAGCCGGGCGGTCACGCAGCCGGTGTGGCCTACGGGTACCCGGGGACCCCGCGTGTTCTTCCGGCGCCGGTGGTGCAGATGCCGGAGCCGCACCGGCAGGCGCTGGGGACGAGGGTCGGCTTTGCGGGCGTGGCCGGGGGTGCCGCTCAGGTGGGATTCAGGGAGAACGGGGTCTTCCTCGGGGCATGCGCGGTCGCCCCCGACGGCCGGTGGTCCTGGGACCCGGGCCGGCCCTGGGCTGAGGGGCCGCACACCGTCGAGGTCTTCGCGGTGGATGTGACGGGAGGCGAGTCCCCGGCGTCCTCGGTGCCCTTCGTCGTCACGGGTGACCCGGCCGGTACGGCACCCCCCGGGTACTGAGCCCGGCCCACCAGCAGGTGAGGGCAGGACGCCCCGACGTCGACGCACATCACAGAGTGGATCACGCACATGGCCAAAGCACCCTCGAACGGGCGGCAGTTGTTCACCGGGATCGAAGCCTCCGGGACGTTTCCCGTCGAGTACCGGTTCACCCACGCCAAGAACGGCAACCGGCATCTGATCGTCGTCTTCGCCAACTTCTCGGCTCCCCACGACTACGGATGGTCGAACGGCGTCTTCGACAACGTCAGGGCCAACATCCTGTGGGTCCGCGACCGGTTCGACGGCATGAACAGCTACTACCTCTGCAAGGAGATGGACTTCTCCCTGGAGAGATCCGTCGCCGGGCTCATCTTCAACGTCATGAAGGCACTTGAGCTCACCCCGGACGACGTCACCATGTGGGGCGGCTCGAAGGGCGGCAGCGCGGCCCTGTACTTCGGGCTGCGCTACGGCTTCCGGAACATCGTCTCCATCGTGCCCCAGTTCCTGGTCGGGACCTATGTGGCCACGGTCCACCCGAAGGTGGCCCGGTACATGCTGGGGGAGGGCGTCCCGGACGAGAACGTGCGGATCGTGGACGCGATCCTGCCCGACCTCGTCCGGTCGGAGACCAATCGTGGCGCCAACATCTACCTGCTGTCCTCTCCCCAGGACGAGCAGTACACGGTGCAGGTGGAGCCCTTCCTGGGCCTCTTCCAGCACTACGAGAACTTCAACTTCATCTACAGCGAGTCCCCGTTCATCACGGACCACACGCAGGTCACCCGGCGCAACGTCCCCGCGCTCATGGGACTGGTGAACCTCCTCGCCGACGGCACCCCACCGCGCCTGGGCTATGTCCGCAACGGCTACGAGGAGCCCGACCGCGACCAGTCGGCCATCAGCACCTACCTCACCGCCACCTCGGTGGTGAGAGGCCCGGAGTTCCCGCCGCCGATGGTGACGGCTCCAGCGTTCCAGGAGGAAGTGCGCCGCGACGCCGTACGGCTCACGGGCTATGCCCAAGACGCCGTCCGCGTGATCTTCTGGGAGCACGGAAAGTACCTGGGACAGGCGGATGTCGCCGCCGACGGCAGCTGGTCCTGGGAGCTGGGCAGGGCCTGGAGCGTCGGCAAGCACCCCGTGAAGATCTACGCGGTGGACGCGTCCGGCTACCAGACGGAGCGGACCGAGGCGCTCTTCACGGCGGTCGACCGTCCGGCAGGAGCCGGGGCCGCCGTTCCGCCGGGAGCCGGGATGCCGGGCACTGTTCAGGGGGCCATGCCGTCGACCGTCGGGCCCAACGCGGCCTCGCCCGTGGTGCTGGAGCCCGTGGCTCATGAACAGGTGATGGGCTCCCGGGTGGTCTTCACCGGGTCCGCCACGGGCGCCGCACAGGTGGGAATCCGGGAGAACGGCGTATTGCTGGGCGCCGCCGCGGTCGCGCCGGGCGGCAGTTGGTCCTGGGACTCGGGCTGGGCCTGGAGCGCGGGCATGCATCTCGTCGACGTCTTCGCCGTCGACGCCTCCGGCGGCGAGTCCCCGGTGACCCAGGTCCCCTTCACCGTCATGAACACCCCGGCCGGGGCGGGGGCGCACCAGTACTACGGCTAGGGCGGACTTTCGCACCAGGAACGCGAAAGAGGGCCTCCGCACAGAGCGGAGGCCCTCTTCAGCAAGCGGAACGCAGGACGGTTACGCGGGAACCGACGCCACCCCCGGCGCCAGGAACTTCTTGCCGTTCACCCGCTCCGCGACACCCTCGCGGTCCAGGTACGGCGTGATGCCGCCCAGGTGGAAGGGCCAGCCGGCGCCCGTGATCAGGCAGAGGTCGATGTCCTGGGCCTCGGCGACGACACCCTCGTCGAGCATCAGACCGATCTCCTGGGCGACCGCGTCCAGGACCCGGTCGCGGACCTGCTCCTCGGTCAGGACGGTGTCGCCCTGCTTCAGCAGCGCGGCGACCTCCGGGTCCAGCTCCGGCTTGCCGCTGTCGTAGACGTAGAAGCCGCGCTTGCCCGCCTCCACGACCGCCTTGAGGTTCGGGGAGACCGTGAAGCGGTCCGGGAACGCCTTGTTGAGCGTCTCCGACACATGCAGACCGATCGCCGGACCGACCAGCTCCAGCAGCACCAGCGGCGACATCGGCAGACCCAGCGGCTCGACCGCCTTCTCCGCGACGGCGACCGGGGTGCCCTCGTCGATGACGTTCTGGATCTCGCCCATGAAGCGGGTGAGGATGCGGTTGACGACGAACGCCGGGGCGTCCTTCACCAGAACCGCCGTCTTCTTCAGCTTCTTGGCGACACCGAACGCCGTGGCCAGCGAGGCGTCGTCGGTCTTCTCACCGCGGACGATCTCGAGCAGCGGCAGGATCGCGACCGGGTTGAAGAAGTGGAAGCCGACGACCCGCTCGGGGTGCTTCAGCTTCGAGGCCATCTCGGACACCGAGAGGGAGGAGGTGTTGGTCGCCAGGATCGCGTGCGCCGGGGCGACCGCCTCGACCTCCGCGAAGACCTGCTGCTTGACACTCATCTCCTCGAAGACCGCTTCGATGACGAAGTCGGCGTCCGAGAAGCCCTCGGCCTTGTCCAGCACACCGGACACCAGCGCCTTGAGGCGGTTGGCCTTGTCCTGGTTGATGCGGCCCTTGCCCAGCAGCTTGTCGATCTCGGCGTGGACGTAGCCCACACCCTTGTCGACGCGCTCCTGGTCGATGTCCGTGAGGACGACCGGCACCTCGAGGCGGCGCAGGAAGAGCAGCGCGAGCTGCGAGGCCATCAGACCGGCGCCGACCACGCCCACCTTCGTCACCGGGCGCGCCAGGCTCTTGTCCGGGGCACCCGCCGGGCGCTTGCCGCGCTTCTGGACGAGGTTGAACGAGTAGATACCGGCGCGCAGTTCGCCGCCCATGATCAGGTCCGCGAGGGCCTGGTCCTCGGCGTCGTAGCCCTGCTGCAGATCGCCGTTCTTCGCCGCGGCGATGATGTCCAGGGCGCGGTAGGCGGCCGGGGCCGCGCCGTGCACCTTGGAGTCGGCGATGAACCGGCCGCGCGCGACGGCCTGGTCCCAGGCCTCGCCCCGGTCGATCACCGGGCGGTCGACCACGGTCTCGCCCTTGAGGACGGAGGCCGTCCAGAGCAGTGACTGCTCCAGGAAGTCGGCGCCCTCGAAGATCGCGTCGGCGATGCCGAGTTCGTGGACCTGCACGCCCTTGAGCTGCTTGTTCTGGTTCAGGCTGTTCTCGATGATGACCGAGACGGCCTTGTCGGCGCCGATCAGGTTCGGCAGCAGGGTGCAGCCGCCCCAGCCCGGGACCAGGCCCAGGAAGACCTCGGGGAGCGAGAACGCCGGCAGCGCCTTCGAGACGGTCCGGTACGTGCAGTGCAGACCGACCTCGACGCCGCCGCCCATCGCCGCGCCGTTGTAGTACGCGAAGGTGGGGACGGCCAGCTTCGACAGCCGCTTGAAGACCTCGTGGCCGCCCTTGCCGATGGCCAGCGCGTCCTCGTGCTTCTTCAGCAGCTCGACGCCCTTGAGGTCGGCGCCGACGGCGAAGATGAACGGCTTGCCGGTGATACCGACACCGACGATCTCACCGGCCGCGGCCTCCCGCTCGACCTGGTCGATCGCGGTGTTGAGGTTCGCGAGCGAGGCCGGGCCGAAGGTGGTCGGCTTGGTGTGGTCGAGGCCGTTGTCCAGGGTGATCAGGGCGAAACGGCCCGCCTGGAAGGGGAGTTCGAAGTGGCGTACGTGCGCCTGCGTGACGACCTCGTCCGGGAACAGCTCGGCCGCACCCTTCAACAGCTCAGCGGTGGTGCTCACTTGTCCCCCTCGAAGTGCGGGTTCTCCCAGATGACGGTCGCGCCCATGCCGAAGCCGACGCACATGGTGGTCAGGCCGTAGCGGACCTCGGGCTGCTCCTCGAACTGGCGGGCCAGCTGCGTCATCAGACGGACGCCGGAGGAGGCGAGCGGGTGGCCGAAGGCGATGGCGCCACCGTACTGGTTGACGCGCGCGTCGTCGTCCGCGATGCCGTAGTGGTCGAGGAAGGCCAGGACCTGGACGGCGAAGGCCTCGTTGATCTCGAACAGGCCGATGTCCGAGATGGACAGGCCCGCCTTGGCGAGGGCCTTCTCGGTCGCCGGGATCGGACCGTAGCCCATGACCTCCGGCTCGACGCCCGCGAAGGCGTACGAGACGAGGCGCATCTTGACCGGCAGGCCGTTCTCGCGGGCGAAGTCCTCGGACGCGATGATCGACGCGGTGGCGCCGTCGTTCAGACCGGCCGCGTTGCCCGCGGTGACCCGGCCGTGGACGCGGAACGGCGTCTTGAGGCCCGCCAGGTTCTCCAGGGTGGTGCCCGGACGCATCGGCTCGTCGGCCGTGACCAGGCCCCAGCCGGTCTCACCGGTCTCGGGGGTGGTGCGGCGCACGGAGATCGGCACCAGGTCCTGCTGGATCTTGCCGTTGGCGTACGCCTTGGCGGCCTTCTCCTGCGAGCGCACCGCGTACTCGTCGGCGCGCTGCTTGGTGATGTGCGGGTAGCGGTCGTGCAGGTTCTCCGCCGTCATGCCCATGAACAGGGCCGACTCGTCGACCAGCTTCTCGCTCACGAACCGCGGGTTGGGGTCGACGCCCTCGCCCATCGGGTGGCGGCCCATGTGCTCCACACCACCGGCGATGACGGCGTCGTACGCGCCGAACGCGATGGAGCCGGCGGTGGTCGTCACGGCCGTCAGCGCGCCCGCGCACATGCGGTCGATCGAGTAGCCGGGCACCGAGGTGGGCAGGCCCGCGAGGATGCCTGCGGTACGGCCGAGGGTCAGGCCCTGGTCGCCGATCTGCGTGGTCGCGGCGATGGCGACCTCGTCGATCTTCTTCGGGTCCAGACCCGGGTTGCGGCGCAGCAGCTCCCGGATCGCCTTCACGACGAGGTCGTCGGCGCGGGTCTCGTGGTAGATGCCCTTCGGGCCCGCCTTGCCGAACGGGGTGCGGACGCCGTCGACGAAGACGACGTCCCTGACGGTACGAGGCACGATGGCTCTCCTCCAGGGTGCGGGATGGCACTGCTGCGACACGCTGAGCGCGCGCTCAGGCCCATGCTACTCATGGGTAACCATGCTGCCCAGTCCCGCGGGCCCAAGCGGCGAAGGTCACACACCATCGGCGCACTCCGCGACCCCCGTCGTCAGGTACGCCTAGACCCGCTTGATCGTCATCGCGGCGACAAGAGCCGGTGTCACCAGCTCGATCTGCCACGAGCGGGCCCCGTACCCCAGCAGTGCGGACGCGACCGTCGTCTCGTCGGTCTGTGCCGGCGGCTGCCAGCACACCCGGCGCACCGTGTCCGGAGTGATCAGGTTCTCCTGCGGCAGGTTCAGCCGCTCGGCGAGCGCCGACACCGCGGAGCGCGCCGCGGTCAGTCGCGCGGCGGCGAGGGGGTTCTTGTCGGCCCACGCGCGCGGCGGCGGGGGCCCGGCGACCTGCTGCCCCGGCTGCGGCAGCTCGGCCTCGGGCAGCGCCCTCGCGCGGTCCACGGCGGCCTGCCACTGCTCGAGCTGACGGCGGCCCATGCGGTTCCCGAAGCCGCTGAGGGCGGACAGGGCGTGGACGTTCGGCGGGATCGCGAGGGCGGCCTCGATGATCGCCGCGTCCCCGAGCACCTTGCCGGGGGAGACGTCACGGCGCTGCGCGATCCGGTCCCGGGTCTGCCACAGCTCCCGGACGACCGCCATCTGCCGACGGCGGCGCACCTTGTGCATCCCGGACGTACGGCGCCAGGGGTCCTTGCGGGGCTGCGGCGGCGGCGCGGAGGCGATCGCGGCGAACTCCTCCAGGGCCCACTCCAGCTTGCCCTGCCGGTCCAGCTCCTTCTCCAGCGCGTCGCGCAGATCGACGAGCAGCTCCACGTCCAGGGCGGCATAGCGCAGCCAGGGCTCGGGCAGGGGGCGGGTGGACCAGTCGACCGCGGAGTGCCCCTTCTCCAGGACGAACCCGAGGACGTTCTCCACCATGGCCCCGAGCCCCACACGCGGGTACCCGGCCAGGCGCGCGGCCAGCTCGGTGTCGAACAGGCGCGTCGGCAGCATGCCTATCTCGCGCAGGCACGGCAGATCCTGGGTGGCGGCGTGCAGCACCCACTCCGTTCCGCCGATCGCCTGGCCGAGGCCCGACAGATCGGGGCAGGCCGCGGGGTCGATCAGGGCCGTACCGGCACCCTGGCGGCGCAACTGCACCAGATAGGCGCGCTGACCGTAGCGGTAGCCGGAGGCGCGTTCGGCGTCGACGGCGACGGGGCCGGTGCCGGCGGCGAAGGCGGCGATCACCTCGGCGAGCGAGGCGTCGTCGACGACCACGGGCGGGATGCCCTCCCGTGGAGCGAGCAAGGGGAGCGGCGCCGCTTCGACGTCGTCCGGAGGGGCGCCTCCGGTGGTACGCAGTGGGCTGTCTGCTGCGGTCTCTTGGGCGTCGGTCACATGTACAAGGGTATCCGTGGATGCGCCGCGCCCGCCGACGGAACGTTCCGTCGGCGGGCACGGGAAGGTCGTGAACCAGTCACGCGACCACGGGTCGAGGCCGGATCGGAGGGTATCGGGGGCTATCAGCGGGTATCGGGGGATCAGAGGGCCGGTGTAGGGATCAGAGGGAAAGGGAGATCTGAGCGCGGTGTCGGGGTCAGGTCAGTGGATGATGCCGGTGCGCAGGGCGACGGCCACCATCCCGGCGCGGTCGCCCGTGCCGAGCTTGCGGGCGATCCGGGCGAGGTGGCTCTTGACGGTCAGCGCGGACAGACCCATGGAGACGCCGATCGCCTTGTTCGACTGGCCTTCGGCGACCAGGCGCAGCACCTCGACCTCACGGCCGGACAGTTCGCGGTAGCCGCCCGGGTGGCTCGGGGCACCCGGGGGGCGGCGGTGCAGACGGGCGGCGGCGGCACCGATGGGGGCGGCGCCGGGCCGGGTGGGGAGCCCGATGTTCGTGCGGGTGCCGGTGACGACATAGCCCTTCACACCGCCCGCGAGGGCGTTGCGCACGGCGCCGATGTCATCGGCGGCGGACAGGGCGAGCCCGTTGGGCCAGCCCGCCGCACGGGTCTCCGACAGGAGAGTGAGGCCGGAGCCGTCGGGAAGATGGACGTCGGCGACACAGATGTCGCGCGGGTTGCCGATACGGGGACGGGCCTCCGCGATGGACGACGCCTCGATGACGTCGCGCACTCCGAGCGCCCAGAGGTGGCGGGTGACGGTGGAACGGACCCGAGGGTCGGCCACGACCACCATGGCGGTCGGCTTGTTCGGGCGGTAGGCGACCAGGCTTGCGGGCTGCTCGAGGAGAACGGACACCAGGCCTCCTGGGGGTGCGGGACGGGGCCGGCTCTGGGGGTGAAGCCGGGACGAACCGTGCTTTCAAGGTCACAGTCGTCTTCGGCATCACACACGTGCTCCTTTAGGGAATGATCACGATTTGGTGAGTAACAATCCGTGCAATTCGGACGAGCGAGCGATCAGACGAAGATCGATCGGGAGCGTTCCTTTGTCGATATGAGGTCGAAAGTGGTCGTATCGACAAAGTGATGACAAGGATCGTCAAGATCGTCCGGTCGGTCGACGGCAGCGACGGCAGCGACGGCAGCGACGGAAGAAGCGACGGGAGCGACGGCAGCGACTGGTGTCGGGCACGTGGCGTGTGTCGGCGCACGCGAGGGCGCGCCGTGGCGACGTAGCGGCACGGCGTGTCGGAGCCGGGGGAGCGGAGAGGGTCAGCGGGGGCGTGGGCCCCTGCGCTGCGGCAGTGTCACCACCGAGGTGTCGCCCGGAGCCGCCGGGGGCAGGCCCGCCACCTGGGACAGCAGATCGGACCAGGACGCCAGGTGCGCGGCCGTGTCCGGGGCGCCGCCGAGGCCCTCGTGCGGCGTCCAGGAGGCGCGGATCTCGATCTGGGAGGCGGCCGGGCGCGCGGAGAGCCCGCCGAAGTAGTGGGAGCTCGCGCGCGTGACGGTCCCGCTCGCCTCGCCGTACGACAGCCCGCGGGCCTGGAGCGCGCCGGTCAGCCAGGACCAGCAGACATCGGGCAGCAGCGGGTCGGCGGCCATCTCCGCCTCCAGCTCCGCGCGCACCAGCGTCACCAGGCGGAAGGAACCCTGCCAGGCGGCGTGCCCGGCCGGGTCGTGCAGCAGGACGAGGCGGCCGTCGGCCAGGTCCTCGCCGTCCTGGACGACCGCGGCCTCCAGCGCGTACGCGTACGGGGCGAGCCGTTGCGGCGGACGGACGGCCTCGATCTCGACCTCCGGTCGCAGGCGTGTGGCCCGCAGCGCGTCGACCGCGGCACGGAAGGGCACCGGAGTCGTCTCCGTCGTATGCGCCTCCCCCTCCTGCGCTTCGTCCATTCCGCCAGCGTCGTCCGTCAGTCGTCCCTGAGCCGCAGCCATGCGGGGAAGATTAAGCGGAAGAAAGCGGCTTCGCAGGGATTGCCTGCGGCGGTTTGGCCGGGAACGGCCGGGGTCTTGCCCCCGATGTTCCCCGCCTGTGCCTCATGGGAGACTTTCGGCGTGAGTGCGAACCTCCGCCCCGCGACGGGCCAGCCGACAGCGACGTACGACTCCGCCTTCCTGAAGGCGTGCAGGCGCGAGCCTGTGCCGCACACACCGGTGTGGTTCATGCGCCAGGCCGGGCGCTCGCTGCCCGAGTACCACAAGGTGCGCGAGGGCGTCCCCATGCTCGAGTCCTGCACGCGGCCCGAGCTCGTCGCGGAGATCACCCTCCAGCCGGTCCGTCGCCACGGTGTGGACGCGGCGATCTACTTCAGCGACATCGTCGTCCCGCTCAAGGCCATCGGTATCGACCTCGACATCAAGCCCGGCGTCGGCCCGGTCATCGAGCAGCCGATCCGCTCCCGCGCCGACCTGGCCCGGCTGCGCGATCTGACCCCCGAGGACGTCCCGTTCGTCACGGAGGCCGTCGGGCTGCTCACCGCCGAGCTGGGTGCCACCCCGCTGATCGGCTTCGCGGGCGCCCCCTTCACCCTGGCCGCGTACCTCATCGAGGGCGGCCCGTCGCGCAGCTACGAGCACACCAAGGCGATGATGTACGGCGACCCGGAGCTGTGGGCCGACGTGCTCGACCGGCTCGCGGACATCACGGCCGCCTTCCTCAAGGTCCAGCTCGACGCGGGCGCCTCCGCGGTGCAGCTCTTCGACTCCTGGGCCGGCGCGCTCGCCCCGGCCGACTACCGCCGCTCGGTCATGCCCGCCTCGGCCAAGGTCTTCGACGCCGTCGAGGAGTACGGCGTCCCGCGCATCCACTTCGGCGTCGGCACGGGCGAGCTGCTCGGTCTGATGGGCGAGGCGGGCGCGGACGTCGTCGGCGTCGACTGGCGGGTGCCGCTGGACGAGGCCGCCCGCCGGGTCGGCCCCGGCAAGGCCCTCCAGGGCAACCTCGACCCGGCGGTCCTCTTCGCCCCGCGGGAGGCCGTCGAGGCCAAGACCCGCGAGGTGCTCGACGCCGCCGCCGGACTCGAGGGCCATGTCTTCAACCTCGGCCACGGCGTCATGCCCCACACCGACCCGGACGCCCTCACCCGTCTCACGGAGTACGTCCACACGCAGACGGCCCGCTGACCACCCCGCCACCGGCCCACCGGGCGGTGGGCGGGTCAGGCATCGTGGATCTCCCCGGTGAGGGCGGCGTAGGCGCGGAGGCGGTCCGGGTGATCGGGCGTGCCGTCGATCCGCCGGGCCGCGAAGAGGCCGGCCGAGGCCGGCAGCCACGGTGCCTGGCGGACGACCAACTCGTCCCCGGGGCCGACGACTTCGTCCAGTACGGCTTCGACGAGCAGGTGGTTGAGGTGGACCAGACAGTCGGCGATGGTCACCCCGGCGGTGGCCACATGCAGCTCCCGCCGGACGGGAGCGCGGCCTCGCGGGTCCCGGTCGGCCAGGACCCGTACCACGGTGGACAGACGGGTCGGCAGTTCGGCCGACCCGTCGAAGAGCTTCAGCAGTCGGCGCAGGGTGGTGCTCTCCTCGGCGGGTGCCGGTCCCTGCCAGGCGGCTGACCCGTCGTCGGCCACATGGCCGAAGACGAACCGGTCCCTGAGGTTGTCCGGGTTTCCGGCGAGGAAGACGGTCCGGGTGAAGTCGCGGCGCCAGCCGACGGCCGCGGACGCGTCGACGCGCGCGGCGAACGCGCACGTGGCGCGCACCCAGGTCGGCAGGTCGAAGTCGCGCAGCACGCAGACCGCCTGCACCTTGGCATCCTGCGCGGCCCGAGTGATCTCCCGCTGTGCGGCGAGCAGCCCGTCGGCGGTCAGCAGGTCGAAGCGCGCGGCCAGTTCGGGCCGGGCGGTGGCGATGCGCCGAGCCACCTCCGCACGGAGCAGTTCCTGGGAAGTGGTCACAGGTAGACCGCCGACAGCAGGTCGTCACTCGGTGCCGGCCGGTGTCTGGCCAGCAGACCGGACGTCAGCCGGTACGGATTGACGTAGAGGTGGTCACCGCGGTGGCGGGAGAGTACCTCCGGCAGCGGCGCCGGGTCGGTGGTCCTCGTGCCGGACAGCAGCCGGGCGGCACGCGCCAGACTCTGGCGCAGCGCCTCGTGGCGGAAGGACTGCTGCTGGCCCTGGCCCAGCCCGGCGATGAAGTACAGCCGCATGCCCAGTCGGAGCACCGGCTCGTCGTACTCGGCCGCGGCCCTGCTCAGCAGCGCGCCGGTGGTGTGGTCGTGCCAGTCACCATGGCGCGCGGAGCGGATCTGCCCGTCGATGGGGACCCGGCCGAGAGTGACCCTGCGGATGGTTGCTCCGAACTCGGACAGTGTGCGCTCCAGCAGCAGGTAGTCGGGTTCCAGCTCGCGGTCGTACAGCAGCACCGTCTCGTCGAACCGCGGTGCCAGCGGTATGAGTTCCCGTAGCGCGCAGGCCAGGTAGTTGGGTCGGCCCCGGGCATCGACGATCTGGCGCAACGGCAGCCCGTACCGGGTGGCGTCGAGGAAGACCGGTCCGCCGTAGGCGCGTTGGTCGAGACACATACCGACGGCGCCGAGGCGGTCGATCGCCTCCTCCAGCCGCAGTCCGGGCGGCTGATGCGCGAGCAGTCCGGGGTCGTGCATGCCGAGGCGTGCGTAGTGCGCCGTCCACAGTTCCAGGACGCGGGCGCTCGCCGGGTGAACCCAGCCGTGCAGCTCGACCGCCTCCGCGTACGGCCGCAGGGCGGCGAGGCCGGCCCGCTGCCCCGCGGCCCGGTAGCCGACGTACAGCTCGCCGATGGCCTCCTCCGTGAGACCGGAGTAGTCGGTCTCCCCGGCGGTGCGGTCGAGGTACTCCCAGAACCCGAGGGTCTGCTCGGTGGGGTGGTAGGTGGTGGGGCTGTACCGATAGGTCACCTCGGCCAGTCGCGCGGTGGCCCGGTACATCACGTCGGTCCACAGCAGCCCTTTGAGATGGCTCGGGGTCAGGGGCTTGGACGGGGTCACGGTGATCGGTGCCAGCAGCACCCGGCGTCGCGCCGCACCGCGGGGCAGCCGCGCCTGGTCGCGTGCGGGGGCCGGACCGGCGGTGCTCCCGCCGGTCCCTGTCGCGCTCGTCATCTCAGCTCCGTCGACCGTGGACGAAGAACACCCGGCGTACGGCGGTCACGGAACGGTCCGGTACCGGGTCGGGCCAGCGCCCGTAGTCGGCCGCCGGTTCGCCCGGCTGCGTGGCCTCCACGGTGAAGCCGTGCGCGGCGAACAGCGCTTCCGGCTCGTCCGTGCCGGACACCCACGGGCAGCCCCAGTCGGCGAACACGTCGAGCAGGTCACGCATGTCCGGCAGGGTCAGCGAGGCCGCGTTGACGACGTCGGCGGCGATCCGGCTGCCCGGCTTCATGATCGCCGCCACGCGGTCGAGGACGCGGCGCGTGTCGTCGTCCGGGAGGTAGTAGAGCAGCCCCTCCAGCAGCCAGGTGGACGGTCGTTCCGGGTCGTAGCCCGCGGCTGTCAGCTCGCTCTCCCAGTCGGGCGAGGTGAGGTCGAGGGCGATCGAGCGATGGTCGACCCGCGGTCGTACGTCCCGCAGCAGCTCCTCCTTGTAGGCCAGGATCGCGGGCCGGTCGACCTCGAAGTAGCGGATGCGGGAGGGCCAGTCGAGCCGGTAGGCGCGCGAGTCCAACCCGGCGGGCGCCAGCACGATCTGGTTCATCGCCGGGTCCTCGGCCGCCTCCTGGAGGAAGTCGTCGAAGAACCGCGTGCGGATGGCGTTGTAGTCCGGGGTGCTCGGCACGGTGCGGTCCGCGTCCTTGGGGAAGGTGGCCGCGCGGACCGCGCGGAGCAGATCCGGGCCTCCCTCCCCGGCCAGCCGGGCCGCATACGGGTCGTCGTAGAGCCGGTCCTCCCGCGCGGTCTCCGCCGCGCGCAGCGCCGCCGTCAGGAGCGCGGTCCGCTCGACGGCGTCCAGCTTCTCGGTCATGCCGTGCCCCCTTCGCCGACCGGATCGGTGCCGGTCAGCCGCTCCCAGAGTTCGTGGTCCTGCCGGAACAGCCGGTCCTTGACCTGGGTCGGCCGGATGCCGGTGGCGACGCGGGCGTGCCAGTCCCGCAGGAAGGCGTCGCCGTCCAGACGCCGCACGGTCACGAGGCCGAGGCGGCCGGTCGAACGCGCCGTCCGATACGCGGCGGACTCCCGGCCGATGGCCGTGTCCAGCTCGGAGGCGAAACGATTCGTCTCCTGTTCGCTCCACCTGTCGCGGGCCGCGACAGCGAACTCGTAGTGCGCGACCGCGCCCTCGGGCCGGTCCGCCACCCGGCAGGCGGCGTTGCGGACGTCGAGACCGGTCGCCCGGGCGGCCTCGGCGAGCGCGCGGATGACCTGGGCGTCGCGCAGCCGCTCGCCGACGGCGTCCGACCGGGTGCTCCGGCCCGCGTACTCCACCCGTGGGACGCCGCGGACCCGGTCGACGACCCGGACCACGTCACCGACCGCGTAGCGGTACAGGCCGCCGATGTGGCTGAAGATCACGTGGTAGTCGCGGCCCGGCTCCAGCTCGTTCATGGTGAGGGTCAAGGAGTCGGGCCTGATGTCGGACTCGGCGTCCAGGAACTCGTAGGCCGAAGCGGTCACCACCAGGGAACCGGCGGAGCCGTGCCGGTCGAGGGCGACACCGACGGGTCCCTCGGACGCGGCCACGGGCGCGGGCAGCGCGGTCACACCGGGACCGAACTCCTCACGCAGCCGCTCCAGATAGAGCGACGCCATGCCTGTCGTCCAGAAGAACAGCGCCCGCATACGAGGCCAGACATGGGCCGGGCGCACCGTCCCGAAGTGGTCGGCCAGCCGCTCCAGCGTGGCCGCCCGCTCCGGGTCGGGAGTGCCGTACGGTACCCCGCCGAGCGTGCCGTCGCGGATCTCCTTGACCAGCCGGGGCCACCAGAGGGTGAGCTGGTAGGGCAGGGCGGCGACCATCGCCGGGTTGATCCCGATGACGCAGCGGACATCGCTCTCCACCGCGAGGCGCAGCCGCAGGTAGGCCTTCTCCAGGTGGTCGTTCTCCTCGACGGGCACCGGGAGAGTGCCCCACGATGCGAACGTGCCGGGCTCGGCGGACAGCGGCTCGCCGAACCTGGTGCCGAGGTCGACCTGGCTCGCGCCGACATGGGGCCGGCCCGAGGCGGTGGTCGGGGGCGTGGGGCGCGGGTCGTGCTTCAGGTTCAGGACGGCGTCCGGCCGGTCGAGCACGTCGGGGAAGTGCTCGATGAGCGGGGCCCAGGCCGCGTAGTAGAAGGGGAAGAAGGTCCGGCGCATGAAGCCCGGGGTGACCGGGATCTTCTTGTGGGAGCCGGTGGTGCCGCTGCTGGTGAAGTACACCGCCGGGTCGTCCGCGCTCAGCAGGTTGCTCTCGCCCGCCGCCATCCGCTCGATCCAGGGGGCCAGCGCCGCGTAGTCGTTGATCGGCACCGCTTTGCGGAAGTCGTCCAGGGAGCGGATCGCACCGAAGGAGTGGGCGCGGCCGTACTCGGTGTCGGCGTTGTGTTCCAGCAGTTCGGACAGGACCCGGCATTGGTGGTCGTCCGCGTCCGCGAGCGCGGCTTCGAGGTTCGCGCGTTCTTCGAGGACCCGCTTCCGGTAGTCGCGCATCCTGGACGGGTCCGTCCATAACTCAGCCGATTTCACGGTCCATCACCTCTCCTAGTATCTGTACGGTCCGCGAGACGTGTTCCTGCTCCTCGACGACGGTGACCGGAAGGTGCTGGACCTCTTCCCACATGGCCGCGCGCAGGTCGGACTGGAACTTCTCGAACGATGCCTGGTCGGGCTGTTCGCCGTAGTACTCCAGGGAGTTGGTCCAGGCTCCTTCGCCGCAGCGCTGCCAGGCGGTGGTCGTCGACACCTCGAGGAAGACCACGCGGTGCGGCTGGGGAAAGGTGCGCCACCAGTCGAACACCGGATGTCTGTCGACTCCGGCGAGCCGGCACTTGGCGAGGATCTTGTAGTAGTACGAGTCGACCAGAACCGGTGCTCCGCCCGGACTGCGCTCGATGCTGTCGCGCAGATGGACCGTCGCCGTCTGCAGCAGGCTGACCATGAAGTCGAGGGAGTAGCCGTGGTGCAGATCCGGCAGGACATCGGCGACCAGGTTGCGGCGCAGTCGTCCGATCAGGGAGTGGCCGGACTCCAGGAAATCGTCGTCGAGGGAGACGATGTGCCAGGACGGCGCGTGGTCGGCGAGTTCTGTCAGCGCGGACGACTTGCCGGCGTAGTCGGTGCCGAGAAGCACGACGAACGGGGGTGTGGTGCGCAGCGCACCGGATGCGGGGTCGCGGGTGCCCATGAGGGTCGTGGCATCCCCCGTCATCAGCGGGCCTCCGCGCCCGGACAGTGTGTCCCGGCGCCGTGAAATCCGCGCCGCACGGGGTATCCGGAAGCGGGCACCGGTCGGTGGACCGGAGGGCGGTGCCTTCTCCGCGTGGAATTACTCAATGAGTCAGGGACGGTGGACCGTAAACCGGAACCTGCCGAAGTCGACACGCTTTCCCCCAATTTCGATGTGCGGTTCCATCGGCTCGCGCAGTTCATCCCCCTGTGCGGAGCCCATGGCTTGACCAACCGGGCAGACCATATTGCACCTCGCATTGTGGATCAAGACCCGATAGTCCCCCGCCCGATGGGCCGAAAGGGATCGTTGCACGCTGAATGTGCCTCTGGTTATGGGGCATCAGGGGGCCTGCCGCTTTCCGTAGACCGAGGCCGAAGGCTCTTCGCGGGGGCGGCTTTGCATCGCCTTCAACGGCGTTTCTTCTTCGCCCTGCCAGGGCCCCGCCCCTACCAGGACCCTCGCGCCTGACTGCCCCACAGTGGGCCGGGTGGTTGGGCGGGCTGTGGTGGCGATGGGGTGTTCCGGCGCAGTGGCCAGGCGATCAGCATGCCCACGATGAAGCCGACCACGTGGGCCACATACGCCACGGTCCCGGCCGAGGAGACGGCGCTTCCGGACGAGTAGATCGCCTGGAGCACGAACCAGAAGCCGAGCACGATCCACGCGGACAGCCGCAGCGGCAGGAACAGCAGGAACGGCACCAGGATCCAGACCTTGACCCGGGGATAGAGCACCAGATACGCGCCGAGCACGCCCGCGATGGCCCCCGAGGCGCCGATCAGCGGGTCGCGGGAGTCGGCGTTGAGGAGCGCGAAGCCGTACGCCGCCGCGTATCCGCAGGCCACGTAGAACACCAGGTACCGGATGTGGCCCATGCGGTCCTCGATGTTGTTGCCGAAGATCAGCAGGAACAGCATGTTGCCCAGCAGATGCAGCCAGCTTCCGTGCAGGAACATCGCGGTGAGGACGGAGACCGGCGGCGACTTGTCGTAGTCCGGTGGCGCGACCACACAACCCGCGCCGTGCGGGCCGACGCCAACCTCGCCCGTGGGGACCAGGTGGGGCATCTGGCCGTGGATCAGCTCGCGCGGGACCGCCGCGTACTGGTCCAGGAACGCCTGGAGATGACAGAGCTGCGCGAGGTTGCCCTGTCCCGCCACCGAGCCCGCGAGGCCCGGGGTGCGCAGGAAGACCACGACGTTGATCAGGATCAGCGCGTACGTCACGTAGGGCGTACGCCGCAGCGGGTTCACATCTCGGACGGGGATGACCACAAGGAAGTACTGCCCGGGATGGACCGGGCGAATCGGTGAATCCGGCGATCAGGAAGGGTGGACTTCAGCGGCGCGTTCCTCGGTGGTCTCAGTGGGGGGTGGCCGGTCCTTCTGGGCCGTGGCCGGGGTACTGGGGCGGTGCGGGCGGTGCCGGGAGCCTGCGCGCCGCCCGGCGGGGGCGTACCAGCCGTATCCACACCAGCACCAGCAGCCCGACCGGTACCAGGAAGGGCAGGGCCGCGGCGAGCGCGAGGCCGATCCAGCGCAGCATCGTGGCCAGGACATGCCAGCCACCCGCCAGCGCGTCCCCGAAGCCCGTCCGCTCGTCGTCCTTCGCCGCCTCGTGCACCGGCGTCTCGGACAGCGAGAGGGTGATGGTGGCGAAGCCGGTGCGGTTCTTCAGGGACGCCTGCTGGGCCAGCAGCGCCTCCAGATCGGCCTCGCGCGAACTCAGTTCCCCTTCCAGGGAGACCACATCGCTCAGCTTGGTCGCCTTGTCCATCAGGTCGCGCACGCGTGCCACGCTGGCGCGCTGCGACTTGATGCGGCTGTCCACGTCGACGACCTGCTCGGTGACGTCCTCGGCCTGGGCGGTGCGATCGAGGAGCTTGCCCGTGCCCTGGAGGTCGGCGAGCACCGCGTCGTACTTCTCGGTGGGCACCCGCAGGACGATCCGGGTGTGCTCACGGCCCCCGGAGTCGCGGTCGGTGTTCTCCTTGCCGACATAGCCACCCGCGTTCTCGGCGGCCGTCCGTGCCGTGTCGATCGCCTTTGGTACGTCCTTGACCTGCACGGTCAGCGACGCCGTACGGATGATGTCCTGCGCGGCGAGGCGGGGTGCGGCGGTAGCCCGCCCGGCGCCGCCGCCCTTGGCGTTGTCGGTGGCCCCCTGCTGCTCGGCGCCGGGCGCGGCGGCCTTGGCACCGGCGCGGTCGGCGGAACTCTTGCCGCCGGAATCGGTGGCGGTGCCGCTGCAGCCCGCGAGCGCGAGCGTGGCGGCGAGCAGGGTCGCGGACAGTAACCGGACCGGCCGTACACGGGATCGTGGAGCGTGCATGCGGGTGTCCCCCCGAGGGTCGTTGGTGACGGATGTTCCTGTCGAACATTCGACGCACGACCCGGCCGGAACGTTTGGCCGAATCCGGTCCCGATGCGGTCACGGTTGGGACTCGGCGGGGACACCCGGCCCATGCGGGACGGGGTCATGATCGGGACGCGGCAGGGTCCACCCGGCCCATGCGAGCGCCGTCACGGGGTCTGAGAGGCTTGGGGTCATGAGCGCAGATCGGGCCCGCGCGGACGCGGGGCATGTCGTTGTCGTCGGAGGCGGGATCGCGGGACTGGCCGCGGCCCACCGGCTGCTGGACCGAGGCGCCCGGGTGACGGTTCTGGAGGCCTCGGACCGGATCGGCGGGAAGCTGCTGCCCGGCGAGATCGCGGGCGTACGGGTGGACCTCGGGGCCGAGTCGATGCTGGCGCGGCGGCCCGAAGCGGTGGCGCTCGCCCGCGAGGTCGGCCTCACGGACGACCTGCAGCCCCCGGCCACCGCGACCGCCTCGATCTGGACACGCGGCGCCCTGCGGCCGATGCCCAAGGGGCACGTCATGGGCGTGCCCGGCGCCGCGTCCGCGCTCTCCGGCGTGCTGTCCGACGACGGCCTGCGCCGGATCGAGCGCGACGCCGAACTGCCGCGCACGGAGGTCGGCGACGACGTGGCGGTGGGCGAGTACGTGGCGGCGCGCCTCGGCTGCGAGGTCGTGGACCGCCTGGTGGAGCCGCTGCTCGGCGGGGTGTACGCGGGCGACGCGTACCGCATCTCGATGCGCTCGGCCGTCCCGCAGCTCTTCGAGGCCGCCAAGGAGCACGACTCGCTCACGGAAGCGGTCCGCGCGATCCAGGCCAGGGCCGCCGCGGCGCCGCAGACGGGCCCGGTGTTCATGGGCATCGCGGGCGGTGTGGGCCGGCTCCCGCTCGCCGTCGCGGAGTCCGTACGGGCGCGGGGCGGCGAGATCCTCACGGGGACCCGGGCGGACGCGCTGAACCGCACCCCCGAGGGATGGCAGGTCCTGATCGGGAACCGCGTGCTGGACGCGGACGCGGTGGTCGTCGCCGCGCCCGCCCGGGCAGCCGCCGAGCTGCTGCGCCCCACGTCCCCCGGCGCCGCCGACGAGCTGCGCGCCATCGAGTACGCCTCCATGGCCCTCGTCACGCTCGCCTACCGCCGTGCGGACATCGCCCTGCCCGAGGGCAGCGGCTTCCTGGTGCCGCCGGTCGACGGGCACACGATCAAGGCGTCGACGTTCGCCTCGCAGAAGTGGGGCTGGCTCGCCGAGCAGGACCCGGACCTGGTCGTGCTGCGGACGTCCGTCGGCCGCTACGGCGAGACCGAGATCCTGCGGCGCGAGGACGACGACCTCGTGGACGTCTCCCGGCGCGACCTGCGCGAGGCGACCGGCCTGGACGCCGCCCCGGTTCAGACCCGCGTGACCCGCTGGACCGACGGGCTGCCCCAGTACCCCGTCGGCCACCACGCGCGCGTGGCGCGCATCCGCGCGCGGGTCGCGGAACTTCCGGGCCTGGCCGTGTGTGGTGCGGCCTACGACGGCGTCGGCATCCCGGCCTGTGTCGCGAGCGCGTACGCGGCCGTGGACCAGCTCGGCGGTGACCTGTGCGGTGTGCAGCAGCTCACCGCACACCCGGTGCAGAGCCTTCACGGCGGAGCGGGAGAATAGGAACATGAGTGACGACGCCACCACCACCGAGACCGGCAGGATCCCGAACAAGGGCAAGCTGGCCAAGGACCTCAACGAGGTCATCCGCTACACCCTGTGGTCGGTCTTCAAGCTGAAGGACGTGCTGCCCGAGGACCGCACGGGGTACGCCGACGAGGTCCAGGAGCTGTTCGACCAGCTCACCGCCAAGGACGTGACCATCCGCGGCACGTACGACCTGTCGGGCCTGCGCGCCGACGCCGACCTGATGATCTGGTGGCACGCGGAGAACAGCGACCAGCTCCAGGAGGCGTACAACCTCTTCCGCCGTACGAAGCTGGGCCGGGCCATGGAGCCGGTCTGGTCGAACATGGCGCTGCACCGCCCCGCCGAGTTCAACCGCTCGCACATCCCGGCGTTCCTCGCCGACGAGACGCCGCGCGACTACATCTGCGTCTACCCGTTCGTGCGCTCGTACGACTGGTACCTGCTGCCCGACGAGGACCGTCGCCGTATGCTCGCGGACCACGGCAAGATGGCCCGCGGCTTCCCGGACGTGCGCGCCAACACGGTCGCCTCGTTCGCCCTCGGCGACTACGAGTGGATGCTGGCCTTCGAGGCCAACGACCTGCACCGCATCGTGGACCTCATGCGTCATCTGCGCGGTTCCGAGGCCCGGATGCACGTCCGTGAGGAAGTGCCGTTCTTCACCGGCCGCCGCAAGTCGGTCGCGGACTTCGTCGCCGGGCTCGCCTGACGCTACCGGCTACCGGCTACCGGCTACCGGCTACCGGCTACCGGTTCACCGGCACCGGCTCCTCGACGACCCCGCCGTGCGCGGGGTCGTCGGTGTTTCCAGGCCCGCCTTGCCGCGCTCACACCGGCTGCCGGAACAGGACCCGGCGGGTGGCGCGGGCCAGTCGGGCCGCGGGGTGGCGGGACGGCGGGGTCGGGCCCGAACGCTCCAGCCACCAGGCGCGCAGCCGCCGCCGGGTGGCGGTGTCCGCCGACTGCCCGCTGAGGAGCACCTGTTCGGCGAAGTCGAGGGCGTCGCGGCGATAGCCGCCGGTCATGGGGTGGCCCTCGGCGTAGGCGAGGAAGGCGGGCCGGTACGACTCCCCGAGGATCACGGGCAGTTCGGGCGCGACCTTCGCCACGACACTCGCCCGCTTGGCGGCGAGCGCACGCGCCTGCACACCGAGCCGCACCCGGTCGAACCCCTCCGGCGCGGGGGTACCGGCGACGAGCGTGGAGAGCAACGCGGCCTGCGCGAGCGCGAGTTGCTGACGGGCCGGGGCGGTGTCGACGGCGGCCTTTCGTTCCACCGCTTCGCGCGAGAGCGGGTCACGGGCCTTCACCGTCGCCGTCTCCACCCGCTCCGCCGTCTCCACCCTCACCGCCTTCTCCACCGTCTCCCGGATGACCGCCAACTCCCGCTCCAGCTCGGCCGGTTCGGGGAAGTTGTCGTCGCGTTCCAGGAGCACGCCGGGCGGGGATGTCCGGGACGCGAGGTCGGCCAGGACGTCGAGGACGGGCCGTGTCACCGGGTGGGCGTGGCTGTCGTGCCAGACGCCGTCGCGTTCGAAGCCGCCCGCGACATGGACGTACGCGAGGGCCTCGACGGGCAGTTCGTCCAGTGCCCTCGCCGGGTCCTCGCCCCGGTTGACGTGGTTGGTGTGGAGGTTGGCGACATCGATCAGCAGCCGTACGCCGGTGCGGTCGGCCAGCTCGTACAGGAACTGACCCTCCGTCAACTCCTCGTCCGGCCAGGCGAACAGCGCTGCGATGTTCTCCACGGCGAGCGGGACGGGCAGCGCGTCCTGCGCGATGCGGACGTTCTCGCACAGGACGTCCAGCGCGTCGCGGGTGCGCGGGACCGGGAGCAGATGACCGGCCTCCAGGCGCGGCGAGGCGGTCAGCGCCCCGCCCGCCCGTACGAACGCGATGTGCTCGGTGACCAGCGGTGAACCGAGCACCTGCGCGCGCTCGGCGAGGGCGGTCAGCCGCTTCTCGTCGGGCCGTTCCGCGCCGCCGAGGCCGAGGGAGACGCCGTGCGGGACGACGGTCACGCCGCGCTCGCGCAGCCGGAGCAGCGACTCGGGGAGATGCCCCGGGCAGACGTTCTCGGCCACGGTCTCGACCCAGTCGATGCCCGGCATGCGCTCCACCGCGTCGGCGATCTCCGGCCGCCATCCGATGCCCGTTCCCAGTCGCACCCTCGTCCCCCTCCTTCGACGGACCGCCCCCTGTGTGACCACGTCATGGCCCCGGAGTACGGGACCGAACCCTCCTGCGGGGACGTTCAGAGCAATACTTGAGGTTCCGGACGTCGGCCCTGCGAGTCAGTCCCGCAGGGCCGGATGGTCCGCCACCACGGTGCAACTCCCGGGCGCGATCTCGGTGTAGCCCGCGTCCCTCACCAACGGCAGGCCGGACCCGGTCAGTTCGCTCCAGTACCGCGGGTCGGCGGTGCGGACGGCGAGGGGGAAGCCCGCGTCGCGCCAGGACGCGCGCTCCTCGTCGGGCAGGGCCCACCAGGCGAGTTGGGCGCCATGACCGGCCTGGGCCATCGCCTTGCCCGCCGACATCTCCAGGCCGGGGTTGAGCCACAGCACGGGGGTCACCCGGTCCGCGTCCAGGGGCGGCTCCGGGTCGTCGAGGTCCGTGCCCGACACCTGGAGCCGGGCCAGATCCTTGGGCCAGCCGTCCAGCGGGACGGGCGGATAGACCCGGACCTCCGCCGACTTGCCCGTGACCGTGATGCCCGGCAGCGCCTCGGCCCGCCGCCATTCCGCGCCGCGCGCCCGGCGCACCACCTTGCGGATGCGCGCGTCCTGCCAGTCCCGCATCGCCTCGGCCCACTCGCCCTCGCCCAGCGAGCGCTCGTCGCTCAGGATCACGAGGACGGCGCGCGCGGCGGTCTCCAGGGCGTCGGTGCGTGCCGGAGGGGCGGCGCGTTCGATGCGGACGACGAGTGGCAGGACGAACTGCCGTGCCTCGTCGGCGTCGGTGGGCTCGGAAGGGGAGGCTCCCTGCGGGGCGGAGGTCTGGTCGCTGGTCACGTCGTCCAGTCTGCCAGGCGGGGGTGCGGCGCGACGTGGGGGAGAGCGGCGACCGTCGTCCGTATCGGGACGCGGTGCCTCACGCCCGTCCGGCCGACGCCGCGATCAACTGGGAGACCTTGGCGAACCGGTAGCCCCGCGCGCGGAGTCGGGGCACGACCGTCCGGACCACCTGTTCGGTCAGCGGCGCCCCGGCGCGCGTGCAGTGCATGACGACCACGGAACCGGGCCGCACCCCGTCCAGTACCTGCCGTACGACCGTCTGCGCGTCCACCGCGAACGCGTCGCCGCTGGGCACGTCCCACTGGACGGCGGTGAGACCGAGCGAGCCGATCACCCGCAGGGCCTCGTTGTCGTAGCAGCCACCGGGGAAGCGGAAGTACGGCATCGGACGGGGCACGCCAGCTCTGCGGATCGCGGTGTCGGCGTGCTCCACGTCCGCGCGCATCCGGTCCTCGGGCAGCGCCGGCATTCCGAAGCAGCCGCGAATGAAGGCGTAGTGGCTGTAGGAGTGGTTGGCCACCTCGAAGAGCGGGTCGCGCCCGATCGACCGGGCCTGCGCGGGGTACGCGTCGGCCCACCGGCCCGTCATGAACACGGTCGCGGGCACCTTCGACGCACGCAGCGCGTCGATCAGCCCGGGGTTGTCGAAGTGTTCCCCGGCCGCCGCGCGCGACTCGTCGTCCGCGGTCATGTCGGCGTCGAAGGTGAGGGCGACGATCTTCTCGTGGGTGGTCGCGCGCTTGAAGACGGGCGTCAGCCCGCCCGGTCCCGGAACGAACGGGGGAGGCGTCGACGCCGGCCCCGAGGGGATCGTCTCCAGTTGCACGGGCCGAGGGGCGTCGGAGGCCCCACAGGCGGCGAGCGCCGCGACGAGGGCACAGAGGGGGGCGATACGTCGTACAAGAGAGATCACCATACGAACGTAATGGCGGGAATGAGAGGGAATGCCCACCTGCCGCCCGCGCCGGGCGCCCCGGCCCGCGAAGTCACCCGCCCGGCTGCCCGATCAGGGTCGGCAGGCTCGTCAGGGCTCGTCAGGGCTCGGCAGGGCTCGTCAGGGCTCGGCAGGCTCGTCAGGGCTCGTGGGTGAGGAACGTCGTCGTGGGGTCCAGTGGGGTTGTGGGGTCGGTGCTGCCCGGCAGGTCCGGTGGGGGCTCTGGTTCGTTCGGCAGGCCGGGCAGGGGTTCTTGGGTCGCGGTCTTGGGCGGTGGTGGATGGGGTTCCTGTTGTTGGGCCGCTCGTTCCAGGAAGCGGAGGAGTTCCACCGGGAAGGGCAGGACGAGGGTGGAGTTCTTCTCGGCCGCGACCGCCACCACGGTCTGGAGCAGCCGCAGTTGGAGCGCGGCCGGCTGGTCGGCCATGACTCCGGCGGCCTCCGCCAGCTTCTTCGACGCCTGGAGTTCCGCGTCCGCGTTGATGACGCGCGCGCGGCGCTCGCGGTCCGCCTCGGCCTGGCGGGCCATGGACCGCTTCATGGTGTCCGGCAGCGACACGTCCTTGATCTCGACCCGGTCGATCTGCACACCCCAGCCCACGGCCGGGCTGTCGATCATCAGCTCCAGGCCCTGGTTGAGCTTCTCCCGGTTCGACAGCAGATCGTCCAGATCGCTCTTGCCGATGATCGAACGCAGCGAGGTCTGCGCCATCTGCGAGACGGCGAACCGGTAGTCCTCGACCTTGACCAGCGCGTTCGCCGCGTCGATCACCTTGAAGTAGACGACGGCGTCCACACGCACGGTCACGTTGTCCCGGGTGATGCCCTCCTGCGCGGGGATCGGCAGCGTCACGATCTGCATGTTGACCTTGTGCAGTCGGTCGATCACGGGGATCACCATGGTGAAGCCCGGCGGCCGGGGCGTGTCCACGAGCCGTCCGAGGCGGAAGACCACCCCGCGCTCGTACTGCTTGACGACCCGTGCCGCGGCGGTCAGATACACGAGCCCGCTCGCACCGGCCGCGACCAGCGCACCCACCAGCTCCGGGAGCATGAGACCTCCTCGTCGAGAGGTCGGATATATCTGCTTCTCTCACGATAATTCCGGCCGATGGTGCGAGGCGAGGGCAGTCCGGGCCGGTGAGGGGTCGGCGATGGGCCGGTGATGGACTGGTGAAGCCGTGGATGCGCGGCCGTGGAGCGAGGCCCCGCCGGTGCGGCGGCGGGACCCGGGGGAGCGCGGAGCCTGCGGTCTCCCTGTCAGCCGCGGGCGGGCGTCACCCGTACCGGTTCCGTCCCCGCCGCGCTGTGCCGCTCCGCCCAGTGCGCCAGGGCCGTACGGCAGGCGTGGTCCAGATGGTGCAGCCCGGACAGGTCCAGCTCCACGGGGCGGTCCTGCGGCAACGCCTCCAGCGCGCCGAGGAGCTTCGGCAATCGCAGGAACGTCGCGTTGCCCGACAGATGGACCTGCACCGGACCCGCGCCCTTGTCGACGACGTCCAGCCTGAGGTGCGAGGCCTCCCACGCGGTCTTCACCACGGACAGCGCCAGTCCGACGAGCACGCCCTCGAACATGCTGACCACCATGACCGAGACCGCCGTGACCACCAGGATCAACGCCTCGCCCGGATGCTCGCGCCACAGCGCGACCAGGCGTCGTACGGGCACGAGCTTGGCGCCCGAGTACACCAGGACGCCCGCGAGGGCCGGGATCGGGATGTACGCCAGCAGGGACGGCAGCAACGCCGCGAACAGCAGCAGCCACACCCCGTGCAGCACCCGCGAGGCCTTGGTCCGCGCCCCCGCCTGGACGTTGGCCGCGCTGCGGACGATCACCGCGGTCATCGGCAGCGCGCCGAGCAGCCCGCACACCGTGTTGCCCGCGCCCTGCGCGATCAGCTCGTGGTCGTACTGGGTGCGCGGACCGTCGTGCATCCGGTCCACGGCGGCGGCGCTGAACAGCGACTCGGCCGACGCGATCAGGGTGAAGGCGACGACCGTGCCGAGCATGCTCACGGTCGCCAACTCGCCGAAGGCCTCCAGGGGCGGTGGCTGAAGGGACTCCAGCAGGCCCCGTACCTCGACGGTGGCCACCGGCAGGGCGAGCGCCGTGGCCGCGGCCGTGGCGAGGCCGACCGCCGCGAGCGGCGCCGGGACCGTACGGACCGCGGGCGGCAGGCGCTTCCACAGCACGAGGACGGCGATGGTGCCCGCGCCGAGCGCGAGCGACGCCGGTGCGCGGCTGCTCTGCGCGGCGTCGACGAGCACCTGCGGCAGCCCGGCTATCTTCGCGAGGCCCGAGGCCGGGGCCGTGGCGTCGGCCACCGGGTAGAGCTGTCCGGCGATCAGGACGAGCCCGATACCGGCCAGCATGCCTTCCACGACCGAGACCGAGATGGCCCGGAACCAGCGCCCGAGCCCGAGGGCGCCCAGGGCGAGCTGGAGGAGCCCGGTGGTGAGCACGACCGCGCCGAGCACGGGCAGCCCCGAGTCCCGGACCAGCTCGAAGACCAGCACGGTCAGCCCGGCCGCCGGTCCGGAGACCTGAAGGGTGCTGCCGCGCAGCAGACCGGTGACGAGGCCGCCCACGATCCCGGTCACCAGACCGAGTTCGGCGGGCACGCCGGAGGCGACGGCCACGCCCACGCACAGCGGGAGCGCGACCAGGAACACGACGAGGGAGGCGGCGAGGTCCTGCCGCAGATGAGGGAACCTCTTCGGCGCGGTCATCGGGTCCTCACCGCGCCGGAGTCGGGCCGCGGGCGCGGTGACCGCGCGCGGGCATGAGCCTGATCGACAAGGGGCTGCATGTGTCAGTTCCTCCTGGCGCGCCTCGGTCGGCGCGTCGGTGTGACAGAACGGGCAGATGCGGGCACGACGACACGACCCACGTCGGGACGCTCGGCCGACGTGGCGTGGTGGGGGGAGGTCGTGGTCAGCCCGTACCCGGAGAGCGGCTCAGCTCGGCCGCGACACCTGGGGCGCCGCGAGGCGATGAGCGGCCCCGGGTCTGGAGACGCGCGGCGGGGCGGGCCGGGCGGCGAGTGCGGGGACGGTCGTCATGTCGGATGCCATGCGGACCCTCCCCGCGGCGTGCGTCCGTTCGGCGCGCCGTCGGCACGCCCTGACGGATACGGTACGTGATGGCTCCGCCACGGTGCGGTTCGGGTAAAGAAGAGCCCAAAAATCGAGGTGAGGATGGCTGGAACTTGTCGAAGCCGTATGGCTGTTCGGTTCGGCTGCGACTGGTGGTGCTGCGGCTCGGCTACGGCGTCACGAGGCCCTTCGCGTCACGGGCGAGGGCGGTGAGGCGGGAGATCGCGCGGAAGTACTTCTTGCGATAGCCGCCGTTCAGCATCTCCTCGCTGAACAGCCGGTCGAACGGCAGCCCGGAGGCGAGCACCGGCACCTCGCGGTCGTAGAGCCGGTCCGCGAGCACCACGAGCCGCAGCGCCGTCGACTGGTCCGGGACCGGCTGCACGTCGGTGAGGCAGACGGCCGCGAGGTCGTCGGTGAGGGCTCCGTACCGGCTGGGGTGGACGCGCGCGAGATGCTTCAGCAGCGACGGGAAGTCGTCGAGGGAGGCGCCCGGGGTGGCCTGGGCCGCCCTCGTCACCTGCTCGTCGCTGTAGGGGGCCGGTGCCTCGGGCAGCCCCCGGTGCCGGTAGTCCTCGCCGTCGATGCGCAGCGTACGGAAGTGGGCGGACAGCCCCTGGATCTCGCGCAGGAAGTCCACGGCGGCGAACCGGCCCTCGCCGAGCTTGCCCGGCAGGGTGTTGGACGTGGCGGCGAGCGCGACGCCCGCCTCGACGAGCTTGCCGAGCAGGCTGGAGACGAGGACCGTGTCGCCGGGGTCGTCCAACTCGAACTCGTCGATGCACAGCAGACGGTGGCCCGACAGCGTCCGCACCGTCTGCTGGAAGCCGAGCGCGCCGACCAGGTTGGTCAGCTCCACGAAGGTGCCGAAGGCCTTGAGCGAGGGCTCGGCCGGGGTCGCGTGCCACAGCGAGGCGAGCAGATGGGTCTTGCCGACTCCGTAGCCGCCGTCGAGGTAGACGCCACGGGGACCGGCGGGGGCCTTGGGGGACTTCGCCTTCGCCTTGCCGAATCCGAAGAACGAGCGCTTGGCGGGGGCGGCGGCACCCCCGAGCCCGGCGGCGAAGCCTTCGAGGACGCCTACGGCCTCGCTCTGGCTGGGCTGGTTCGGGTCCGGGATGTACGTGGCGAACCGGACCGAGTCGAAGCGCGGCGGCGGCACCATCTCGGCGACGAGCCGGTCGGCGGGCACATGCGGCTCGCGGGCGCACAGGGACAGCGGGACCGCTTCGGCTATCGGATCGGTCGCGGGGACGGCGGTGGAGGACGACACGATCCACCACTCTAATTGCCGTGCCACACTGCACGACATGCGACGCCTGTTCCCTGTGACCGACCAGACAGTGACCTCGCCGCCGGGCGCGGCCCCGCGGAGCGGGGAGGTTCAGGGCGACGCGCGCGCGGACCGCGAGTGGACATTGGCGGAACTGGCCGCCGCCTACGCCTACCCCGAGCCCCACTCTGGCCGCCGGGAGCCCTGGCTGCGCGCCAACATGGTCTCCTCGCTCGACGGCGCCGCCCAGCACGACGGGCGCTCCCAACCGATCTCCTGCGCCGCCGACATGCGCATCTTCGGCACGCTGCGGGGCCTCGCGGACGCCGTGCTGGTGGGTGCCGAAACGGTACGGCAGGAGCAGTACCGCCCGGCCCGCGCGCGCGAGGCCTTCGCGGCCCGGCGCGCGGCGGCCGGACAGGGGCCCGCGCCCGCGATCGCCGTGGTGAGCAGGGGCCTCGACCTGGACTTCACGCTGCCGCTGTTCACCTCGCCCCTGGTGCCCACCCTCGTCCTGACCGGGGCGGGGGCGCCGCAGGAGCGCGTGGCGGAGGCCGAGAAGGCGGGTGCCCGCGTGGTGATCGCCGGGGAGGGCGCGAGCGTGGACCCGGCGCGCGCCGTACGGGCCCTCGCGGACCTCGGCCTGACCCGGCTGCTGACCGAGGGCGGCCCCCGGCTGCTGGGCCAGATCGTCGCGGCCGGGGTGCTGGACGAGATGTGTCTGACCCTCTCGCCTATGCTCACGGCGGGTGACGCGCAGCGGATCGCCTCGGGGCCCGCGGTGGCGGTGCCCGAGCGGTTCACCCTGGCCGCGTTGCTGGAGGAGGACGGATTTCTGTTCGGCCGGTACTGCCGGACCTGAGATCACGGGGCAGGATGGTTTCCGCAGGGCCTCGACGGCCCATGGACGAACGAGACCCCTCGGGGCCTCGCAGGAGAAGGGGCGCGTGGCGTGTTCACGAGCGTACTGATGATCGAGAAGGCCCTCACGTCCGCTGACGTCGAGTTCGTCACCACCTTGCACGGCGAGGAGCCGGTCTCCTTCCACGTCCTGTTGCAGCCGCGCGGCGACCAGGCGGACCGGCTGCTGCGGGCCATCGACGACATCGCCCTCGGCGAGCTGGACGAGGCGGCGCACGAACGGGAGACCCCGGAGGGCAAGGACGCCGAGGCGCTCGGTCGGCAGGCCCTGGAGGTGTCGCTGTCCGCGCTCCACGCGGCGGGCAGCGAGGCGAAGGGCCACATCGTCGAGGACCATCCGCTGGAGGCGCTCAAGGCGCTGGTCGGCGAGAGCGGCGCGGACGAGGTGATCGTGCTGACCGACCCGCACTACGTGGAGGAGTTCTTCCACCGCGACTGGGCCTCGCGGGCCCGGCACAAGGTGGGTGTGCCCGTGCTCAAACTGTTCTCGCACAGCAAGGCGTAGTCCCGACCGGGCGGTGCGGTGTACGGGGTTGCTCGCGTCACGGCATAGGCTGGGCCGCTGACCGCAGCCGTACCAGCACCCAGGAGACACGCATGGCACCCGGCCTCCCCACCGCCATGGACCGACCGCACTTCATCGGCATCGGCGGCGCCGGAATGTCGGGTATCGCGAAGATCCTCGCGCAGCGGGGCGCCAAGGTGACCGGCAGCGACGCGAAGGACTCCGCGACCGCCGAGGCGCTGCGCGCGCTGGGCGCGGTCGTCCACATCGGTCACGCGGCCGAGCATCTCGCCGACGACGCGACCTGTGTGGTCGTCTCCTCCGCGATCCGCGCGGACAACCCCGAGCTGGCCCGCGCGGCGCGGCTCGGCATCCCCGTCGTGCACCGCTCGGACGCGCTGGCCCGTCTGATGGACGGTCTGCGCCCGATCGCGGTCGCCGGTACCCACGGCAAGACGACGACGACGTCGATGCTCGCGGTGTCCCTGACCGAACTGGGCCTCACGCCCTCGTACGCGATCGGCGGCGACCTGGACGCCCCGGGCTCCAACGCCGAGCACGGCGCGGGCGAGATCTTCGTCGCCGAGGCCGACGAAAGCGACCGCAGCTTCCACAAGTACGCGCCCGAGGTCGCGATCGTCCTCAACGTCGAACTGGACCACCACGCGAACTACGCGTCCATGGAGGAGATCTACGACTCCTTCCGCACCTTCGCGGACCGGATCGTGCCCGGCGGCACGCTGGTGATCTCGTCGGACCACGAGGGCGCGCGCGAGCTGACGCGGCGGCTGGACGGCGCGGTGCGCACGGTGACGTACGGCGAGTCGCCGGACGCCGACGTCCGCATCCTCTCGATCACCCCGCGCGGCCTGACGAGCGAGGTGACGGTGGTCCTGGACGGCGCGGAGCTGAGCTTCGCGGTCTCCGTCCCCGGCAGCCACTACGCGCACAACGCCGTGGCCGCGCTGGCGGCGGGCGTCGCCCTCGGTATCCCGGCGGCCGACCTGGCCCCGGCGCTGGCGGCGTACACGGGCGTCAAGCGCCGCCTCCAGCTCAAGGGCGAGGCGGCCGGGGTGCGGGTCATCGACTCCTACGCGCACCACCCCACCGAGATGACCGCCGACCTGGAGGCGATGCGGGCCGGGGCCGAGGGCCGCGTCCTGGTGGTCTTCCAGCCCCACCTCTTCTCCCGCACGCAGGAGCTGGGCAAGGAGATGGGCGAGGCGCTCGCGCTGGCGGACGCGTCGGTCGTCCTCGACATCTACCCGGCCCGTGAGGACCCGATCCCGGGCGTGACGAGCGAGCTGATCATCGAGTCGGCGCGGGCCGCGGGCGCCGAGGTGCAGCCGGTGCACGACAAGGCGGGTGTCCCCGAGGCCGTGGCGGGAATGGTCAAGCCGGGGGACATGGTTCTCACCATGGGCGCGGGTGATGTCACGGAGCTGGGCCCGCGCATCCTGGACCGTCTGTCGAACCAGCCGAACCAGTCGAAGTAGCCGAACCGAGGGGCTGACACTCATGGCGTACGACGTCGAGAAGCCGGACGAGCAGTGGCGTGCGGAGCTGAGCCCGGCGGAGTACACGGTCCTGCGGCAGGCCGGCACGGAGCCCGCCTTCACGGGTGAGTACACGGACACCAAGACCAAGGGTGTCTACTCCTGCCGTGCCTGCGGCGCCGAACTCTTCACCTCGGAGACGAAGTTCGCCTCGCACTGCGGCTGGCCGAGCTTCTACGACCCGCGCTCCTCGGACGCGGTGGAACTGATCGAGGACCGCTCGCACGGGATGGTGCGCACGGAGGTGCGCTGCGCGAGGTGCGGCTCCCATCTGGGCCATGTCTTCGAGGGCGAGGGCTATCCGACGCCGACGGACCAGCGCTACTGCATCAACTCGATCTCGCTGCGGCTGGTTCCGGCGGAGGACTGACCGGCCCGGTCAACAGACCAGGGTCGGTTTCACCCGGGCGGTGGAGTCAGTGGTACGTCGACGCGATTCCGCTTGCCGAGGCCCGCTACGCCACGTACTTGGCCGACGTGCGACGCACAGGAGAGGACGGCGGTGTCCGGTGAGCGGTCACAGTAGTTGGGCTGGGGTGAAGCGGCAGGTGCGCGAGGCGCACCCTGAGGTCTCCGACGCCGAGTGGGTGGCCCGCAGGCAGGTGGCCCGGACAGCCACCGAAGCCTATGTGCTCGGGCACCACCTGCGGTAGATCCGTGAGGAGCAAGGTCTCACCCAGGCGCAGGTCGCGGCGTCCGTCGGCATCTCACAGGCCAGGGTGTCCCAGATCGAGCGGGGTGAGATCCACAACCTGGAGACGATGCGCACCTATGCCGCGGCGCTGGGCGCTCGTATCACGGTGTCCATCGAGTACGGGGACCGGACCATCGGGGCTGCCTGAGCGTCGGTCGCACCGGTATCACGATCGCGTTCCGGGCGGGTGACGCCTCGTCGCCCGCCGGGGACCCGTATCTCGCGGCGTTTAGACTCTCCCGGCAACGGCCCGCACGTCACGGCCGATTGAGGCCGCTCACTGCCCCACCCCGAAGGGTATTCGGCACTTTGATACGGATAGATTCAGTCACCAAGCGGTACCCGGACGGCACGGTGGCGGTCGACCGGTTGTCGTTGGAGATACCGGACCGCTCGATCACCGTTCTCGTCGGCCCCTCGGGCTGCGGCAAGACGACGACCCTGCGCATGATCAACCGGATGGTCGAGCCCAGCGAGGGCACGATCACCCTCGACGGCGTCGACATCAGCCGCCAGCCGGTGAACTCGCTGCGCCGGTCCATGGGTTACGTCATCCAGAACGCCGGACTCTTCCAACACCGCACCATCGTCGACAACATCGCGACCGTGCCCCGGCTGCTCGGCCAGAGCAAGGCCCGATCCCGCGCCCGCGCACGGGAGTTGATGGAACGGGTCGGGCTGGACGTTTCGCTCGCCAAGCGGTATCCGTACCAACTCTCCGGCGGACAGCAGCAGCGCGTCGGCGTGGCGCGTGCGCTCGCCGCCGACCCGCCGGTGCTGCTGATGGACGAGCCGTTCTCCGCCGTCGACCCGATCGTCCGCAAGGGTCTTCAGGAGGAACTCCTGCGGATCCAGGAGGAGTTGGGCAAGACCATCGTCTTCGTCACCCATGACATCGACGAGGCGATCCGGCTCGGCACCATGGTCGCCGTGCTGCGGACCGGCGGCCGGCTCGCCCAGTTCGCACCGCCCGCCGAACTGCTCTCCTCGCCCGCCGACGCCTTCGTGGAGGACTTCCTCGGTGCGGACCGCGGCATCCGGCGGCTCTCGTTCTTCCCCGCCCAGGCCCTGGAGTTGAAGAAGACGCCGATCGTCGCCGTCGACTCCACCGCCGAGCAGATCGCCGCGCGGACGACGCCCGAGACGCCGTATCTGCTCGTCACCGGCCTCGACGGCAGGCCGCTGGGCTGGAGCGAGCCCGAGGACCTGGTCGCCGGTGACATCGACGTGGCCCGACTGCTGCCGTACGGGCGGCCGTTCGCGTACGGCACGGACTCGCTGCGCGCCGCGCTCGACGGCGCCGTGCTCTCGCCCACCGGCTGGGCCGTGGCGGTGGACGACGCCGGACGGGCCGTCGGGGTCGTCTCCCAGCAGGCCGTCGGCGAGGCGATCCGGGCCGCCCACGCCAAGGGGCTCACCGCGGCGAAGGTCGCCGGATGAACGACTTCCTTCATATCCCGAGCGACCTCCAGAACACCTACTCCGGGCTGATCGTCCTGCACCTGAGGGAGGCCCTGATCCCCGTCCTGGCGGGGCTGGTCGTCTCGCTGCCGCTGGCCCAACTGTGCGTGCGCTTCCGCTGGTTGTATCCCCCCGTGCTGTGGTCGACGACCGTGCTGTACGCCATCCCGTCGCTGGCCTTCTTCGTCGTCCTCATCGACTACACGGGCATGAGCGAGACCACCGTGATGATCCCGCTCTCCGTCTACAGCCTGGTCGTCCTCGTCCCGGCCATCGTGGACGCCGTCCGCTCGGTGCCGCAGGAGACGCTCGACGCCGCCACCGCCATGGGCTTCGGGCCCGTACGCCGGTATCTCCAGGTGCAGTTGCCGATCGCCGTGCCCACGATCATCGCCGGGCTGCGGGTGGCCACCGCGTCCAGCATCAGCCTCGTCAGCGTCGGCATGCTGATCGGCAACCAGGGCGCGCTCGGCAATCTGCTCCATGACGCGAACATCTACAACCGGCCCGTGTACGCGGTGAATTCGGTGGTCACGACGGCGGTCCTGGCGATCCTCGTCGACGCCGCGCTGGTCCTGACCCGCGTCCTGCTGACCCCCTGGATGCCGAGAGGTACGGGCCGTGCGGGACGGAAGACGTCCGGGGACCGCGCCGACGCGGCCGTACCAGCCCTCGAGGAGTCGGCCCGGTGAACGTCCTGACCTTCATCCACGCGTTCTTCAGCGACGGATCCCACTGGCACGGATACGACGGCATCCCCACCCGGCTGACGGAGCACCTCCACTACTCCCTCCAGGCCCTCGCGATCGCCGCCGTCATCGGTCTGCCGATCGGGCTGATCACCGGCCACTACGGGCGCGGCGGCAACGCCATCGCCCTGGTCGCCACCGGCAGCCGGGCGCTGCCCACCTTCGGCCTGCTGGTACTGATGGTCATGTGGCTCGGGTTCGGGCTGGGGCCCGTGATGATCCCGCTGGTCGTCCTCGCCGTCCCGCCGATCCTGGTCACCACGTACGAGGCGGTCCGGTCCGTCGACCCCTCGCCCGTGGACGCCGCGCGCGGCATGGGGATGCCCGAGTCACGGATCCTCCTCCAGGTGGAGCTGCCCGGCGCCCTGCCGCTGATCCTCGGCGGCCTGCGCTCGGCGGCCATCCAGATCGTGTCGACCGCCACCATCGCCGCGTACGTCGGCCTCGGCGGGATCGGCCGGTACATCATCGACGGGCTCTACCAGAGGAACTACGAGAAGGTGGTCGGCGGCGCCACGCTGGTGGCCGTGCTGGCGCTCGTGACGCTCGGGGTGTTCTGGGCGGTCGCGCGGGTCGCGGTGTCGCCGGGCGTCCGCAGGAGCGGCTGAGCACCGGATCGCCGGTCGAAGCGACGACGGGCCCGGGACGGCTTCCACACCGTCCCGGGCCCGTCCTGCGTGTATCCCGTCCGCGTATCCGTGGCCGTCGTCGGTCAACTGCCGCCGCTGCGGGCCAGCGCCTGCTCCAGGACGACGAGCAGCGCGTCACGGACCGAGCCGCGCTCGCGGGCGTCGAAGACGATGACCGGGACGTGCTCGGAGACGTCCAGCGCCCAGCGGGCCTGGTCGACGTCGTACTCGACCTTGCCGTCGAAGGCGTTGAGCGCGACGGCGAACGGGATCTGCCGGTGCTCGAAGTAGTCCACGGCCGCGTAGCAGTCGTCCATGCGCCGGGTGTCGACGATGACGAGCCCGCCCACCGCGCCCTCGACGATGTCGTCCCACATGAAGCCGAACCGGTCCTGGCCCGGGGTGCCGAACAGATACAGCTTCAGCGTCGGGTCGATGGTGATGCAGCCGAAGTCCATCGCCACCGTGGTCGTCGTCTTGCGCGGGGTGTGCGTGAGGTCGTCCACGCCCGCCGCGACCTCGGTGATGGCCGCCTCGGTGGTCAGCGGCTCGATCTCGGAGATCGAACCCACGGCGGTGGTCTTGCCCACGCCGAAGCCGCCCGAGATCACCATCTTGACCGGCAGCGGCGGCCGTACGGTGCCCCGCGCCGCCGTGCCGGGACCCCGCCCCGGCCGGGCGGGACCGGGAGCACGGGGAGGGCAGGCCGGTTCAGTCGGTGTCACGGAGTACCCCCCGGGAGTCGGGGATGGCCCGCAGGCCATCGATAACCCTGCGCAGGACGGATGCGTCGTGTGTGACGTCGGCGTGCGGCACGTGCACCGTCAACTGCCCGGCCGCGCGCAGGTCCTCGGCGAGGACCCGGACCACGTTGAGATGCAGCCGCAGCCGGGCCGCGATCTCCGCGATGGACTGCGGACGCCGGCACGCGGCCACGATGTCGTGCTGCTCGAAGGAGAGCTGGTCGAGCCCGTCGAGCCCCGCGGGGGTGGCCACCACCTGCGTCTCGACCGGGATCGGCCGGCCGGACGCGGTGGGCGCCACCCGGCCGGCGGTGAGCAGGAACGGCCGTACGGCGGAGGCGGGCCCCACCGTGTCCGACGGAGGGGAGCCGTCTTCGCCGGCGCCGCGCGGCGTGCGGCCGTCCGCCATGGGTGTTCTGTCCTTCCTGGACCGGATGGATACCGGTCACCCCGTTGACACGGCGCCGACGCTGTTCTTCAGCTCCAGCACGAGCTGGGGGCTGAGCGCGGTACCGGCCCGATTCGCGAACAGGGTCATCTCGTAGGCGACGTTGCCCAGTTTGGCCTCCTTGTCGGCGACCACGCCGAGCACGGCGCCGCTGCCGATCGCGGAGACCAGGACATGGCCGCCCTCCAGATCGATGATGACCTTGTTGAGACCGCCGAGACCGTAGTTGCCGGAGGCTCCGGCGGCCAGGCTGGTGATGCCGGAGACGATGGCGGCGAGCCGTTCCGAGTCGGCGTGCTCGCGCAGTTCGGAGACGGCGATGAGCAACCCGTCGGAGGAGACGGCTATGGCGTCGACGACACCCGCGGTCTCCGTCGCGAAACGATTGAGCAGCCAGGTGAAGTCGGCTGCGGCGGCCTGGAGTTCGGCCGGCGTGGCGGCTCCTGCCGGAGTCTCACCTGTCGACGTGCTCACTGTTCCGCTCCTTCCGGGAGGTGGTTCTGGTCGTGCTGGTCGTGCTCGTGCGGGGCGGTCCGCCGGGCGCTGTCCCGATGGGCGCGCTCCACGGCCGCCTCGAACTCCTCGAGTGCGGAACGGACTTCGTCCGCGTCGGCGAGCCGGGGGGCCTGCCGCGCCTGTCCGGCGGCATCGACGCCGGTGGTCCGCAGGGTCGCGCCCCGGACGCGTCGGCGCAGGGGGCGGGCGCCGCCCGGCGGGTCCCCGGCGGGTGACGGCGCCGATGCCCGGTCGGCCGGTTCCGGCTCCTCGGTCCGGGGCCGGGGGACCAACGGGGCTTCCTCGGCGCGGTCGTGGGAGGTCGTACGGTCAACGGGCGCCGTCTTCGCGGGAGTCGGGCCCTGCTCGGCGACCGGCCCCGCGTCCGGCTCCTGCTCCCGGCGGGGAACGCGCCGCGGCAGCGCGGCAGCCGCCGGGATCTCACCCGCGGCGCGGGCCGACGACGGCACGGGGCCGCCGCTCGGCGCGGGCGCCTTCACCTGGTTCGGTCCCTGCGCGGCCACCGGGCTCATCGTCAGCAGCAGCGACGAGGGGATGCCGACGGTCGCCGTGACACCGCCGCCGGGCGTACGGGACAGCTCGACCGCCACCTCCCAGCGGCGGGCCAGCGTACCCACCACGAACAGGCCGAGCACCTTCGTCGGGACGACGTCCAGTCGCTCACGGCGGATCAGCCGGGCGTTCTCCTCGGTGAGCCGCTCGGCGCTCATGCCCAGGCCGTGGTCGACGACCTCGATCGCCGCGCCCTGGCCGGTCGTCCGCACGGTCACCTCGACGGGGCTGCCCGCGGGCGAGAACGAGACGGCGTTCTCCACGAGTTCGGCGATCATCAGGGTCAGGTCGCCGATGATGTCGGGCTCCACCATGACCTCGGTACCGGCGCGCAGCCGTACCCGCTGGAAGCCCTCGATCTGGCCGAGCGCGGCCCGTACGACGTTGGTGAGCGCGGTGGGACCGGCGTCCAGGACCGTCTCGCGGATCCCCGCGAGCAGCATCAGGCTGTCGGCGTTGCGCCGCAGACGTACGGCGATGTGGTCGATGGAGTAGAGGCGTTCGAGCAGGGCGGGGTCGGTCTCGCCACGCTCCACCGCGTCGATCAAGGCGAGCTGACGGGTCGTCAGATTGCTGACCCGGCGTCCGACGTTGCCGAACATCTCGGCGACGTTGCGGCGGCTGAGCACCTGACGCTCCAGGAGCGCCGCCGCGGTGGTCTGCACATGGTTGAAGGCCTCGGCGAGTTCGCCGATCTCGTCCCGTACGGTGACCGGCACTTCGCGCAGCCGCGGCGGTCCGGCGTCCTCGGCGTCGTCGTCGGCCACGCGGGCCAGTTCGCGCCCGGCGACCTCGGCGACCTGCTGGGCGGCGTCGGTGAGCGCCTGCACCGGCTGGACCACCGAGCGGCGCACCGCCACCGAGAAGGCGAGCCAGAAGCCGAAGCCGAGGATCGCCACGCCGAGCAGCAGACCCGCGCGCCACCAGGCGTCGTCGGAGGTGTCCTGCGCGCGGTCGGCGATCTGGCCGATGAGCGAGGCGGTGATGTGCAGTCGGCTCGCGGCCTGCTTCGGGTAGTCCGGGTAGTTGCTCAGGGCGTGCTCGAAGGCACGGCGGATCTCGGCGGGGGTGCTCGCCTGCAACGCGCTGGGGTCGACCTGGAGTTCGGCGTACGCCTGGGCGATCGACCGCTGGGCCGCGCTGCGTTCGATACCGGACAGCTCGTCCGCCTGCGCCTCGGTCGCGAACCGCCCGAAGCGGTCCGCCTGGTAGGTGTACAGCTCGTAGGAGCCGACGGCGTTCGTGAACTCGATGAGGGCGTTGCTGTCCCCGGTCGTCGCCGAGAACACACTGGTCTCGAAGGCGCTGTGGGCGGCGTCGGCGCGCAGCAGGGAGTCCAGCAGATTGCCGGTGAAGGTGGCCGCTAGCCCGGCGTTGCGGTCGAGGCCGAGACCGTCGAGCAGTCCGCTCGCAGCGTTGGTGTAGGCCGGGTCGATGTTGTCGGCGGGCAGATAGTCCCGCGCGATCGTCTCGCGCAGCGTCGTGAGGCCCTCGACCTCCTTGAGGGCCTGCGCCTCGGACAGCGGCAGCCGGTCACCGAAGGTGGCACGGACCTTCTGGACCTGCTTGTCCACGGCCTGTTGCGCCCGGCGGTAGGCGGTGAGCGAGGGCTTCTCGTCGCCGGTCGCCGCCTCGTACCGCACGGAGAGCAGGACGGCCTGCTGGTGTTCGCGTTCCACCCGGTCGACGAGGATCGCCACCTGCCCGCTGTCGCGCACCAGTTGGGCCGCCGCCGCCGCTTCGCGCGCCTGCTGCACCTGGTCGACGATGACGAGCGCGAGCAGCACGCCGAGCATGGCGAGCGGAACGCCGACGAGGACATTGAGCTTGCGCCGGAACGTCCAGCGGTCGGCGAAGCCGCGTATGCCACTCTGGGGCGGCGACGGCGCCGGCCGGGTCGGCGCGTCCACCTCGGTCGTGGACACCAAGCCTCCTTCGAGGGCGTGTCAGGGCGTGCGAAGAGTGCGTGTGACCGTCGTCGGCCGACCGGGGGCACCGGTGAAGCCCGTGGTGCCGGGCGCGGAACGACCCACGAAGGGCAGGGACTTCGCATGTGTTCCGCAACGCGGCGCGCCGCCGGTTGCCCGGAGACTATCGCCTCTTCAGGCGCCTGATCGTGTCGCCCTAAGTCAAGAATCCATTACAAAGGGCGCGTGCTTCCCTTGTGGCCCGGTCCGCGCTCCACCACAACCCGACGTTCACAATTGGCTACCCATTGAAGCCAATTGGTGATCAGAAGGCCCTTGACTGATCAAGAACGGGCTGGATTGGATCAGTAGGTGCGATGCCTCGTGCTTCGCACCACTGCGCCATGCCCTGCCCAAGCCTCAGCCCGGAACGGGAACCGTGACTTCTACGAACACCAGCACGTCCAGCAGGAGATTCCCCGGCGCGGCGGTCGTCGCGCTCGCCGCCACGACGGCACTGCTCGCGGGGTGTGGCTCGTCCTCCGACGACAAGTCCGACCCGCTCAAGGAAGGCAAGGCGAGCGGTGATTCGGTCGTCGTCGGCTCCAACAACTTCGCCGAGAGCATCCTGATCGCGGACATCTACGGCGAGGCGCTCAAGGCCAAGGGCATCGACGTCACCTACAAGCCGAACATCGGCAGCCGCGAGACCACCTACGGCCTGCTGAAGAACGGCTCCATCACCGTTCTGCCCGAGTACAACGGCGCGCTGCTGGCCTACCTCGACAAGGACGCCGCGCCGAAGACGCTCGCGGAGACGACGGCCGCCCTCAACGCCAAGCTCGACTCCAAGCTGACGCTCCTCGACCCGGCGCCCGCGCAGGACAAGGACTCCGTCACCATCAACGCGGCCACCGCGAAGAAGTACCACCTCACCAACAAGTCCAGCATCGCGGACCTCAAGGGCGTCGCGAAGGACCTGGTCATCGGCGGTTCGCCGGAGTTCCAGACCCGTATGCAGGGCCTGGAGGGTCTGAAGAAGCTCTACGGCGTGGAGTTCAAGTCCTTCAAGGCACTCGACGCGGGCGGCCCGCTGACCCAGGCGGCGCTGACCAAGAACACCGTGCAGGCCGCGGACCTCTTCACCACGGACCCCACCATCACCAAGGAGAAGTTCGTGGTCCTCCAGGACCCGAAGAACCTCTTCGGGCTGGAGAACGTGCAGCCGCTGGTCTACAAGTCGGGGCTGCCCAAGAAGGGCGTCGACGCGCTCAACGCCGTCTCCGCCAAGCTGGACACGGCGACCCTCCTCGACCTCGACACCCAGGTCCAGCTCGAGAACAAGGACCCGCTGGACGTCGCCAAGGCCTGGCTGAAGTCGGCCGGCCTGGACTGACCCACATGGACGTCACCGCGGACGGACCGACGCGGGTCCCCTCGCCCTCCGGAGCCCCGGGGCGTGTTGCGCAACACGCCCCGGGCACCCGCGTCGTCCTCGACGGCACCGGACTTCGGGTCGACGGGGTGGTCGGCCTCGCCGACGGCACGGCCGCACCCGTGGTGCCCGAGGCGGCGCTGGAGCGGGCCCGGCGCTCCTGGCACACGGCCGACCGGCTCGCCAGGACGGGCCGGCTCTACGGCCGCGGCACCGGCGTCGGCGCCCACCGCTCGGTGACGGTCACGGCGGGCGACGAGACCGACCACGGGCTACGCCTGCTGCGCAGCCACGCGGGCGGCGCGGGCGCCCTGCTCCCGGCCCGCCACGTACGCGCGATGCTGGCCGTGCGGGCCAACCAGCTCCTGGCGGGCGGCTCCGGGATCCAGCCCGCGTTCATCACCGCCCTCACCGAAGCGCTGCGGCTCGGCGTCCATCCCGCCGTCCACGAGTACGGCGGACTCGGCACCGGCGACCTGACCGCGCTGGCCGAGACCGGCCTCACCCTCATCGGGGAACGCCCCTGGCTCGGCCGACGCTCGGGCGGCCTGCCCGCGCCCGTGTCCCTGCGCCCCGGTGACGCGCTCGCGCTGCTCAGCAGCAACGCCCTCGTCCTCGGCCGGGCCGCGCTGGCCTGTCATGAACTGTCGATGCTGCTGCGCGCCACGCACGCCGTGGCGGCCCTCTCGCTGGCCGCCGTCTCCGGCTCCCTGGAGGCGTACGCGGCCCCGGTCCACGCCGTACGCCCCTACCCGGGACCCGCGCGCGCCGCCGCGGAGGTACGGCGACTGCTCGGCGTCCCCGACCGGCCAGGACCGTCGCAGGGGCGGATACAGGACCCGTACGGCTTCCGCGCGTTCCCGCAGGCGCACGGGCCCGCCCTGGAAGCGGCCGAGGCGTTGCGCCGCGTCGTGGAGGTGGAGGTCAACTGCCCTTCGGAGAACCCGCTGATCGGTGCGGACGGCACCGCTCACCACCACGGCGGCTTCTTCGCGGCCCCGCTCGGACTGGCCCTGGACGGGCTGTGCCTGGCCCTCCTGCAGACCGCCCAGCTCTCCGGCGCCCGGCTCGCCGCGCTGGGCCGCCCCGACCTCACCGGACTGCCCGCCTTCCTCGCCTCGGGAGCCGCGAGCAGCTCGGGGACGATGATCCTGGAGTACACCGCCAACTCCGCGCTGGCGGAGCTGCGTTCGTGCGCGGCACCCGCGTCGGCGGGCCACGCGGTCCTCTCGCACGGCCTGGAGGACGCGGCATCCTTCGCCTCCCAGGCCGCGCGCCAGACCCTGCGCGCCGCCGAGGCCTACCGCACCGTACTGGCCTGCGAACTCGTCACGGCCGTACGGGCGTTGCGCCTGCACCCGGACCCGCCGTCGGTCCCGGCATTCACCATGGCCGCCGCGGCGCTCCCCGCCGACACCGAGGACCGCCCGCTGACGGGAGATGTGACGGCCGCGGCCGAACTCCTGCCTGCATTGGCCGAGTTGTAGGAAGGGTCACTGCCTCGCCGGGCCGGGTGCTGAGCGCCCCGCGTCATCGCCGCCGTCGGTACGGGCTTCCCGTACGGCACGGACGTGGACGTGGGGCAGAGGCGCAGGCGTAGCCGTCCCGGTGGGTCCGCCTGCCCGGCCCCGGACCAGTCACCTCGCGTAGACACGCATCACTCGGAACGGTGACTCTCCGTGCAAGCCCCGCTCCGCCCTGCCGTCTAGTCGGTCATCCGGCCGGTACGATCCCGCACGGGTCGCCGGGCAACGGCGCCCACGGCGGGTTCAGGCCCCGAGAGCCTCGGGCGACCGGTCTCCGGATGACGTCCGGCGCCTGGTGACGCATCCTTGCATGGGGTGTGTTCGGGGTACCCGGGGACCCTGAGCGAACGACGGAGGAGGCGTACGGCGACCGCCTCCGGGAACCGGGCGGTGTGGTCATGGTCGAGAACGAGGCACGCGACTGGGCGGAAGTCCCCGGGTGCTCGGTGTTCGGCGCACCGTGCTGGGTCAGCCTGACCACCCGCGACGTCGAGGTCGCCGAGAGCTTCTACCGGGCCGTGTTCGGCTGGGAGTGGCAGCAGGACAGCCTCGGTGACCGCTTCCGGGTGGCGCTGGCGGACGGGGTGCCCGTCGCCGGGATCGCCGCCGTGGCCTCGATGTGGCAGATGGCCGTCACCTGGACGCCGTACTTCGCGGTCCGCAGCGCCGACGACACCGTCTCCCGCAGCAGGGAGCGCGGCGGGACGACCGCCGTCGGACCGATCTCCCTGCCGCCCGGCAGGACGGCCGTGCTCGCGGACCGCGACGGCGCCGTCTTCGCCGTCTGGGAGGGCCGTCTCGTATCGGGCTGGCAGCAGTGGCGCGAGGCCGCGCCCACGTTCATCCGGCTGCACACCCGCGACGCCTTCGACGCGGCCATCTTCTACGGCGAAGTCCTCGACTGGGCGTCCCCGCACAGCAGTTGCGAGGTCAACTACGACGGGGACGAGGTGGTCCTGCGCAGCGAGGGAACGGTGGTGGCGCGCATCCACTCGGGAGCGGTCGAGGCGGCGCCCGACCCCGCGGTCCGCCCGCACTGGGAGGTGCACTTCGCGGTCACGGACCTCGAGACCTGTATCGAGACCGCCCGCGCGAACGGCGGCGAGGTCATCCAGTGGGAGCGGGGCGCGCAGGAGGCGCTGCTGGGCGATCCCGACGGGGCGCGGTTCACCGTGACCTCGAAGCGGGAGCCCTGAGCCGTTCGACCAGGAGCCGGGAGCCGGGAACGGGTAGCCAGGGCCCCGTACGCGGTGCACGGGCGCGGTGCGCGACGCGCGGCCTCGACGGACGGGAACCGGTGGCCGAGCCCCGCAGGAGCACGGGACCGGCGCCCGCCCGCCGAGGGCGCGGCGGTCAGGAGGTGGCCGACTCGGCGGAGGCGACCGGAGGCGTGGTCGACTCGGCGTCGGTCGGCTCGGCGTCGGCCGACCGCTCGCGACGGCGGCGCAGAAGGCCGCGGCGCGGCTCCTGGTCCGGCAGCCAGCCGAAGGTCAGACAACTGCCCGTCACGCCGAGCAGCAGCCCGATCAGGAAGCCGCCCAGGTTGGACGTGAGCCAGGTGCCCAGGGAGAGCAGGACGCCGATGATCGAGTAGAACAGCCGCTGGGCGGGGTTGAAGAGGATCAGCAGCCCGCACAGCAGCATCACCGTCGGCAGCAGATACCCCGCGAGGCCCTGCATACCGACGTGCAGTACCACCTTCAGCGACGCCTTCTCGGTGAGCAGGACCTCCCCACCGCCCAGCGTCAGCAGCAGCCCGCCCCAGAAGGGACGCTTCGCCCGCCACTGCCGGAACGCGATTCCGGGCCGGGCCATCAGCACCCCGAGCTGCTGAAGCGGAGCTTGAGTCCGGGCAGCTTGAACACCCCTGCCGTGGTGGCGTAGTTGGTCTGCCGCAGGTTGCCGATGTGCACGGTGTCGGCCTGCTGGCTGAACACACCCTTGTTGCCACGGGCGTTGGCCTTGTTCAGCGTGCTCGCGTCGTTGCCGATCTCGATGTTGTTGAACGAGGCGTCACCGGACAGCTCGGTCGAGTCGGTGGTCAGATCCTTCGCGGTCACCGGAGTCGAGCCGTTGCCCGCGGTGATGAGGAGGTTCGTGCCACCGAGGTCGACGCTCTGACACAACTTGGTGAGCGTCGCGTTCTTGATCGCGGAGGTGACGACCAGCACCTGGCCGCCGGTGTCGCCGGCGTTCGGGCTGTCCTCCGCCATGTTGTCGAGGTTGCCGAACTGCTCGAAGCCGGTGCCGTCGAGGTTCGTGGCGGTGACCGTGAACGGCATCCCGGAGATGGCGAACTGGACGCCCAGCGCTCCCTGGGCGGTCATGATCGCGAGAGTCGCGGCGACCGCGGTGGCGGGCACCGCCATGATCGCGGTACGGCGCAGGCGGACCCGCCCGCGTCTTTCGGGTGCCACCGGGGCGGTCGTGCCGCCTTCCGGGGGCTCAGGGGTCGAACCGGTGGACGCCAAGGCGTCCGAGGACGAGGCCATGTCTGCTCCTGGGCATAGTCAATGCGAGTAGGGCTTCCTGGCACGTTGTCCTGGCGCGGACAGCGCCTGCCGTGCACGCTTCCTCGCACCTCCCGGCGTATGCGAGGCCTTCTCGTGGTAGGGCAGTGGCCGCCGAAGTTACCCGTGGTTACACCCACGGTCAAGGGAGTTGTGAGACAAAGGTGTTGATTGTACGGCGCGCGCGTGAACACGAGTCGTGGGACGCCAACTTCCGCTCGACTCCTTGACATTGACGAAGCGTCAGGTCTACAACAACCCCTGCATTCCCATGGATCCGTGGCGCCGGATCCCTCGTACGGCGCATCTCGCACTCCCGGCCCCGCCCCGCTGGGGCGTCGGTGACCTCTCTGTGTGCGCGGTGCGATGCACGGATCTCTCGCATGGCCGCGATCCATCGTTCTGCCGCGGCACCGGCACGGCCGCCACGCCCCTTCCCCGGCCCGTCCGGCGCCGCTCGTCGCTGCCGACCCGTCACGTACGGAGAAGGCGTCACGGGTCGGCAGCGTCGTACCCCACCTCCAGCCCCCACTTCGGAGAAGAGGCCCCCATGCGTACGACCCGAACCCTGCTCGCTCTCGCCGGTGCCGCCGCCCTCGGCGTGGCCCTGGCGTCCCCCGCCTCCGCGAGCGGCGAGGTGCTCACCACGACCGACGGCACCGCCGTCGCCGTCGGGGACGTCCTCAACGCCTCGCTCGCGAGCGGCACCGCCGCCACGCTCTACTCCAGCGCCACCGGCACCAGCGGTGTCTCCTGTACCGGCTCCACGTTCACCGCCAAGGTCACCGGCAACCCGGCCGCGCCCGGCACCGCCACCGAGTCGCTCACCGGCCACACCTTCGACAGCACGACGTGCTCCAGCAACGTCGTCGGTGTGACGGGGGTCAGCGGCATCACCGTCGACCACCTGCCGTACACCACCACGGTCGGCTCCGGCGGCACGGTCACCGTCACCCCGGCGGCCGGCTCCACCATCCAGACCACGGCGACGCTGAAGACCCTGCTCGGCACGATCACCTGTGTCTACCAGGCCCCCAGCCTGACCGGTTCCGTGAACGCCTCCACCCACGGCATCGAGTTCAGCAGCCAGCACTTCACCAAGGCCTCCGGCTCGTCCCTGTGCTTCAACGACGGCTACTTCACCGCGAAGTACGCGCCGGTCGTCGACACCAGCCAGGCGGGCAGCCCGGTGGTCCAGGTCAACTGATCGGTGATCGACGGACGCGTCCGGCACGGTGGGCTCGCGCGATACGGGCCGCCACCGCCGGACGCGCCCGGCTTGCGGGGAGACAGTGGCTTCGCGCGGTTTACTGATCACTCGGCGTGCCCACGAAGCGATCTCCGACGCGCCTTCTCGGCGTCCGGGGATCGCTGTCGACCGCGAGGAGAGTGAAGCCGTGTCCGTCATGCGAGTGGCTCAGGTGGCCGAGCCGGGTGGGAAGTTCGAGATCGTCGAGCGGGAACTGCCCGAGCCGGGACCGGGGCATGTGCGCATCGCCGTGGAGGCCTCCGGTATCTGCCACAGCGACGCGATGTTCGTCCAGGCGTCCTTCCCCGGCATCACGTTCCCCGTCGTGGCGGGGCACGAGGTGGCAGGCCGGATCGACGCCGTGGGAGAGGGGACGAGTGACTGGAAGGTCGGCGACCGGGTCGGGGTGGGCTGGTTCGGAGGGCAGTGCGGCCACTGCCCGCCCTGCCGTCAGGGCGACTTCGTGAGCTGCTTCGAGCTGAAGGTCCCCGGCCTGTCCTACGACGGCGGGTACGCCACGCACATGGTCGCGCCCGTCGAGGCCCTCGCGCGTATCCCGGAGGGCCTGGACGCGGCCGACGCCGCCCCGCTCGGGTGCGCGGGGGTGACGACGTTCATGGGACTGCGCAACAGTCCCGCGCGTGCCGGTGACCTCGTCGCGATCCTGGGCGTCGGCGGCCTCGGGCACCTGGGCGTCCAGTACGCGGCCAAGATGGGCTTCGAGACCGTGGCGATCGCCCGCGGCCAGGACAAGGAGCCGCTGGCGCGACGGCTGGGCGCGGACCACTACATCGACAGCACGGCCGCGGACCCCGCGCGGGCGCTGAAGGACCTGGGCGGCGCGAAGGTGGTCCTCGCCACCGCGGCCAACTCCGACGCCATGGCCGCGACGATCGACGGGCTCGCGCCGCGCGGCCGGTTGGTCGTCATCGGCGTCACGGACCAGCCGATCAAGGTGACGCCGTTGCAGCTCATCACCGGCAGCCAGTCCGTGGCCGGACACGCGTCGGGCACGGCGCGGGATGTGGAGGAGACCATGGCCTTCAGTGCGCACGCCGGTGTCCGCCCGATGATCGAGGCCGCACCGCTGGACGAGATCAACACCGCCTTCGCCCGGATGCTGTCCGGCGCGGCGCGCTTCCGTATGGTGCTGAGGACGACCTGATGCACCGGCATCAAGTGATCGTCAGTCGCAGCGACTTGATGCCGTTGATGAAGTTCGAGACGAGCCGCTCGGGCGGTGCGGCGAGCCGGGGAGCGGGCAGCGCACGCAGCATCTCCTCGTAGAGCACCCGCAGTTGCAGCCGCGCGAAGTGCGCGCCGAGGCAGACGTGCGGGCCGTCGCCGAAGGAGACGTGCGGGTTCGGGGTGCGGGTCAGGCCGAGTCGGTCGGGCGCAGTGAAGGCGCGCTCGTCGCGGTTGGCCGACGCGTGGAAGACCACCACCTTGTCGCCCTCGCGGATGCGCCGACCGGCCAGCTCGGTGTCGACGGCGGCGGTCCGCCGGAAGCTGAGGACCGGCGGATGCCAACGCAGCAACTCTTCGATGGCAGAAGGGAGTTGCTCAGGGCGGTGGCGTAGGTCCTGGTACGCGGACGGGTGTTCGGCGAGCGCCAGGAGGCCGCCCGGTGCCGCCGAGCGCACCGTGTCGTTGCCCGCGATCGTCAGCAGGAAGAAGAACATCTCCAGCTCGGGGCCGGTGAGTTCGGGGTCGGTGGCGAGGGTGGTCATGATGTCGTCGGCCGGGTGGTCCCGCTTGTACGCGGCCAGGTGCCCGGCGTAGGCGAACATGTCGCGCAGGGCGCCCGGCGAGCGCGGGTTCACCGGTCTGCCCTCCGCGTCCACCAGCGGCTCACCGGCCTCGTCCGGGTCCTGGTAGCCGATCACGCGGTGGGTCCAGTGCAGCAGCAGGCCCCGGTCGGATGCGGGAACGCCCAGCAGATCGGTGAGGTTGAGGACGGCGTAGTCGTCGGTGACGGCGGCGACGACATCGCAGGTCCCGTCCTCTTCTCCTTCTCCTTCCCCGTCCGCGGCGCGGGCCCGGTCGAGGGCGTCCGCGACCAGGGTGCGGGCACGCTCGCGGGCGGTGGCCGCGAAGCGGTCGATACGGCGCGGGGTGAAGGCACGGCTCACCAGGCGCCGCAACCGGCCGTGGCCCGGCGGGTCCTGATTGAGCATCATGCGTCGGATGAACGGCAGGTCGTCCGGGTCCGGGTCGCGGATCTGCGTGGCGCCGAGGCACGAGGACCAGGTCCCCGCGTCCTTGAGCACGCGCACCACGTCCGCATGTCGCGTGACCGCCCAGAACCCGGGCCCCGCGGGCCAGCCGAGCACCTCCGGCTCGTCCTGCCAGGCGACCGGGTGGTGGTCGCGCAGGGTGCGGTACGCGGTATGGGGGACCCCCTCGGCGTACCGGCGCGGGTCGAAGACGTCCGGGACGGGCGGTGCGTCCCGGACGCTCACGCGACCTCCTCGGCCCGCAGGAAGTCCTCGACCGTGCGCAGCAGTTCGAGGGGGGTCTCGTCCATCGCGTAGTGCCCGGCGGCCGGCAACTCGCGCAGCGCGCCTTGCGGATACCAGCGCAGCCAGGTCTCGCGCATCAGGGCCGCGGACAGCGCGGGGTCCAGCGCGCCCGTGACGGCCAGCGCGGGCACGCGCGAGCCCGTGACCTCCGCGTGGAAGTCCTCCAGGGCCCAGGAGTCCAGCCACGTACGGAAGGCCTTCGCGTCACTGTGCGCCAGCGAGCGCGCGACCATCCGGTCCAGCCACGCGGCCGGGCGCCGTCCGCCCGTGGTGACGTCGAGGATGGCGCGCCGGTGGTCCGGGCGGTGCGCGGCGCCCGCGAACAACTCCCACTGGTCGGCGGGCAACCGCAGGCCCGAGGCCGGGACGGGGGAGACCCCGACGATCCGGCGCAGCCGCGCGGGCGCGAGCGCCAGCAGCCGCTGGGCGACCGCGCCGCCCATCGAATGCCCGATCACGGAGAACCGCTCCCAGCCCAGCCGGTCGGCCAGCGCCACGAGGTCCGCGGCGGCCTCGGCGGTACTGAAGGCACCGGCCGCGTCCTTCGCCGCCCCGTACCCGCGCAGGTCCACCAGCGCGTAGGTGAACTCCCGGCGATCGAGGTCCGGGAGCACCGCCGCGTACGCGGCCCGGTCGGCGAACCAGCCGTGCACCGCGAACACCTGGTGGGCGCCGTCGCCGTGCACTTCGTGAGGCAGTACGAAGGAGGTCATGGGACCACGGTGGCGTGGGGGAGTTGGCTCGGCAAGGGGGCGTGCGATCACGGTGGGGGCTCGGCAAGGGGCGTGCGCACTCAGGAGTCGCCGTCGCCCGCGACCGCCGGACCGTTGCCGCCCTGCCCCGCGGAGCTGCCACGACCGGCACCGTCGCGAGGCCTCCACGCCCCGAATGCACACGATGGTGTGATCATGTTCTGCCCCGCGGATGCCCCCGACGGGCCCTGGGTAGGGCCGGGCCATGACGCAGCCGTTCGAACTCCCTCACTTCTACATGCCGTACGCCGCGCGGCTGAACCCCCATGTCGACGAGGCGCGGGCCCACACCACCCAATGGGCGCGCACCATGGGCATGTTGGAGGGGTCCGGTATCTGGGACCAGGCCGACCTCGACGCCCACGACTACGGCCTGCTGTGCGCGTACACCCATCCCGACTGTGACGGCCCGGCCCTCTCGCTCATCACCGACTGGTACGTGTGGGTGTTCTTCTTCGACGACCACTTCCTGGAGACCTTCAAGCGCACCCAGGACCGAGCGGGCGGCAAGGCCTATCTGGACCGGCTGCCGCTGTTCATGCCGCTCGACCTCGCGACCCCGGTACCCGAGCCGCAGAACCCCGTCGAGGCCGGACTCGCCGATCTGTGGGCGCGTACGGTGCCGTCGATGTCCCTGGACTGGCGCAGGCGGTTCGCGGTCGCCACCGAGCATCTTCTCAACGAGTCCCTGTGGGAGCTGTCCAACATCAACGAGGGCCGGATCGCCAACCCGGTCGAGTACATCGAGATGCGCCGCAAGGTCGGCGGCGCCCCTTGGTCCGCCGGGCTCGTCGAGTTCGCGACCGCCGAAGTGCCCGCCGTCGTCGCGGGGTCGAGGCCGCTGCGCGTGCTCATGGAGACGTTCTCCGACGCGGTCCATCTGCGCAACGACATCTTCTCCTACCAGCGCGAGGTCGAGGAGGAGGGCGAACTCAGCAACGGCATCCTCGTCCTGGAGACGTTCTTCGACTGCGCCACGCAGCAGGCCGCCGACACCGTCAACGACATCCTCACCTCGCGCCTGCACCAGTTCGAACACACCGCGCTCACCGAAGTGCCCGCACTGGCCCTGGACAAGGGCCTGACCCCGGACCAGGTCGCGGCCGTCGCCGCGTACGCGCAGGGACTTCAGGACTGGCAGTCCGGCGGCCATGAATGGCACCTGAGGTCCAGCCGCTACATGAACCAGGGAGCCACCGAGAAGCAGCGGCCCCTCGGCCTGTCGGGCATCGGGATGTCCGCCGCCGATGTGCGCGGACTGCTCGCCGACGCGGGGGCCGAACGGATGCGCGCGTACACGCACGTCCCCTTCCAGCCGGTGGGGCCCTCGCTGATCCCCGATCTCCCCATGCCCTACGAGGTGCAGCTCAGCCCCCATCTCGACGGCGCCCGACGCCGCCTCGTCCCCTGGATGCACGAGACGGGCATGCTCGAAGAAGGCGTCTGGGACGAGGACAAGCTCGCGGCGTACGACCTTCCGCTGTGCGCGGCGGGCCTGGACCCCGACGCCACCCCCGAGGCGCTGGACCTCAGCTCCCGCTGGCTAGCCTGGGGCACCTACGGCGACGACTACTACCCGCTGGTCTTCGGCAACCGACGCGACCTCGCGGCGGCCAAGCTGTGCACCGAACGGCTGTCGTCGTGCATGCCGCTCGACGGCGAGACGCCGCCCGTGCCCGTCAACGCCATGGAACGCGGACTGCTCGATCTGTGGACGCACAGCACGGCCGCGATGACGCGTGAGCAACGGCGCTCGCTGCGCGCCGCCGTGGACACGATGACGGAGAGCTGGCTGTGGGAGCTGTCCAACCAGCTCCAGCACCGCATCCCGGACCCCGTCGACTACTTGGAGATGCGCCGCGCCACCTTCGGCGCCGACCTCACCAAGAACCTGTGCCGCATGGGGCACGGCCCCGAGGTCCCGCCCGAGGTGTACAACAGCGGCCCGGTCCGCGCGTTGGAGAACGCGGCCATCGACTACGCGATGCTGATCAACGACGTGTTCTCGTACCAGAAGGAGATCGAGTACGAGGGCGAGGTGCACAACGCCGTCCTCGTCGTGCAGAACTTCTTCGGCTGCGACTACCCGACGGCCACCCGCGTCGTGGGCGACCTGATGAACCAGCGCCTGGAGCAGTTCCAGCATGTCGCCGCACACGAACTGCCCGTGCTCTACGACGACTTCGACCTGTCCGGCAAGGCACGCGCGACCATGGACGGCTACGTCGGGGAACTGCAGAACTACATGTCCGGCATCCTCAACTGGCACCGCGGCTGCCACCGCTACGGCGCGGCCGACCTGGCCCGCCGCGCCCACGGCTTCGTACCGGATCTGGCACCTGCTGCCATCAAGTGGTCGGTCCCGAAGGCCCACTTGGCAGTTCACTGACGGCGACAGCCCACTGGGCAGGACGACCGAAAGTATTCGCCCGGAACGGGGCATTCAGGGAACTATGGCGTGGCGCCAGGAGTCCTTGGATGTGACGGCGGTTCGACCAGGCTGCCGGGACGAAACGAGCACAAGGGAACACGGGGGGGTGTTCGACCTTGACCGACATCATCGAGCGAGCCATCGGCACAGGGGCGGGGGAGCAGGAGGGAACGCCGGGCCGACCGGCGCCGGGTGAACTGACGCCGTACGTGGCGCCGTTGACGATCCCGCCCGTCCTGCGCCCGTACGCGGGCGATGTCCTGCGGGAGACCGAGATCGCCCTGCGCCCCACGTGGGTGCGCCTGCATCCGCAGTTGCCGCCCACGCTCATGTGGGGGTACGACGGGTCGGTGCCGGGCCCGACCATCGAGGTGCGCCGTGGTCAGCGCATCCGCATCGCCTGGACCAACCGCATCCCGAAGGAGAGCGAGTATCCGGTCACGGCCGTCCAGGTCAAGTCGCGTGAGCGGGGCGCCCCGGCGAGCACGGAGCCGGGGCGTGGGGGCGTCGAGCCGGACAAGGACGTGGCGGCCCTGCCCGCCTGGTCGGTGACGCATCTGCACGGCGCCCAGACCGGCGGCGGCAACGACGGCTGGGCGGACAACGCCGTGGGATTCGGCGACGCCCAGCTCTCGGAGTACCCGAACGACCACCAGGCGACGCAGTACTGGTACCACGACCACGCCATGAACATCACGCGCTGGAACGTGCAGACGGGACTGTTCGGCACGTATCTGATCCGCGACGACGAGGAGGACGCGCTCCGACTCCCCTCGGGGGAGCGGGAGATCCCGCTGCTGCTCGCCGACCGGAACCTGGACACGGACGAGGACGGCCGTCTCAACGGCCGCCTGCTGCACAAGACCGTCATGGTCGAGGAGCGGAACGCCGAGACGGGCAAGCCGGTGACCCTGCCCTTCACCGGCCCCTACACCACGGTCAACGGCGGCATCTGGCCGTATGCCGAGGTGGCCCCGGCCTGGTACCGCTTCCGGCTGCTGAACGCGTCCAACGCGCGCATCTACGACCTGGTCCTCGTGGACGAGGAGAACACCCCGGTGCCGGGTGTGGTGCACCAGATCGGCAGCGACGGCGGGCTGCTGCCGCGCCCCGTGCCGATCGACTTCGACGACGCGCTGCCGACGCTGACCGCCGCCCCGGCCGAGCGGTTCGATCTCCTGGTCGACTTCCGGCAGTTGGCCGGGCGGACGCTGCGGCTGGTCGACAAGGGCCCGAACCAGCCCGCGGGGGTGCCCGACCCGGAGGGCGACGTGCGCTACCCGGACGTGCTGGAGTTCCGCGTCGGCGGGTGCGACGACGAGACCGCGAAGGGCGAGACGGGGGCAGACGCCTTCGAGTTGCCCGAGGTGCTCTCGGGCTCCTTCCGCCGCCTCACCCACGACATCGACCACGGCCACCGGCTGATCGTGCTCACCCCACCGGCCACCAAGGGCGCCGGTGGCCACCCGGAGATCTGGGAGATGACCGAGGTGGCGGACACGAGGGGCCTCCGGCTCCCCGCCGAGGGCGTCATCCAACTCACCGGCGCGGACGGCAGGACGAAGACGTACCGGCGTACGGCCCGCACGTTCAACGACGCTCTCGGCTTCACCCTCGCCGAAGGCAGCTACGAACAGTGGAGCTTCCTCAACCTCGCCCCGATCGTCCACCCCATGCACATCCATCTGGCCGACTTCCAGATCCTCGGCCGCGACGCGTACGACATCTCGGGCTTCGACCCGGCGATGGGCGGCACCCGCGCCCCGATCGCGTTCACCCCGGCCACATCGATACCCCTCGCTCCCAACGAGCGTGGCCACAAGGACGTGTTCCGGGTGCCGGGCGGCCAGATCCTGCGCGTGATGGGCCGGTTCGACGGGGCGTACGGCCGGTTCATGTACCACTGCCACCTCCTCGAACACGAGGACATGGGCATGATGCGGCCGTTCGTCGTCATGCCGAGCGAGGCGATGAAGTTCAGCCACGACATGGGGCACGGCGGGCACGAGGGTCACATGGGCTGACCGGTCGCGGGCGAGCGGCGGTTCGGCCATCGGAGGTTCATTCGGCCTTCGGAGGTTCAGCGGAGCCGCGCCCGCTCGCCCGCGTGCTCCACCGCGGCTCGCGCCAGCGCCCGGACGATCGGGTGCGGGCGCGAGCCGTCGCCCGCCAGCTCCGGCTGGAAGAGGGTGGCCAGGAAGAAGGGATGGCCGGGGAGTTCGGCTACCCGGACGGCACCGTCCTCGTCGTGACCACTGAACCGCAGCCCGTGCGCGCGCAGCGCGTCGAGGTGCCGGGTGGGGCCGTACGCGCAGAAGTACTGCTCGACGGTCCGCTCGGCGCCGATCACCGACCGGGCCAGCGAGTCCGGCTCGACACGGACCGCGGCCTCGTGGCCGAGCAGGGAGCAGGCGAGCGGTTCGATGAGCGGGTCGTCGGCATCGGGGTCGTTCTCGGCGTGGGCGACCCGGGTCAGACCGCAGACCGTACGGGCGTACTCCAGCAAGGTGTGCTGGAAGCCGCCGCACGTACCGAGGAACGGGATGCCGTGCTCGCGGGCAGCCCCTACCGCGGCGAGGACACCCGCCTCGCTGCGGTAGGGGCTGCCCGGCACGACCCACACCGCGTCGAACCCGCGCACCACGTCCTCGTCCCCCGCCTCCTCGGACGGGATCCAGTACGCGTCGAGGACGAGCCGGTCCCGCTCGACGAGCGCCGCGAGCAGGCGAGGGATACGGCTGTGCGAGACGACGGTGGGGGAACGGTCGCCCACCAGGGCGAGACGGGCGGTGTGCGAGGCGGTGTCTGTCATGCCCCCATGCTCGACGCACCCCGTGATTCACGTCCAACGATGATTCATGGTGATTCGATAAGCAGCGCTAATGTCACCCTGATGTCATGAGCCGATAGGAGGTCGGCTGGGACGAAGGAAGGCTGCTGAAAGGCAATGGACCCACATCTCCTGCGGACGTACGTCACCGTGGCCCGGCTCGCCTCCTTCTCGGAGGCCGCGCGGGAACTCGGCTACACCCAGTCCGCGGTGTCGCAGCACATCGCCGCACTGGAGCAGGACCTCGGCGCACCGCTGCTGACCCGGCGCCCGGTCGCGCCCACCGCGGCGGGCGAACGGCTGCTGGAGCACGCCGGACCGCTGCTGCTGCGCCTGGAGGCGGCGCGGGCCGACGTGGCCCGGATCGTGGCCGCGCCGCCTCTCGGGGTGAGCCTCGCGGCGACGCCCACCGCGCTCGGGCCGCGCGTCCTCGCCGCCCTGCCCGCCGCGGGCGTGACGCTGCGGGTGCTCGCGCGCGAGCGGATCCCGGCCATGGTCGCCACGGGCGGCGCGGACCTGGGCCTGATCGACGGACTGGCCGCGCCCAGCGATCCGCTGCGGCTGCCCGACGTGGCGCCGCTGACGACCGAGGGCGCGGGAGAGGAGCCCGTGTGCGTGCTCCTGCCCGAGACCCATCCGCTCGCCGCACGCGCGGGGCTCCGACTCGCCGACCTCGCGGACGCCCGCTGGCTGGACGCCCCCGACGCGGGCCTGCCCCTCGCCCACCTGCGCGCCGCGACCGGCGCCGCCGGCTTCACCCCGGCCCTGCGCTACGACGGCACCGACCTGCGTACCCTCATCGCCCTGGCCACCACCGGCCACGGCCTGACCCTCCTGCCCCGCTCGACGGCAACCGCCCTCCCTGGCACCACCGCCGTCCCCCTCACCGCCCCACGCGTGGTCCACCGCACGGAACTGATCCACGGCACCCCCCTGCGCGGCGCGGCAGCGACACTGGCGAAGCGCTTGCTGAGCCACGCGAAGGACTGACCACCAGCACCCCGCCCCGGCAATGGGCTCGCGTCGGCCCCCGTCGCGGGGCAGGATGCTGCCCGGAGAACCCGGCTTGCTCGACCTGTGGAGGACATGGATGACCGCGCTGCCCGACGACGACGGACCCGTGCGCTTCACCGCCGAGGACTACGCGGCCCGGATGCGGCGTGCCGCCGAGAGCGCGGCCGGGGCCGGGCTCGACGGGCTGCTGATCGCGCCCGGACCCGACCTGGTGTGGCTGACGGGATACCGGCCGGTCGAGACCGAGCGGCTCACCCTTCTGGTGCTGCGGGCCGGGCAGGACCCCGTCCTCGTCGTACCGACCCTGGAGGCCCCCGACGCCGCCGCGGCGGTCGGCGCGCCCGCGCTGACCCTGCGCGACTGGACCGACGGCCAGGACCCGTACCAGGCGGCCGGCTCCCTGCTCGACTCCACCGGCCGCTACGGCATCAGCGACAACGCCTGGGCCCTGCATCTGCTCGGCCTGCGCGACCGGCTCCCGGACAGCGGCCACATCGCCCTCACCCGCGCGCTCCCGATGCTGCGGGCCGTCAAGGACGCCGCGGAACTCGACCGGCTCGCGGCCGCCGGCGCGGCGGCGGACGCGACGTACGAGGAGATCCGGAAGGTCTCCTTCGGCGGACGCCGCGAGCGCGAGGTCGCCGCGGATCTCGCCGGTCTGCTGCGGCAGTTCGGGCACGAGCAGGTCGACTTCACCATCGTCGCCTCGGGCCCCAACGGCGCCAACCCGCACCACGAGGCGGGCGAGCGCGTCATCGAGCGCGGTGACATGGTCGTCCTCGACTTCGGTGGCCTCAAGCACGGCTACGGTTCGGACACCTCCCGCACGGTCCACGTCGGCGAACCGACCGACGAGGAGCGCAGGGTGCACGAGCTGGTGCACGCGGCCCAGGAGGCGGGCTGCCGGGCGGTCAGGCCGGGCGCGGCCTGCCAGGACGTGGACCGGGCGGCCCGCGCGGTCATCGCCGACGCCGGATACGGCGAGTACTTCATCCACCGCACCGGGCACGGCATCGGCGTCACCACCCACGAGCCGCCCTACATGATCGAGGGTGAGGAACAGCCCCTCGTCCCCGGCATGTGCTTCTCCGTGGAGCCCGGCATCTATCTGCCGGGCCGCTTCGGCGTCCGTATCGAGGACATCGTGACGGTGACCGACGACGGCGGACGCCGCCTCAACACCACGGCCCGCGAGCTGGCGTTGGTCGACTGACCGGGCCGACGGCACGCTCATGAACCAGGCACCGACACCCACGGCGGAGACGGTACGGCGACTCGCCCGCTCCCACCTCCACGACGGCGGAGGCGAGGGCGACGGACCGGCCGTGTCGCCCGTCGGCGGGGGCGGTGGCCCCCTCTCCACCTGGTGGGTCGGCACGAGCCATGTGCTGCGCCTGGCCACCGACCGCGACGCCACCGGGCGCCAGCGCCGCGAACTGCGGCTGCGCGCCCTGGTGCGGTCCCACGTCCGGATCGCGGCCCCGACGAGCGTCGCGCGCGGAGAGTGGGCCGAGGGCCTCGGCTATACCCTCGACACCCGGCTGCCCGGCGCCGCGGGCGAGGGCCGGAGCGTCTCGGCGGTCGGCGAGACGGACCTCGCGGCGCTGCTCGCCGGGCTGCGCGAGGTGCCCGTACGACAGGCCGAGGCGCTCGGCGTCCCGCGCGTGCCGCCCCGCTCCCTGGAGACCCTGCGGACGGACGCCGCGCGCGCCGCCGGACGCCTCGCCGAGGCGGACGAGTTCGACCCCGTCCGGCTCGCCCAGTTCACCGCGCCCGCCGCCCGCCAGCTCGCGACGCAGCCCGGCGCTTCCGTCCTGGTGCACCACAGCCTCCGCGGCGACCATCTCGTGGTGAGCGGCGACGGACGCGTGCGCGGTGTGCTCGGCTGGACCGACGCGATCGTCGGCGACCCGGCCGAGGACATCGCCCAACTCGCCGTCGCCCTCGGCGCGCCCGCCGCCGTACGCGCCGCCACCCTCGCCGGGTACGGCGCCCGCCCCTGCCTGCGCGGCCTGTGGCTCGCCCGCTGCGACACGCTCGTCCGCCTCGCCGACGGGCTCGAGGGCCGCGACCGCACCCCGCTCCCGGTCCTGCGCGAGCGGTCGCGGCGCGCCTGGGAGGCGATCCTGCTGGAGCGGCTCGCCGAACTGCCGGACGACGACACGCCGTAGAAGCGGTGGGCGCGCTCCTGTCACGCCTGCGTCAGCACCACGCACGACTCGCCCGGCAGGTTCAACACCCCGTCCTCGCCCGGAGGCGCCACCGGCTCCCACGCGGCCAGCACGCGCGCGTGGACGCCGAGCGGGATGCGGGCCGGTCGCCGGGAGAGGTTCACGGCGACCCGTACGTCCCCGCGGCGGAAGGCGAACCAGCGGGCGTCCTCGCCGTAGGCGACCTTCACGTCCGCGAGGTCGGGTCCGGAGAGGTCCGGCTGGGCGTGGCGCAGGGCGATCAGCTCGCGGTACCAGGCCAGCACGCGCGCGTGCGGGGCGCGTTCCGGCTCGGACCAGTCGAGGCAGGAACGCGCGCGTGTCGCCGGGTCCTGCGGGTCGGGCACGTCCTCCTCCGCCCAGCCGTGCGCCGCGAACTCCCGGCGCCTGCCGTGCCGTACGGCGTCGGCGACGCCGGGATCGGTGTGGTCGGTGAAGAACTGCCAGGGGGTTCCCGCGGCCCACTCCTCGCCCATGAACAGCATCGGTGTGAACGGGGCGGTGAGCACCAGCGCCGCCGCGCACGCCAGCAGCCCCGGGGAGAGAGACGCGGCGAGCCGGTCGCCCTGCGCGCGGTTGCCGATCTGGTCATGGGTCTGGGCGTAGCCGAGCAGCCGGTGCGCGGGGACACGGGTACGGTCCAGCGGGCGGCCGTGATGGCGGCCCCGGAACGTCGAGTAGCTGCCGTCGTGGAAGAAGCCGCCGGTCAGGGTCTTGGCGAGGGCCGCGAAGGGGGCGCGCGCGAAGTCCCCGTAGTAGCCCTGCGATTCGCCGGTGAGCGCCGTGTGCAGGGCGTGGTGGAAGTCGTCGTTCCACTGCGCGTGCACGCCGAGACCCGACTGCGCGCGCGGGGTGATGACACGCGGGTCGCCCAGGTCCGACTCGGCGATCAGGAACAGCGGTCGGTCCACCTCGGCCGCCAACGCGTCCACCGCCTGCGACAGTTCCTCCAGGAAGTGGATCGCGCGCGTGTCGCGCAGCGCGTGCACCGCGTCCAGTCGCAGCCCGTCGAGCCGGTAGTCGCGCAGCCAGGCCAGCGCGCTGCCGACGAGATACGCGCGTACCTCGTCCGAGCCCGGCCCGTCGAGGTTCACGGCGGCGCCCCAGGGGGTGCGATACGTATCGGTGAAGTACGGTCCGAACGCCGGGAGATGGTTGCCCGAGGGGCCGAGATGGTTGTGCACCACGTCCAGGACGACACCGAGGCCGAGTTCATGGGCGCGGTCGACGAATCGCTTCAGCGCCTCGGGCCCGCCGTACGGCTCGTGCACCGCCCACAGGGACACGCCGTCGTACCCCCAGCCATGACGGCCCGGGAACGGACACAACGGCAACAACTCGACGTGCGTGACGCCCAGGTCCGCCAGATGCCCGAGCCGCTCGGTGGCCGCGTCCAGCGTGCCCTCGCGCGTGTACGTCCCCACGTGCAGCTCGTACAGCACCGCGCCCGGCAGCGCCCGCCCCGACCACGCGGCACGCCAGGGGTACCGCCCCTGGTCGACGACCGCGCTGAGCCCGTCGGGGCCGTCCGGCTGGCGACGCGAGCGCGGGTCGGGCAGCACGGGGCCGTCGTCCAGGGCGAATCCGTACCGGGTGCCGTCCTCGGCCTCCGCCGTACCGGTCCACCACCCCGCGCGTTCCGGATCGCGTTCCAACGCGCGCGTGGCGCCACCGCAGTGGAGCGTCACCCGGGCGGCCTGCGGCGCCCACACCTCGAACTGCACGGACAGTTCCCCCTTGTCTGCTCATGTGACTGCCAGGTGACCGCTCATGTGTGTCTGCACATGTGTGTCCGCCCATGGCGATCCCGTGGATCCCTCGTGGGTCACAGGAGATCAATTCCCGGGGGAACCTTCCCCGTTGACACACCGATGCAAGCGCACAGCCCCAAGTGCCGCCCCTCCGTTTTCTGGACACCTCCACCCGCTCTGACCCACAATCACCTGTGTGACGTCGTCCTTCGAGTTCCATACGTACCCCGCGCGGCTGTCGGACGCCGAGCGTGACAGGGCGCTGAAGGTGCTCCGTGACGGCGTCGCCCTCGGGCGTCTGTCGCACGAGACGTTCATGCGGCGCATGGAGTTGGCGCTGGCCGCCCGTCAGCCGCATGAACTGGTCGCGCTCACCGCGGACCTGCCGCCCGAGAAGCGCTGGTCCCGGATCGTCTTCGGGAGCGTCGAGGCGGTGTCGGGGTTCACCGTACGGCTGCGCAGGGCCTGGCGGGCCGAGCGGCTGCCCAAGCTGCTGCTGCCGCACCCCGCCAGCCCGCACCCGCTGCGGATAGGCCGTGACCCCGCCAGCGGCCTCAGACTCAGCCATGACACGGTCTCCCGCGTGCACGCCGAACTGACCCACCAGGGCGGCCTGTGGGTGCTGCGCGACCTCGGCTCGACCAACGGCACGACGGTCAACGGCCGCCGCGTGATCGGCGCGGCGGTCGTCCGCGACGGCGACCAGGTGGGCTTCGGAGACATGACGTTCCGCCTGGCGACGGAGTAGCCCGACGACGACGCTCTGCCCGGCTGCCCCGCCCCTCACTCCCCGTCGGCCCGCTCCAGCAGGGCCACCGGTAGCCGGGCGAACAGGTCGCTCACGCGTGTGCGGCCCTCGAACTCCCGGTCAGGGGCGAGCGCGTCGGTCCAGCGGCCCGGTGGCAGCGGGAGAGAGGTGTCGCGCCAGCCGCCCGCCTCCGCCAGACGCAGCGACAGTCGCGTGACCGCCGTGAGCGCCTGGCCGGAGCGTACGAACGCCACACAGTGCGCGGCGCCCGGTCCCTCGGCGGACAGTGGCGTGTACGTCGCCGACGTGCCGAAGACCTCCGGGCGTCGCCGGCGCAGTCGCAGGGCCGCCCTGGTGAGATCCAGCTTGCCGGAGGCGCGGGTCTGCGGTGCGAACGGGGCTCGGTTGTCCGGGTCGACCAGCGCCCGGTACTCGCCCTCCGTGCCCTGGTAGACGTCCGGCACGCCCGGCATCGTCAGATGGATCAGGGCGGCCCCCAGGACGTTGGCGCGGATGTGCGGCGCCAGCGTGTCACGGAACCCCGTCACCAGCCGTCCCGGCGCCCCGCACGGACCGCCCGCGACGAACGCCGCCACGGCCTCCTCGTACGCGGGATCCTGCTCGGTCCACGAGGTGCGCAGCCCCGCCTCGCGGACGTGCTTGAGCAGTGCCCCCTGAACGCGCTCCGCGTCCGCCCGCCCCAGTCCGAAGAACGTCTGCCACCCGGCCCACACCATTTGCGCTCCGGGCGCCACGTGGCCCGCGCGGGTCACCTCGGCCAGCACGTCGGCCCAGCGGTCGGGGGCCTGTGTGAGCACCGAGATCGCCGCGCGTACGTCCGCGCTGCGCTTCGTGTCGTGCGTCGACAGGGCGGTGCCGGTGGCGGGCCAGTCGCGCTGCACGCGCGCGCAGTACGCGTGGAAGTCCTCGGCGCTCACGGCCGGAGCTCCGGGATCGCCGCCCACCTCGTTCGCCGACAGCAGCGGCACATAGCGGTAGAACGCCGTGTCCTCCACGGACTTGGCGCGCAGCGCCGACGCCGTCTGCGCGAACCGGGCCCGGAACTCCGCGTGTCCGGGGCCGTCCTCGGCCCGCCCCAGCACCAGATCCCGTACGACGTCCACCGCGTGCGCCTCCTCGGGCACCGTGAAGGCGGTACGGGCCTCGGCGGCGGCCTGCTCGGTGACCACCGCGGCGGCGTCCGTGGAGGCGTACGGACGGTAGACCTCCAGCCGGACGAGGAGTTCCCGCAGTGCGGTGCGCAGCGCCCACGGGGCGTGGTCGCGCAGGGCGGGGTCCTCGGCGCACACCCGGCTCGCCACGCGCGTGAGGCGGTCCGTCTCGGCGGCCAGCTCGTGCGTGACGACCCGGTACGCGGCCCGGCGCACCGTCGGGGCCCACGCGCCGCCCTCGTCGTCGGGCGGTGCCGCAAACCGCCGGTAGAGGTCGAGCAGTTCCTCGGCGCCCGCCGGGTCGATGAAGAGCCCGTCCACCCGGCGCAGCGCGTCGTAGCCGGTGGTGCCCGCGACCGGCCAGCTCGCGGGCAGCCGCTCGTCCGCCGCAAGGATCTTCTCGACCACCGTCCAACGGCCCCCGGTGGCCTCGTGCAGACGGCACAGATACGCGTCCGGGTCGGCGAGGCCGTCCGGATGGTCCACCCGCAGCCCGTCGATCACGCCCTCCTCGACGAGCCGCAGCAGCGTGCCGTGCGTCGCTGCGAAGACCTCCGGGTCCTCGACGCGCACCCCGATGAGGTCGGAGATGGTGAAGAACCGCCGGTAGTTGAGCTCCGTACGGGCCAGCCGCCACCACGCCAGGCGGTACCACTGGGCGTCGAGCAGCCGTGGCAGCGGCAGCGACTCGGTGCCCTCGCGCAGCGGGAACACCTGGTCGTGACAGCGCAGTACGGCCCCGTCGACCGTCAGCTCCCCCAGCTCCTCGCCGAGCCGCTGCCCCAGCACCGGCAGCAGCACCCGGCCGCCCCCCGCGTCCCAGTCGATGTCGAACCAGCGCGCGTACGGCGACGCCGGGCCCTCGCGCAGCACCTCCCACAGGGCGCGGTTGTGGCGCGGCGAGAGCGCCATGTGGTTCGGGACGATGTCCACGACCAGGCCGAGGCCGTGCTCGCGCGAGGTGCGGGCCAGGGAGCGCAGCCCCGCCTCGCCGCCCAACTCGGCGCGCACACGCGCGGGGTCGACGACGTCGTACCCGTGGGCCGAGCCCGGCACGGCCTCCAGGACGGGGGACAGATGCAGATGCGAGACACCCAGCCCGGCCAGGTACGGCACGGCCGCCTCCGCCGCCGCGAACGGGAACCGCGGCTGCACCTGGAGCCGGTAGGTGGCCGTGGGCACGGCCCGGTCGGAGCGCACCGGGGTCATGACGTGCCCCGTACGGTCGTTCCGTACGGTCATGAGGCGCCCCGCACCCGCTCCGCGCCAGAACCGTCTCCCGCGCCCGGCGGTCGCTGCAGCACCGTCAGGCTCCGGTCCACCAGGGTCAGCCGGTCCCCGGCCGCGACCTTCGTGCCCGCGCCCGGCGCCACCGCCTTCGCGAGCGCGGTGTCGGCGACCACCTGCCACGGCCCTCCGAGCCCGAGCGGTACCACGAACTCCAGCGTCTTCGGGGAGGCGTTGAACAGCAGCAGGAACGAGTCGTCCACGATCCGCTCCCCGTGCGGGCCCGGCTCGGAGATCGCGCTGCCGTTGAGGAACACGGTCAACGCGCCGACCTGCGCCGACGTCCAGTCCCGCGGGGTCATCTCCGCGCCCCGCGGGGTGAACCACACGATGTCGGACAGCTCGTCGCGCGCGCCCGCGGCCGACGGGCCGTGGAAGAAGCGGCGGCGGCGGAAGACCGGGTGGTCGCGGCGCAGCCACACCATCGCGCGCGTGAACTCCAGCAGATCGCTGCCGTCCTTCGGCCACTCCACCCAGGACACCTCGCTGTCCTGGCAGTACGCGTTGTTGTTGCCCCGCTGGGTGCGCGCGAACTCGTCGCCGTGGCTGAGCATCGGCACCCCTTGGGAGAGCATCAGTGTGGCGACGAAGTTGCGCATCTGGCGCGCCCGCAGCTCCAGCACCGCCGGGTCGGTGCTCTCGCCCTCGGCGCCGCAGTTCCAGGAGCGGTTGTGGCTCTCGCCGTCGCGGTTGTCCTCGCCGTTGGCCTCGTTGTGCTTGGTGTCGTACGCGACGAGGTCGTGCAGCGTGAAGCCGTCGTGGCAGGTCACGAAGTTGATGGAGGCCAGGGGGCGGCGCCCGTCGTCCTGGTAGAGGTCCGAGGAGCCCGTCAGCCGGGACGCGAACTCCGCGAGCGTGCGCGGCTCACCGCGCCACAGATCCCGCACGGTGTCGCGGTACTTGCCGTTCCACTCGGTCCACAGCGGCGGGAAGTTGCCCACCTGGTAGCCGCCCTCGCCCACGTCCCACGGCTCGGCGATCAGCTTCACCTGGGAGACCACCGGGTCCTGCTGGACCAGGTCGAAGAACGACGACAGCCGGTCCACCTCGTGGAACTGCCGCGCCAGGGTCGCCGCCAGGTCGAAGCGGAAGCCGTCCACATGCATCTCGGAGACCCAGTAGCGCAGCGAGTCCATGATCAACTGCAGGACGTGCGGGGAGCGCATCAGCAGGGAGTTGCCGGTGCCCGTGGTGTCCGTGTAGTACCGCGGATCGTCCGCCAGCCGGTAGTACGAGGGGTTGTCCAGGCCGCGGAAGGAGAGCGTGGGGCCCAGGTGGTTGCCCTCGGCGGTGTGGTTGTAGACGACGTCCAGGATGACCTCGATGCCCGCCTCGTGCAGCGCCCGCACGGCCGACTTGAACTCGAGGACCTGCTGGCCGCGCTCGCCCCAGGAGGCGTACGCGTTGTGCGGCGCGAAGAAGCCGATGGTGTTGTAGCCCCAGTAGTTGCTCAGGCCCATGTCCACCAGACGGTGGTCGTGGACGAACTGGTGTACGGGCATCAGCTCCAGTGTGGTGACGCCGAGTTCGGCCAGATGCTCGATGACCGCCGGGTGCGCGAGGGCCGCGTAGGTGCCGCGCAGCTCTCCGGGCAGCGCGGGGTGACGCATCGTCAGGCCCTTCACATGGGCCTCGTAGATCACCGTGCGGTGGTACTCGGTGCGTGGTCGCCGGTCCTCGCCCCAGTCGAAGTACGGGTTGATCACCACGGACGTCATGGTGTGCGCCGCCGAGTCGAGATCGCTCCGCTTCTCGGGCGCCCCGAAGGGATAGCCGTACACCTCCTCGCCCCACCGCACGCTGCCGCAGACGGCACGCGCGTACGGGTCGAGCAGCAGCTTCGCCGCGTTGCAGCGCAGCCCGCGCTCGGGAGCGTACGGGCCGTGCACCCGGAAGCCGTAGCGCTGCCCCGGCATCACCCCCGGCAGATACGCGTGCCGTACGAACGCGTCGTTCTCCCGCAGTTCCACGGCCGTCTCCGAGCCGTCGTCGTGCAGCAGACACAGCTCGATCCGGTCGGCGGCCTCCGAGAAGACCGCGAAGTTGGTCCCGGCGCCGTCATAGGTGGCGCCGAGCGGATACGCCTCTCCAGGCCAGACCTGCATGGAGAAGACCTTCCCAGGTCCACCGGTCTTCGCGGGGTGTCCTGGCGTCGAGTCTCCCGGAATGGACGTGTCAACAGATATCCACCGGATCGCTCTGTGGGGTGAACGGCTGCGGGTTGTCGCCGTCCCGCGTGGGACGCGGACCGAACAGCCCTGCGACGCTCCCTCACCGGGCTTCTCTCTCGCCTCACACGACGTCAACGCTATGAATCCGCTCACTTCGCCCGCCCCTGTCAACCGGAACACGCTTGTGTCGACGGGGAGTTGAGAAACGACCCTGTCCATCCGGCTGCACCGCGCGGCGATCCCGGAGTACCCTTCCTTGATCGTTGGCTGGGGCGTGCCACACGAGAGGCCCTAGCCCCTGGGGAGGCTCGGGGGAGCGGAAGGCGGTGCGCGGGTGGGCTCGGGAGGGCTGGAGCTGCCCCCTGGTGGCGAGGGTCATGAGGGGAACTCCACGGATGTCCCGCCCGGGGCGGTGTCCCTGACACGGCCGATGGACATGGGCTCCATCGGACCGGAGCTGGACTGGGACGCCGACGCCTGGCACGAGGTGCGCACGCGCGCCCAGCGGGCGGGGCGGGCCTACATCTGGCTGAACCTCGTCGAACAGCGGCTGCGCGCCGTCGTGGCCGCGGTCCTGCGCCCCGTCTACGAACCCGTCCACGGCGACGACTGGGTGGTCGCCGCCGCCGGTCCGGCCGGTCAGGAGTGGGTGCAGCGCGCGGTCGCGGTACGCGAGGTCAGCCGCCGCAAGGGCTATCTGCTCGACCCCGCCGACGACAACGTCCTGAGCTTCCTCACCCTGCCGCAGCTGCGCGAGCTGATGGTGCAGCACTGGCCGTGCTTCGAGCCGTACGTCGACGAGCGGCGCGATGTCGAACTCGTCCTGGACGAGCTGGAAGTGACCCGGAACGTGGTCTCGCGCAACCGGGCCCTGTCGGAGGCCGTCCTCGCCCAGGCCGAGCGCGCCTCGGCCCGGCTGCTGGAGATCCTCGGCGCGGGCAGCGATGTGCCCTCCGCGCGGCGGCTGCCCGTCGACGCGGTGGAGGACCTGGTGGGCGACCGGTACGCGGACGTGGTCGCCGTCCACCCCGACCGGGTACGGCTGCTGCGGCAGTTCCCCGCCGAGGACCTCTTCGGCGGCTCCCGGCGCCTGGACGCCGTCGGCATAGGCCTCAACCTGCTGGTGCAGAACTTCTCCGGTCGCCGGCTGGTGCGGCTGGCCGAGTCGGGCTGCCGGGTGCGCGTGCTGTTCCTCAACCCCGCCTCCAGCGCGGTCAAGCGGCGTGAGCGGGAACTGGGCATCAAGAAGGGCGAGCTGAGCCGCGCCGTCGAGATGAACATCCTGCACATGCGCCGGGTCCGCTCGAAGCTGCGCGATCCGGGCGCCTTCGAGATCCGGGTCTTCGACGAGACCCCCCGCTTCACCGCGTACCTGGTCGACGGGGACGGCTCGGACGGCATAGCGGTCGTGCAGTCGTATCTGCGGCGCACCCGGGGCATGGAGGCGCCGGTGCTGGTGCTGCGCGGCGGCAGCAAGGTGGTCAGGTCGCAGGACATCGACGAGGGCGGCCTCTTCCCGACCTACCGCGAGGAGTTCGAGATGATGTGGGCGGATTCGCGACCGGTGTCCTGAACTGTCCGGTGGGGTGAGCGGAACGCGATCCTCGGATTGTCAGTGGCGCATGCGAGGGTGGAAGCCACTGGGGGAACGCACCACCGAGAAGGGGGGCCGCCATGGCCTGGCACCAAGAGCTGCTGATCGGCTTCGACCTGGAGACGACCGGGACGGATCCGTTCGAGGCGCGCATCGTCACGGGAGCGGTGATCGAGGTCGAGGACGGCCGACCGCGAGGACGCCGCGAGTGGCTGGCGGACCCGGGCGTCACGATCCCGGACGAGGCGGTCGCGGTCCATGGCATCAGCAATGAACGCGCGACCACCGAGGGCAGCCCGGCCGACCGGGTCGCGGACGCCCTCGCCGAGGTCCTGGTGGGGTACTGGAAGACGGGCGTCCCGGTCGTCGCCTACAACGCGGCCTTCGATCTGACCCTGCTCTCCGCCGAGTTGCGGCGGCACGGCCTGCCGTCCCTGCGCGACCGCCTGGGCGGCACGGACCCCGCGCCCGTCATCGATCCGTACACGATCGACCGCTGGGCCGACCGCTACCGCCGCGGCAAGCGCACGCTCGAAGCGGTCTGCGCGGAGTACGGGGTCGAGTGGGAGAAGGCGCATGACGCCGGGGCGGACGCCCTGGCCGCGGCCCGCCTCGCCGGGGCCATAGCGCGCCGCCACCCGAAGGTCGCGGCCCTCGGCCCGGCGGAGCTGCATCGCCGTCAGATCGAGTGGTACGCGGCCTGGGCGGCGGACTTCCAGAGCTTCCTGCGCCGCAAGGGCGACGCGGACGCCGTGGTGGACGGCGCCTGGCCGATGAGGCGGGCGGTGGAGCGGACGGCCTGACGGGGGCCGGGGGATCAGGGGATCGGGGGACTGGCGGGGGCGGGGGGGCGAAGGGGGGACCACGGGCCGGGGCCGCCCCCCCCCCCCC
>NZ_JAMWMR010000016.1 GCF_023887685.1 Streptomyces macrolidinus | reverse complement strand
GCCCCACAGCTGGCACGCGTAGCCGCACCCGCACGGCAACGAACGGAAGGGCCCCGCCACTTGGCGGGGCCCTTCCGCGTACGGGTGCCAGGACGTCGTCCGCACGTCGGGAAGTCGTACGCACACCAAGAGGGGCCCCTCCGTGCGGAGAGGCCCCGGACATGTGACGTGCTCACCGCAGGCGTGCGCTTACCGCAGGCGTGCCATGAGGGCGTGTTCGACGAGGGTGATGAGGGCGGATTTGGCGTCGGCGCGGTGGCGGGCGTCGGTGGTGATGATGGGGGTGTCGGGGCCGATCTGGAGTGCTTCGCGGACTTCGTCGGGGGTGTAGGGCTGGTTTCCGTCGAAGCCGTTGAGGGCGATGACGAAGGGGAGGCCGCTGTTCTCGAAGTAGTCGACGGCGGGGAAGCAGTCGGCGAGGCGGCGGGTGTCGACGAGGACGATGGCGCCGATGGCGCCGCGGACCAGGTCGTCCCACATGAACCAGAAGCGGTCCTGGCCGGGGGTTCCGAAGAGGTAGAGGATCAGGTCCTGGTCCAGGGTGATGCGGCCGAAGTCCATGGCCACCGTGGTGGTGGTCTTGTCCCCGGTGTGGGTGAGGTCGTCGATGCCTGCCGAAGCAGACGTCATGACGGCCTCCGTGCGCAGCGGGTTGATCTCCGAGACAGCGCCGACGAACGTGGTCTTGCCCACGCCGAAGCCGCCCGCCACCACGATCTTCGCGGAGGTGGTGGAGCGGGAAGGACCGCCGCTAGAGCTTGCGAAGTCCACTGAGCACCCTTTCGAGCAGTGTCACGTCTGGCTGGCCGCCGGCGTTCTCGTCGCCGCCCGGCTGATGAATGGCGACCAGGCCCGCCTCCGCCAAGTCGGCGACGAGGATCCTGGCCACGCCGAGAGGAATCGTCAGGAGCGCCGAGATCTCGGCCACCGACTTGATCTCCCGGCAGAGGTTGCAGATCCGCTGATGCTCGGGCAGTTGACCCTGCATCTGATGCGGCTGCGCGGTGGTGTGCACCAGCGCCTCGATGGCGAGCTGGTAGCGGGGCCTGGTACGACCGCCCGTCATGGCGTACGGGCGCACCAGGGGGTTGTTGGTCGACCCTGCGGGCGCCGGCTCGGGGGAGCGGCGCTGCGGCTGCACGGGCTGGATGCGCGGTGCCGCCTGCGGGTCGTACGGTGACGGTCCGGGACCCTGCGGTCCCTGCGGCAGGTACGGCTGACGCCGCGGGTTCGGTGCGGAGAAGTCATACCCGTTCTGGTCACCCTGTCCGGGGCCCTGGCCATAGGGCCAGTTCCCCGCGGACGAATCACCTGGGAGCGTAGTCACGATCTCTCCTCCTCCGACTGTGCCGTGCCACCCGTCGCTGTGGAAGGCGCGTCCCGAAACCTTACGGCCCCAGGACGCCGATATGCACCGTCCTTCTCCTAGTTGAGAAGGCTGCCCTGGAGCTCCGCACGGAGATCCGGGGTCAGGACGGTACCGGCACGGTCGACGAGAAGCGCCATTTCGTACCCGATGAGGCCGATGTCCGCCTCCGGGTGCGCGAGGACCGCGAGGGACGAACCATCCGAGATGGACATGATGAAGAGGAAGCCCCGCTCCATCTCGACCACCGTCTGGTTGACGCTGCCGCCCTCGAAGATGCGGGAGGCACCCGCGGTCAGCGACGTCAGACCGGAGGCGACGGCCGCCAACTGGTCCGCGCGGTCACGGGGGAAGCCTTCGGACATCGCCAGAAGAAGTCCATCGGCGGAGACCACCACGGTGTGGGACACCCCGGGGGTGTTCTCCACGAAGTTGGTGATCAACCAGTTCAGGTTCTGTGCCGCCTGGCTCATCGGGCTCACACTAACGCTCCTGGTTGTAGGTGCTGTCAGGACCGAAGCCCTGGCCGTTCGTATCACTGCCTGCGCTACGTCCGCGTTGGACGCCTCGACGCAGGTTGCTCAGTCTGCCCCGCACGTCCTCGGGGGACCGGGAGACCTGTGGGCCTCCCTGCGGGGTCGTCTCCGCGGCGCCCTCGATCAGGTTCGCCTTGGGGACGCGCCGAGGCAGACCGGAAGAGGTGACTCCCGCCGCCTTCGGCTTCTTCGGCTGCGACGCCTGCTGCCATCCCTCGCCGTTCGCCGAGTGCTGGTCGCCGTTCGCCTCCGAGGGTGCCGACGTGGTGCCGTTCGCGGTGCTGCCACGGCGGGGCAGTCCGGCGTCGGTCAGCCCGTGGTCGGCGGTGGAAGCCGGTTCCGGGTGATCGAAGCCTACGCGGTCCTGCGTGTTCGCGTCAGCGGCCTGCGCGGATTCCGGTTCCGCAGCGTACGCGGAGCCGTAGCCGTTCTGGTAGGCGTTCTGCTGCGGCCAGTCGTCCTGGTAGGACGGCTCGTCGAAGGCGGAGTACGTCGGTGAGGAGGTGGCCGGGGCCACCGCGCCGTTGTTCTGCGGCTGTTCCGCATAGCCGGACTCGGGGTAGCCGCCGGGGGGCGTGAAGTTCTCGCCCTGCGCCTGTCCGTCACCGGCCGGGTAGTACTGCTCCCCGTACGCGGCCTGCTGCGGCTCCTCGTACGTCTGCTGCGGGTCGTACGCCTGCCGCTGTTCCTGGAACGCGTCCTGCCCGTTGTCGTACGCGGGCTGCTGCGGCGCCTCGAACTGGTTCGGGTACGCAGTGGAGTTCGGGTGGGCCTCGTGCGCGCGGTCCGTGCCGTGCGTCTGGGCCTCCAGGGCCGCACGGCGCTCCTCGCGCATCAGCGAGCGGCCGACCGGGTCGCTGTAACGGCTGTCGTCGAAGCCCAACTCCGCGGCGGTCAGCGCCGCTTGTCCCTCGGCGTTCTCGACCGCGAAGGGCTGCTTCTCGGGGATGATCTGCGAGACGGTGAACTCGTTGGTCTCCAGCGGCTGTTCGCCGCCACCGCCGTGGGTGATGGCGTCCGGGAGCATGACCAGCGAGGTGGTACCGGCCTGCTCACCGGAGGGGCGGAGCTGGACGCGGATGTCGTGCCGGTCGGCCAGCCGGCCGACCACGAACAGGCCCATGCGCTGCGAGATCGCGGCGTCCACGGTCGGCGGGTTGGCCAGCTTGTGGTTGATGTCCGCGAAGTCCTCGGGCGTCAGCCCGATGCCCTTGTCATGGATCTCGATCATGACCCGGCCGTCGGGCAGGCGCGTGGCCGTGACCCGGACCTTGGTCTGCGGGGAGGAGAACGTCGTGGCGTTCTCCAGCAACTCGGCGAGCAGGTGCACGAGGTCGGTCACGGCCCGGCCGTGGATCTCGGCCTCCGGGACACCGGCCAGCTCGATGCGCTCGTACTGCTCCACCTCGGACGCGGCGGCGCGCAACACGTCGACCAGCGGGACCGGCTGGTCCCAGCGGCGGCCGGGCTCCTGGCCCGCGAGGACGAGGAGGTTCTCGCCGTTGCGGCGCATACGGGTCGCGAGGTGGTCCAGCTTGAAGAGGTTCTCCAACTGGTCCGGGTCGGCCTCGTTGTTCTCCAGATCGGTGATCAGCGTGAGCTGGCCCTCGATCAGCGACTGGTTGCGGCGCGAGAGGTTGGTGAAGATCGCGTTGATGTTGCCCCGCAGCAGGGCCTGTTCGGAGGCCAGCCGGACGGCCTCGCGGTGGACCTGGTCGAAGGCGCGGGCGACCTCGCCGATCTCGTCCGTGGAGGAGATCGGGATGGGCACGATCTTGGTGTCGACCCGGCCGGGGTCGGTGCGCGAGAGCTGGTCGACCAGCATCGGCAGTCGCTGCTCGGCGATGTCGAAGGCGGCGCTGCGCAGCTCGCGCATCGAGCGCGTCATCTGACGGGCCATCACACCCGCGAGGGCGACGGCGGCGAGCAGGGAGAGCAGGACGATCGCGCCGTTGATGTAGGCGTCGCGCTGGGCGTTGGTGGCGATCGACCCGGCGTCGTCGACGGCCCGCTTGATCAGCTCGTTCTCGACCTGGTTGTACGCCTCGAACTTGAGGGTGGCGGCGGCCATCCACGTGTCGGGGGTGATGCCCTGCTGCTTCAGCTCGTCGGGGGACAGGCCGCTGCTGATCGCCTGGACCATCTCGTCCATGGAGAGCGGCGTCTGCCCGGCGGGCGTGTCCTTGGCGGCCCGCTTCTTGCCCTCCGCGGCCTTCTCCTTCATGACCGCGGTGAGGTGCGCGGCGTCCTCCTCGGTGGCACCGGAGACGTACTCGCGCTGGGCGACGCCCTCCAGGTACCGGTACGAGGCGAAGGCCGTGGTCTGCCGTGCGTGGATCGCGGCGTCGGTGCTGGGCTTGACCAGCAGATGCATACCGATGGAGCGTTCCAGCGACTCGGCGCCCTTGGCGAGCGCGAGGGCGTACACCGAGCGGCCGTACGCCGTGATGTTGCCCGTGCCGAGGCCCAGTTCGTTGGAGAACTCCATCAGGAGGTGCTCGACCTCGACGTAGCCCTCTTCGGTCTTGACCGGGTCCATGGCCCGGGTGAAGGCCGTGCGGCGGATCTGCGCGAGCTTCGGCTCGGCCTTGGCCAGCAGGCTCAGCCGGCGTTCCAGGCCCTGCATGGCGGGGCGGCCGATGATCTCCTGATGGAAGGCGTCGGCCTTCTCGTCGGTGAGTTCGCGGGCCTGCTTGACGACCGCGCTGTTGCGGTCGCCCTTCAGCAGCGGCTCCGCGGAGAGGTCACGCTCGTTGAGAAGGGCTTCGGCGTAGACACCGGCGGCGGCCACGATCTTCGCGACCTTCTCCGCGTCCCGCGCCTGCTGCCAGGTGTCGATCGAACTCCGTACCTGGAAGCCGCCCATGACGAGGCCCACCAGGACGGGGATGAGCAGGATCGCGTTCAGCTTGGTCGGCATGCGCCAGTTGTGCAAGGAGAAGCGGCTGCGGCCCCGGGGCAGGGGCGTCGACTCCGGCCCGGGCTCGTCTGCGGGTGCCACTTCGCGCGGCGGCGGGGTGAAGTTACCCCGGGCAGACGGTTCGGGACCGTTCTTGCTTCGCCTCACTCGACCAACAACCTCTCGGCGACGGCACCTACGTCGTGCCGCGGTGTCTCCTGAGCCCTGTCACCGACGAGTTGTGTCGGCCGACCTAAGGGCAGTTCAGGCATTCCAGCACGTCAGCCTGCGCGATTCCAAACACTCGGAATCAAGGATTCCGTTGGCGAGATGGGCGAGATAAAACGGTCATAAAGAGCGAGCCCCGCCAAATGGCGGGGCTTTCGTGCGCACAGCGGCACCGAACGACCGCGACGCGTGGTGGTACCACCCGATTTCTCTGTCGAAACGTTATGAACCCCGGGGCCGACCGTGTCAAACGCCACAGTCGGCTCCCCGGGATCTACGACAACTGCCGTATGACACCGGCTACTTGCTTACCGCAGGCGTGCCATGAGGGCGTGTTCGACGAGGGTGATGAGGGCGGATTTGGCGTCGGCGCGGTGGCGGGCGTCGGTGGTGATGATGGGGGTGTCGGGGCCGATCTGGAGTGCTTCGCGGACTTCGTCGGGGGTGTAGGGCTGGTTTCCGTCGAAGCCGTTGAGGGCGATGACGAAGGGGAGGCCGCTGTTCTCGAAGTAGTCGACGGCGGGGAAGCAGTCGGCGAGGCGGCGGGTGTCGACGAGGACGATGGCGCCGATGGCGCCGCGGACCAGGTCGTCCCACATGAACCAGAAGCGGTCCTGGCCGGGGGTTCCGAAGAGGTAGAGGATCAGGTCCTGGTCCAGGGTGATGCGGCCGAAGTCCATGGCCACCGTGGTGGTGGTCTTGTCCCCGGTGTGGGTGAGGTCGTCGATGCCTGCCGAAGCAGACGTCATGACGGCCTCCGTGCGCAGCGGGTTGATCTCCGAGACGGCACCCACGAACGTGGTCTTGCCGACACCGAAGCCACCCGCCACCACGATCTTGGCGGAGGTGGTGGAGCGCCCTCCGTCAGAGCTTGCGAAGTCCACTGAGCACCCTTTCGAGCAGTGTCACGTCCGGCGCGCCGCCGTTGTTCTCGTCGCCACCAGGCTGGTGGATCGCGACGAGGCCGGCTTCCGCGAGGTCGGCGACGAGGATCCGGGCCACACCGAGCGGCATGGACAGCAGCGCCGAGACCTCCGCCACCGACTTCACCTCACGGCACAGATGGCAGATCCGCTGGTGCTCGGGCAGCATGCCCATGAGCTGGGCCGGATCGGCCGTCGTGCTGATCAACGCCTCTATCGCGAGCTGGTAGCGGGGCCGGGTCCGGCCACCGGTCATCGCGTACGGACGTACCAGCGGCTGGTCGCCCTCGTCTCCGTACGGATCTGTGTACGGATCGTGAGCGGCAGGGGGCGGGGTCATGAATCCTCCGGGCGGGACAGCAAGTTGGTCAGTCGTGCCGTCTGACGAGGCCGGTGGGGGGCTGTGGCGGCCGGACGGTGTGTGCGTGTGGTGGGGGTGGCGGCGGGAAGCCGTTCAGCGAAGCAGACTGCCCTGGAGCTCGGCGCGCAGGTCGGGCGTGAGCACCGCGCCCGCGCGGTCGACCAGGAGGGCCATCTCGTAGCCCACGAGCCCGATGTCGCACTCGGGGTGGGCGAGCACCGCGAGGGACGAGCCGTCCGAGATGGACATGAGGAAGAGGAAGCCGCGCTCCATCTCGACCACCGTCTGTGCCACCCTGCCGCCCTCGAAGATGCGGGACGCACCCGCGGTCAGCGAGGTCAGCCCGGAGGCCACGGCCGCGAGTTGGTCGGCGCGATCACGCGGGAACCCTTCGGACATCGCCAGAAGGAGTCCGTCCGCGGACACGACGACGGTGTGGGACACCCCCGGCGTGTTGTCCACGAAGTTCGTGATCAACCAGTTGAGGTTCTGTGCCGCCTGGCTCATCTGACTCAACTACTGCTCCTGCTGGTGAGTGGGGCTGGGGAAGCTGCCGGTCTGGCCGGTACCGGCCTGGCGACCCTGGGCGATGCCCCGTCGGAGGTTGGTCAGCCGGCCGCGTACGTCGTCAGGCGCACGCGAGACCTGCGGACCGGTGTGGTGCTGTTGCTGCTGGGCCGTGCCCGGCACGAGGTTCGCGCGCGGGACCCGGCGCGGCAGGCCGGAGGTGGTGACGCCGCCCGCGGAGGGCTGCCGTACGCGCTCGGCCGCGCGGCCGATCTCGTCGTTCGGCGAGGTGCGCCAGGCCGCGGGGGCCGGACGCTCGGGTGCGGACGGTTCGGGGGCCGACGGCTCAGGGGCCGCGGGCTGCTGCTGCGGCGCCTGGGCCGCGGAGGTGTCGTTCTGCTGGCCCCGCTCGCCGTGGAACCAGTTGGTCTCCAGCCGGTCGAACAGCGGGGTGCGTCCGTCACCGGCGCTCTGCGCGGGCGGCAGCGCCTCGGGCTGCTGCGACTGCTGCGGGGCCTGCTGCTGGGCCTGCTGCTGGGCCTGCGCGAACTGCCCGGTGGCGGAGGGGTCCTGCTGGTTCCCGTAACCCTGCGCGGCGAACTGGCCGGTACCGGAGGCGTCATGGCCCTGCGCGTCGAACTGCCCCGTGGCGGACGGGTCTCCGTACCCGGGAGCGGCGAACTGCCCCGTACCGGAGCCGTCGTGCCGCTGGGCGGGGTACTGCCCGGTGCCCTGTCCGTGGCCGGGGTTCGCGAACTGCCCGGTGTTCTGGCCCTGTCCGGGAGCCTGGAACTGCCCGGTGTCCTGCCCGTGCTCGGGAACCTGGAACTGGCCGGTGTGCTGTCCATGGCCGGGGGCCTGGAACTGGCCGGTGTCCTGGCCGTGTTCGGGGGTCTGGAACTGCCCGGTGTCCTGCGCCTGACCGGGACCCTGGAACTGGTTCGCGCCCTGACCCTGTTGGGGGGTCTGGAACTGCCCGGTGTCCTGGCCGTGTTCGGGGGCCGCGAACTGTCCGGTGTCCTGCGCGTGGCCGGTGTTCGGGAACTGGCCGCTGTCCTGACCGGGACCCTGGAACCGGCCCGCGCCCCGACCCCGTCCGGGAGCCTGGTACTGACCCGTGTCCTGCCCCTGGCCCGGAGCGGCGAACTGCCCCGTACCGGAGCCGTCGTGCCGCTGCGCGGGGTACTGCCCGGTGTCCTGTCCGTGGCCGGGGTTCGCGAACTGCCCCGTGTCCTGGCCGCGTCCGAGAGCTGGGAACTGCCCGGTCTCCTGGTGCCCGGACGCCGGGAACCGGCCCGTGTCCTGGGCCTGCTGGGCGCCGGGGAACCCGCCCGCCTGGTTGCCCTGCTGCTGCGGGCCGCCGAAGCCGTCCTGGCGCGGGAACTGCCCACCGGCCCCGGGACGCGGGGCGTTGAAGTCCGGTCGCGCGAACTCGGCCGTGGACCCGGGACCTTGACGGTCGTCCTCGATCCGGGGGATCTCCGCGGTGGCACCGGGGCCCTGGTGGTCGTCGATCCGGGGCATCTGCGAGGTCGCGGACAGCGCGTCCGGCTCCTCGTGACCGCGCGGGCCGTCCAGCGCGGCGCGCGGCGCCGGGGGCTGCGCGTTCTCGTCGCTCCAACTCGGCGTGCGCTGCTGCTGGTTGCCGCCGGGCAGTTCGGCGCGCGGACCGCCCCGGCCGGGAAGCTGCGGGCGACGCCTGCCGCCACGGCCTTCCTTGCGCTGCGGCTCCTGCCGTTCCTTGCGCTCCTGCTGCTGCGGCGGTACTGGCGCGCCGTTGTTCGGGAAGGCCTGCGCGGCCTGCAGCCCCTGCGGGGCGCCCGGCGCGGCCTGCTGCTGCCCGAAGGCGTTGTCACCGGCGGCCGGGTTCTGTCGGCCCTGCTGCGGGGACGGGCGTCCGCCCTGCTCGAACAGGGTCGGGGCCTGCGAAGCGGCACCGCCGGCGCCGCCCTGCTGACCGCGGGACCCACCGGGGCCGCCGGGACGGCCGTTCTGGCCGCTGCCGGGCAGCGCGGCGCGCGGACCCTGTCCGGCGCCCACCTGCCCGCGCTGCGGAGCGGCCTTGAGCCCCGGGCCACCGGCCCCGCCGCCCTGCACCTGGCGACGCGCGGCGGCGGCACCCGCGGCGGCGGCACCGGCGGCCGAACCGCCGCTCTGCGGGCCGCCCTGGCCCTGCTTGCCCGCGGGCTTCTTGCCGCCCTGGGCGACATCCACCGGGAGCATGACCAGCGCGGTCGTCCCGCCGGAGTCGGACGGGCGGAGCTGGATACGGATGCCGTGGCGCTGCGAGAGCCGACCGACCACGAAGAGGCCCATGCGGCGGGAGACGGAGACGTCCACCGTGGGCGGCGCGGCGAGCCGCTCGTTGATCTGCGCGAGGTCCTCGGGGGACAGACCGATACCGGTGTCGTGGATCTCGATCAGCACGCGCCCGTCGGGCAGCGCGTGACCGGTGACCTTGACCTTGGTCTGCGGCGAGGAGAACGAGGTCGCGTTCTCCAGCAGCTCGGCGAGGAGGTGCACGAGGTCGTTGACGACGCGGCCCGCGACCTCGGTGGCAGGAACCGCGGCCAGTTCGATGCGCTCGTACTGTTCCACCTCGGACGCGGCGGCACGCAACACGTCGACCAGCGGGACCGGGCGGGTCCAGCGGCGGCCCGGCTCCTCACCGGCGAGGACGAGGAGGTTCTCACCGTTACGGCGCATACGCGTCGCGAGGTGGTCGAGCTTGAACAGCGAGGAGAGCTGGTCGGGGTCGGCCTCGCGGGACTCCAGTTCGGAGATGAGCGAGAGCTGACGCTGGATCAGGCCCTGGGAGCGGCGCGAGAGGTTGGTGAACATCGCGTTGACGTTGCCTCGCAGCAGGGCCTGCTCGGCGGCGAGGCGGACCGCCTCGCGGTGCACGTCGTCGAAGGCCGCGGCCACCTGGCCGATCTCGTCCCGGGAGTGCACACCGACCGACTCCACGGACGTGTCGACGTCCTGCGGGTCGGACTCGGACAGCTCCTTGACGAGCTGGGGCAGGCGGTCCTGGGCGACCTTGGTGGCGGTGTCCTGGAGCCGGCGCAGCGAGCGGATCATGGAGCGGGCCACGACGAAGGCGCCGACGAGCGAGACACCGAGGACGAGCAGGATCAGCGCACCGGAGATGATCGCTTCCTGCTGCGAGGAGTTCTTCAGCTCACGGGCCTTCTGCTCCATCTCCTCCAGGAGCGTGCCCTCGATGCTCTTCATCTGGAGGATCTTGGCCGAGTCGTCGTCGACCCAGTCCTTGTACGAGCGCTTGTTCTGGCCCGAGAAGCCGTTCGACGACTTGAGGACGCGGTCGGCGTACTTGTCGGCCGCCTCGATGGTCGGGCTGCCCTGGTCGATCGGCTTGGTCAGCTCGGCCGCTTCCTCGCCGTAGATGCTGGCGAAGCTGTCGAGGCTGGAGTCCTGGCTCTCCAGGGCGGAGAGGGCGTACTGCCGGTCGTTCTCGGAGAGCTTGCCCTCCGTGCTGTTGTTCGCGGGCAGCGCCGCCGCGATGACCGCGCGCTGCATCGACGCGTACTCCTTGGCGGTGGAGAACGCCGCCAGGGAACGGGTGCGCTGGATCATCTCGGGGTTGCTGGTCGCCTGCGCCATGTCCTGGGACAGGCTGAGCAACTGCGTGATCAGCCGGTGGTACGCCTCGACCGTCTGCGCGGAGTTCTTCGGGTCCTTGTAGGCGTTGGCGCGGATGGTGCTGAGGTTGTTCAGCTCGCCCGCGATACCGACGACGCTGTCGCGGACGCCGGAGAGCTGACCTGCCTCGGCGGCGTCACCGATCTCGCCGGTGCCCTGGATGAAGACGGAGCGCGCGCGGTCGGTCTTCTCGCGGGCGCCCTTGACCGTGTAGTCGTTCGAGGTGGCGCCGTGGGCGAGCGGGCCCGCGGTCTGGTCGCGCTCCTCCTGGAGCGCCGCGGCGAGCTGGGTGGCCTGGCGGGTCATGTCCGTCAGCAGCTTCATGCTCTCGAGCTGCTGGATCTGGTCCATGTTCTCGCTGATGCGCATCCCACCGAGCGTGGTCGCCGCGACCACGGGGAGTGCGAGCAGGGAGACCAGACGCGTGGAGATGCGCCAGTTGCGCAGGGCCATGCGCGAGCCCGTGGAGCCGGGCTGCGCAGAGGGCGTCGGCTCGGGGGCGTCCACCGCCTTCACGTCGGGGCGGTCGGCGCCCGCACCGGCCGGTGCGGGGCCCGGGCTCTGGCCGTGCTGGGGCGAGGAACCACGGTCGGTCCCCCCGTGCGGCTCCGGCTCCCCCGAAGCACTGCCATCCCTCTTGAAACGTCCCTGCACTAGCGTCGCAACCTCTGGACCAGGCGCCCCTCCGCGAGCGGCGGGACGGTGTCGGCGTCGTAGGGGGCGCCCTGAATGCGCCCCCCGGGTGGTCGTGAGTGACCGGCGCTGGGTCCCCCTCCCGCCGCTGCCCGGCGCTGCGTCGCGCCTCATGCTTCGCCGGTGCGGTCCCCGCGGCGGTCCCGCGAATTCCAGCACAGTGGCGGATCTCCAACAAGGCCAACCGGCATGCCGGTGGAGACCGTGACGCCACGTGAGGAGCGGATCACGAGGGGTGCAAAGTGATCTTGTATATAACGGACGTATGCCCACGATCTATTGGGGCCTGTCGGGTGTCCCAGTCGCCATGATCGGCAGCGGAATGCGGGCTTCGGGTAAGTAATGTCCGATTCGTCGAGGTCAATTGACCGTCTGAATTGACCCATTTGCCCATTGCCTCGTGAGCAAACTCACATGAAGATCATGCCGCCATCATGACTTCGACGGGAATTGCATGTTTAGCCTGGCGCTTTACAGGGATGCCGAATCCGACAAACCCCGCGCCCCGGCGACGGCCCTGAGGTCGCCCGGCGCCCGTGACGACAAGGTCGACGACAACAGTGAAGACCACGATGATGCTCCGCAAGACAGCCAACCCGCGGCGGACGACGCTGGCGCATCTGGCCGACGCCGCCGAGCTGGAGACGCGGGTGGTCCCGGAACACTCCGTCGACCTTCCCACGCAGACGGCCAACCCCAAGCGCACGATCCTCATGGAGATCCCCGCCCAGCGCGCCGCGGCGGAGTAACGCCCCCGGCGTCCGTCGCTCGTGCGCGGGGCGGCGGCCCCCCGCCGCGTTAGCCTGGAGCGTCAGACTCCAGCCAGCTCAGTGAGGGGCCGCGATCCCGTGCGCATCGCCAGATTCTCCATCGACGGGAACGTCGCCTTCGGCGCGGTCGAGGGCGACAAGCCGGACGAACTCGTCCTCGACATCATCAAGGGCATCCCGTTCGCGGACTTCGAACTCTCCGGTACGAAGGTGCCGTTGAGCAAGGTCCGGCTGCTGCCGCCGGTGCTCCCCAACAAGGTCGTGGCCTTCGGCCGCAACTACGCGGAGCACGCCCGGGAACTGGGCAACGAGGTGCCCGAGGCCCCGTTCGCCTTCTTCAAGCCGTCCACCTCCGTGATCGGCTCCGGCGACGAGATCGCCTATCCCTCCTTCTCCCAGGAACTGCACCACGAGGCCGAACTGGCTGTGGTGATCGGCCGGATGTGCCGCGAGGTCCCGCGCGAGCGCGTCAAGGACGTCATCCTCGGCTACACCTGCGCCAACGACGTGACCGCGCGCGACGTCCAGCGGCGTGAGAAGCAGTGGGCGCGGGCCAAGGGCTTCGACACCTCCTGCCCGCTCGGCCCCTGGGTGGAGACCGACCTCGACCCGAGCGACCTCACCATCCAGCTCACCGTCAACGGCGAGCAGCGCCAGCTCGGTCGTACCAGCGAGATGATCCACCCGATCGAGGACCTGATCGTGAACATCTCCGAGGCCATGACGCTGCTCCCCGGCGACGTGATCCTCACCGGCACCCCCGCGGGGGTCGGCCCCCTCAACGTCGGCGACACCGTCGCCGTCACCATCGAAGGCATCGGCACTCTCACCAACAAGGTGATCAAGCGTGGCTAACGCGAACGTCCGCGTCCGTTTCTGTCCGTCCCCGACCGGCAACCCCCATGTGGGCCTGGTCCGCACCGCCCTGTTCAACTGGGCGTTCGCCCGCCACACCGGCGGCACGTACGTCTTCCGTATCGAGGACACGGACGTGGCCCGCGACTCGGAGGAGTCCTACCTCCAGCTCCTGGACTCGCTGCGCTGGCTGGGCTTCGACTGGGACGAGGGCCCCGAGGTCGGCGGCCCCCACATGCCCTACCGCCAGTCCCAGCGGATGGACATCTACCAGGACGTCGCCCGCAAGCTCCTGGACGGCGGCTACGCCTACCACTGCTACTGCACGACGGAAGAGCTGGACGCCCGCCGCGACGCCGCCCGCGCCGCCGGCAAGCCCTCCGGCTATGACGGCCACTGCCGCGAGCTGAGCGCCGAGCAGGTCGCGGCCTACGAGGCCGAGGGCCGTACGTCCATCGTCCGCTTCCGGATGCCCGACGAGACGATCACCTTCACGGACCTGGTCCGCGGCGAGCTGACGTTCACCCCGGAGAACGTGCCGGACTACGGGATCGTGCGCGCCAACGGCGCGCCCCTGTACACGCTCGTGAACCCGGTCGACGACGCGATGATGGAGATCACCCACGTCCTGCGCGGCGAGGACCTGCTCTCCTCCACCCCCCGCCAGATCGCCCTCTACAAGGCGCTGATCGAGCTGGGCATCGCGAAGGACGTCCCGCAGTTCGGACACCTGCCCTACGTGATGGGCGAGGGCAACAAGAAGCTCTCCAAGCGCGACCCGCAGTCGGCGCTCAACCTCTACCGCGAGCGCGGCTTCCTGCCCGAGGGTCTGCTCAACTACCTCTCCCTGCTGGGCTGGTCGCTCGCGGCCGACCGCGACATCTTCGGCATCGAGGAGATGGTCGCCGCCTTCGACATCGCGGACGTGAACCCCAACCCGGCCCGTTTCGACCTGAAGAAGGCCGAGTCGATCAACGCCGACCACATCCGTCTGCTCGACGTGAAGGACTTCACCGAGCGCTGCCGGCCGTGGCTGAGCGCCCCGCACGCGACCTGGGCGCCCGAGGACTTCGACGAGGCGAAGTGGGAGGCGATCGCCCCGCACGCGCAGACCCGCCTCAAGGTCCTGTCCGAGATCACCGACAACGTCGACTTCCTGTTCCTGCCGGAGCCGGTGTCCGACGAGGCGTCCTGGACGAAGGCCATGAAGGAGGGCAGCGACGCGCTGCTCCGCACGGCCAGGGAGAAGCTCCAGGCGGCCGACTGGACGTCCCCGGAGTCCCTGAAGGAGGCCGTCCTGGCCGCCGGTGAGGCCCACGGCCTCAAGCTCGGCAAGGCGCAGGCCCCGGTCCGCGTCGCCGTCACCGGCCGTACGGTCGGCCTGCCGCTCTTCGAGTCCCTCCAGGTCCTCGGCCAGGAGAAGACGCTGGCCAGGATCGACGCGGCGCTGGCGAAGCTGGCCGCCTGACCCGTCCGTACGCGAGGGGCGGCATCCGGGACCACCGGGTGCCGCCCCTCGCGTCGTACCGCCGTATCCCCGCGATCGGCAGACGCGCCCACCGCCCGCGCGTTACGGTCGGACCATGAGCATCAGCGCCGTGGTCTGGGACGTGGACGACACGCTCTTCGACTACACCACCGCGGACCGCGCGGGCATGCATCGCCATCTCGTCGTCGAGGGCCTGCTCGACCGGTACGGGAGCGTGGAGCGGGCGCTGACCCTGTGGCGGGAGATCACCGACCAGCAGTGGGCCCGGTTCGCCGCCGGGGAGGCCGACTTCGAGACGCAGCGCCGTGACCGCGTACGGGTCTTCCTGGGCGAGGAGCTGACCGACACCGGGGCCGACGCCTGGTACCAGCGCTACAAGACCCACTACGAGGCCGCCTGGGCCCTCTTCCCCGACGTCCTGCCCGCCCTGGACACCCTCGCCGCCAGCCACCGGCACGCGGTGCTCTCCAACTCCAGCATCCACGTCCAGGAGTACAAGCTGCGGGCGCTCGGCATCCTCGATCGCTTCGAGGCCGTGGTGTGCGCCGCGGAGCTGGGCGTCTCCAAGCCGGAGCCCCAGGCCTTCCACGCCGTCTGCGCGGCCCTGGAACTCGCCCCGCACCAGGTCGCCTACGTCGGCGACCACCCGGAGATCGACGGGCGCGGCGCCGCCGAGGCCGGGCTGCTCTCCGTGTGGATCGACCGCGACGGACTGCCCGCGCGCGCCGACGCGCCGGGCGGACCGCGCCGGATCAGCTCCCTCGCCGAACTCCCCGCCGTGCTCGCGGCCGATACTCGTTTTGGAGCGTCGTCCACCATCGGGTAATGTTCTTCCTGCGCCGAGGGGAACGGGCCGAAAGGCCGGAAACCGGAAGCGCGAACTAGAACAAAATCCCCTCAGGGGCTTGCGTTCCAGTGGCCTATGGTGTAATTGGCAGCACGACTGATTCTGGTTCAGTTAGTCTTGGTTCGAGTCCAGGTAGGCCAGCTCGCAGAGCTTATCTGCACCGCGGATGTCATCCGCAAAGCCCCCGTTGTGTAGCGGCCTAGCACGCTGCCCTCTCAAGGCAGTAGCGCCGGTTCGAATCCGGTCGGGGGTACAGATCCTTCCCGCGAGGACAGTTTCGGGTAGCTCCCGCTGTCATTCGATGCAGGATCGCTAGGGCCCCCGTTGTGTAGCGGCCTAGCACGCCGCCCTCTCAAGGCGGTAGCGCCGGTTCGAATCCGGTCGGGGGTACGGTTGGTCTAAACCACATTGGTCTATGGTGTAATTGGCAGCACGACTGATTCTGGTTCAGTTAGTCTTGGTTCGAGTCCAGGTAGACCAGCTCGGATCTGCGGAAACGCAAGATCCACGCCCCCGTTGTGTAGCGGCCTAGCACGCCGCCCTCTCAAGGCGGTAGCGCCGGTTCGAATCCGGTCGGGGGTACATCAAGCCCGTAGGGCCTCCACTTCGGTGGGGGCCCTACGGCGTTTCCCGGCCCGTACCGCCGCCCTCTTCGAAGCCGTACCGCCGCGCCGACTCCTCCTCCTGCGCCAGCCGGTGCAGCGCCTGCAGCATCGGCTCCACGAGGACCGCCCCGAGCACCGCCGCCTCGACCTTCTCCGTCTCCGACGGGTACGTCTCCACCGCGTCCAGATCGAGGACGGCCGCCTGGTGCATCAACTGCGCATAGGCCACCAGGAGTTCGCTGTCCCAGTCGTAGCCGAGCCGTCGGAACGCGGCCACCGCCACCACCAGCGAACGGTAGGCGGGGGAGAGCGTCACCACGGCCTGCGCGTTCGACCAGCCCAACGTCTCCAGCAGGTCGTTCACCTCGCGGCGCGCGGTCTGTACGGACGCGTCCTCCGCGTCCGGCTCGGGCACCTGCGGCAACGCCCACAGGGCCGCGCCCATCCGGATCGTCCGGCCGAGGGAGTCGTCGTCGACGTGCCGGAGCACCTCCCTGACCGTGGCCACCGGCACCCGGCCGACCTGGATCATCGCCCGCACCAGCCGCAGCCGCCGCAGATGCTCCTCGTCGTACTCCGCGGTCGTCGCGTTGCGCTGCCGGCCGGGCGCCAACAGCCCTTCGCGCAGGTAGTACTTGATCGTCGCGGTGGACACCCCGCTGCGCTCGCTCAACTCGGCCAGCCGCATCTCTTGTGCCCTTCCTGGGGAAGCGGGACCATCCAAGCATCGCCCAGACGAGATAGTGCCACTATCCGAGTGATCGGGGGGCCGTGATGTTCGCGAAGCCGGTACCGGGCCGCACCACCGCAGCCGCCGAAGGCGAGGTGGTGGTCCTGCTGATCGGGATGCGCATCAACCACTTCTGGGCGGTGCACCAGTGGCTCCCGGTCATGCTGTCGATGTTCCGCATGCTGGGAGAACTTGCCCGCGATCGCAGCCGGGGACTGCTCGGGCACGTCCTGCTCACCGCCTCGCCCCGCTCGTACCACGTGGTCCAGTACTGGGAGTCCAAGGAGAAGCTCTACGCCTACGCCGCCGCTGCGGACGCCCTCCATCACCGGGTGTGGGGGATCGTCAACCGCAAGGAGCGGGCGGGCAAGCTCCATCGGCACGTGGGACTGTGGCACGAGGCCTATGTGGTGCCCGAGGGCTCGTACGAATCGATCTACTTCGACATGCCGCCCGCCGGGCTCGCGGCGGCCACGGGCACGCTGCCCGTGGAGAGCCGGGGCCGCCGGGCGGCGGACCGGTTCGCGCACCGCTCGTCCGGTGCGCGGGGCAAGGCCGACCGACAGGGGAGTCGGGGGGAGAGCGGGGAAGGCGCGCCGCGGCGTTGAGGCGGGCCCTCCCCGGTGACGGGTGCGGGTGCGGGTGCTGGTCAGCCGGAGCGGCGCAGCGCCTCCGAGAGGCGGACGGCGGCGTCGATGACCGCCTGGGCGTGCATGCGGCCCGGGTGGCGCGTCAGGCGCTCGATCGGGCCCGAGACGGACACCGCGGCCACCACGCGGTTCGAGGGGCCGCGTACGGGGGCGGAGACGGAGGCGACACCCGGCTCGCGCTCCCCGATGGACTGGGCCCAGCCGCGGCGCCGTACGCCCGACAGGGCCGTCGCCGTGAAGCGGGCGCCCTGGAGGCCGCGGTGCAGCCGCTCGGGCTCCTCCCAGGCCAGCAGGATCTGCGCCGAGGAGCCCGCCTTCATCGTGAGCGTGGAGCCCACCGGGACCGTGTCCCGCAGGCCCGAGAGGCGCTCCGCGGCGGCGACGCAGATGCGCATGTCCCCCTGGCGCCGATAGAGCTGGGCGCTCTCGCCCGTGACATCGCGGAGGTGGGTCAGCACCGGGCCCGCCGTGGCCAGCAGGCGGTCCTCGCCCGCCGCCGCGGCCAGCTCGGCCAGCCGGGGGCCGAGGATGAACCGGCCCTGCATGTCGCGCGCCACCAGGCGGTGGTGTTCCAGTGCCACGGCGAGACGGTGAGCCGTGGGTCGTGCCAGTCCGGTGGCACCGACCAGACCCGCGAGGGTGGCCGGACCGGACTCCAGAGCGCTCAGGACAAGGGCTGCCTTGTCCAGAACGCCGACGCCGCTACTGTTGTCCATGCAACGATACTCCCGTCTCACTCTGTGAAACGCAAGTTCAATTTTCCGTGGAACCCGCCACTCTGGAAGTCACAGCGGCCCGTGCACGAGCGGGCCCGGCGGCGGGCGCCCGGAACGGGGTGAGGGAGCCGCTTCCTCAAGATCTCTAGTTGGGCCGGCGCCCCTCGTTCGCGTCCGGCCGAAGGGAAAGCGATGGGTAGGACACTCGCGGAGAAGGTCTGGGACGACCATGTCGTCCGGCGCGCCGAGGGCGAGCCCGACCTCCTCTACATCGATCTGCATCTGCTGCACGAGGTGACCAGCCCGCAGGCCTTCGACGGGCTGCGCAAGAGCGGTCGCCAGGTGCGCCGCCTCGACCTCACCATCGCGACCGAGGACCACAACACCCCCACCCTCGACATCGACAAGCCCATCGCGGACCCGGTCTCCCGCGCCCAACTGGAGACCCTGCGCAAGAACTGCGCCGAGTTCGGTGTACGGCTGCACCCGCTGGGCGATGTCGAGCAGGGCGTCGTGCACGTGGTCGGCCCGCAGCTCGGCCTGACCCAGCCGGGCACCACCGTCGTCTGCGGCGACTCCCACACCTCCACGCACGGCGCCTTCGGCGCGCTGGCGTTCGGCATCGGCACCTCCCAGGTCGAGCATGTCCTGGCCACCCAGACGCTGCCGATGGTCCGCCCGAAGACCATGGCCGTCACGGTCGACGGCGAACTGCCCGAGGGCGTCACGGCCAAGGACCTGATCCTGGCGATCATCGCGAAGATCGGCACCGGCGGCGGCCAGGGCTACATCCTGGAGTACCGCGGCTCCGCCATCGAGAAGCTCTCGATGGAGGCCCGGATGACCATCTGCAACATGTCGATCGAGGCCGGCGCCCGCGCGGGCATGATCGCCCCGGACGACACCACCTTCGCGTATCTCAAGGACCGTCCGCACGCCCCCCAGGGCGCCGACTGGGACGCCGCGGTGGCGTACTGGAAGACCCTGCGCACCGACGACGACGCGGAGTTCGACGCCGAGGTCCGCATCGACGCCGCCGCACTCGCCCCGTTCGTCACCTGGGGCACCAACCCCGGCCAGGGCGCGCCGCTTTCGAGCACCGTGCCCGACCCCGCCTCGTACGCGGACGCCTCGGAGCGACTGGCCGCCGAAAAGGCCCTGGAGTACATGGGGTTGGAGGCCGGGCAGCCGCTCGACTCCATCGGTGTGGACACCGTCTTCGTGGGGTCCTGCACCAACGGCCGTATCGAGGACCTGCGGGCCGTCGCCGCGATCCTCAAGGACCGCAAAGTCGCCGACGGCGTACGGATGCTGGTCGTCCCGGGCTCCGCGCGCGTCGGTCTCCAGGCCGCCGCCGAGGGCCTGGACGTCGTCTTCAAGGAGGCCGGCGCCGAGTGGCGCTACGCGGGCTGCTCGATGTGCCTGGGCATGAACCCCGACCAGTTGGCCCCCGGTGAGCGCTCCGCGTCCACCTCCAACCGCAACTTCGAGGGCCGGCAGGGCAAGGGCGGCCGGACGCATCTGGTGTCGCCGCAGGTCGCCGCCGCCACCGCCGTCCTCGGTCATCTGGCCTCCCCGGCCGACCTGTCCGACGCCCGTACGCCCGCCGCAGTCTGAGAGCGCAGAGAGTCATGGAAGCATTCACCACGCACACCGGCCGGGCCGTCCCGCTGCGCCGCGGCAACGTCGACACCGACCAGATCATCCCGGCCCACTGGCTCAAGAAGGTGACCAGGGACGGCTTCGAGGACGGGCTGTTCGAGGCCTGGCGCAAGGACCCGGAGTTCGTGCTCAACCGCCCCGAGCGGCAGGGCGCCACGGTCCTGGTCGCGGGCCCCGACTTCGGCACCGGCTCCTCCCGGGAGCACGCCGTCTGGGCGCTGCAGAACTACGGCTTCAAGACGGTGATCTCCTCCCGCTTCGCCGACATCTTCCGCGGCAACTCGCTGAAGAACGGGCTCCTCACGGTCGTCCTGGACCAGCAGACCGTGGACGCCCTGTGGGAACTGGTCGAGCGGGACCCCGCGGCCGAGATCACGGTCGACCTCGTGGAGCGCGAGGTGCGCGCCGAGGGCATCACCGCCGCCTTCGAGTTGGACGAGAACTCCCGCTGGCGACTGCTGAACGGCCTCGACGACATCTCCCTCACCCTCCGCGACGAGGACGACATCGCCGCGTACGAGGCGGAGCGCCCCACTTACAAGCCGAGCACCCAGCAGGTCTGACCCCGGTCCGCAAGAGCGGGTTTCGGCCATCGCAACACCTCTTCTGTACCCCCAATCGTGGACGGTTGGGGGTACAGCCGTATCCGCTTCCGGACGGGTCGAGCAGGCCGCCCTCCAAGCCCCAACTCGCTTGTTTGCCATGGTCATTGAGGGGTAGCGGCGCCGTACGCGGGACGGTGCGCACGGGTGTGCCAGAGGCCCCGGCGCGGCGGCAGTTGCCCCCAGCGCAGGCGACAACTCGCCCCAGATGGCACAATCTGTGCATGGACAACGACGGCCAACTCGAGCTCTATACGGCGGTCGCGGCCCAACTCAAGGAAGCGCACGCAAGAGTGCGCGCACTGCAAGTCCCGGAGGGCGTACGGATGGCGCTGAACCGGAAGCTGCTGGTCATTACGGCCGCGGCCAAGCGCGATCTTGCCCAAGCGGCCCGGCGTCTCGAGCGGTTCATGACCGCCCTCGACGAGGAGCGAATCCCCGAAGAGGAACTCTGAGGCGGCCGAGTCCGTTGCGGCACAAGGGTGATTAGCCCGTTTCGTGTTTGATTTGCGGTATATATCTGCCTAACGTGCGAAAAAGCTTGAACACTTTCGTTCTGGTGATGTCTCCGAAGGGGAAGACGTGAACAAGGCGCAGCTTGTAGAAGCGATTGCCGACAAGATGGGCGGCCGTCAGCCGGCCGCCGATGCTGTCGACGCGGTCCTGGACGCCATCGTCCGCGCGGTCGTCGGAGGCGACCGGGTTTCGGTCACGGGCTTCGGTTCGTTCGAGAAGGTCGACCGGCCGGCCCGTTACGCCCGTAACCCCCAGACAGGTGAGCGGGTGCGGGTCAAGAAGACCTCGGTGCCGCGCTTCCGCGCGGGCCAGGGATTCAAGGACCTGGTGAGCGGCTCGAAGAAGCTTCCGCGGGGCGGCGAGGTCGCCGTCAAGAAGGCCCCCAAGGGCAGCCTGACCGGCGGTGCCGCGGCCACGGTCAAGAAGGCGGCGGCGAAGAAGACGACTGCCAAGAAGGCCGCGGCGAAGAAGACCACCGCGAAGAAGGCGGCGGCGAAGAAGACGACTGCCAAGAAGGCGGCGGCGAAGAAGACCACCGCGAAGAAGGCGGCGGCCAAGAAGACCACCGCCAAGAAGGCCACCACCAAGAAGGCGGCGGCGAAGAAGGCTCCGGCGAAGAAGGCCCCCGCCAAGAAGTCCACGGCGCGCAAGACCACCGCCAAGAAGGCCACCGCCCGCCGTTGAGCGGGGCGTAGGGGCACTCACGCGCCGGGCCGGGCTCTCCCCGCAGGAGCCCGGCCCGCGGTCTGTCCGAGCACGGACCGGCCCGAGGGGGCGTGGGAGCAGAGGGGCGCGGGGCTCGAAGGGGCGGGCTCAGAAGGTGTGCAGGGTCACGAGCGTGATGTGCCGGGCCGTGCCCTCGCCTTCGACCTCGATCCGCACCCGCTGCCCCGGGCGCAGCAGCCTCAGCTCGCCCGCGTCGAACGCGGGCGCGTCGAAGGGCAGGGGGGTGCCGTCGTCGAGCAGCACCTGGCCGGTGCGGGTCTCGGGGTCGTAGGTGTACGCGGTCGCCTGCATGGCGAAAGCCTATCGACAGGCCCGCCGGTCCTCTCGTGCCGTATCAGCCGCCGGGCCGCCCGAGGGCGACCCGGGGATGAGCAGTCGCGCGGCCATCGCCGCCGTGCGGGGGCCGACGCCCAGGGCCAGCGCCGCGCGCAGATCGTCGCCGGTGTCCACGTCCTGGCGTACGGAGTCCACGGTGTCCAGGGCGAGTTCCCGGGCTCCCGAGGCGCGGTGCCGCATGCGGGAATCCGCGCCGAAAGCGGGCCGCAATTCCCGGCCCGGGGTCGCGGCCAGCAGGGTTGTACCGATTCCCGCGGCATCCGGCAGAAATGCGCGGGGGAATTCGGCGGCGGCGTCGAGGACGCGCGCCAACTCCTCGGGGCGCAGCGCTGGGAGATCGGCGTTGAGGGCCGCCACGGCGCCTTCCGGGCGCGATTGCCGTACGGTCGTCGCCGCATGCGCGAGAGCGGCGTTCAGGCCTCCCGCCGGCTCGTCCGAGACGATCCGGGCGCCGAGGGTCGCGAGCTCCCGTCCGGCGCGCGGGTCGCCCGTGACGACCGCCACATCACGCACGGCCGCGCAGGCGAGCACGGCGGCCACCGTGTCCTGCGCGAAGGCCAGGGCCAGGCCCGGTCGCACGCCGTCCGCCGCGGTGTCCGAGAGCCTGCTCTTGGCCTTCCCCAAGGCCTTCAGGGGTACGACCACAGTCCACTGCACGTGCGCTCCGTCCCAGTCTTGTCGCGTCCATTGTCACCCGGGCCGTCGTACGCGATCCCCGTGACCCACCCGGTGGGCCTTGCGCCGGGGCGTACGGTGTTCTCGACAGACAGGCGGCGTGGGGCCACACTTGTGCGCCCCCAGCCCCCGTGCCGGGCCCGTGCCGGGTCCCTAGAGGAAGGTGTCCGCGTGCCCCGCCGCAGAATCGGCTTCTGGTACCGCTTCGCAGCGGTCCTCTGCAAACCGCCGCTGGTGGTTCTGCTCAAGCGGGACTGGCGCGGAATGGAGAACATTCCGGCCGACGGCGGATTTATCACCGTGGTGAACCACAATTCCCATGTGGATCCCTTCGCCTACGCGCACTATCAGTACAACACCGGGCGTGTTCCGCGATTCCTCGCGAAGAGCGGTCTATTCAAGAAGGGATTCATCGGTGCCGCCATGCGCGGCACCGGTCAGATCCCCGTCTACCGCGAGAGCACGGACGCGCTCAGCGCCTTCCGGGCCGCCATCGACGCCGTGGGGCGCGGCGAGTGCGTCGCCTTCTACCCCGAGGGCACGCTCACGCGCGACCCGGACGGCTGGCCGATGACGGGCAAGACGGGCGCCGCCCGCGTCGCCCTGCGGACCAAGTGCCCGGTGATCCCGGTCGCCCAGTGGGGCGCCAACGAACTCCTGCCGCCGTACTCCAAGAAGCCCCACCTCCTGCCGCGCAAGACACACCACGTGCTCGCGGGCCCGCCCGTGGACCTCACGCGCTTCTACGACCGGGAGATGACCCCCGAGCTGCTGAAGGAGGCGACGGAGGTCATCATGGCGGCGATCACCCGCCACCTGGAGGAGATCCGCGGCGAGAAGGCGCCCGAGAAGCGGTACGACCCGCGTGCGGTGCGCATCGAGCAGCGTCGGCGCAGCGCCGAACTGGACAAGGCACGGCAGAAAGAGGAGCAGGGGCAGTGAACAAGCCGGTCAAGGCGGCCGTGTTCGGCACGGGATCGTGGGGGACGGCCTTCGGCATGGTCCTCGCCGACGCCGGATGCGAGGTCACCTTGTGGGCCCGCCGCCCCGGGCTCGTCGAAGCGGTCAACTCCACCCGTACGAACCCGGACTACCTGCCGGGCGTCGAACTCCCCGGGAATCTGCGGGCCACCACGGATCCCGCCGAGGCCGCGCGCGACGCCGACTTCGCGATACTCGCGATCCCCTCGCAGACCTTGCGCGGGAACCTCGCGGAGTGGGCGCCGCTGCTGGCGCCCGAGACGATCCTCGTCTCTTTGATGAAGGGCGTCGAACTCGGCTCCGCCATGCGGATGAGCGAGGTCATCGAGGACGTCGCCAAGGTCGGCCCGGAGCGCGTCGCCGTCGTCACCGGGCCCAACCTGGCGCGTGAGGTCGCTACCCGGATGCCGGCCGCCGCCGTGGTCGCCTGCACCGACGAATCCGTCGCGCGGCGGCTCCAGGCCGCTTGCCACACACCGTACTTCCGCCCGTACACCAACACCGATGTCGTCGGCTGCGAACTCGGCGGCGCGGTCAAGAACGTCATCGGTCTCGCGGTCGGTATCGCGGACGGCATGGGGCTCGGCGACAACGCCAAGGGCTCGCTCATCACGCGCGGACTCGCCGAGACCACCCGGCTCGGACTCGCCATGGGAGCCGACCCGCTGACCTTCTCCGGACTCGCGGGCCTCGGCGACCTGGTGGCCACCTGCTCCTCGCCGCTGTCGCGCAACCACACCTTCGGCACCAACCTCGGCAAGGGCATGACCCTCCAGGAGACCATCGCGGTGACCAAGCAGACCGCGGAGGGCGTCAAGTCCTGCGAGTCCGTGCTGGATCTGGCCCGTCGGCACGGCGTCGACATGCCCATCACGGAGACGGTCGTCGGCATCGTCCACGAGGGCAAGTCGCCGGTGGACGCGCTCAAGGAGCTGATGTCGCGCAGCGCGAAGCCGGAACGGCGCTGACCGTCCGCCCGCGCGGGCACGCTGCCGAGAGGCGACCGACCGCCCCTCGGCAGCGGCCCGTACCCGCCGCTCACCCGCGTGCCCGCCGTCGCTGTCTCGCGCTTCTACCACCGGGTACGCTCAACGCGATATGAGCACCGAGAACCTCCCCCAGAACCCCGAGCAGCCGCCTCGCAAGCCGCGCGTCGCCGTCGTCTTCGGCGGTCGCAGCTCCGAGCACGGGATCTCCACGGTCACCGCCGGCGCCGTGCTGCGTGCCATCGACCGGACCACGTACGACGTCCTGCCGATCGGCATCACCCAGGAGGGCCGTTGGGCGCTCACCGCCGACGACCCGGAGCGCATGGCGATCACCGACCGCCGTACGCCCACCGTCGAGAGCCTCGCGGAGTCGCAGGAGGGCGGCGTGGTCCTCCCCGTCGACCCCTCGAACCGCGAAGTCGTCTACAGCGAGCCCGGATCGGTGCCCAAGGCGCTGGGCGAGGTCGACGTGGTCTTCCCGGTGCTGCACGGCCCGTACGGCGAGGACGGCACGCTGCAGGGTCTCCTGGAGCTGTCCGGTGTCCCGTACGTGGGCTCGGGTGTGCTCGCCTCGGCCGTCGGCCAGGACAAGGAGTACATGAAGCGGGTGTTCACCTCCTTCGGGCTCAAGGTCGGCCCGTACGTGGTGATCCGGCCGCGCGAGTGGGAGCGCGACGAGTCCGCGGCGCGCAAGAGGATCGTCGACTTCGCGGGCGAGCACGGCTGGCCGCTGTTCGTGAAGCCCGCGCGCGCGGGTTCGTCGATCGGCATCACGAAGGTCGACGACCTCGCGGGCCTCGACGAGGCGATCGAGGAGGCGCGGCGGCACGACCCGAAGTTCCTCGTGGAGGCCGCGGTGCGCGGTCGCGAGATCGAGTGCGGCGTCCTGGAGTTCGAGGAGGGGCCGCGCGCTTCGCTGCCCGCCGAGATCCCGCCGCCGGACACGCACGCGTACTACGACTTCGAGGCCAAGTACATCGACTCCACGCCCGGCATCGTGCCCGCGCCGCTGACCGACGAGCAGACCGCCGAGGTGCGCCGGCTCGCGGTGGCGGCGTTCGACGCCGCGTCCTGCGAGGGTCTGGTGCGCGCGGACTTCTTCCTCGACGACGAAGGGGAGTTCGTGATCAACGAGATCAACACGATGCCCGGCTTCACGCCGATCTCGATGTACCCGAAGATGTGGGAGGCGACCGGGATCGGCTACGGCGAGCTGGTGGACCGCCTGATCCAGGCGGCGCTGCGGCGGTCGACGGGGCTGCGCTAGCGACTTCGTCCCGTGACGGCCCAGGAACCGTGACGGCTCAGAGCCCTGATGACTCAGGACCCGTGACGACTCAGGAGGCGATCCCCTTGGGGATCGCCTTCTTCACGGCGGGGGCCAGATCGACGAGGGGCGCCATGCCCTCGTCCGTACGGGCCTTGGGCACGGTCACCTCGACATAGGCCTTGCGCAGCGTCGTGGTGAAGCGGACCGAGTCGTCGTCCCGCTTCTGCATGAGCCAGCCGACACCGTTCACTTCGACGCCGTCCGCCTCCGGATCGTTCATCTCCGCAGGCCGCGTCACCCCGCAGCGCAGTATGATCGCCGGGCTTCCCCAGCCCGCCGTGAGCGCGGAGCGGGGCTCGGGATCGTTCCGGTCGAGGCCGTTCACCTTCCGCGGCAGCACCTTGTCCAGGTTCTGGCACAGCTCCGTGACCTTCGCGTCCGGGCTGGGAACCGCGGCCGAGGGCCTGCCGTCACTTGAGGAACAGCCCGTCACGGTGATCAGCAGGGCGAGAACGGGCAGACCGAGCGACCGGTGGCGGATGGAGTTCACCGGCCAAGCGTAGACGGGGGCTACAGGTGCACGACCGGGCAGGTCAGGGTGCGGGTGATGCCGTCCACTTGCTGGACTCTGGCGACCACCATGCGACCCAGTTCATCGACGGTGTCGGCCTGGGCGCGCACGATGACGTCGTAGGGACCCGTCACGTCCTCGGCCTGGACGACCCCGGGGATCGAGCTGATCGTCTCGGCGACGGCCGATGCCTTGCCGACCTCGGTCTGGATCAGGATGTACGCCTGTACCACGGAACCTCCAGGGCGGCCACGGGGATCATGGGGGGAGAAGGGACGCCACGGTATCGCGTCGCCGCTCCCCGCGGGGAGACCCGGGGGAACTGTGGCGCAAGCGCCGGGGAGCACCGGCGGCACAAGGGGACGGTCGACCCGCCCGCAGTGAGGGTCGGACCGGGAACGACGACGCCGGCTCGCGACCGGGCGCGACAGGCAAGAGAAGGGGACGTACGACGATGAAGGGCACCGTGGGCGAGCTGGGCGAGTTCGGGCTCATCAGGGAGCTGACCTCGCGGCTCACCACCACCCCGGCGGTCCGGCTCGGCCCCGGCGACGACGCCGCGGTGGTGGCCGCGCCCGACCGCAGGGTGGTGGCGAGCACCGACATCCTCGTGGAGGGCCGGCACTTCCGCCGGGACTGGTCCACGGCGTACGACGTCGGACGCAAGGCAGCCGCGCAGAACCTCGCGGACATCGCCGCGATGGGAGCCGTGCCGACCGCGCTGCTGCTCGGTCTCGTCGTCCCGGCCGAACTGCCCGCCGCCTGGGCCACGGAGCTGATGGACGGCCTGCGCGACGAGTGCCAGGTCGCGGGGGCGGCCGTGGTCGGGGGAGACGTCGTGGGCGGCGACACGATCATGGTCTCGATCACCGCGCTCGGTGATCTGCGCAACCACGAGCCCGTCACCCGGGGCGGCGCCCAGCCCGGCGATGTGGTCGCCGTCACCGGCTGGCTCGGCTGGTCCGCGGCCGGGCACGCGGTGCTCTCCCGCGGCTTCCGCTCGCCGCGCGCGTTCGTCGAGGCGCATCGGCGCCCCGAGCCGCCGTACCACGCGGGTCCGGCCGCCGCCGGGCTCGGCGCGACCGCGATGTGCGACGTCAGCGACGGGCTCATCGCGGACCTCGGGCACATCGCGGAGGCGAGCAAGGTGCGGATCGACATCCGCTCCGGCGCCATCGACATCCCGTCCCAGATGAACGACATCGGGCAGGCCGTGGGTGTCGACCCGGTGCAGTGGGTGCTCACGGGCGGGGAGGACCACGCGATCGTGGCGACCTTCCCGCCGGACGTGAAGCTGCCCGCGCGCTGGAAGGTGATCGGCGAGGTGCTCAACCCGTCGGCGCTGCCCCAGGTGACGGTCGACGGGGCGCCGTGGACCAGCAAGGGGGGCTGGGATCACTTCGGGGACATCGAGTCGTAGGACGTCGGTGTCGTGGGACCGGTGGCGCTGCGGGTGGCGGCGTCCCCGGTCCTGGGTCTTGTGCGGGGACAGCAAAAAGCCGGCCCACGGTGTCGTGGACCGGCTCTGTGCAGCGGAACCAGCGGTGGCCGCGCGCTGAACGTCAGCGCGAGACCTTGCCGGCCTTGATGCACGAGGTGCAAGCGTTCACGCGCTTCGGCGTCCCGCCCACCACGGTACGCACACGCTGGATGTTCGGGTTCCAGCGACGAGGCGTACGGCGGTGCGAGTGCGAGATGTTGTTGCCGAAGCCCGGCCCCTTGCCGCAGACGTCGCAGTTGGCAGCCACGGGTCACTCCAAAGACTTCAGATGCACTTACGGTTGATCCCGGCATGCCGGGATCAAGATCACAGGATCTGAGTGGCGGTGCCAGGGGGAAGGCCCGGTCAGGAGATCGGGCAACTGGAGCAGCATACAAGGCTGCGTCCGTAGAACGAAACTACCATGGTCGCCCCGGGCCTCGCTCCCACCCCCGGTGCCGCTGCCACCAGGCCTTTCGTGGGGTTGCGCGCTCGGCCCTCTTCCGGCGCGGGCCGGTGCTGGGTCTACGCTGCCTGACACGTCCAGCAGTTCGAGGAGGCGCAGGTGGCGCAGGTGCCGCAGCCATTGGATGCTCTCGCGGTGCGCGCCTGGTGCACACTCGCGCTCCAGGCGCTGGGGCGGGCTCGCGAGGAGATCGACGCGATCAACGTCTACCCCGTGGCGGACGGCGACACCGGTACCAACCTCTATCTGACCCTGGAGTCGGCCACCGCGGCCGTCGAGGCGGTCTTCGCCGGGTACGAGGCGGGCGCCGCGGTCGACGCGCCGCGGCCGACGCTCGCCGGCACGATCCAGGCCATGGCGCACGGCGCGCTCATCGGGGCGCGCGGGAACTCCGGGACGATCCTCGCCCAGTTGCTGCGCGGCATGGCCGAGGTGCTCGCCGCCGACGACGAGAGCGCCCGCGGTGACGCGCGGATGCTGCGCCTCGCCCTGCGACAGGCGGCCGACTCCGCGCGACAGGCCGTCGCGCACCCCGTGGAGGGCACCGTCCTCAGCGTCGCCTCGGCCGCCGCCGACGCGCTCACCGGCGCCGAGGGCGACTGCGGCGACGTGGCGCGAGCGGCGTACGAAGGGGCGCGGGCCGCGCTCATGGCGACCCCCGGTCAGCTCGCGGCCCTGAAGCGGGCCGGTGTGGTCGACGCCGGGGGTCGGGGGCTGGTGGAGGTGCTCGCGGCCCTGGTGGAGACCCTCACGGGGGAGGCGCCGATGCCGCCGCGGGGAACCCACGCGCGCGTGGAGAGCGATCCCCCGGACACCAGCACGGACACCCGCACGGACACCTGCGAGGACCTCTGCGCGGACGAGAGCGGCCCCGCGTACGAGGTGATCTACCTCCTGGAGGCCGACGACGCGGCGGTGGCCCGGCTGCGGGAGCGGCTCGACGCGCTCGGGGACTCGCTCGTCGTGGTCGGCGGGGACGGGCTGTGGAACGTCCATGTGCACGTCGACGACGCGGGTGCCGCCGTGGAGGCGGGCGTCGAGGCCGGGCGGCCGTACCGGATCCGGATCACGCACTTCGCCGCCGAGGACGTGCACACCGGGGCCGCCGGACGCCCGCCGCGCGAGCGCGCGCAGCGCGCCGTGGTCGCGGTGGTGCCGGGGGAGGGGCTGGCCGGGCTGTACGAGGAGGCCGGGGCGACCACCGTGCTCGCGCGGGCCGGGGAGCCGCCCGCCAGCGGGGAGTTGGTGGCGGCGCTGCGGCGCGCGCACGCGCGCGAGGTGGTGCTGCTGCCGAACGACGCGGACCTGCGCCACACCGCGGCGGCGGCGGCCGAGCAGGCGCGCGCGGAGGGCGTCCGCGTGGCACTGATCCCGACCCGGTCCGCGGTGCAGGGCATCGCGGCGCTGGCCGTGCACGAACCGGAACGGCGCTTCGACGAGGACGTGGTGGCGATGACGTCGGCGGCGGGCGCGACGCGGTACGCCGAGGTCGCGATCGCCGAACGGCAGGCCTGGACCATGGCCGGCATCTGCCAGGCCGGTGACGTCCTCGGCCTGGTCGACGGCGATGTCGCGGTCATCGGCTCGGACATCACGGCGACGGCCGAGACCGTACTCGACCGCATGCTCGCCGCGGGCGGCGAGATGGTCACCCTGGTGCTCGGCGACGAGGCGCCCGCATCGGTGGCGGCGCGTCTTCAGGCCCGGGTGCGCGAGGCGTACCTGGCGGTCGACACCGTGGTCTACGACGGCGGCCGACAGGGGCCGCTGCTGCTCATCGGCGTGGAGTGACAGCGCCTTTGACCTGCGGGTTCGCGGGGCGTCTACGGCATTGTCGGTGCCGTGGTGTGCAATGGATCCCGTGCCCGCACTGGAAGAACCACTGAAGAAGGTGCTCGGCCCCGCCACCGCGAAGGTGATGGCCGAGCGCCTCGGCCTGCACACCGTCGGAGACCTGCTCCACCACTACCCCCGCAGATACGAGGAGCGCGGGCAGCTCACGCATCTCGCCGATCTGCCCATGGACGAGCACGTCACGGTGGTGGCCCAGGTCGCCGACGCCCGCCTGCACACCTTCGCCTCGGCCAAGGCCCCGCGCGGCAAGGGCCAGCGGCTGGAGGTCACCATCACCGACGGCAGCGGCCGTCTCCAGCTCGTCTTCTTCGGCAACGGCGTGCACAAGCCGCACAAGGAGCTACTGCCGGGCACCCGTGCGCTCTTCGCGGGCAAGGTCTCCGTCTTCAACCGCAGGCTCCAACTCGCCCATCCTGCCTACGAGTTGCTGCGCGGCGACGACGTGACGGAGACGGTGGACAGTTGGGCGGGCGCCCTGATCCCGCTCTACCCGGCCACGGCCAAGCTGGAGTCCTGGAAGATCGCCAAGGCGGTGCAGACAGTGCTGCCGAGCGCCCAGGAGGCGATCGACCCGCTGCCGGACTCCCTCCGCGACGGCAGGGGCCTGCTCTCCCTGCCCGAAGCCCTCCTGAAGATCCACCGCCCGCACACCAAGGCGGACATCACCGAGGCCCGCTCCCGGCTGAAGTGGGACGAGGCCTTCGTCCTCCAGGTCGCCCTCGCCCGCCGCCGCCACGCCGACGCCGAACTCCCGGCGGTGCCCCGTGTCCCCCGCCCCGACGGCCTGTTGACGGCCTTCGACGCCCGGCTCCCCTTCACCCTCACCGAGGGCCAGCGGAAGGTCTCCCGGGAGATCTTCGACGACCTGGCCACCGAGCATCCGATGCACCGCCTGCTGCAGGGCGAGGTCGGCTCGGGCAAGACGATGGTCGCCCTGCGGGCCATGCTCGCGGTGGTGGACGCGGGCGGGCAGGCCGCCATGCTCGCCCCCACCGAGGTGCTCGCCCAGCAGCACCACCGGTCGATCGTGGAGATGATGGGCGAGCTGGCCGAAGGAGGGATGCTCGGCGGTGCCGAGCACGGCACCAAGGTCGTGCTGCTCACCGGCTCCATGGGCGCGGCGGCGCGGCGACAGGCGCTGCTCGACCTCGTCACCGCGGAAGCGGGCATCGTGATCGGCACGCATGCGCTGATCGAGGACAAGGTCCGGTTCCATGACCTCGGGCTGGTCGTGGTGGACGAGCAGCACCGCTTCGGGGTGGAGCAGCGGGACGCGCTGCGTGGCAAGGGCAAGCAGCCGCCCCATCTGCTCGTCATGACGGCCACGCCCATTCCGCGCACGGTCGCCATGACCGTCTTCGGCGACCTGGAGACCTCCGTCCTCGACCAGCTCCCGGCCGGGCGCTCGCCGATCGCCAGCCATGTGGTGCCCGCCGCGGACAAGCCGCACTTCCTGACCCGTACCTGGGAGCGGGTGCGCGAGGAAGTGGCGAACGGCCACCAGGCGTACGTCGTCTGCCCGCGCATCGGGGACGAGGAGGAGGGGGCGAAGAAGAAGTCCCCCGAGGACGAGGCCGAGAAGCGCCCGCCGCTCGCCGTGCTCGACGTGGCCGACCGGCTCGCCAAGGGGCCCCTGCAAGGACTCGGGGTCGAGGTTCTGCACGGGCGGATGCAGCCGGACGACAAAGACGCGGTGATGCGCCGCTTCGCCGCCGGTGAGACGGACGTCCTGGTCGCGACGACGGTCATCGAGGTCGGCGTCAACGTCCCCAACGCCACCGCGATGGTGATCATGGACGCCGACCGCTTCGGGGTCTCGCAGCTCCACCAGTTGCGCGGCCGGGTCGGCCGTGGTTCGGCGCCCGGACTCTGCCTCCTGGTCACGGAGATGCCCGAGGCGAGCGCGGCCCGTCAGCGCCTGGGTGCCGTGGCGTCCACGCTCGACGGCTTCGAGCTGTCCCGGATCGATCTGGAGCAGCGCCGCGAGGGCGACGTCCTCGGCCAGGCCCAGTCCGGCGCCCGCTCCTCGTTGCGCATGCTCGCGGTCATCGAGGACGAGGAGATCATCGCCGAGGCCCGGGAGGAGGCCACCGCGGTGGTCGCCGCAGACCCGGACCTGGACCACCTCCCCGGCCTGCGCACGGCCCTCGAAGCCCTCCTGGACGAGGAACGGGAGCAGTATCTGGACAAGGGGTGAGCGCGGACCCTCGCGGAACGTGGCGAGGGCAGGTGCGTTCCCCGGCGCGTTCGGCTGAGAGACTGGAAGGCGTCACCGCACCGCCCACCGACAAGGACCGAAGAGATGACCCGCGTGATCGCCGGCCGGGCCGGCGGACGCCGTCTGGCCGTCCCGCCCGGGAACGGCACCCGTCCCACCTCCGACCGCGCGCGCGAGGGCCTCTTCTCCACCTGGCAGTCCCTCCTCGGCGGCCCGCTCGACGGCGAGCGGGTCCTCGACCTGTACGCGGGCTCGGGCGCCGTCGGCCTGGAGGCCCTCTCCCGCGGCGCGGGGCACACCCTCCTGGTCGAGGCCGACGCCCGCGCCGCCCGTACGGTCCGCGAGAACGTCAAGGCGATCGGCCTGCCCGGCGCCGAGGTCAGAACGGGCAAAGCGGAGCAGATCGTCCAGGCGCCGGCCCCGGCGCAGCCGTACGACATCGTCTTCCTGGACCCGCCGTACGCGGTCTCCGACGGCGATCTCCGCGAGATTCTGCTCACACTCCGCACCGGGGGCTGGCTTGCGACCGAAGCCCTCGTCACCGTGGAGCGCAGCACCAGAGGCGGAGAGTTCCAGTGGCCCGACGGCTTCGAAGCCCTCCGGGCCCGTCGCTACGGTGAGGGGACGTTTTGGTACGGTCGCGCCGCCTCTACGTGCGAAGACGCACGATGACCGGACCGGAGAGCGAGGGATCTCAAGTGCGCCGCGCCGTCTGTCCCGGGTCGTACGACCCGATCACCAACGGACATCTCGACATCATCGCCCGCGCTTCGAAGCTGTACGACGAGGTGTTCGTCGCGGTGATGATCAACAAGTCCAAGAAGGGCCTGTTCGAGGTCGACGAGCGGATCGACCTGATCCGCCAGGTCACCGCCGAGTTCGGGAACGTCCGCGTGGAGGCGTACCACGGCCTGCTGGTCGACTACTGCAAGCAGCGTGACGTCCCCGCCATCGTCAAGGGCCTGCGCGCCGTCAGCGACTTCGACTACGAGCTGCAGATGGCGCAGATGAACAACGGCCTCTCCGGGGTGGAGACCCTCTTCGTCCCCACCAACCCCACCTACAGCTTCCTGTCCTCCTCGCTGGTGAAGGAGGTCGCGGCCTGGGGCGGCGACGTCTCCCACCTCGTGCCGCCGGTCGTCCTGGACGCCCTCAACAGGCGCTTCGCGAAAGGCTGATGGGGGCCGCGTCCGGCCCCCTCAGGAGCTGACGGACCGTCACCCGGTGTCGGGTGGGGCGGGAGTGGTCGTACAGTCGACCCGACCGTCTCCAACCCGGCTGTAGAGAGTGGCGAGCACACGGTGGACGTGCAGAAGAAGCTCGACGAGATCGTCGCGATGGTTTCCAGCGCCCGAGCCATGCCCATGTCGGCCTCGTGCGTGATCAACCGCGCCGAACTGCTCTCGAAGCTCGAGGAGGTGCGCGCGGCGCTGCCCGACTCCCTGGCCCAGGCCCGGGAGTTGATCGGCGACCGTGAGCAGATGGTCGAGCGGGCCCGCCAGGAGGCCGAGCGGATCATCGAGGGTGCCCATGCCGAGCGCGGCTCCCTGATCTCCGACACGGAGGTCGCCCGCCGCTCCCAGAGCGAGGCGGACCGCATCCTGACCGAGGCCCGTCAGGAGGCCGAGGAGGTCCGCGCGGAGGCCGACGAGTACGTCGACTCCAAGCTCGCCAACTTCGAGGTCGTCCTCACCAAGACGCTCGGCTCGGTCGGCCGTGGCCGCGAGAAGCTCCTCGGCACCGGTCCCGGCCTCGACGAGCAGGGCCGCGAGGACGCGGACGCCCCCGAGCGCAGCCATGACCCCGAGACCCTGCGCCGCGACGCCGACAGCTATGTGGACGCCAAGCTCGGCGCCTTCGAGGCCGTGCTCGCCAAGACCCTGGAGGCCGTCGGCAAGGGCCGCCAGAAGCTCCAGGGCCGTATCGCCACCGACGACCTCGGCGCCCTCGCCGACGACATGACGACAGTGCAGCACTCCAGCGACGCCGACTACCTCGCCGATCTCGCGGCCCTCGCCGACACCCCGGCCCGCCCCCAGGCCGCCCCGGCCCGGCCGAGCCACGCCGAGGAGCCGGCCTACGCGCAGACCCAGGCCCCGTACGGCTACCAGCAGAGCGACCCCTACGGGTACCAGCAGGCGTATGCCCAGCAGGACGCGTACGGCTACCAGCAGGCCGATCCGTACGCCGCCTACCCGCAGGCGCAGACGTACGACCAGCAGACCTCGTACGGCCAGGGACAGGTCCAGGGGCAGGGGCAGACGCAGCAGGGCTACGGCAAGGACAACGTCCTGGACGAGACCAGCCTCTTCGACACCAGCATGATCAGTGCCGAGCAGTTGCGGGAGTACGAACAGGGACGCGGCGGTCACTGAGCGCTCCCGACGCGCGAGGTCCCGGCCCCTGGAGGGACCGGATTGGGCCGAGAGCGAAAGGTCAAGTATCCTGGCTCTTCGGTCGCACGTACCCATAGCGATCTGCGCTGCCCGGAACACCGCGGGACGGCGTCTCTCCCCGAGCTTCGAAGACCGAAAGCAGGAATGGCCCTGAACGCCCACCTCGACCACCGCAACCCCTTCGTGTTCGACACGCACGAGCTGGGTCGGCGTCCTGGTGCGCTGCAGCGCCTGAACCGCACGGTCGACGCCCCGAAGGACTTCGGTGTCCAAGGAGTCGTCGGGGTGCCCGAGGGCGCCCCGGTGGAGCTCGAACTCCGACTCGAGTCGGTCATGGAAGGGGTACTCGTCACGGGTACCGCCCGTGCATCGGCCGAGGGGGAGTGCGTAAGGTGTCTGGAGCCGCTGGAGCTGGAGCTCGAAGCGGACTTCCAGGAGATGTTCTCGTACCCTGACGCCGACGACCGGGGCCGTCCTGTGACGGAACCCGGCGACGACGCCGAGGACGACGAGGACAGATTCTTCCTCGAGGACGGCCTGTTCGACCTCGAACCTCTGCTGCGCGATGCGGTGGTGCTCGCACTGCCGATGCAGCCGGTGTGCCGGGAGGACTGCCCGGGTCTGTGCTCCCAGTGCGGGGCACGACTCGCAGACGACCCGGACCACCACCACGACGCCGTCGACATCCGTTGGGCGGCACTGCAGGGACTCGCCGGTTCACTCGAACCCGGCGATAAGGACGACAAGAGCGGCGCCGATGCGGGCGTCGACGAGAAGCAGGAGAAGTAGCCGTGGCTGTTCCGAAGCGGAAGATGTCGCGCAGCAACACGCGCCACCGCCGGTCGCAGTGGAAGGCTGCGGTCCCCACCCTGGTTGCGTGCGAGCGCTGCCACGAGCCCAAGCAGCAGCACATTGCGTGCCCCTCGTGCGGCACCTACAACAAGCGTCAGGTCCTCGAGGTCTGAGCGGCTGGTGACAGGTCTGATGTCTGACGCCAAAAGCAGTCCCCGTCGCAACGGGGGTGCGGCGGACAACACGGCCTCGTCCCACACGCTTCTGGAAGGGCGGCTCGGCTACAAGGTCGAGTCCGCCCTTCTGGTGCGTGCGCTGACCCATCGCTCTTACGCATACGAGAACGGCGGCCTGCCGACGAACGAGCGGCTGGAGTTCCTCGGGGACTCCGTGCTCGGCCTCGTCGTCACGGACACGCTGTACCGCACCCACCCCGACCTGCCCGAAGGCCAACTGGCCAAGTTGCGGGCCGCGGTGGTCAACTCGCGTGCGCTGGCCGGGGTGAGCCGCGGGCTCGACCTCGGCTCCTTCATCCGGCTCGGCCGGGGCGAAGAGGGCACGGGCGGCCGGGACAAGGCGTCCATCCTCGCCGACACCCTCGAAGCGGTGATCGGTGCTGTCTACCTCGATCAAGGTCTGGACGCGGCGGGCGAGTTGGTGCACCGCCTCTTCGACCCGTTGATCGAGAAGTCCTCGAATCTCGGTGCCGGCCTGGACTGGAAGACCAGTCTCCAGGAGCTGACCGCGACCGAGGGGCTCGGTGTGCCCGAGTACCTGGTCACGGAGACCGGCCCGGACCACGAGAAGACCTTTACTGCTGCTGCCCGCGTCGGAGGCGTCTCGTACGGCACCGGTACCGGCCGCAGCAAGAAGGAGGCGGAGCAGCAGGCCGCGGAGTCGGCCTGGCGCTCCATCCGCGCCGCCGCGGACGAGCGCGCGAAGCAGGCCGAGGCCGAGTCTTCGGCTTCGACGAGCGACCCGGCCACGGCCTGAGTCCTTCGGCCTGGATCCTTCACCTCGGACCCCGCCCCGGCGACCACGCCGGTGCGGGGTCCGTCGTATGCGGGGCTTGCGGCGTACGAGGCGCAGGAGACCTATGGGGCTCATGGGATGCATGGGATGAGCGGACCGGGGCTGCCGTCGGAGAGGTACTCTGCGCTCGTCGGCCCCGTTCACCCTTCCGGAGGATTCCGTGCCCGAGTTGCCCGAGGTCGAGGTCGTACGACGCGGCCTGGAACGCTGGGTCGCCCACCGCACCGTCGCCGATGTCGAGGTGCTCCACCCGCGCGCCGTCCGTCGCCACACCGCGGGCGCCGACGACTTCGCGCACCGGCTGAAGGCCGAACGCCTCGGCACCCCGAGCCGACGCGGCAAGTACCTCTGGATCCCGGTCGACACCACCGGTACGGCGATCCTGGCCCACCTCGGCATGAGCGGCCAGCTCCTCGTCCAGCCGCACGACGCCCCCGACGAGAAGCACCTGCGCGTCCGCGTCCGCTTCGACGACGGCCAGGGCACCGAACTCCGCTTCGTCGACCAGCGCACCTTCGGCGGCCTCTCGCTGCACGACACCGACCCCGACGGGCTGCCCGACGTCATCGCGCACATCGCCCGCGACCCGCTCGACCCGTCCTTCGACGACGACGCCTTCCACCAGGCGCTGCGCCGCAAGCGCACGACCGTCAAACGGGCCCTGCTCGACCAGTCGTTGATCAGCGGCGTCGGCAACATCTACGCGGACGAGGCCCTGTGGCGCGCCCGCGTCCACTACGAGCGCCCGACCGCGCACTTCACCCGCCCGCGCACGGCCGAACTCCTCGGCCACGTAAGGGAGGTGATGCAAGCCGCGCTCGCCGTCGGCGGCACCAGCTTCGACAGCCTCTACGTCAACGTGAACGGGGAGTCGGGCTACTTCGACCGGTCGCTGGACGCGTACGGGCGTGAGGGACTGCCCTGCCGACGCTGTGGCACACCGGTGCGCCGCCGCTCCTGGATGAACCGGTCCAGTTACTTCTGCCCCAAGTGCCAGCGGGCGCCACGGGTCACGTCGTAAGTGCCCGCGGCGCCCGCCGCCGTCGTCAGTACGTCAGTACGTCAGTAACCGAAGTCCTGCGTCCACCAGGGGCCACCGCTGCCGTAGTGCACGCCGACGCCCAGCGTCTTGAAGTCGCAGTTGAGGATGTTCGCCCGGTGGCCGGGGCTGTGCATCCACGCGTCCATCACGGCCTGGGCGTTCGCCTGGCCGCGGGCTATGTTCTCGCCGCCCAGGCCGGTGATGCCGCGGGCCTTCGCACGGTCCCAGGGGTCGTTGCCGCTGGGGTCGGTGTGGTCGAAGAAGTTCCGCGCGGCCATGTCCTCGCTGAACGCCTGGGCGAGCCCGCTCAGGGCGCTGTTCGCGGTCACCGGACTGCAGCCCACCTTGGCCCGCTCCTGATTGACCAGCGCGATCACCTGGGCCTCGACCGAGGAAGGGGCCGCTGTCCGCTGGCGCGGGACGCTCGTCGGCTTCGTCGCGGCGGGCCGCGCGGCCTCGGCGGTGGTCGGTGCCTTCGAGGCCACCCGGGACGGGGTGGGCGAAGGCTTGTGCGTCGGCTTCTTCGGAGCGGCCGAAGCGGACGCCGAGGCCGACGCCGAGGCCGACGGGGTCGCGGTCGGTGTGTCCTTACGGTCGGAGTGGCGGCTGGCGGTCGTGGCCGCGCGCTCGCTCGCGGTGTCGGCCGTACCACCCTGTGCGGCCGGGCCGGTCTCGCCCTCGGCTTGTGTGTCGCTGCCGGAATCGCCGCTCACCGTGACATGCCCGCCACCGGGCAGCACCCCCGTGGCGACGGCCACCGTTCCGAGTGCGACGGCCGCTGAGACACCCAGCAGGCCCGTGCGCATCGATACGGGGACCTTCCTTCTACGGTGCGAGCGATCCGTGCGCGGCTCGTCCTCCATTGCACCGGCGGAACGTCGGTGACTTCCCATCTGCTGGCCTTCCTGCCTGGTCTCGCGGTCAGCGCCAACCACTCGATCGAGTGATTCCCCCTATGAGATGTACGGGTCGGGACGGTATCGCATGACGACGGGGGGTGATGTGCTCGCAGTCGCAACGGCCGGTTAGCGTGCAGCCATGAACGACGATGCACGGCTCGTCGCGTGGGTACGCGGACGTGTTCAAGGTGTGGGATTTCGCTGGTTCACACGGGCCAAGGCGCTGGAGATCGGCGGCCTGTGTGGTTTCGCTCTCAACTTGGACGACGGGCGTGTCCAGGTGGTCGCCGAGGGTCCCCGGGAGGGGTGCGAGGGGCTGCTGGAGTGGCTCCAGGGCGACGACACACCCGGGCGGGTGGACGGCGTCACTGAGATTTGGGACACGCCTCGCGGCGGCTACGACGGCTTCGCGGTCCGCTGAGCCGGGGTCGCGAGATCGCGTCGTGGCGCCCGGAGCGGTGCCCGCCGGGAGGGGAAACGCCCTGGTGGTTGCCAAGGACGACGGGTCGTGGGAGGCTCCGCAGGAACGATTGATCTCCACGCCCGCAAGGGCCCGCAGGAGTCGGAGCGCCGCCCGTCACCGGCCGCGCACCCCCGGGCCGTACGTCGGTACAGCGTGTGATCGTGTTGACCGTCAAACTTTTTGGTGAGACGCTGAAAGCCCCGCGCACCTTAGCTGTTTGGCATGTGAGAACGGCAAGAAACCCCAAGAGTGCCAAGCACCGCGGGTGCGAATCCCTCACGACCCACACCGCTTCGGTCGGTCACTCAGTGTGGAGGACCATCCATCATGGCAAAGGCGCTTCTCGGTTACGTCGGCGGCTCCGACCCGCGACTCCTCGCCGAGATGCGACGGCTGCAGCAGCGCGTCCAGGAACTCGAATCCGAACTCGTACGGATCCAGGCGGAGAACGACGCGCTGACGGCTGCCGCTTCTCACGACAGGATCATGGAGAGCATCGACGCACACCAGGCGGAGCCTGCGCTCACCTGATCACTGCATCGCTCCACGACAACAGCACACGCAGCGGTCGGGCCGCCCGTATCGACCGCTCAGTTGTCAGAGTTGCAAGGGACGCCCCGGCGTCCCTTTTCCTTTCCCCGCCGCTTACCCCGCGCCCCCTCCCCGTCACCGAAGGGTGTGCCCTGCGCGTTCATGGGTGAAACCGCGAGGCAGCCGGGGTTCGCAGTGTGAGACAGCGGCGGCCGGTAGAGTCCGACGGCGTGCACCTCAAGGCCCTGACCCTCCGCGGCTTCAAGTCGTTCGCCTCCGCGACCACCCTCCGGTTCGAGCCCGGGATCACCTGCGTGGTCGGGCCGAACGGCTCGGGCAAGTCCAATGTCGTGGACGCGCTGAGCTGGGTCATGGGCGAGCAGGGAGCCAAGTCGCTGCGCGGCGGCAAGATGGAGGACGTCATCTTCGCCGGCACCACCGGGCGCCCGCCGCTCGGCCGCGCGGAGGTGTCCCTGACCATCGACAACAGCGACGGCGCGCTGCCCATCGAGTACGCCGAGGTCACGCTCACGCGGACCATGTTCCGCAACGGCGGCAGCGAGTACCGGATCAACGGCGACACCTGCCGCCTCCTCGACATCCAGGAACTCCTCTCCGACTCCGGCATCGGCCGCGAGATGCATGTGATCGTCGGCCAGGGCCAGCTCGACTCCGTCCTGCACGCCGACCCCATGGGCCGCCGCGCCTTCATCGAAGAGGCCGCGGGCGTGCTGAAGCACCGCAAGCGCAAAGAGAAGGCGCTGCGGAAGCTCGACGCCATGCGGGCCAACCTCGCCCGCGTCCAGGACCTGACCGACGAACTGCGCCGCCAGCTCAAGCCGCTGGGGAGGCAGGCGGCGGTCGCGCGCCGCGCGGCGGTCATCCAGGCCGACCTCCGCGACGCCCGGCTGCGCCTGCTCGCCGATGACCTGGTACGGCTGCGGGAGGCGCTGCGGGCCGAGATCGCGGACGAGGCCGCGCTCAAGGAGCGCAAGGAGGCCGCCGAGGACGAGCTGCGGAAGGCGCTGCGGCGCGAGGCGCTCCTGGAGGACGAGGTACGGCATCTGACGCCGCGTCTCCAGCGGGCCCAGCAGACCTGGTACGAGCTGTCGCGGCTCGCCGAGCGGGTGCGCGGCACGGTCTCGCTGGCCGACGCGCGCGTGCAGAGCGCCACCTCCGCGCCCCCGGAGGAACGGCGCGGACGCGACCCGGAGGACCTGGAGCGTGAGGCCGCCCGCGTCCGCGAGCAGGAGGCCGAACTGGAGGCCGCGCTGGAAGCGGCCGAGCGCGCACTGGAGGACACCGTCGCGCACCGGGCGGAGCTGGAGCGCGAACTGGCTCACGAGGAGCGGCGGTTGAAGGACGCGGCCCGTGCCATCGCCGACCGCCGCGAGGGCCTGGCCCGGCTGACCGGACAGGTGGGCGCCGCCCGCTCCCGCGCCGCCGCGGCCCAGGCCGAGATCGACCGGCTCGCCGCCGCCCGGGACGAGGCGCGGGAACGCGCCGTCGCCGCGCAGGAGGAGTACGAGGCGCTCAAGGCCGAGGTCGACGGGCTGGACGCGGGCGACGCGGACCTCACCGAACAGCACGAGGCGGCGAAGCGGGCCCTGGCCGAGGCCGAGACCGCCCTGTCGGCGGCCCGCGAGGCGGCGACCACGGCCGAGCGCCGACGCGCGGCGGTCGCCGCCCGGCACGAGGCCCTCGCGCTGGGGCTGCGCCGCAAGGACGGCACGGGTGTGCTGCTGGGCGCGATGGACGCGCTCTGCGGACTCCTCGGCCCGGCGGCCGAACTGCTGTCGGTGACCCCCGGCCACGAGGTCGCGCTGGCAGCGGCCTTCGGCGCCGCCGCGGACGCCGTCGCCGTGACGGACCCGTCCGCGGCGGCCGACGCGATCCGGTTCCTGCGCAAACAGGACGCGGGGCGCGCGGCCCTGCTGCTGGCGGGGTCGCCGGAAGAAGCCCCCACGGGTGACGTGGCGCATCCGTACGCGTCCGACCTCGTCCGTGGCCCCGAGGAGCTGATGCCCGCCGTCCGGCGGCTGCTGCGCGGCATCGTCGTGGTCGCCACCCTCGAGGACGCCGAGGAACTCGTGGCCGCGCGACCCGAGCTGACCGCCGTCACCGCCGAGGGCGATCTCCTCGGGGCACACTTCGCGCACGGCGGGTCCGCCGGGGCACCGAGCCTGCTCGAAGTACAGGCCTCCGTCGACGAGGCCGCCGCCGAGCTGCGGCAGCTCGCCGTGCGCTGCGAGGAACTGGCGGACGCCCAGCGGCTCGCGGGGGAGCGTCGTACGGAGTGCGGCGCGCGCGTCGAGGAGCTGGGGGAGCGGCGGCGGGCGGCCGAGCGGGAGAAGTCCGCGGTCGCCCAGCAGCTCGGGCGGCTGGCGGGGCAGGCGCGCGGCGCCGCCGGGGAGGCCGAGCGCTCCACCGCCGCCGCGGCCCGCGCCCAGGAGGCCCTGGACCAGGCGCTCGCGGACGTCGAGGAACTGGCCGAGCGACTCGCCGTCGCCGAGGAGATGCCGGTCGAGGAGGAGCCCGACACCTCCCGCCGCGACCGGCTCGCCGCCGACGGGGCGAACGCGCGGCAGACCGAGATGGAGGCCCGGCTCCAGGTCCGTACCCACGAGGAACGGGTCAAGGGGCTGGCCGGACGCGCGGACGCGCTGGACCGGGCCGCCCGCGCCGAACGCGACGCACGCGCGCGTGCCGAGCAGCGGTGGGCCCGGCTGCGGCACGAGGCCGCCGTCGCCGCCGCGGTCGCCTCCGGTGCCCGGCAGCTCCTCGCCCATGTCGAGGTGTCCCTGCGCCGCGCGGACGAGGAGCGCAGCGCGGCCGAGGCCGCCAAGGCGCTGCGCGAACAGGAACTCGCCGCCGCCCGCACCGAGGGCCGCGAGGTCAAGGCCGAGCTGGACAAGCTCACGGACTCGGTCCACCGCGGCGAGGTGCTCGGCGCCGAGAAGCGGCTGCGCATCGAGCAACTGGAGGCCAAGGCGCTGGAGGAACTCGGGGTCGAACCGGCGGGACTGGTCGCCGAGTACGGTCCCGACCAGTTGGTGCCGCCCTCGCCGCCCGCCGAGGGCGAGGAGCTGCCCGAGGACCCGGCGCACCCGCGCAACCAGCCCCGGCCGTTCGACCGCGCCGAGCAGGAGAAGCGGCTGGCGGCGGCCGAGCGCGCCCACCAGAAGCTCGGCAAGGTCAACCCGCTCGCCCTGGAGGAGTTCGCGGCGCTGGAGGAACGCCACAAGTTCCTCAGCGAGCAGCTCGAAGACCTGAAGAAGACGCGCACCGACCTGCTCCAGGTCGTCAAGGAGGTCGACGAGCGCGTCGAGCAGGTCTTCACCGAGGCCTACCGGGACACGGCACGCGAGTTCGAGGGCGTCTTCGGACGGCTGTTCCCCGGCGGCGAGGGACGGCTCGTGCTGACCGACCCCGACCACATGCTCACCACGGGCGTGGACGTCGAGGCACGTCCGCCGGGCAAGAAGGTCAAGCGGCTCTCCCTGCTCTCCGGCGGGGAGCGGTCGCTGACCGCCGTCGCCCTGCTCGTGTCGATCTTCAAGGCGCGCCCCAGCCCGTTCTACGTCATGGACGAGGTCGAGGCGGCGCTGGACGACACCAACCTGCAGCGGCTGATCCGGATCATGCAGGAACTCCAGGAGGCCTCGCAGCTCATCGTGATCACGCACCAGAAGCGCACGATGGAAGTCGCCGACGCGCTCTACGGCGTCTCCATGCAGGGTGACGGCGTGTCGAAGGTCATCAGCCAACGACTTCGCTGAGCGGCCGGCGACTTCGCTGAAGCGGGCCGACGTACGACGAATCGCCGACCGGGCCTACGCACAAGCACAACGATTCGCCGAGCGGACCACGCGCGAGGAACGGAGCCGCGCGTACAACGAACGGCCGAGCGGCGCTTCACGCCATACTTGAGGCGTTATGGACATTGTCATCCTTGCTGTAGTCATCGCCGTGGTGGTGATCGGCGCGCTCAGCGGGCTCATCGTCGGCACCCGCCGCAGGAGGCAGCTGCCTCCGGCCCCGCCCGCACCGCCCGACATCACCGCCCCTCCGGCCGAGCCGCATGTCGGCGACGAGGCCGAGACCCCGCGCGACGAGGAACGCCGGACGATCGAGGAGGTGGACCTCCCCGACGGCTCCACCGTGGTCGTCGAGGAGCCGCCCACCGTCGAAGCGCCGCCGATCGAGATCCCCGAGCCCACGGCCGGTCGCCTCGTCCGGCTGCGCGCCCGCCTCTCCCGCTCGCAGAACGCTCTCGGCAAGGGGCTGCTCACGCTCCTGTCGCGCGAGCACCTGGACGACGACACGTGGGAGGAGATCGAGGACACGCTGCTCACCGCCGACGTCGGTGTGCGGCCCACCCAGGAACTGGTCGAGCGGCTGCGCGAGCGCGTCAAGGTGCTCGGCACCCGCACCCCCGACGAACTGCGCGCCCTGCTGCGCGACGAACTGCTCCAGCTCGTCGGCACCGACATGGACCGCACCGTCCACACCGAGCCCGAGACCAGCAAGCCGGGCATCGTGATGGTCGTCGGTGTCAACGGCACCGGCAAGACCACCACCACCGGCAAGCTCGCGCGTGTGCTCGTGGCCGACGGCCGCAGCGTCGTCCTGGGCGCGGCCGACACCTTCCGCGCCGCCGCCGCCGACCAGCTTCAGACCTGGGGCGAGCGGGTCGGCGCGCACACCGTGCGCGGGCCCGAGGCCGGCGACCCCGCCTCCGTCGCGTTCGACGCGGTCAAGGAGGGCAAGGAGATCGGCGCCGACGTCGTCCTCATCGACACGGCGGGCCGTCTGCACACCAAGACCGGCCTCATGGACGAGCTGGGCAAGGTCAAGCGCGTCGTCGAGAAGCACGCCCCGCTGGACGAGGTGCTGCTCGTCCTCGACGCCACGACCGGGCAGAACGGCCTCATCCAGGCCCGTGTCTTCGCCGAGGTCGTCGACATCACCGGCATCGTCCTCACCAAGCTCGACGGCACGGCCAAGGGCGGCATCGTGATCGCGGTCCAGCGTGAGCTGGGCGTGCCGGTGAAGCTGGTCGGCCTCGGCGAGGGCGCCGACGACCTGGCCCCCTTCGAGCCGGAAGCGTTCGTGGATGCGCTTATCGGCGACTGACGACACCCCTGGCGTACGTACGGCGTACGCGACGAAGGGCCCCGCACCGCTCGGTGCAGGGGCCCTTCGCTTGTGCGGCGCGGTTACGCGCGTGAGCGGTGGGCGACGTACGCCAGCGTGCCGATCAGCAGGCGTGCCGCCGGGGGTCTCGCCGCCGAGTCGGGGGCGGGGGCGCGCAGCCAGCGGACCGGGCCGCGGCCCGCGCGGTCGGACGGCGGGGCCGTGAGATAGCAGCCCGGCCCGAGGGCGTGCAGATCGAGGCGGGTGTCGTCCCAGGCCATCCGGTACAGCAGGTCAGGCAGCTCGGCGGCGGAGCCCGGGGCGACGAAGAACTGCGCACGGCCCTGCGGAGTGACCGTCACCGGACCGAGGGGCAGCCCCAGGCGTTCCAGCCGGACCAGGGCCTGCCGCCCGGCCTCCTCGGCGACCTCGATCACGTCGAACGCACGGCCGACCGGCAGCATCACCGCCGCACCCGGGACCTTGGCCCAGGCCCCGGTCGCCTCCTCGAGCGTGGCGCCCGCGTGCACGACGGGCGTGGAGTCCAGCGGATGCGCTCCGGGCGCCGCGCAGTTCGTCGCGCCGCATGAGCACGCGCCCGCGTACGCCCTCGCGCCGGGGACCACGTCCCAGCCCCACAGACCGCTGTACTCGGCCACGGCGATGCCCTCCGCCGCGCGGCCCCGGCGCCGCGTACTCTGCCGGATCTCGCGGATCCCCCGTGTGCCGCCGATGGTGAAACCCATGCCCCCTCCAACGGGCCCGCCGCGCGCGGGTTACGTAACGGAAGCGCGACGTGGCCCTGTGGTCCCGTCCCGTGAAGGCCGCCGCGCTGTGCGCGCGGGCGCCTGTGGCAATTCCCGGTGGTGCGTGCGGTGACGCGCGCTGACGAATGCACCGCCCCATCCACTTTGGTTGTCGTGTGTCAAGTGAATCGTGCTGAGGTCACTGTGGGTTCATTCGAAGGGGTGGCGAATGGTGGCGTTTCTGGAATCCCCATGGCTCAGCGCGTGATCTTAGGATTACGGTGAGTGCACGAGTCCTGGGGACGCGTGCATTCGTGGGTATGCCGGAGGCATGTCGGGGTCCCGTTCGACGGGTGAGAAGGGCCGGATCCGGGCCGTACTCACCGGCATGCTGGTAGGGCTTGGCGCACACGGCGCACAAGCGGTTTCAGGGATGGGGGCGTTCCAGTGAGCGGCAACGGCGGAAGCGGGACGAATGCTGACAGGCGCCCCAATGAGCTGCTCGGCTCGTGGTTCGTGCGCAGCGGCTGGTCCAAGGGCGAGCTGGCGCGCCAAGTGAACCGCAGGGCGCGGCAGTTAGGCGCCAGTCATATCTCCACGGACACCTCGCGGGTGCGTCGTTGGTTGGACGGCGAGAGCCCGCGCGAGCCGATCCCGAGGATCCTCTCGGAGCTGTTCTCGGAGCGATTCGGCTGTGTGGTCGCCATCGAGGACCTCGGCCTGCGCACGGCCCATCAGTCACCCTCCGTGTCCGGAGTCGACCTCCCCTGGACGGGCCCCCAGACGGTCGCGCTGCTCAGTGAGTACTCCCGCAGCGATCTGATGCTGGCGCGCCGCGGCTTCCTCGGGGCCTCGCTGGCCCTGTCCGCGGGCCCGTCCCTCATCGAGCCCATGCAGCGCTGGCTCGTGCCCGGCCCCACCGCTCAGCGCAAGGAGGCCGAGTCCTCGTCCGCCTCGCGCCGCCCCGGCCGGCTCTCCAGGCCCGAGATGGATCTCCTGGAGACCACCATCGTGATGTTCCGGCAGTGGGACGCGCAGTGCGGCGGCGGTCTGCGCCGCAAGGCGGTCGTCGGCCAGCTCCACGAGGTGACCGACCTGCTCCAGGAGCCCCAGCCCGAGGACACCACCAGGCGCCTGTTCAAGGTCGCCGCCGAACTGGCCGCGCTGGCCGGGTGGATGAGCTACGACGTCGGACTGCAGCCCACCGCGCAGAAGTACTTCGTCCTCGCCCTCCATGCCGCCAAGGAAGCGGGCGACAAGCCGCTCGGCTCGTACATCCTCTCCAGCATGAGCCGCCAGATGATCCACCTCGGCCGCCCCGACGACGCCCTGGAACTCATCCATCTCGCCCAGTACGGCAGCCGGGACTGCGCGAGCCCGCGCACCCAGTCGATGCTGTACTCGCTGGAGGCGCGCGCGTTCGCGAACATGGGCCAGCCCAGCCGGTGCAAGCGCGCCGTACGCATGGCCGAGGACACGTTCGCCGACGCCCTCGAGTTCGACGAGCCCGAGCCCGACTGGATCCGCTTCTTCTCCGAGGCCGAGCTGTACGCGGAGAACTCCCACTCCTTCCGCGACCTCGCCTATGTCGCGGGCCGCAGCCCCGCCTACGCCTCCCTCGCCGAGCCCCTGATGCGCAGGGCCGTCGACCTCTTCGCGAAGGACGGGGTGCACCAGCGGTCGTACGCGCTCAATCTCATCGGCATGTCCACCGTGCATCTGCTGCAACGCGAGCCGGAACAGAGCGTGGAGCCTGCCAAGAAGGCCATGGAGATCGCCAAGAAGGTGCGGTCCGAACGGGTGAACACACGGATTCGAAAGACCGTCGACACAGCGGTGCGCGATTTCGGTGATCTCACCGAGGTCGCCGAACTGACCGACCATCTCGCCACACATCTCCCCGAGACCGCCGAGGCGGTCTGACCCGCTCGGGCCCCGGAATCCAGGGCCCCCTGAACTCCGGCCGCGGCTGCCATCCCGAACTGTCCGACTCGGCTCCCCCACGCCAGGTCATCGGATGGCCGCCGCGGCCGGACCCCGTTCGGCGGACACGTCTGTCCGGCGGATACAGCGGATACATCCGGCCCCGCGGATACAGCGGATGCATCCGGCAATTCATCCCCGCGTAACACGTCCGGCGTCTTCGTCACCGCGGCGAAACACCGAGGGGCGTCCACCGAAACCGGGCTGCGTCACTCTCGTGGCACATGACCGGCCCGCAGCAGCTCGGCCGGACCTCCATCGACGAGGAGACGCCGATGGCACCAGCCGTCACGCTCGCGGCGGACACCGCCAAGCTGTCGTCCGCCAACACGGGCTTCATGCTCATCTGCTCCGCCCTGGTGATGCTCATGACCCCGGGCCTGGCCTTCTTCTACGGAGGCATGGTCCGGGTCAAGAGCACCCTGAACATGCTGATGATGAGCTTCATCAGCCTCGGGATCGTCACGCTGCTGTGGGTGCTGTACGGCTTCTCCCTGGCCTTCGGCGGCGACAAGGGCTCGCTCATCGGCTGGAGCACGGACTTCGTCGGCTTCCAGGGCATCGGCAAGACGGACCTGTGGCCCGGCTACACCGTCCCGGTCCTCGTCTTCGCCGTCTTCCAGCTGATGTTCGCGATCATCACACCGGCCCTGATCAGCGGCGCGCTGGCGGACCGCGTGAAGTTCGGCGCCTGGTCGCTCTTCATCGTGCTGTGGGCCACGATCGTGTACTTCCCGGTCGCCCACTGGGTCTGGGGCACCGGCGGCTGGGCCTACGACCTGGGCGTGATCGACTTCGCCGGTGGCACGGCGGTCCACATCAACGCGGGCGCCGCGGCGCTCGGCGTGATCCTCGTCATCGGCAGGCGCGTCGGCTTCCGGCGGGACCCGATGCGTCCGCACAGCCTTCCGCTGGTCATGCTCGGCGCCGGGCTGCTGTGGTTCGGCTGGTTCGGCTTCAACGCCGGATCCTGGCTCGGCAACGACGACGGCGTGGGCCCGCTGATGTTCGTCAACACACAGGTCGCCACCGCCGCCGCCATGCTGGCCTGGCTCGCCTACGAGAAGATCCGCCATGGCGCGTTCACCACGCTCGGCGCCGCCTCGGGCGCCGTCGCCGGGCTGGTCGCCATCACCCCGTCGGGCGGCGCGGTCTCCCCGCTCGGCGCGCTCGCGGTCGGGGCCATCGCCGGGGTGCTGTGTGCCATGGCGGTCGGTCTGAAGTACCGCCTCGGCTACGACGACTCCCTCGACGTCGTCGGCGTCCATATGGTCGGCGGAGTCGTCGGATCCCTGCTCGTCGGCCTGTTCGCCAGCGGCACCGGCCAGTCCGATGTCAGGGGCCTCTTCTACGGCGGCGGCCTCGACCAGTTCTGGAAGCAGTGCGCCGGTGTCCTCGGGGTCCTCGCCTACTCTGTCGTCGTCTCCGCGCTCCTCGCCCTCCTCCTCGACAGGACGGTCGGTCTGCGGGTCGGCGAGGACGAGGAGATCTCCGGCATCGACCGGGCGGAACACGCCGAGACCGCGTACGACTTCAGCGGCGCGGGCGGCGGCGTCGTCACGACCGCCGCGTCGGCCCCCGCCACGGCGCGGCAGCACAAGAAGGTGGACGCATGAAGCTCATCACCGCGGTCGTGAAGCCGCACCGGCTCGACGAGGTCAAGGAGGCGCTCCAGTCCTTCGGGGTGCACGGTCTGACGGTCACCGAGGCGAGCGGCTACGGGCGACAGCGGGGCCACACCGAGGTCTACCGCGGCGCCGAGTACACGGTCGACCTCGTACCCAAGATCCGTATCGAGGTGCTGACCGAGGACGACGACGCGGAACAGCTCATCGACGTCATCGTCAGGGCGGCCCGCACCGGCAAGATCGGGGACGGCAAGGTCTGGTCCCTCCCGGTCGAGACGGCCGTCCGGGTCCGCACCGGCGAGCGCGGCCCCGACGCGCTGTGAGGAGGGCCGCCGGGTGACGAGCACGGACGCGCGGACAGCGGACGGCACGCCGGGAACCGGCGGCTACGCGGCGGCCCGCTCGCGGCTCCTCACCCAGGGCGCGCCGCCGGGGCCGCCGCGCCGCGCGGCCCTCGCCGCACTGACGGACCAGTGGCTGGCCGAGCTGTTCGCCGCGGGCACCGCGGGCACCGCGGGCACCACGGACGCTGGGGGAGCGCACGGCGTCAGCCTCGTCGCGGTCGGCGGCTACGGCGACGGCGCACTGTCCCCGCACAGCGACCTCGACCTGCTCCTGCTGCACGACGGCCACGACAGCACGGCGGTCGCCGCCCTCGCCGACCGCCTCTGGTACCCCGTCTGGGACCTCGGCCTCGCCCTCGACCACTCCGTCCGTACGCCCGCGCAGGCCCGCAGGACCGCCGGGGAGGACCTCAAGGCGCAGCTCGGTCTGCTGCACGCCCGGCACCTCAGCGGTGATCCCGGACTGACCTCCGCTCTGCGAGCGGCCGTCCTCGCCGACTGGCGCGAGCAGGCCCCCGCGCGCCTGCCGGAACTCCAGGAACTGTGCGCCGCGCGGGCCGAGCGCCACGGCGAGCTGCGGTACCTGCTGGAGCCGGACCTCAAGGAGGCCCGCGGCGGTCTGCGGGACATCACGGCCCTGCGCGCGGTCGCCGCCTCCTGGCTCGCCGACGCCCCGCGCGAGGGGCTCGCGGACGCCCGGCGCACGCTCCTGGACGTACGCGACGCGCTGCATCTGGCCACCGGGCGCGCCGGTGACCGGCTCACCCTTCAGGAGCAGGACCAGGTCGCCGCCGACCTCGGCCTGCCGGACGCCGACACCCTGCTGCGCCAGGTGTACGGCGCGGCACGCGTGATCTCGTACGCGGGCGAGGTGACCTGGCGCGAAGTGGGGCGCGTGCTGCGATCGCGCGCCGTGCGGCCACGGCTGCGCGCCCTGGCGAGGGGCGCGTTCGGCAGGACGACGGCGGGCGCGCCGGTCGCCGAGCGGTCGCCGCTGGCGGAGGGGGTGGTGGAGCAGGACGGCGAGGTGGGGCTCTCCCGCACCGCGCGCCCGGAACGCGACCCCGTGCTGGTGCTGCGTGCCGCCGCCGCTGCCGCCCAGGCCGGTCTCCCGCTGTCCCCGCACGCGGCCCGGCGCCTGGCCGCATCCGTACGCCCCCTGCCCACGCCCTGGCCCGCCGAGGCGCGCGATCGGCTCGTGAGCCTGCTGGGCGCCGGTCGCCCGAGCGTCCAGGTCTGGGAGGCGCTCGACGCCGAAGGGCTGATCACGCGCCTGCTGCCCGACTGGGAGCGCGTGCGCTGCCGCCCGCAGCGCACCGCCGTCCACCGCTGGACCGTCGACCGCCATCTGATCGAGACGGCCGTACGCGCCGCCGGGATGACCCGCCGGGTCGACCGCCCCGACCTCCTCCTGGTCGCCGCGCTCCTGCACGACATCGGCAAGGGCGAGCCAGGCGACCACGGCGTCGCGGGCGAGCGCATCGCCCGCGACATGGCCGGCCGCATCGGCTTCGACCGTGCCGACACCACCGTCCTAGCCACCCTCGTACGCCACCATCTGCTGCTCGTCGACACGGCGACCCGGCGCGACCTGGCGGACCCGGCGACCGTGCGCGTGGTCGCCGAGACGGTCGGCGCGCAGAGCACGCTGGACCTGCTGCACGCGCTGACCGAGGCGGACGCGCTGGCCACCGGGCCCGCCGCCTGGTCCGCCTGGCGCGGTGCGCTGGTGGGCGACCTGGTCGAGCGGGTGTCGGCCCTGCTCGCGGGCGACGAACCCGCCGCGCCCCGCGCCCCCGTACCCACCGCCGAGCAGGAGCGGCTCGCCGTCGAGGCCTTCCGCACGGGCGGCCCCGTCCTCGCCCTGCGTGCCCGGACCGAGCCGCCGGCCGAGGAACCGTCCGGCGAACCCCTCGGCGCCGAGCTGACCCTCGCCCTGCCGGACCGGCCCGGCGTCCTCCCCGCGACGGCGGGCGTCCTGGCCCTGCACCGCCTCACCGTCCGCACCGCGGAGCTACGGACCCTGGACCTCCCGGACGCCGTCCACGACGCCCCGGTCCTGCTGCTCGCCTGGCGGATCGCGGCGGAGTACGGCTCCCTGCCGGACGGGACGAGGCTGCGCGCCGACCTCGTACGCGCCCTGGACGGCTCCCTCGACATCGCGGCGCGCCTCGCGGAACGGGACGCGGCCTACCCCCGCCGCCGGGGCGGGACGGCACCCCCGCCACGGGTCACGGTCGCCCCGGCGGCCTCCCGGCACGCCACCGTCATCGAGGTACGCGCGCAGGACGCACCGGGGCTGCTCTTCCGCATCGGGCGGGCGCTGGAGCGGGCGGGCGTACGCGTGCGCAGCGCGCATGTCGGCACGCTGGGCGCGAACGCGGTGGACGCCTTCTATGTGACGACGAGCGGGGGCGCGCCGCTGCCCGCGCGGGAGGCGGCGTCGCTCGCGCGGGCGCTGGAACAGGCGCTGTGACATCGACCTCGTCTCGCGCGTGCTGTCACGCGAGGCGGCCCCGTCCGCCGGACCGAGCAGGCGGGGACGAATCGCTTGCGCGGCCGGATACCCTTGGAGGCAACCCAAACCGACCCCGACTCCGAGGACCGACGCCGCCGTGTTCGACACCCTCTCCGACCGCCTCAGCGCGACTTTCAAAAACCTCCGCGGGAAAGGCCGGCTGAGCGAAGCGGACATCGACGCCACGGCGCGTGAGATCCGCATCGCGCTGCTCGAAGCCGACGTCGCCCTCCCTGTCGTCCGTACGTTCATCAAGAGCGTCAAGGAACGCGCCCTCGGTGCCGAGGTCTCCAAGGCGCTGAACCCCGCCCAGCAGGTCCTCAAGATCGTCAACGAGGAACTGGTCACGATCCTCGGCGGCGAGACCCGCCGTCTGCGCTTCGCCAAGCAGCCGCCGACCGTGATCATGCTGGCCGGTCTCCAGGGTGCCGGTAAGACCACCCTCGCGGGCAAGCTCGCCAAGTGGCTCAAGGAGCAGGGCCACTCGCCGCTGCTGGTCGCCGCCGACCTCCAGCGCCCGAACGCGGTCAACCAGCTCAGCGTCGTCGCCGACCGCGCGGGTGTGGCCGTCTACGCGCCGGAGCCGGGCAACGGCGTGGGCGACCCGGTCAAGGTCGCCAAGGACTCCATCGAGCACGCGCGGACCAAGGTCCACGACATCGTGATCGTGGACACCGCCGGCCGCCTCGGCATCGACCAGGAGATGATGCAGCAGGCCGCGGACATCCGGGACGCGGTCAGCCCCGACGAGATCCTGTTCGTCGTCGACGCGATGATCGGTCAGGACGCCGTCAACACCGCGGAGGCCTTCCGCGACGGCGTCGGCTTCGACGGCGTGGTGCTCTCCAAGCTCGACGGTGACGCCCGCGGTGGTGCGGCGCTGTCCATCGCCTCGATGACCGGCAAGCCGATCATGTTCGCGTCGAACGGCGAGAAGCTGGACGACTTCGACGCCTTCCACCCGGACCGGATGGCCTCCCGCATCCTCGACATGGGTGACCTGCTCACCCTGATCGAGCAGGCGGAGAAGACCTTCAGCCAGGCCGAGGCCGAGAAGATGGCCTCCAAGCTGGCGTCCAAGAAGGGCCAGGACTTCACGCTCGACGACTTCCTGTCCCAGATGGAGCAGGTCAGGAAGATGGGCAGCATCAGCAAGCTGCTCGGCATGCTCCCGGGCATGGGCCAGATGAAGGAGCAGCTCAACAACTTCGACGAGCGGGACGTCGACCGCATGGCCGCGATCATCAAGTCGATGACCCCGGCCGAGCGCCAGGACCCGGCGATCATCAACGGCTCGCGCCGCGCCCGTGTCGCCAAGGGTTCCGGTGTCGAGGTCAGCGCGGTGAAGAACCTGGTCGAGCGGTTCTTCGAGGCGCGCAAGATGATGGCCCGCATGGCCCAGGGCGGCGGTATGCCGGGCATGCCGGGTATCCCGGGCATGGGCGGCGGCCCCGGCCGGACGAAGAAGCAGCCGAAGAAGGCCAAGGGCAAGCAGCGCTCCGGCAACCCGATGAAGCGCAAGCAGCAGGAGCTGGAGGAGGCGCAGCGCCGCGAGGCGGCGGCCCAGGGCTCCGGCGCCTTCAACCTGCCGCAGCAGGGCGGCCAGGACTTCGAGCTGCCGGACGAGTTCAAGAAGTTCATGGGCTGAGGCCTCATGGGCCGACGCTCGGCATACGAGTGTTCGGTCCCGTACGACGCTGGGGGCGCCCTTGTCCACAAGGGCGCCCCCAGCGCGTGCCGGGCCCTGCCGGGTGCCGTACCGTCCACGTATGAGCAACCCCGCTCCGTCGCGCCAGAACCCCGAGCAGCCGTGGCGCACCGAGGGCACCCCCGAGGACGGGGCCCGGCGGCCCGGCGGCGGCCGGAAGATGCGCCGGAGCTGGTGGGCTCTGATCGCTGCCGCTGTGCTCGTCTTCGTCCTCGCCAACCTCGCCCTGTCCCACTTCACCGAGGGCAACGAGCCGACGATCTCGTACACGGAGTTCAGTCGGCAGGTCAACGACGGCAACGTCACCAAGATCTACTCCAAGGGCGACGCGATCCAGGGCCAGCTCCGCAACGCGCAGCCCAAGCCGGGCGGGGGGACGTACACCAAGTTCCAGACGCAGCGCCCGTCCTTCGCCGAGGACCAGCTCTGGCAGAACCTGAGCAGACACCACGTCACGGTGACGGCGAAGCCGGTGGTGCAGGAGCGCAGCCTGCTGTCCAATCTGCTGCTCTCGCTGCTGCCCATGCTGATCCTGGTCGGACTGTGGCTCTTCATCGCGCGGCGGGTGAGCTCCGGGCTGCACGGCGGGGGCATGCTCGGCCGCAAGGCGCCGCCCAGGCCGGTCGAACTGCAGCCGGGCACCCGGCGCACCACCTTCCAGGACGTGGCCGGGATCGACGAGGTCAAGGGCGAACTGGACGATGTCGTCGACTTCCTGAAGCATCCGGACGCGTACCGCAGGATGGGCGCGAAGATGCCCCGGGGTGTGCTGCTCAGCGGCCCGCCGGGGACGGGCAAGACGCTGCTCGCGCGGGCGGTCGCGGGCGAGGCGGGCGTGCCGTTCTTCTCCGCCTCCGCCTCCGAGTTCATCGAGATGATCGTCGGTGTCGGCGCCTCGCGCGTGCGCGAGCTGTTCGCCGAGGCCCGCAAGGTGGCCCCGTCGATCATCTTCATCGACGAGATCGACACGATCGGGCGGGCCCGCGGCGGCGGTGCCTCCATGGGCGGCCACGACGAGCGCGAACAGACCCTGAACCAGATCCTCACCGAGATGGACGGCTTCTCCGGCGCGGAGGGCGTGGTCGTCATCGCGGCGACGAACCGCGCCGACATCCTGGACCCCGCGCTGACCCGGCCGGGCCGCTTCGACCGGGTCGTCCAGGTCGCGCCGCCCGACCGCGACGGCCGTGAGGCGATCCTGCGGATCCACACGCGGGAGATCCCGCTCGCCCCGGACGTGGACCTGGCGCAGGTGGCCCGTACGACACCGGGCATGACCGGCGCGGACCTCGCCAACCTCGCCAACGAGGCGGCGCTGCTCGCGGTCCGACGCCGACAGGACCGCGTGACCCGGACCGATCTGTCCGAGGCGCTGGAGAAGGTCCAGTTGGGGGCCGAGCGTCCGCTGGTGATGCCGGAGGAGGAGCGCCGGCGCACCGCGTACCACGAGAGCGGTCACGCGCTCCTTGGCATGCTGCAGCCGGGCGCCGACCCGGTCCGCAAGGTCACGATCGTGCCGCGCGGCCGGGCCCTCGGCGTGACCCTGTCCACCCCCGAGGCCGACCGGTACGCCTACACGGAGGAGTACTTGCGCGGTCGCATCATCGGCGCCCTCGGCGGCATGGCCGCGGAACACGTCGTCTACGACGTCATCACCACGGGCTCGGAGAGCGACCTCGAACAAGTCACCAACCTCGCCCGCGGCATGGTCGCCCGCTGGGGCATGAGCGAACGCGTGGGCCGGCTGTCGGCCCTGCCCAACGACACCCAGCAGACGTACGGTCTGGCGGCGGCCCCGCAGACCCTCGACGTGATCGAGGACGAGATGCGCCGCATCGTGGACGACTGCTACGAGGAGGCCTGCCGCAAACTCCGCGAGCACAGAGACCAGTTGGACGCGCTCGCCGAGGCGCTCCTGGTCAACGAGACGCTGGAGGAGGCGGAGGCGTACCGGATCGCCGGGGTGCTGCGCATACGCAAGGACGACTGAAGAGGCGGGGCGTGTGCGGACGGTGTGCCCCGACGCACCCGGAGTGGCAAATGAGGCGCGGCACGCGGACGTGTCCCCGTACGATCGCGCCATGGCAAAGGCACCCGTTCTCACCCCCCGTGCGGATGACTTCCCGCGCTGGTACCAGGACCTGATCAACAAGGCCGAACTGGCCGACAACGGGCCGGTGCGCGGCACCATGGTCATCCGACCGTACGGGTACGGACTGTGGGAGCGGATGCAGGCGGAGATGGACGCCCGCATCAAGGAGACGGGCACCCAGAACGCGTACTTCCCGCTGCTGATCCCGCAGTCGTACCTCACGCGGGAGGCCGACCACGTCGAGGGCTTCGCACCGGAGCTCGCCGTGGTCACCCATGGCGGCGGCAAGGAGTTGGAGGAGGTCGCGGTCGTCCGCCCCACCTCCGAGACCATCATCAACGAGTACTTCTCGAAGTGGGTGCAGAGCTACCGCGACCTGCCCCTGCTGATCAATCAGTGGGCCAACGTGGTCCGTTGGGAACTCCGGCCGCGGCTCTTCCTGCGCACCTCCGAGTTCCTGTGGCAGGAGGGCCACACCGCGCACGCCACGTACGAGGAGGCCCGCGACTTCGCCGCCCACATCCAGCGCCATGTCTACGGGGACTTCCTGGAGAACGTCCTCGCGGTGGACTTCGTCTCCGGCCGCAAGACGGCCAAGGAACGCTTCGCGGGCGCCATCAACACCCTCACGCTCGAAAGCATGATGGGCGACGGCAAGGCCCTCCAGATGGTCACCAGCCATGAACTGGGCCAGAACTTCGCGAAGGTCTTCGACACCCGGTATCTGTCGAAGGAGGGCGTCCAGGAGCATGTCTGGCAGACCTCCTGGGGCTCCACCACCCGCATGATCGGCGCCCTGGTGATGATGCACGGAGACGACAACGGCCTGCGCGTCCCGCCGCGGCTGGCGCACATCCAGGCCGTCGTGCTCGCGGTCAAGGACGACGAGGCGGTTCTGGCCAAGGTCCGCGAACTCGGCGATCAACTCAAGGCGGCCGGTCTCCGCGTCCATGTCGACGACCGCACCGACACCCCCTTCGGCCGCCGCGCCGTCGACTGGGAGCTGAAGGGCGTGCCGGTGCGCATCGAGATCGGCCCCCGTGACCTGGCGGGCGACACGGCGATGCTGGCCCGCCGGATCCCGGGCGGCAAGGAGCCGGTCGCGATCGACTCGCTCGTCCAGGTGCTCCCCGGGATCCTGGAGGAGGACCAGGCGCTCCTGCTGAAGCAGTCGCGCGAGCGCCGCGTCTCCCGTACGACGGACGTGTCGACGATCGAGGAGGCCGTCGAGGCGACGTCCGCGGGCGGCTGGGCGCGCATCCCGTGGGCCGTTCTCGGCACGGACGGCGAGGCCAGGCTGGCCCAGCACGCGATGACCGTACGGTGTCTGCTCGCCGAGGACGGGTCGGTTCCCGACGCCGACGACGCACCCGGTACGGTCGCTGTGGTCGCGCGCGCCTACTGAGACAACCCTTGGGGGCGGGGCCCGCGGCAAGGCGGCCGAAACGCCTCTTGCGCATCGGTGGACGGCTGAGGTCCCGGTGTGCTGATCTGAGAGCCTTCCGCTGACGGAGCGGGCCGGAGACGGGTGGCGTACGCCTCCGTACGCACCACATTGGGCGGAGCTGCGAGCCTTCTCCGCAGATCAGCGCACCCGCCCTCGTCAGGACGCATCAGCGGCAACTGACGGGTACGTGCAAAATTATTTGGGATGCCCCGGAATAGGAACACCGGGGCACTCCGGCTCGTTGTCATTACGTGAGCACGACACCACCTGTTCTCGCCGCAGAGCTGGCACAGGCGTGGGCCGACATTCAACGGCACCACTCCGAGCTGCCGGATCTAGCCGCGCCCGAGTCCCTGATCGGAGAGTCCTCGTCCGCCTGTGGGCACGAACTCTCCTTCGAGCGACTGCTCCATGAGGCAGTCCATGGCATCGCCGCCGCCCGGGGGGTCCGCGACACCTCCCGCGCCGGCCGCTATCACAACCGCAGATTCCTCGCGATCGCCGAGGAGTTGGGCCTGGACCACCCCGAGGAACCGCACCCCAGCAGCGGCTTCTCCCTGGTCACGCTCAACCCCGAGGCGAAGCGGCGCTACCGCCCGACGATCGAGCGGCTCCAGCGCGCCCTGAAGGCCCACTCCGTGGCCACGGCCGAGGACACGGCCCGCAGCTTCCGGGGCCCGGCCGCGCGCCACGGCTCCTCCGGCGGCGGTGTCCGCGTCAAGGCGGTCTGCGACTGCGGACGCAACGTCCGCGTGGTCCCGTCGGTGCTGGCCCAGGCCCCGATCATGTGCGGCGGCTGCGGCAAGCCGTTCCGTATCCCGGAGGCGGTGGGTGCGGCGGCGAGCTGAGCTACGGCTGTTCGTGGCAGCCGTACCTCTTCTCGTCGTCTCCCCGTCGTCGTCGAGACGGCGCCCTGTGTGCGCCGGGTGAGTGATCCCGCTTCGGGAGTGCCCGGCGCCGGGCGTCGCTCAGGTGTGCCCGGAGGTACCCTCCCGGTCTTCGGCCCAGGCCGTGTATGGCACAATGGCTAGCTGTACTCGACAGCCGCACAGGACCCCTCTCTCCTCCGGCTGACGCGTCCATCGGGCCCTCGGGCACCGCAACCCCACGCGGCCGACCCGCCGTGCCCACCCACGTCAGATCCAGGAGAACCCACTCCCGTGGCAGTCAAGATCAAGCTGAAGCGTCTGGGCAAGATCCGTTCGCCTCACTACCGCATCGTCGTCGCCGACTCCCGCACCCGCCGTGACGGCCGTGCGATCGAGGAGATCGGCAAGTACCACCCGACGTACAACCCGTCGGTCATCGAGGTCGACGCCGACCGCGTGGCGTACTGGCTCTCCGTCGGCGCTCAGCCGACCGAGCCCGTGCTCGCCATCCTGAAGAAGACCGGCGACTGGCAGAAGTTCAAGGGCGAGCCCGCCCCGGCGCCGCTGCTGGTGGCCGAGCCCAAGGCCGCGCGTCCGTCCTTCGAGGCGCTCGCCGGTGAGGACGAGGGCAAGGGCGAGGCGATCACCCAGAAGAAGAAGGCGGAGAAGAAGGACGAGGCCGCCGCCGAGTCCGCCGCTGAGTCGACCGAGGCCTGATCATGCTCGAGGAGGCGCTCGAGCACCTCGTGAAGGGCATCGTCGACAACCCCGACGATGTGCAGGTGGCCTCGCGCGACCTGCGCCGCGGGCGTGTACTGGAGGTCCGGGTCCACCCCGACGACCTCGGCAAGGTGATCGGCCGCAACGGCCGCACCGCACGCGCTCTGCGCACCGTCGTGGGCGCCATCGGCGGCCGTGGTGTCCGTGTCGACCTCGTCGACGTCGACCACATCCGCTGAACGCATCGCAGCACCGGCGCGGGCCGGGGAGGGCCACTGGGCCGTCCCCGGCCCGTAGTCGTACGACAGGAGATCTTCACAAGTGCAGCTTGTAGTCGCACGGATCGGCCGTGCCCATGGCATCAAGGGCGAGGTCACCGTCGAGGTACGGACCGACGAACCGGAACTCAGACTCGCCCCCGGCGCCGTACTGACCACCGATCCCGCAGCCACCGGTCCGCTCACCATCGAGACCGGCCGGGTGCACAGTGGGCGTCTGCTCCTGCGCTTCGAAGGCGTGCGGGACCGCACCGCCGCCGAGGCCCTGCGCAACACCCTCCTGATCGCCGAGGTCGACCCGGAGGAACTCCCCGAGGGCGAGGACGAGTACTACGACCATCAGTTGATGGACCTCGACGTCGTGACCCAGGACGGCACGGAGGTCGGCCGGATCACCGAGATCTCGCACCTGCCCTCCCAGGACCTGTTCGTGGTGGAGCGCCCGGACGGGACCGAGGTCATGATCCCGTTCGTCCAGGAGATCGTCACCGAGATCGACCTGGAGGAGCAGCGGGCGGTCATCGACCCGCCGCCGGGCCTGATCGACGACCGAGTAGCCCGCGACGAAGTCGCTGATGGGCACAGCGCTTCCTCCCGGGACGAGGCGTAATGCGCCTCGACGTCGTCACGATCTTCCCCGAGTACCTGGAACCGCTGAACGTCTCGCTGGTCGGCAAGGCCCGCGCGCGCGGTCAACTCGACGTCCACATCCACGATCTGCGGTCCTGGACGCACGACCGCCACCACACCGTGGACGACACCCCGTACGGCGGCGGCCCCGGCATGGTCATGAAGACCGAGCCCTGGGGCGAGGCCCTGGACGACCTGCTGGCCCACGGGTACGAGAACGGCGCCGGCGCGCCCGCCCTGATCGTCCCCACCCCCAGCGGACGCCCCTTCACCCAGCAGCTCGCCGTCGAACTCTCCGAGCGCCCGTGGCTGATCTTCACCCCGGCCCGCTACGAGGGCATCGACCGCCGGGTCATCGACGAGTACGCGACCCGGATGCCCGTGTACGAGGTGTCCATCGGCGACTACGTCCTGGCCGGGGGCGAGGCCGCCGTCCTCGTCGTCACGGAGGCCGTGGCCCGGCTGCTGCCGGGCGTCCTCGGCAACGCCGAGTCCCACCAGGACGACTCCTTCGCGCCCGGCGCGATGGCGAACCTCCTCGAAGGGCCCGTCTACACCAAGCCGCCCGCGTGGCGCGACCGGGAGGTCCCCGAGGTGCTGCTCAGCGGCCACCACGGCAGGATCGCCCGCTGGCGCCGGGACGAGGCGCTGCGGCGTACGACGGCCAACCGGCCGGACCTCATCGAGCGCTGCGAGCCCTCCGCCTTCGACAAGAAGGACCGAGAGATGCTCTCCATCCTCGGCTGGGCACCGGATCCCGACGGCGAGCCGTACGGCCGATTTTGGCGCAGGCCAGAGGGCATGGAAGAATAGCGAGCTGTTGTCCGCCGTCCGGCGTGCGCCCCTGCCACAGGGGGACACGACGCCCGCACCGACGCGGCCAGCGACTCCTACCGAGAACTATCTCCCGTCGATGACCTGTGGCATCGGCGAAGAAAGCAGACGAAATGTCTCACCTGCTCGACTCCGTCGACGCCGCGTCGCTGCGCAGCGACATCCCGTCCTTCCGTCCGGGCGACACCGTCAACGTGCACGTCCGCGTCATCGAGGGCAACCGCTCCCGTGTCCAGCAGTTCAAGGGCGTGGTGATCCGTCGCCAGGGCGCCGGCGTGCGCGAGACCTTCACGGTCCGCAAGGTCTCCTTCTCCGTCGGCGTCGAGCGCACCTTCCCGGTGCACACCCCGATCGTCGAGAAGATCGAGCTGGTCACCAAGGGTGACGTGCGTCGCGCCAAGCTGTACTACCTGCGCGAGCTGCGCGGCAAGGCCGCGAAGATCAAGGAGAAGCGCGAGAACTGAGTTCTCGTCCGGGCGGACCGCCCGGCGCACGGTGCGCCTCTCGGGGCCGGATAGCATCTGGCCCCGATGGACACCGCAGCAGAGCACACGGAGCGCGACCGCTCTTCCGTACCCGACGACCCCGAGGACCCCTCGGAGTCGGCAGGGTCGGAGGAACGGTCGCGTTTCGCGTTGCTGTCCCGCCTCGTCGAGTGGCTCCCCGGCGGACGGTTCACCCTGACCGCGCTGGTCGGCCTGCTGTTCGTCCTGCTGCTCGGCACGTTCGTGATGCAGCCCTTCGGTATCCCCAGCGGCTCGATGGAACGCGGACTGCGGGTCGGGGACCGGGTCCTCGTCAACAAGGTGGCGTACCGTTTCGGGTCGAAGCCGCAGCGGGGAGACGTCGTCGTCTTTGACGGCACCGGCTATTTCGGGAACGGCGACTACATCAAGCGCGTGGTCGGTGTGGGCGGAGACCATGTGGTCTGCTGCGACGCGAAGGGGAGGCTCGACGTGAACGGCCGACCGGTCGACGAGTCGTCGATCCTGTATCCCGGGGACAGCCCCTCCGACGTCCCCTTCGACGTGGTCGTGCCCGACGACACCCTCTTCGTCCTCGGTGACCACCGCCGTCGCTCCAGCGACTCCCGCGACCACCTGGGCTCGCCGGGCGGCGGCATGATCCCCGTCGACGCCGTGATCGGCCGGGCCGACTGGATCGCCTGGCCCCTCGCGCACGGCAAGCACCTCACCCGCCCGGATGCCTACGCGCGCGTGCCCGCCGCGGACGGCGCCCATGGGTAACCGCGGCAAGCCGCGCGGGGAGCGGCCGACCACGAGCGGCGCTCGCACCGGGCGCGGCCGGGCGGGGGAGCGGCCGACCACGGGCAGCGCTCGCACCGGGCGCGGCCGGGCCGAGCGGCGCAAGCTCCAGCGCAAGGTCAAGCGGAAGAGAAGGCGGTCCGCGGTCAAGGAGATACCGCTCCTGGCCGGTGTCGCCGTCCTCATCGCCCTGGTCCTGAAGACCTTCCTGGTGCAGGCCTTCGTGATCCCGTCGGGCTCCATGGAGAACACGATCCGGATCGGCGACCGTGTCCTGGTCGACAAGCTGAGCCCCTGGTTCGGCTCCACGCCGCAGCGCGGTGACGTCGTCGTCTTCAAGGACCCCGGGCACTGGCTCGAGGGCGAGCAGACGCCCGCGAAGGACGATCCCGTCGTCGTCAAGCAGCTCAAGGAGGGGCTCACCTGGATCGGCCTGCTGCCCTCCGCCGACGACCGGGATCTCATCAAGCGGGTCGTGGGGGTCGGCGGTGACAAGGTCGCGTGCTGTGACGCCCAGGAACGCGTCACCGTCAACGGTGTGCCCCTGAACGAGCCCTATCTTCACCCCGGGAACAAACCTTCCGGGACCCGGTTCTCGGTGAAGGTGCCGCCCGGCCGGCTGTGGGTGATGGGCGACCACCGCGACGATTCGGCCGACTCTCGCTATCACCGCACCGAGGCGTTCGGCGGTACCGTCTCGGAAGACTCGGTGGTGGGCCGCGCCATGGTCATCGCCTGGCCCGTCGGGCACTGGTCGCGCCTGGCCGAGCCGGACACGTATGCGTCGGTACCGAGCGGGTCGACCGCCGCGCTCGGACCGTCGCATAGGGTGGCCTCCGCGGATCGATACGGATTGATCCCCCTCCCGAGCCCTGCGGAACTCCCGCTCGTTATGGGAGTGGTGGGCCTGCGCCGAGTATGCGGCAGGCGGTGGCACGGAGTGAGGAGTTGGCGTGGGGGATGTGGCGGTTGGCGTACAGTCCGGAAACGACGGCGAGGAGGACCACGAGCGCCCTACGGAAGCCAGTGCCCCCGCCGCGGACGGCGCTGTGAGCCCCGGGGACAAGCCCGGCGCGGGCCGTATGTCCGCGGGTGGACAGCGGGCCGAGGACGACGGGCCGCAGAAGCCGCGCTCCTTCTGGAAGGAGCTGCCCATCCTGGTCGGTATCGCGCTGGTGCTGGCGCTGCTGATCAAGACGTTCCTGGTGCAGGCGTTCTCCATCCCGTCCGACTCGATGCAGAACACCCTCCAGCGGGGTGACCGCGTCCTGGTGGACAAGCTCACCCCGTGGTTCGGCTCCAAGCCCGAGCGCGGCGAGGTGGTGGTCTTCCACGACCCCGGTACGTGGCTGATCGGCGAGCCGACGCCCGAACCGAACGCCATGCGCAAGGTCCTGAGCTGGATCGGCCTGATGCCGTCGGCGGAGGAGAAGGACCTGATCAAGCGCGTGATCGGGGTCGGCGGCGACACGGTCGAGTGCAAGGGCACCGGCCCGCTGCGGGTCAACGGCAAGGCGCTGGACGAGCCGTATGTGTACCCGGGCAACACGCCGTGCAGCAACGACGACCAGGGCGGCCAGTTCAAGGTCAAGGTGCCCGAGGGCTACATCTGGGTCATGGGCGACCACCGCCAGAACTCGCGCGACTCGCGCTACAACCAGACCGACATGTACCACGGCATGGTTCCGGTGGACAACGTCGTCGGGCGCGCCATCGTGAAGGCCTGGCCGATCAACCGCTGGGGCACCCTGCCGGTTCCGGACACCTTCGACCAGAACGGGCTCGACGACCAGACGTCCGCCGCCGCGGTCCTGCCCTACGCGCCGCAGACGATTGCTTTCGCAAGCGTCGTACCGGTGGTGATCTGGCGCCGCCGCAAGCTCGCCGGCACGCGGGCGGCCGAGGCGGCCACCGACTCCCGCGGCACGTCCTGACCGGACACGCGAGGCCCGCTGGGGCGGTCTCCCAGGGATCGAGAATCCCGGGGAGACCGCCCCTTCGTTTCGGGCGCGATAGGGTGCCCTGCGCGAACCGCGGGATCGGGAGGGGACGTGGGAACTGCTGGGCGTGGCAAGGGGAACTCGGGCGGCGACCTGGGCGGAAGGCTGTCGGGGCTGGCCGTCGCGGTGGGCCTCGTGCTGTTCCTCGGAGGCTTCGTATGGGGAGCGGTGGTCTACCGGCCGTACACCGTGCCCACCAACTCGATGGCCCCGACGATCGACGCGGGCGACCGGGTACTGGCACAGCGCGTCGACGGCGATGACGTCCGCCGTGGCGATGTCATCGTCTTCCGCGACAAGAGCTGGGTCACCAACGCGAACGTGGTCAAGCGTGTGGTCGCGGTCGGCGGCGACACGGTGGCCTGCTGCACGAACGGCAAGCTGACGGTCAACGGCAAGCAGATCGACGAGCCGTACCTCCCCGAGGGCGACCCGGCCGAGAGCAAGGACATCCCCACGATCAAGGTCCCCGAGGGACGGCTCTTCCTCCTGGGCGACGAACGCCATGGCTCGCTGGACTCCACCGCCCATCTCACGGACGCGGCCAAGGGCACCGTCGCGCGCGACGCGGTGAGCGCGCGGGTGGACGCCGTCGTCTGGCCCGCCGACGGCATGCTGAAGCGCCCCACCGGCTTCGAGACCCTCGGCGCCCTCTCCCAGCCCGGCCCACTGCGCACGATCGGCATCCTGATCGTCGTCGGCGCCGTCCTCGTCCTCGGCGGCGGGGCGTACGGGCCGCTCGCCAAGCTGGTGGGCCGCGCCCGCGCCCGTACCCGGACGGAGCCCGCCCATGCCGACTGAGCCCGCGAACGACGCGCGCGCGTACGCGGCCGACTCGCCCGCGCGAGGTGCGCAGGAGGACTCGTACCAGGGCGGGCTGCGCAGGGTCGCGCGGGTGGTGCTGCTCGACCCGCGCGACCGCATCCTGCTGCTGCACGGCCATGAGCCGGACGACCCGGCGGACGACTGGTGGTTCACCCCCGGCGGCGGCCTGGAGGGTGCCGAGACGCACGAGCAGGCCGCGCTGCGCGAGCTGGCCGAGGAGACCGGCATCACGGACGTCGACCTGGGCCCGGCGCTGTGGCGGCGCAGATGCTCCTTCCCGTTCGCGGGCCGCCGCTGGGACCAGGACGAGTGGTACTACCTGGCCCGTACGACGGAGACGGCCACGGCCGCGCGGAGCCTGACGGAGCTGGAACGGCGCAGCGTCGTCGGAGCGCGGTGGTGGACGTGCCGGGAACTGGCCGAGGCGCATGAGACGGTGTATCCGACGAGACTCGCCGAGCTGCTGCGGAGGCTGCTCGACGAAGGTCCCCCGGTCAGGCCAGAGGTCCTTGACACGGAAATCGTCTAGGGGCGCGCGGGACTGGCGCACAATGGTGGGATCGCACGGCTGAAGGGGAACATGCCATGAGCGCCGAGGACCTCGAGAAGTACGAGACCGAGATGGAGCTGAAGCTCTACCGGGAGTACCGCGATGTCGTCGGTCTGTTCAAATACGTGATCGAGACCGAGCGGCGCTTCTACCTCACCAACGACTACGAGATGCAGGTGCACTCCGTCCAGGGCGAGGTGTTCTTCGAGGTGTCCATGGCGGACGCCTGGGTCTGGGACATGTACCGGCCCGCCCGCTTCGTGAAGCAGGTACGGGTACTGACCTTCAAGGACGTGAACATCGAAGAGCTGAACAAGAGCGATCTGGAGCTGCCGAGCGGGTGAGCGGTGGCGGTCGGCTCTGAAGGCTTCACTCGTGTGGGTTGCGGAGTTGTCCACAATCGCCGCGTCGTCCACCAAGATCCACTTCATGGAGCCGGATGCGTGACTGTTGGCGCCGGAGGTGGTGCCGACATGAACACACAGCGGGCACGCAGCGCGCTCGGCAGGTACGGCGAGGAACTGGCCGCCCGGCGGCTGACCGGGTCCGGGATGACGGTCTTGGAGCGCAACTGGCGCTGCGGCAGGAGCGGCGAGATCGACATCGTGGCCAGGGACGGCGACGTCCTGGTGGTCTGCGAGGTGAAGACCCGCAGCCGCGGCCGGTTCGAGCATCCGATGGCCGCCGTGACACCCGTGAAGGCCGAGCGCCTGCGCGCGCTCGCCGAGCGCTGGATCCAGGCCCACGGCGGGGCGCCACCGGGCGGCGTCCGGGTCGACGTGGTCGGCGTCGTCCTACCCGAGCGGGGCGCCCCGCTGGTCGAGCATGCGCGGGGGGTGGCGTGATGGGCTTCGCGCGTACGTGCTCCGTGGCCCTGCTCGGCGTCGAGGGCGTCGTGGTCGAGGTCCAGGCCGACCTCGAACCGGGCGTGGCCGCCTTCACGCTGGTCGGGCTGCCCGACAAGAGCCTGACGGAGAGCCGCGACCGGGTGCGCGCGGCGGTGGTGAACTCGGGCGGCGAGTGGCCCCAGAAGAAGCTCACGGTCGGGCTGAGCCCCGCCTCCGTGCCCAAGGCCGGCAGCGGATTCGATCTCGCCGTCGCCTGTGCCGTGCTCGGCGCCGCGGAGCGGATCGATCCGCGGGTGCTCTCCGACCTCGTGATGATCGGCGAGCTGGGCCTGGACGGACGGGTGCGCCCCGTCCGCGGCATCCTGCCGGCGGTACTGGCCGCGGCGGGCGCGGGCTATGAGCAGGTGGTCGTGCCGGAGTGCGCCGCCGCCGAGGCGTCGCTGGTGCCCGGTGTGTCCGTGCTCGGCGTGCGCAGTCTGCGCCAGTTGATCGCCGTCCTCGCGGACGAGCCCGTGCCCGACGAGGAGCCCGACGACCAGAGCCGCCCCAACCCGCTCCTCGCCGGGCTGCGCGTGCCCGGCGCGGACAGCGTGGGCCTGTCCCACCACGACCAGGGGCATGACCTGGCCGATGTCGTGGGCCAGACCTCGGCGCGTACGGCGGTGGAGGTGGCCGCGGCGGGCGGACACCACCTCTTCCTCGAAGGACCACCGGGAGCAGGCAAGACGATGCTCGCGGAGCGGCTGCCCGCCCTCCTGCCGCGGCTCAGCCAGGAGGAGTCGCTGGAGGTCACCGCGGTGCACTCGGTCGCGGGCCTGCTGCCCCCGGGCAAGCCCCTGATCGACGTGGCCCCGTACTGGGCGCCGCACCACTCGGCCACGATGCAGGCGCTGGTCGGCGGCGGCCCCGGTATCGCCCGGCCCGGCGCCGTCTCGCTCTCCCACCGCGGGATCCTCTTCCTCGACGAAGCCGCGGAGTTCCGCAGCCAGGCGCTCGACGCGCTGCGCCAGCCCCTGGAGTCCGGGCATGTCGTGATCGCGCGCAGCGCCGGGGTCGTGCGGTTCCCCGCGCGGTTCCTGATGGTGCTCGCGGCCAACCCCTGCCCCTGTGGCCGCTTCTCGCAGGGCGACAGCATGTGCGAATGCCCGCCCTCGGTCATCCGCCGCTATCAGGCCAGGCTCTCCGGCCCGCTCCTGGACCGGGTGGACCTGCGCGTCGGGGTCGACCGCGTCGACCGTGCCGCCCTCACCGGGCGCGGCGCTCGGGGCGAGTCCACCGCGACGGTCGCCGACCGCGTGCGCGAGGCCAGACAGCGGACGGCGGCCCGCCTGGTGGGCACCCCGTGGCGGACCAACAGCGAGGTGCCGGGACGGGAACTGCGCGGCCACTGGTATGCCGCGAGCGGCGCCATGGACGAGGCCGAGCGCAGTCTGGAGCGGGGCGTGCTGACGGCCCGGGGACTGGACCGGGTGCTGCGCGTGGCCTGGACCGTGGCGGACCTCGCCGGCCATGACCGGCCGCAGGCCTCCGACGTCGCGCTGGCGCTGCAACTGCGTACGGGGGTGCCGAGGGGCCTGCCGATGGTCGTCGGGGCGGCGACGTGAGCGCGGGGGCCGTCCCGGACGGCGAGGACGGCGACTGCGGCGCCCGGATGTTCCTCACGCGGGTGGTCGAGCCGGGGGACGAGGTGGCGGGCCGCTGGCTGCGCGAACACGGCGCCGAGCACGTGGCCCGGCGGCTGCGCGAGGGCGGGAGGCGGCTGCCCGGGGTGACGGACAAGCGGTGGGCCGGGCTGCGGGCGCGGGCCGTGCGGGCCGAGCCGGAACGGGACCGGGCCGTGGCCGAGGAGGCGGGGGTGCGCTTCGTGTGCCCAGGTATGCCCGAGTGGCCGACACAACTCGACGACCTCGGGGACGGTCGGCCCGTCGGGCTCTGGGTGCGCGGGCGGCCCAGCCTGCGGATGTGGGCGCTGCGGTCCGTCGCGGTCGTGGGCGCGCGGGCGTGCAGCCAGTACGGGGCGCATGTGGCGGCCGACCTCGGCGCGGGGCTCGCGGAGCGCGGCTGGGTGGTGATCTCCGGCGGCGCCTACGGCGTGGACGGTGCCGTTCACCGGGGCGCCCTCGCGGCCGGGGGCGCCACTGTCGCCGTACTGGCCTGCGGGGTCGACCGGCCCTATCCGCGCGGACACACCCAGTTGATCGGCAGGATCGCGCATCAGGGTCTGGTCGTCGGGGAGTTGCCGCCCGGCGATCACCCGACGCCGAGCCGGTTCATCCTCAGGAACCGCGTGATCGCGGCGCTCACCCGCGGCACCGTGGTCGTGGAGGCGGCCTACCGCAGCGGCGCACTGGTCACGGCACGCGCGGCGCAGCGGCTCGGCCGGCACACGATGGGCGTGCCCGGACCCGTCACCAGCGCGCTCTCGGCCGGGGTGCACGAACTGCTGCGCGGCGACGCCGTGCTGGTATCCGACGCGGCGGACGTGGTCGAACTGGTCGGCGAGATAGGCGAGCTGGCCCCGGACCGGCGTGGGCCCGTCCTGCCGCGCGACCTCCTCGACCCCGTCACCGCCCAGGTGCTCGCGGCGCTTCCGGCCGGTGGCACGGCCGCGGCGGACGCGATCGCCCGAGGGGCGGGCACGACGGCCGACGACGCGGTCGGGAGACTGTACGAACTCCGATCACTTGGATTCGTCGAACGACACGGCGACGGCTGGAAGTTGACACGCCAGGCGATGATCCCGGTCCGGCGGGATTGCGGCTCGTGCTGACCGAGCGTGATCGGCCGTCCGGGCGACCCCCGACAGCCTTGGCAGTTCCCGTAGTTGACCGCCCGGACCATCACGCACGGCGATGTCCGCGAGCCCGGCGGAAGCCCCGGCGCGCCCCTTCGCGCACGGGTGATCCCTTGTCCTTCGCACACTGCGACACCGCAGTCACGCTACGCTCACGAGGTTCCTGTTCAGGCAGGCACCTCCCCATCGGATCGACAGCTCATCAGGTATCCCCAGTTCACGGCAGAACGGCACAAGGCGACGAATGCCCCAGCACACCTCCGGGTCAGACCGGGCGGCGCTTCCCCCAGCCGCCCGTGACGGCGGCAGCGTGCGCCCGCCCGCTCCCTCGTCGCTCGACGAGCTGTGGCGGTCGTACAAGGCGACGGGGGACGAGCGGTTGCGGGAGCAACTGATCCTGCACTACTCGCCGCTGGTGAAGTACGTGGCGGGGCGGGTGAGCGTGGGGCTGCCGGCCAATGTGGAGCAGGCGGACTTCGTGTCCTCGGGGGTGTTCGGGCTGATCGACGCGATCGAGAAGTTCGACATCGACCGGGAGATCAAGTTCGAGACGTACGCGATCACCCGGATCCGCGGCGCGATGATCGACGAACTGCGGGCGCTGGACTGGATCCCGCGGTCGGTGCGGCAGAAGGCGCGCAGCGTGGAGCGGGCGTACGCGACGCTGGAGGCGCGGCTGCGGCGGACACCGTCGGAGGGCGAGGTGGCGACGGAGATGGGGATCGGTGTGGAGGACCTCCATGCCGTCTTCAGTCAGCTCTCGCTCGCGAACGTCGTCGCGCTGGAGGAACTGCTGCACGTGGGGGGCGAGGGCGGCAACCGGCTGAGCCTCATGGACACCCTGGAGGACACCGCCGCGGACGATCCGGTCGAGGTCGCCGAGGACCGGGAGCTGCGGCGCTTCCTGGCGCGGGCGATCAACACCCTGCCCGAGCGGGAGAAGACCGTCGTCACGCTGTACTACTACGAGGGCCTCACCCTCGCCGAGATCGGCAATGTGCTCGGGGTGACCGAGAGCCGGGTCAGCCAGATCCACACCAAGTCCGTCCTGCAACTGCGGGCGAAGCTGGCCGCGTTCGGGCGCTGACCCGGGGCGAGGGGCGGCGCTCTGGAGCGCGGGGCGGGCGCGGGTGACTCCCGCCCGCGCGGGGCGGTCCGTAAAGTGGTGGGGTGCCTAGGATTCGAGCGGCCTCTGTGGCCGAGCACCGGTCGATGCAGCGAGCCGCCCTGCTGGACGCGGCCCGGTCCCTCCTGTCCGAGGGTGGTACGGAGGCGTTGACATTCCCCGCCCTCGCCGAGCGGACGGGTCTCGCGCGCTCCTCCGTCTACGAGTACTTCCGCTCCCGTGCGGCTGTCGTCGAGGAGCTGTGCGCGGTCGACTTCCCCGTCTGGGCGGCCGAGGTCGAGGCGGCGATGGCCGCGGCGGACGGTCCCGAGGCGAAGGTCGAGGCGTATGTGCGCCGCCAGCTCGCGCTCGTGGGGGACCGGCGGCACCGGGCCGTGGTCGCCATCTCCGCGAGCGAGCTGGACGCCGGGGCCCGCGAGAAGATCCGCGCGGCGCACGGCGGGCTCGTCGCGATGATCGTCGAGGCCCTCGACGCGATGGGGCACCAGGAGCCCCGGCTGGCGGCGATGCTGCTCCAGGGCGTGGTCGACGCGGCGGTACGGCGCATCGAACTGGGCGCCGCGGAGGATCCGACGACCATCACGGACGCGGCCGTCGCGATGGCCCTGCGGGGAGTGTGGGGCTGACCCCCGAGCCCGCCCGGCACTGACCCCGTACGGGGCCGGGTGCAGGCCCTCCCGAGTGAGCCCCGAGCTGACCTCACGCCGAGCCCGTACGGGCCTCCGAGCTGTGACCCCGCGCTGAGTAACGGGCCGACCAGGCCGGGCGCGCGCCCCCAGCGCGTCATATCCCCGGCGTCGGCGTAGGCACCCCCTCCACCGGGAGCAGGCGGGAGTGCGTCCCGTGCAGTAGCCACGGCGGTAGCAGGGACAGCGGGTTCAGGTAGGTCTCTTCTCTGCGCAGGCCCCAGTGGAGGCACGGAGACGCGCAGTGGGGGGTGGGGGGTTCCAGTGTGCCGAGGGGCTCGCCCGCGGCCACCTCGGTGCCCTGGGGCAGGGTCGCGTGGACGGGCTCGTAGGTCGTTCGCAGGGGTGGGGCGCCCGTACCTGTCAGGTCCACGGAGATCACGCCCCGGCCCGCCACTCTGCCCGCGAAGGCCACCCGGCCGGCGGCGACCGTTCGGACCGGATCGCCCGGGGCCGCCGCCAGGTCCACGCCGCGGTGGCCCGGCCCGTACGCGCGCGACGGAGGCTCCCAGCCCCGTACGACCGCGGGGCGGGTGCCCACCGGCCAGTTCCGGGCCAGCGCCGGCACATCGGGCCCCGGCGCGGACCGCACCACGTCCGGCTTCGGGGCGTCCCACGTGCCCGCCCAGGCCACCGTGCTCAGCGCGCTGACCACCATCAGCAGCAGCACGGCACTTCGTTTCGCTCGCATGCGAGAACCGTGCCGCACACCGGCCGATCACGGCCCTGGGCTGTGGACAACCAGCGGCTTGTGGACAGTGGCGTCACCCGCCGCCCCGTCGGTCCCGTACACTTCTTGTGCGATCCGGGTCACCGGGTCGACTTCGCACGCCCCGACACCAGGCCGTCACCAGGTTGGTGTCAGCGCCCCTCGGTCCTTCGTGGCACGGCGCATCGCGGGCGTCAGGCGCGAGTGCCATCCGGCACCCGCGGCACAACCGAGACAACTCAAGGAGAACGGCCATGGCCGTCGTCACGATGCGGGAGCTGCTGGAGAGCGGCGTCCACTTCGGTCACCAGACCCGTCGCTGGAACCCGAAGATGAAGCGCTTCATCTTCACCGAGCGCAACGGCATCTACATCATCGACCTGCTCCAGTCGCTGTCGTACATCGACCGCGCCTACGAGTTCGTCAAGGAGACCGTCGCCCACGGCGGCACCGTCATGTTCGTCGGCACGAAGAAGCAGGCGCAGGAGGCCATCGCCGAGCAGGCCACCCGCGTCGGCATGCCCTACGTCAACCAGCGCTGGCTGGGCGGCATGCTCACCAACTTCTCGACCGTCTACAAGCGCCTCCAGCGCCTCAAGGAGCTCGAGCAGATCGACTTCGAGGACGTCGCGGCCTCGGGTCTGACCAAGAAGGAGCTCCTGGTCCTCTCCCGCGAGAAGGCCAAGCTGGAGAAGACCCTCGGCGGTATCCGCGAGATGCAGAAGGTGCCGAGCGCCGTCTGGATCGTGGACACCAAGAAGGAGCACATCGCGGTCGGCGAGGCCCGCAAGCTCAACATCCCGGTCGTCGCCATCCTCGACACCAACTGCGACCCCGACGAGGTCGACTACAAGATCCCGGGTAACGACGACGCCATCCGCTCCGTCACCCTGCTCACCCGCGTGATCGCCGACGCCGTCGCCGAGGGCCTCATCGCCCGTTCCGGTGTCGCCACCGAGGGCAAGGGCGAGAAGGCCGCGGGCGAGCCGCTCGCCGAGTGGGAGCGCGACCTGCTCGAGGGCGAGAAGAAGGCTGACGCCGAGAAGGCCGCTCCGGCTGCCGAGGCCCCGGCTGCCGAGGCCCCCGCCGCCGAGGCTCCGGCCGCCGAGGGCGAGCAGGCCTGATCTTCAGGGCCGTTCGGCTGATGTGAGGGCGGGTGGCGCCGACCGCGCCGCCCGCCGTTCACCCGCAGCCCTGAGATCTTCGTAGCCCGTAGATCTCTGGCGGCCGTCCGCGCAACGCGGCGGCGGTCGCCGACTTCGAGACTTCGAACTCCGAGAAGAGATTCACAGATCATGGCGAACTACACCGCCGCCGACGTCAAGAAGCTCCGTGAGCTCACGGGCGCCGGCATGATGGACTGCAAGAAGGCGCTGGACGAGGCCGAGGGCAACGTCGAGAAGGCCGTCGAGGCGCTCCGGATCAAGGGCCAGAAGGGCGTCGCCAAGCGCGAGGGCCGCTCCGCCGAGAACGGCGCCGTGGTCTCCATCCTCGCCGACGACAACTCCTCCGGTGTCCTCGTCGAGCTGAAGTGCGAGACGGACTTCGTCGCCAAGGGCGAGAAGTTCCAGGCCGTGGCCAAGGCCATCGCCGAGCACGTCGTCAAGTCCTCCCCGGCCGACATCGAGGCGCTGCTCGCCTCCGAGATCGAGCCCGGCAAGACCGTCCAGGCGTTCGTCGACGAGGCCAACGCCAACCTGGGCGAGAAGATCGTCCTGGACCGCTTCGCGCAGTACGCCGACGGTTTCGTGACGGCCTACATGCACCGCACCATGCCCGACCTGCCGCCGCAGATCGGTGTCCTGGTCGAGTTCGACAAGCCGAACAACGACGTCGCCCGTGGTGTCGCCCAGCACATCGCAGCCTTCGCGCCGAAGTACCTCTCCAAGGAGGACGTCCCGGCCGAGGTCGTCGAGTCCGAGCGCCGCATCGCCGAGGAGACCACCCGCGCCGAGGGCAAGCCCGAGGCCGCCCTCCCGAAGATCGTCGAGGGTCGTCTCAACGGCTTCTTCAAGGACGCGACGCTGCTCGGTCAGCCGTACGCGCTCGACAACAAGAAGTCCGTCCAGAAGGTTCTGGACGAGGCGGGTGTCACCCTGAAGCGCTTCACGCGTATCAAGGTCGGCATCTGAGTCCGTACCGCGCTCGACGTGCGACCCCGGTAGGGTCGACAGCAGTCGTCCGGGTACGCCGCCCCGCACCCGTGCGAGGCGGACGACAACAGATTTGACGAGGAGGCCATTGCCGCGCATGGGATGTGAATCACCCACCGGCAATGGCCTTCTTCGTATGTGCACCACGAGGAGAACTCCATGACCACCAAGGCCGAGAAGAGCGACGACGGCAAAGTACGCGGCCGGTTTCTGCTGAAGCTGTCCGGAGAGGCGTTCTCCGGGGGAACCGGACTCGGCGTCGACCCGGACGTGGTGCACGCCATCGCCCGTGAGATCGCGGCCGTGGTCCGCGACGGCTCCGAGATCGCGGTCGTCATCGGCGGCGGCAACTTCTTCCGCGGCGCCGAACTCCAGCAGCGCGGCATGGACCGGGCCCGCTCCGACTACATGGGCATGCTCGGCACGGTCATGAACTGCCTGGCCCTCCAGGACTTCCTGGAGAAGGAGGGCATCGACTCGCGCGTCCAGACGGCCATCACCATGGGCCAGGTCGCCGAGCCGTACATCCCGCTGCGCGCCGTGCGCCACCTGGAGAAGGGCCGCGTGGTCATCTTCGGCGCCGGTATGGGCATGCCGTACTTCTCCACCGACACGACCGCCGCCCAGCGCGCCCTGGAGATCGACGCCGAGGCCCTGCTCATGGGCAAGAACGGCGTGGACGGGGTCTACGACTCCGACCCGAAGACCAACCCCGAGGCCGTCAAGTTCGACTCGCTCGGCTACGGCGAGGTCATCACCCGCGACCTCAAGGTCGCCGACATGACCGCCATCACGCTGTGCCGGGACAACAGCCTGCCCATCCTGGTCTTCGAGCTCCTGGCCGAGGGCAATATCGCACGGGCGGTCAAGGGTGAGAAGATCGGCACACTCGTGGGTGACCAGGGCAGCCGGGACTGACCGGAGACCCACTCGTCGGGGTGCGAACCCCGTTCGGGTGACGGCTTCCGACCGGAGGGATGGACAATGTCCTACCGGTCGGGAACCGTGCAGCAAGAAGACGCGACGCAGCCGGCCGCGGACCGACGAGTGCCAGCCGCCGGGCCTACTCAAGACACGCAGGAGCAAGTGGTGATCGAAGAGACCCTCCTCGAGGCCGAGGAGAAGATGGAGAAGGCCGTCGTAGTCGCCAAGGAGGACTTCGCCGCGATCCGCACCGGGCGTGCGCACCCGGCGATGTTCAACAAGATCGTCGCCGACTACTACGGCGCAGCGACGCCGATCAACCAGTTGGCCTCGTTCTCGGTGCCGGAGCCGCGCATGGCCGTGGTGACCCCGTTCGACAAGAGCGCGCTGCGCAACATCGAGCAGGCGATCCGCGACTCCGACCTGGGCGTCAACCCGAGCAACGACGGCAACATCATCCGCGTGGTGTTCCCCGAGCTGACCGAGGAGCGCCGCCGCGACTACATCAAGGTCGCCAAGGGCAAGGCCGAGGACGCCAAGGTCTCGATCCGTTCCGTGCGCCGCAAGGCCAAGGACGCCATCGACAAGCTGGTCAAGGACGGCGAGGTCGGCGAGGACGAGGGCCGTCGTGCGGAGAAGGAGCTCGACGACACCACGGCGAAGTACGTCGCACAGGTGGACGAGCTGCTCAAGCACAAGGAAGCCGAGCTGCTCGAGGTCTGATGAACGACTCTCCCTGGGGAGCGCCGCCACAGGCCGCCGGGTACCGGGGGCCCGCCGAGCGCGGGCCCGGCCAGGCCCCCGGCCCGGCGGGGCCCGCGTACGATGCGCGGGACGCTCGGCAGCGGACGCGCCCCATGCCCACCGTGCCCGACGTGTCCGCCTTCGGCGGAGACCAGGGTGACGACCGCGGGGCCGCCCGGCCGGGTGGCCCCTTGTTCCGCGACGACACGCCGTCGGCCACGCCCTATGGGGCGGCGCCGCAGAATCCGGAGCCCATGCCCGACGCCCCGCAGCCGGCGCCCGCACGGCAGAAGAAGAGCGCGGGCCGCGACCTGGGCGCGGCCATAGGAGTCGGCGTCGGGCTGGGCGTCGTGATCATCGCGTCGTTGTTCGTCGTCAAGGCCGTGTTCGTCGGCGTGATTGCGGTCGCCGTCGTGGTGGGCCTGTGGGAGCTGACGAACCGGCTGGAGGAGCGCAAGGGCATCAAGGCGCCCCTCGTCCCGCTGGCCGTCGGCGGCGCGGCGATGGTCGTCGCCGGGTACGTACGCGGCGCCGAGGGCGCCTGGGTGGCGATGGCGCTCACCGCGCTCGCGGTCCTGGTCTGGCGGATGACCGAGCCGCCGGACGGCTATCTGAGGGACGTCACGGCGGGCCTCTTCGCGGCCTTCTACGTGCCGTTCCTCGCCACGTTCGTCTCGATGATGCTGACCGCGTCGGACGGTCCGCAGCGTGTGCTGACGTTCCTGCTGCTGACGGTCGTCAGCGACACGGGCGCGTACGCGGTCGGCTGGCGCTTCGGCAAGAACAAGCTCGCGCCGCGCATCAGCCCCGGCAAGACCCGTGAGGGCCTGGTCGGCGCGGTCGCCTTCGCGATGGCGGCGGGCGCGCTGTGCATGCACTTCCTGGTCGACGGCGGTGCGTGGTGGCAGGGGCTCCTGCTGGGCCTCGCGGCGGCGGTCAGCGCCACGCTCGGCGACCTCGGCGAGTCGATGATCAAGCGAGACCTCGGCATCAAGGACATGGGCACCCTGCTGCCGGGCCACGGCGGCATCATGGACCGCCTGGACTCGCTGCTGCCGACGGCCCCGGTGGTCTGGCTGCTGCTGGTCGTCTTCGTCGGCGCGGGCTGAGGACAGGACATACGGAAGAGGCCCGTCGCCATGGCGCGACGGGCCTCTTCCGTATACGAAGAGCCCGGTCGCGGCCTTCCGCTGTGGCAAGGGCGACAGCCCCGCACCGGGAAGAACCCGTACGAGGGTCTGCGACACTGGTAGGACCATGCCCAAGCCCGGAGAACTCACTTTCGTCGCGCCGCGCGGAGCCAAGCAGCCGCCGCGGCATCTTGCCGATCTCACGCCCGCCGAGCGCAAGGAGGCGGTCGCGGCCATCGGCGAGAAGCCGTTCCGCGCCAAGCAGCTCTCGCAGCACTACTTCGCGCGGTACACGCAGGACCCCGAGCAGTGGACCGACATCCCGGCCGGTTCCCGCGCCGGGCTCCAGGAGGCGCTGCTTCCGGAGTTGATGACGGTCGTCCGGCATCTGTCGACCGATCAGGACACGACGCGCAAGACGCTGTGGCGGCTGTTCGACGGCACGCTCGTCGAGTCCGTGCTCATGCGCTATCCGGACCGGGTCACCATGTGCATCAGCTCCCAGGCGGGCTGCGGCATGAACTGCCCGTTCTGCGCGACCGGGCAGGCCGGTCTCGACCGCAACCTCTCCACCGGCGAGATCGTGCACCAGATCGTGGACGGCATGAGGGCGCTGCGCGACGGTGAGATCCCCGGTGGTCCCGCGCGCCTGTCCAACATCGTCTTCATGGGCATGGGCGAGCCGCTCGCCAACTACAAGCGCGTGATCGGCGCCATCCGGGCGCTCACCGATCCCACGCCGGACGGCCTCGGCCTCTCGCAGCGCGGCATCACCGTCTCGACCGTCGGACTGGTGCCCGCCATCCACCGCTTCGCGGACGAGGGCTTCAAGTGCCGCCTCGCCATCTCCCTGCACGCACCGGACGACGAACTGCGCGACACCCTCGTCCCCGTCAACACCCGCTGGAAGGTCGGCGAGGTACTGGACGCCGGCTTCGAGTACGCCGCCAAGTCCGGGCGGCGGCTGTCCATCGAGTACGCGCTGATCCGGGACATCAACGACCAGGCGTGGCGCGGCGATCGGCTCGGCCGCCTCCTCAAGGGCAAGCCGGTGCACGTCAATCTGATCCCGCTGAACCCGACGCCCGGCTCGAAGTGGACCGCGTCACGGCCCGAGGACGAGAAGGCGTTCGTCGAGGCGATCGCGGCCCATGGGGTGCCGGTGACCATCCGGGACACCCGCGGCCAGGAGATCGACGGAGCGTGTGGACAACTGGCGGCGAGCGAGCGGTAGTCTGAACTCCGTACGTACATCTTCATATTCCGACAGGGGAGCGCCACAGCGCTGAGAGTGCGGTAACGACCGCAGACCCTCTGAACCTCGCCCAGGTCATTCTGGGTAGGAAGTTCGGTCTTCACTCAAGCTGCTGCGCCCTGCCCCGGCCCGTGCGGGTCATCGGGGCAGGGCCGCGTCTCTTCCTGGTCACTCCAGGAGGAATTCAGTGCACATCACCGGCAGGACGCTCGCGGCCATGGCCGTCGGGCTCGGCATGGTCACGCTGTCCGCGTGCGGGTCGTCCACCTCCACGAACGGGAGCGGCGGCGACTCCAAGACCGTGACCCTCGTGAGCCATGACTCGTGGGCCGCCTCGAAGAGCGTCATAGCGGCGTTCGAGAAGGAGTCCGGGTACAAGGTCAAGGTCCTCAAGGACGGTGACGCGGGCCAGGCCGTCAACAAGGCGATCCTGACCAAGGACAACCCGCAGGGCGACGTCTTCTTCGGCGTCGACAACACCCTGCTCTCGCGGGCCCTCGACAACGGGCTGTTCCAGTCGTACGAGCCGAAGGGCTACGACAAGGTCGTGAAGAGGTATCGGGCCGACGAGGACCGGCACCGGGTCACTCCGATCGACTCCGGCGACATCTGCGTCAACTACGACAAGAAGTACTTCGCCGACCACAAGCTGACCCCGCCCGCCACGTTCGACGACCTCGTCAAGCCCGCGTACAAGAACCTCCTGGTCACCGAGGACGCGTCCACGTCCTCGCCCGGCCTCGGCTTCCTGCTCGGGACCGCCGCGAAGTACGGGGACGACGGCTGGCAGGGGTACTGGAAGAAGCTGAAGGCCAACGGCGTGAAGGTGGCCGAGGGCTGGGAGCAGGCGTACAACGAGGAGTTCTCCGGCTCCGCCGGGGGCAAGAAGGCCGGGGGCGATCGACCGCTCGTCGTGTCGTACGCCTCCTCGCCGCCCGTCGAGGTCGTCTACGCCGAGCCGCGGCCCGAGACCGCGCCGACCGGGGTGGCCCAGGGCACCTGCTTCCAGCAGGTCGAGTACGCCGGGCTGCTCAGCAACGCCAAGAACAGCAAGGGGGGCAAGGCGCTGCTCGACTTCATGATCAGCGAGAGGTTCCAGCAGGACATGCCGCTGAACATGTTCGTCTACCCGGTGCGGGAGACCGCCCAGTTGCCGGCGGAGTTCGTCAAGTGGGGCCCGCAGGCGAAGAACCCCGAGACCATGGCCCCCGCCAAGGTCGCCGCCAACCGTGACCAGTGGGTCAAGTCGTGGACATCGCTCGTACTGAAGTAGCCCCGCGGCCGAGGGGGAACGCGGCGCGGCTCGGGCTCATGGCCCTGCCCGTCGCGTTCTTCGCGGTCTTCTTCGCCTACCCGGTCGCCGCGATCGTCGCGCGCGGCCTCCGTATCGACGGCGCCTGGCACCTCGGGCGGATCACGGAGGTGCTCGCGGAGCCCGGCGTCGGGCAGGTGCTGTGGTTCACGACATGGCAGGCGCTCGCCTCGACCGCGCTCACGCTGCTGGTCGCGCTGCCGGGCGCCTATGTGTTCGCGCGCCTGGACTTCCCCGGCAAGCGGATGCTGCGGGCGGTCGTCACCGTTCCGTTCGTCCTGCCGACGGTCGTCGTCGGTACGGCCTTCCTGGCGCTCGTCGGCCGCGGCGGACTCCTCGACGACCTGTGGGGGGTGCGGCTCGACGGGACCGTGTGGGCCGTGCTGCTCGCCCATGTCTTCTTCAACTACGCCGTCGTCGTCCGCACGGTCGGCGGTCTGTGGGCCCAGCTCGACCCGCGCCAGGAGGAAGCGGCCCGGATGCTCGGCGCCTCCCGGCTCACGGCTTGGCGCACGGTGACACTGCCCGCCCTCGGCCCGGCCGTGGCCGCCGCCGCGCTGATGGTGTTCCTGTTCACCTTCACCTCCTTCGGTGTGGTGCAGATCCTGGGCGGCCCGGGGTTCTCCACGATCGAGGTCGAGATCTACCGGCAGACCTCGCAGATCTTCGACCTGTCCACCGCGGCCGTGCTGACGCTCGTCCAGTTCGCCGCGGTGGGCGCGATCCTCGGGGTGCACGCCTGGACGGTCCGCCGCGGCGAGAGCACTCTGCGCCTGGTCGACGCGGCGCGCACGGCGCGCACACCGCGCGGGGCGGGGCAGCGGGCGCTGCTGGGCGCGGTCCTCGCCACGATCGCGGTGCTGCTCGTCCTGCCGCTCGCCGTCCTCGTCGCGCGCTCGTTCGACGCGCCCGGGTTCGGGTACTACACGGCGCTGACGCGCACCGACGGTGGCACCTTCCTCGTGGCGCCGATCGAGGCGGTCGGCAACTCGCTGCGCTACGCCGTCGCCGCCACGCTCATCGCCGTACTGATCGGCTCCCTCGCCGCCGCGGCCCTCGCCCGCAAGGGGGCCGGCCGTCTCGTACGCGGCTTCGACGCGCTGCTGATGCTGCCGCTCGGGGTGTCCGCGGTGACCGTCGGCTTCGGCTTCCTGATCACCCTCGACGAGCCGCCCCTGGATCTGCGGGCTTCCTGGATCCTGGTGCCGCTCGCGCAGGCCCTGGTGGGCGCCCCGTTCGTGGTGCGCACCATGCTGCCCGTACTGCGGGCCGTGGACGAACGGCTGCGCGAGGCGGCGGCCGTGCTCGGAGCGTCGCCCTGGCGGGTGTGGCGGGAGGTCGACCTGCCGATCGTCCGGCGGGCGCTGCTGATCGCGGCCGGGTTCGCGTTCGCTGTGTCGCTCGGCGAGTTCGGCGCGACGGTGTTCATCGCACGGCCCGACAACCCGACGCTGCCGGTCGCGGTGGCACGGCTCCTCGGACGACCCGGCGATCTCAACTACGGCCAGGCCATGGCCCTTTCGACGATCCTGATGGTGGTGTGCGCGGTGGCGCTGCTGGTGCTCGAACGACTGCGTACGGAGCCTACGGAGCGGGGGGTGGTGTGACGATGCTCAGGCTGGACGGGGCGAGCGTGCGCTTCGCCGGACACACGGCGCTCGACGGCGTCGAACTGGACGTCGCCGAGCGCGAGATCGTCTGCGTGCTCGGACCCAGCGGCGGCGGCAAGTCGACGCTGCTGCGCACCGTGGCCGGGCTGCAACCGCTCGACTCCGGCCGGGTGTTCCTCGACGGCCGGGACCTCGGCGGCGTGCCCGCGCACCGCCGGGGCGTCGGGCTGATGTTCCAGGACCATCAGCTCTTCCCGCAGCGGGACGTGGGCGGCAACGTCGCCTTCGGGCTCCGTATGCACGGCGCGTCGCGTCAGGAACAGGAGCGCCGCGTACGGGAGTTGCTCGATCTCGTCGGTCTGCCCGGGGCGGAGCGCCGGGCGGTCGCCTCGCTCTCCGGCGGGGAGCAGCAGCGGGTCGCGCTCGCCCGTGCCCTCGCGCCCCGGCCGCGGCTGCTGATGCTGGACGAGCCGCTCGGTCAGCTCGACCGCTCGCTGCGCGAACGCCTGGTCGTCGAACTGCGCGGAGTCTTCCGGACGTTGGGGACGACCGTGCTCGCCGTCACCCATGACCAGGGCGAGGCCTTCGCGCTCGCGGACCGGGTCGTCGTCATGCGTGAGGGGCGGATCGCCCAGTCCGGTACGCCACTTGAGGTGTGGCAGCGCCCCGCGGACGAGTTCGTGGCGCGCTTCCTCGGCTTCGACAACGTGGTGGAGACGACTGTCACCGGTCAGTCCGCGGACACCCCCTGGGGCAAGCTCCCGGTGCCGGAGGACTCCCCGCAGGGGCCGGGCACGCTGCTCGTACGGCCCGCGGGCGTACGGCTGGTGGACGCCGCCGAGGGCCTGCGCTGCACCGTGGCCGCACGCACCTTCCGCGGCACCCATGTCGCGGTGCGCCTGCAGCCCGAGGGGGCGCCCGGCCTGGAGGCGGCGTGCGCACTGCGCGAGGCGCCGGAGCCCGGGGGCACGGTCGGGGTCGTCTTCGACGCCGCCGACGTCGTGGTGCTCGGCGGCGCCTCCCGCACGTAGCACCCGTAACACCCGTACGAGCCCTTCCGTACCACGTCCTTCCGTATACGGACACGGCCCGATACGGACACGGCCCGCCCCCGAAACGGGGCGGGCCGTGTGGTCGTGCGGGCCGGGGCTCAGCCCTGGATCGCCGCCGGGTCCATCCACATGACCTCCCAGGTGTGGCCGTCCAGGTCGTCGAAGGCGCGGCCGTACATGTGGCCGTAGTCCATGGGCTCCCGCGCGGCCGTGGCCCCCGCGGCCAGCGCCCGGTCCACCAACTCGTCGACCTTCGCCCGGCTCTCGGCGCTCAGGCAGAGCAGCACCTCGCTGGTCTTCGTGGCGTCGACGATCTCCTTCGAGGTGAACTCGGCGTAGCGCTGCTTGCCCAGCAGCATTGCGACGATCGTGTCGCTGATGGCGACACAGGCACAGTCGTCCGTCGAGAACTGCGGATTGAGCGAGTAGCCCAGCTCCGTGAAGAACTTCTTCGACGCCTCGACGTCGGCGACGGGCAGGTTCACGAAGATCATCTGCTGGTACATGAAGCACAATCTCCCGGTCTTCGATGATGTGTACGCAGAGACAGACCGGGGCCCGCCGCGAAACTCATCGATGGCCCGCGAAGAGATTTCCCGCAGTCGGTGACCCCCGCCTCAGCCCCGCAGCGGCAGCGCCGCCAGTTCCGCGACGGCCCAGGTCAGCGGCACGAACACCACGATCAGGACGGCCGCGCGCAGCAGCACCGCGTTGCGCAGCAGCGTGGCGGGCGCGCCCAGCCGTACCAGCCCGGCGACCGTGGCGGCCCGTGCCTGCCTCGCCTCGATCGCGGCCACCGCCAGCGTCGCGAGCGTGCAGCCCGCCACCAGCAGTGCGCCCAGCGCGGTGAGCGGCCCGAACGAGCGAGCGGCGTCGGCGGACAGCGCGGCCGTCGCGTACGCCCCGGACGCCACCGCGCTCACCACCCCGAGCGGTCGCCCGATCCGCCCCGCCTCCTCCTGGAGACCGCGCCCGGCGAGCAGCCGTACGGCACCGGGGCGCACGGCCTGGAGCAGTCGGCCGCACAGGTACGTGAGCGCGGGCCCGGCCAGCGTCAGCCCGAGCGCGGTCAGCGCCCAGCCCATCGGTACCGCGAGGGGCCCGCGCGCCGGATCACCGGGCAGCCAGGGGCCGGAAGCGGGGTGCGTACGGCCCGCGTACGTCTCTACGGCCAGGCCCGCGGCGAGCGCGGCCACGCCCCAGGGGAGGCCGCCCGGCGCGGGCCGGGGAGCGGCGGGCCGGTCCGGGTCCACGACCGCACCGGGAACCTCGGCGGCGGGCTCGGCCTCGGGCTCGGCCTCGGCGTTCCGCCGTCCGGCGCGCCGCCGCCGTTCCTCGCGTGGGCGCAGTACCAGTGCGCTCGCCAGGGACGCGGTCACCGGGACCAGCGCGAGCAGGGTGAGCGCCGCGGGCAGGGGCAGCGGCTGGTCCGTGGCGAGGAACTCCGCGGCCCGCCCACCGAGCGCGCCGCCCGGCAGGTCACCCCGTACATGCAGGAAGGCCAGCAGCGCGAGGAGGGAGCCGAACACGGTCGACAGCGCGGTGGTCATGGCCGACAGCGCCATCAGGCGGCCCGGACCGAGGCCGATCGCCGCCAGGCCGGACCGGGGGCGGGTGCCGGGGTCGGTCCGCGCGACGGCGACGGCGAAGTACACGGTGGCGGCCATCGGCGCGAGGCACCAGGCCAGCCGCAGCGCCGAACCGGTCGACGCCTGCGGGTGCGCCAGCGCGTACCCGAGCGTGCACAGCAGCAGGAAGCCCGTGCCCGCCGAGGCCGCGGCGACCAGCAGTCGGCGGAGCTGGACCAGCGGGTGGGCCGCGCGGGCTAGGCGGAGAGCGAGCACGCCGTGCGGCCCTCCGTCTCGGTGAGCGGGGGCAGTTGGAGGGTGTGCACGCGGCGGCCGTCCAGCAGTGAGACGGTGCGGTCGGCGAGGGCGGCGGTGTCCGGGTCCTGGGTGGCCAGGACGACCGTGATGCCGTGCGAGCGGGCCGCCGAGGCGAGGGTGCGCAGCACCTGGACACGGTCGGCGCGGAAGAGCGGGGCGGTGGGCTCGTCGGCGAACAGGACGGTCGGTGCCGCCGCGATCGCCCGTGCGATGGCGACCCGTTGGCGCTCGGACTGGACCAGTTCGTACGGGCGCTTGCGGGCGCAGCCGCCGATGTCGAGACGCTCCAGCCACTCCAGGGCCGCGGCCTTGGCGCGGCGGCGGCTCGTGCCGCGCAGCAGCAGTGACAGGGCGGCGTTCTCCCAGGCGTTCAGTTCCGGGACGAGCAGGGGCACCGGGTCGATCCAGCCGAAGCGGTCGCGGCGCAGCCGTTCGCGGGTGAGCGGCCCCATGGTGTGCACCGGGGTGCTGTTGAACCAGACCTCGCCCTGCTGCGCCGGGAGCAGCCCGGCCAGGCACTGGAGCAGAGTCGTTTTGCCACTGCCGCGCCGGCCGGTGACGGCCAGGATCTCGCCCTCGCGCACACCGAGCGAGACGCCGTTGAGCGCGGGCGAGCCGTTGTGCTGGAAGTGCAGGGCGCGTGCCCAGAGTACGTCGTTGTCCGGCGGGGCCACCATCGCGTACACCTCGGTTCGGATCCGTTGTCCCCCTGTGGGTCCCCCTCCGGGGGACCAGTTCGGGGGACGAAGGCAGGGCCGATCGGTCACAGTGCACCGTGCACGCTAGGCAGCGGGCGGCGGGAGCCAGGACAGCAGACGGCCCCGGACCGCCGTTTTTCACTGGAACGGGCGGTGCGGGGCCGTTGACGGGGTCACCGTCAGGAGGGAGACCCAGCACCCCAACAGGCAACATTCGCCCTGTCGCGACGCCCGGCACGCACTCTCGCCGCACCGGTCGAAAGCCCACGTACATCCAGTACGCGGGCTTCCGTCCGGCACGCCGAGAGCACGCACCGAACGCCGCTCCTTGACGGGCGAACGTCACCTGTCGGCGCGCTGGCTCAGAAGGCTCAGAGCTTGGTCCAGGCCTCCGTCAGGGTCGCGCGCAGGATCTGCTCGATCTCGTCGAAGGTCTCCTGGTTGGAGATCAGCGGCGGGGCGAGCTGGATGACCGGGTCGCCACGGTCGTCGGCGCGGCAGTACAGGCCGTTGTCGAACAGGGCCTTGGAGAGGAAGCCGTACAGGACGCGCTCGGTCTCCTCCTCGTTGAAGGACTCCTTGGTCGTCTTGTCCTTGACCAGCTCGATGCCGTAGAAGAAGCCGTTGCCGCGGACGTCGCCGACGATCGGCAGGTCGTGCAGCTTCTGCAGCGTCGAGAGGAACGCGCCCTCGTTGTCGAGCACGTGCTGGTTGAGGCCCTCGCGCTCGAACAGGTCGAGGTTGGCGAGGCCGACCGCGGCCGAGACCGGGTGGCCACCGAAGGTGTAGCCGTGCAGGAAGGTGTTGTCGCCCTTGTAGAACGGCTCGGCCAGGCGGTCGGAGACGATGCACGCGCCGATCGGGGAGTAGCCCGAGGTCATGCCCTTGGCGCAGGTGATCATGTCCGGGACGTAGCCGAACTTGTCGCAGGCGAACATCGTGCCGAGGCGGCCGAAGGCGCAGATGACCTCGTCCGACACGAGTAGCACGTCGTACTGGTCGCAGATCTCGCGCACGCGCTGGAAGTATCCGGGCGGCGGCGGGAAGCAGCCGCCGGCGTTCTGCACCGGCTCCAGGAAGACCGCGGCGACGGTGTCCGGGCCCTCGAAGAGGATCTGCTGCTCGATCTGGTCGGCGGCCCAGCGGCCGAAGGCCTCCGGGTCGTCACCGAAGATCGGGGCGCGGTAGATGTTGGTGTTCGGCACCTTGTGCGCGCCGGGGACCAGCGGCTCGAAGGGGGCCTTCAGGCCCGGCAGGCCGGTGATGGACAGGGCGCCCTGCGGGGTGCCGTGGTAGGCGACCGCACGCGAGATGACCTTGTGCTTGGTGGGCTTGCCGACCAGCTTGAAGTACTGCTTGGCGAGCTTCCAGGCGGTCTCGACGGCCTCGCCGCCGCCCGTGGTGAAGAAGACCTTGTTCAGGTCGCCCGGGGCGTGGTGCGCGAGGCGCTCGGCCAGCTCGACGGCCTTCGGGTGGGCGTAGGACCACACCGGGAAGAAGGCCAGCTCCTGGGCCTGCTTGAACGCGGTCTCGGCCAGCTCGGTACGGCCGTGGCCCGCCTGGACCACGAACAGACCGGCGAGACCGTCGAGGTAGCGCTTGCCCTTGTCGTCGTAGATGTAGGTGCCCTCACCCCGGACGATCGTGGGAACGGGCGCGTTCTCGTACGAGGACATGCGGGTGAAGTGCATCCACAGGTGGTCGTACGCGGTCTTGCTGAGGTCCTTGGTACTCACGGCTATCGGGTTCCCCACATGTAGGTCTGCTTCTTGAGCTTGAGGTAGACGAAGCTCTCGGTGGAGCGCACTCCGGGGATGGCCCGGATGCGTTTGCTGATGACGTTCAGCAGGTGGTCGTCGTCCTCGCAGACGATCTCCACCATCAGGTCGAACGAGCCGGCGGTCATCACCACGTACTCGCATTCGGACATGGCGGCCAGCGCGTCGGCGACCGACTCCACATCGCCCTCGACGTTGATCCCGACCATCGCCTGTCGGCGGAAGCCCACGGTGAGCGGGTCCGTGACGGCGACGATCTGCATCACGCCTTGGTCGAGCAGCTTCTGGACGCGCTGGCGCACGGCCGCTTCGGAGAGGCCGACGGCCTTGCCGATCGCGGCGTACGGTCGGCGGCCGTCCTCCTGGAGCTGTTCGATGATCGCGAGGGAGACGGCATCCAGTTGGGGGGTGCCGTTCCTGGACTCGCGGGAGTCCCTCGGTTGTGCGCTTCGACTGGCCACAAGCTCACTCTGCACGACGTCTCGACAGTTTTGCAAGGTTCGAGCGATGAAATCCGTTGTCTACGTGTTTTGAGTCTGCGGATTTCGCAGCCATGGCGTGATCAGGACTGTTGGAAACGTGGCGCCACCACTAGGGTGGGAATCTCAGCGAATGGACACCCGAACTTGGAGGGGCCGGCAGTGAGCACCGAGCTGCGTCGTCTGCGCAACTACATCGACGGCGAATTCCGCGACGCCGCCGACGGGCGGACCACCGAGGTGGTCAACCCCGCGACCGGCGAGGCGTATGCGACCGCCCCGCTGTCCGGGCAGGCGGACGTCGATGCCGCGATGGCCGCCGCCGCCGCGGCCTTCCCCGGCTGGCGCGACACCACGCCCGCGGAGCGTCAGAAGGCTCTCCTGAAGATCGCGGACGCGTTCGAGGAGCGCGCCGAGGACCTGATCGCGGCCGAGGTCGAGAACACCGGCAAGCCGATCGGGCTGACCCGGTCGGAGGAGATCCCGCCGATGGTCGACCAGATCCGCTTCTTCGCGGGCGCCGCCCGCATGCTGGAAGGCCGTTCGGCCGGCGAGTACATGGACGGGATGACCTCCATCATCCGCCGTGAGCCGGTCGGCGTCTGCGCGCAGGTCGCGCCGTGGAACTACCCGATGATGATGGCCGTGTGGAAGTTCGCCCCGGCGATCGCCGCGGGCAACACGGTCGTCCTCAAGCCGTCGGACACCACCCCGGCGTCCACGGCCCTGATGGCCGACATCATCGGCTCGATCCTGCCCAAGGGCGTCTTCAACGTCGTCTGCGGCGACCGCGACACGGGCCGCCTGATGGTCGAGCACCCGACCCCGGCGATGGCCTCCATCACCGGCTCCGTGCGCGCGGGCATGTCCGTCGCCGAGTCCGCCTCCAAGGACCTCAAGCGGGTCCACCTGGAGCTGGGCGGCAAGGCCCCGGTCGTCGTCTTCGAGGACACCGACATCGCCAAGGCCGTCGAGGACATCTCGGTGGCGGGCTTCTTCAACGCCGGTCAGGACTGCACGGCCGCCACCCGCGTCCTAGTCCAGGAGTCCATCCACGACGAGTTCGTGGCCGCGCTCGCGAAGGCCGCCGCCGAGACGAAGACCGGCCAGCCGGACGACGAGGACGTGCTCTACGGCCCGCTGAACAACCCGAACCAGCTCAAGCAGGTCTCCGGCTTCATCGAGCGGCTGCCCGCGCACGCCAAGGTCGAGGCCGGTGGCCAGCGCGTCGGCGACAAGGGCTACTTCTACGCGCCGACCGTCGTCTCGGGCCTCAAGCAGGACGACGAGATCATCCAGAACGAGGTCTTCGGCCCGGTCATCACCGTCCAGTCCTTCACGGACGAGGAGCAGGCCGTCGAGTACGCGAACGGCGTCGACTACGCCCTCGCCTCCTCGGTGTGGACCAAGGACCACGCGCGCGCGATGCGCATGTCCAAGGTCCTCGACTTCGGCTGCGTCTGGATCAACACGCACATCCCGCTGGTCGCGGAGATGCCGCACGGCGGCTTCAAGAAGTCCGGCTACGGCAAGGACCTGTCGGCGTACGGCTTCGACGACTACACGCGCATCAAGCACGTGATGACGTCGCTGGACGCGTAAGCGTCGAGCAACCGAGCGGCCCTGGACGGGAAGTGTCCCCGTCCGGGGCCGCCGGCGTACGTGCCGCAGGTCGACAAGGTGTCGGTTCCGGGTGGGGCCGCTCGACGCAGCGTCCATTGAACGCTCGCGGAGGGACGGCCATGCTGCCGGGATGTCCCTGACTCCCAAGACGTCGCCCCCGAGGACGTCGACCCCCTCCCGCCGTTCCCTGTTGCGCGCCCTCGGCGGCGGCGCGGCGCTCGGCGCGCTCGCCGGCTGTGGTGTGCCCGCGGCGTACGTGGCCCCCGGTGACCGGGCCGCCGCCGACCTGTCCACCCGGGACAAGCGGCTGATGTTCGCCAACTGGCCGCTGTACATCGACACGGACGACAAGAACCCGAACCGGCGGCCGACCCTGGAGGCGTTCGAGAAGCGCTCCGGCATCACGGTCGACTACGTGGAGGAGATCAACGACAACGACGAGTTCTTCGGCAAGATCAGCCCGTCGCTGATGAACCATCAGCAGCCGGGCCGGGACCTCATCGTCCACAGCGACTGGATGTGCGCCCGCTATGTACGCCTCGGCTGGGTGCAGGAGATGGACCGGGCCGCCCAGCCGAACGTGGCGCGCTACCTCGACCCGCTGCTGCGCTCGCCCGCCTTCGACCCGGGACGCAAGTACAGCGTGCCGTGGCAGTCCGGCATCACCGGCATCGCGTACAACCGCCGCAAGGCCGGCCGGGAGATCCGCAGCGTCTCGGACCTGTGGGCGCGCGACCTCAAGGGCAAGGTCACCCTGCTGTCCGGTCTGGACGAGGCGTTCGCGCTGCTGATGCAGGGCAACGGCGTGGACATCACCCGGTGGAAGGCGGCCGACTTCGACACGATCTGCGACCAGGTCGAGCGGCATGTCCGCAGCGGCCAGATCCGCCGCTTCACCGGCAACGACTACACCAAGGACCTCGTCAGCGGCGATGTGGTGGCCTGCCAGGCGTACTCGGGCGATGTGATCCAACTGCAGGCCGACAACCCCGACATCCGCTTCGTCGTCCCCGAGGAGGGCGCGGAGCTGTGGGCGGACACCCTGATGATCCCCGACCGGGCGCGCCACAAGGCCAACGCGGAGCAGTTGATCGACTACTACTACCGGCCCGAGGTCGCCGCGGAACTCGCGGCCTGGGTGAACTACGTCTGCCCCGTCCCGGCGGCCCAGGACGTTCTCGCCGCGTCCAAGGACAAGGAGAGCGCGGCCCTGGCCGAGAACCCCCTGATCTTCCCGGACGCGACGATGCGCAAGCGCCTCGCGGTCGCACGGGACATCACGCCCAAGGAGCGGGCCGAGTTCACGAAGCGGTGGAACGGCATCGTCGGGCTGTAGGCCCCGACTGCCGCGTATGGAGCGGCGATCGAGCGGCTGGAGGAGCCGATGGGGACCGGCTCCTTCGCTCTCGGGTGTCAGCGGTTGAACGCCGGGAAGCCGAAGCGTTCGGCGATGGGGAGGCCGTCGCCCTTCGCGTCCGTCGCGTTCACCGAGTAGACCAGGGTGCGGGACAGGTCGGGGGCGGCGGCGATCGCCGTGGCGTAACCGGGGCGTGAGCCCGTCTTGCCCCAGATCACCTTGCCGTTCAGTTCGAGCTTCTCCAGGCCCGCGGCGTACCGCGCCCCGGGCACGTGCGGGAGGGTGAACATCTCCTTGAGCTGCGGCTTGGGGACGACCTTGCCGCGGAACAGTGCCACCAGCAGTCGTTCGAGGTCGGCGGTGGTCGAGATCAGGTCGCCGGCCGCCCAGCGGTCGGACATGTTCCAGTCGGTGACATCGGTCAACTCGCCACTGAACTTGTCGTATCCGCGGTTGTGCGGGCCGTGGATCAGCGGGTCGGGGCCCTGCGGGAACGAGGTGTCGCGCATGCCGAGCGGCTGGAAGATCCGTACGGACGCCTGGTGCGCGTACGAGTCGCCGGTGACCTTCTCGATCAGCATGCCGAGGACGGTGTAGTGGATGTTGGAGTACTCCTGCCGGGTGCCGGGGTCCCACTGCGGGCCCTTGGCGACCGCAGTCGCGACGACCTGACGGGGCGTCAGGGTCTCGAAGCGGTGCGGGTATCCGTCCTCGACCGAGTCGCCGAGGGAGGCGCCGGCGTCCAGGCCGCTGGTGTAGTTCAGCAACTGCCGTACGGTGATGGGCTTGAAGTCCTTGGTCAGCAGCCCCGGAAGGTAGTGCTGCACGGTGCCGTCGAGGCGGACGCGCCCCTCCGCGGCGAGTTGCAGGACGAGGGACGCGGTGACGACCTTCGTGACGGAACCCGCGCGGAAGCGCGCGTTCTCCAGGGCCGGTGCCCCCGTCGTGATGTCCCGCACCCCGGCCACCCCGTGCCAACTCCCCTTGCCGCCCACGCGGATGATCGCCGCCGTGGCGTCCTGGTCGGGCAGTCCGGCGAGCGCCGCGCACAGGGCCTCGGCATCGGGGCCGCGGGACGTGGACGGTGAACTCGTCTGCGCGGAACAGGACTTCGACGGCGCCGAGTGGGCGGCGGCAACTCCCGCCAGGGGAAGGGTGGTCAGACCCACGGCGAGGGCGGTGGCGAGTGCCACGGCGGACGGACGTAGCTGCATCGGCTGCTCCAGATTCCGGTGGGATGCGTGGTGTTCATCCTGTGCGGCGGTACTGGAGCGGGGGATCGTCGCCGAGGAGGGCACGGCCCCGAGGACCGGCCCCGGGGTCGCCCCTAGGGGCTCAGCGGCTCAGCCCTCGCGTGCCGCGCGCAACGTCTCGATGCGGTTCGTCGTGATCGAGTCCACGCCCAGGTCGAGGAGGCGCCGCATGGAGCGGCGGGTGTCCGGCGTCCAGACGGACAGCAGACAGCCGTCCCGATGCACCCGCTCCGCCAACTCCCGGTCGACCAGGCCGAATCGGTAGTTGAGCCAGCGCGGGCGCACGGCCTCCAGCACGGCCGGGCGCGGGCGCGCGAGCGACGTCCAGGTCAGTGCGATCTCCGCGGCGGCGTCGGCGGCCCGGACCGCCAGCATGGTCCGCGCGCCCGCGCAGTAGTACACGCGCTCCGCGGCCCCGCACTGCCGGACGGTGTCCACGATCCGGCGTACGGCGCGGGCCGACGGGCCGCCGGGCAGGTCGATCATGACCCGGCTTCCGTCGGTCGCGGCCAGCGCGTCCGCCAGCGTCGGCACGCGACCCCCCGTCAGCCCCCGCACCTCGTCGGAGGTGAGCGAGGTGAGCGGCCGGTCGTGGCCCCACAGCCGCTTCAGCGTCTCGTCGTGCAGCAGGACGGCAACGCCGTCCCGAGTGAGCCGTACGTCGATCTCCACCGCGTCCGCGCCGCGTCCGAGCGCGGAACGCAGGGAGTCGAGGGTGTTCTCGCGGTGAAGGTAGGGGTCGCCGCGATGGGCCACGGCAGTCACGGTACGCATGCGCCCATTGTGCCGCCGGGGTGCGACGAGGCGACCCGGAGGACTCAGGGCGCGAGCCACGCCGAGGTGTAGGAGTCGATCTCGGCCGTGAGCCGTGCCTTGCCCGCCGGGTCGAGGAAGGAGCCCTCGACGGCGTTCTTGGCGAGATCGGCCAGCCCTCGCTCGTCAAGGTCCAACAGCCGTGCGGCGACCTCGTATTCGTTGTTGAGGTCGGTGCCGAACATCGGCGGGTCGTCGGAGTTGATGGTGACCATGACGCCGGCCTGGACGAACGTCGTGAGGGGGTGCTCGTCCAGGGTGCGGACCGCGCGGGTCGCGATGTTGGAGGTGGGGCAGACCTCCAACGGGATGCGGTGCTCGGCGAGATGGGCGAGCAGCTTCGCGTCCTGGGCGGAGCTGGTCCCGTGTCCGATGCGCTCGGCCCGCAGGTCGGTCAGGGCGTCCCAGACCGTCTCGGGCCCGGTCGTCTCGCCCGCGTGGGGCACGGAGCGCAGCCCGGCGGCTATGGCGCGGTCGAAGTAGGGCTTGAACTGCGGCCGGGGCACGCCGATCTCAGGGCCGCCGAGCCCGAACGAGACCAGCCCCTCGGGGCGCAGCCGGTCGTCGGTGGCGAGCCGTACCGTCTCCTCGGCGGATTCGAGGCCCGCCTCGCCGGGGATGTCGAAGCACCAGCGCAGCACGGTCCCGAAGTCGGCCTCCGCCGCCTTGCGGGCGTCCTCGATCGCGTCCATGAACGCCCGCTCGTCCATGCCGCGACGGGTGGAGGAGTACGGGGTGAGGGTCAGCTCCGCGTAGCGGACCTGCTGCCGGGACATGTCGCGCGCGATCTCGTACGTCAGCAGCCGTACGTCCTCGGGGGTGCGGACGAGGTCGACCACGGACAGGTACACGTCGATGAAGTGGGCGAAGTCCGTGAACGTGAAGTACTCGGCGAGCGCCTCGGGATCGGCGGGCACCCGGGAGTCACGATGGCGGGCGGCCAGCTCCGAGACGATACGGGGGGAGGCGGAGCCGACGTGGTGCACATGCAGTTCGGCCTTGGGCAGCCCGGCGATGAAGGTGCGCAGCTCACGCACGGCAGGGGTGTCACGGTGGTCGGTCAAGGGGTCCTCCCCGGAAACGGCGCCCTGACGCCGGGCGAGGGCGACGGACGCGGGTGATCGGCTGATCGGTGGTGCGGGGACGATCCTAAGGGCTGTCCCGTAATCCCTGACGGGCGCGCGACGACGGCTACGGCACCTCGCCGCGTTGTCGGAACGCCCGAATACGTCCAGTATTCGGGCGTCCCTCCGCCTTGCGATGCACCGCATCCGACGCCGCGCGCTGATCCGCCAGGGATTACGGGACAGCCCTTAGGCGTACGGGTGGGGGACCGGGCAGGACAGTCTGCGGAGTCGCCGCGGACCGGGCGGCCGGGGTGGGCGAAGTGGTGGTTGTGCGCGGTCGTAGCATGGCGGGTCGGAGATCAAGGGGGCTGGGCCGTGGGTGAGGAAGCACATTCGGGGCAGGACGCGCGTGATCCGTGGGCGCCGCCCGAGCACAAGGTGCCTCTGGACAAGCCGCAGGCCGGGCCGCCGCCGTCACCGTTTCCGTACCACGGTCGATCGGCGCCCCCTCCGCCCGGCGGTGGCGACCAGGGCTTCCCCGTGCCCCCGCCGCCGATCGCGCCCACCGGTCCCGGAGCGGTTCCGTACGACGCCTCCGGGTACTACGCGGGCTACGGCTGGCCCGGTATGCCGATGCAGCCGCGGAACGGGCTCGGGATCGCGGCCCTGGTGCTCGGCATCCTCTCGGTCTGTCTCTTCTGTCTGTACGGGGTGGTCTCGCTGGTCCTCGGGATCCTCGCGGTGGTCTTCGGGGTCAAGGGGCGCAAGCGCGCCGACCAGGGGGAGGCCGACAACTACGGGCAGGCCCAGGCGGGGTTCGTCCTCGGCATCATCGGGCTCGCCCTAGGCGTCGCCGTGATCACGCTGATGATCATCGGGATCTTCTTCGCGGTCACCCACATCCCCGCGGACCCCGACTCGCCCTATGCCGGTGACGCGCTCCGTACCTCGGTCACGATGCTGTTCCGCCGCTGACGTCTCGCGCCCTCGCCGCTCCCGGCGGTCCCGGCGATCCCAAAGACCGGTGCACTCAGCGCAGTTGGGCCATTACGATGCCTTGACTGTCAACGAGGGGAGATCGTTTCATGTCCGACACCAATCCCGGGCCCGGTGGGTTCGGGCCGCCGTCCCAGCCGCCGTCCCCGGGATACGCGCCGCAGTCGGAACCTGTGTACGGCTACCCGCAGGCGGCCCCGCAGACGCCGTCCTACCCGGCCGCGCCGCCCGCCGGTGCCGGATACCCGCAGGCTCCCGCCGGTTACCCGCAGGCCCCCGTCGGCTACCCGCAGGCGCCTGCCTATGTCATGGCCATGCCGCCGAGCAACGGCATGGGTACCACGGGACTGGTGCTGGGCATCATCGGCCTGGTGTGCACCCTGACCGGATTCCTGGTGGTCTTCGGGATCATCCTGGGCATCCTCGCGATCATCTTCGGCGCGATCGGCAGGGGGAAGGCGAACCGCGGCGAGGCCACCAACAAGGGCGCGGCGACCTCCGGTCTCGTCTGCGGGATCACGGCCACCGTGATCCTGCCGCTGCTGGGATTCCTGTTCTTCGCGAGCCTGCTCGGCGGTCTGAGCATGTTCTGAGCGGCTGCCCCGCCGCCGGAGAGGGCCGGCCGGGGAGGGTCGGCGCCGCCGCCACAGGGGTCGGCCCACAACCGGCCGGCCCCTTCCCTCCTGCTCCCCCTCCTACTCCGCCCCTGACCGCAGCCGCTCCCGCGCCTCCATCAGCGCGAACCCGAGCAGATTCAGCCCCCGCCAGCGCTCCGGATCCGCCGTCCGCTCGTCGTCCGCCGCGAGCCCGATGCCCCACACCCGGTCCACGGGGCTCGCCTCCACCAGCACCCGGTCCCCGGTGGTCAGCAGGAACTCCCGCAGCGCCGGATGCGCCGCGAACTTGTGGACGCTGCCCTCGACCACGATCGCGAACCGCTCGCGCTCCCACACGGCGTCGTCGAAGCCCCGTACCAGCCGCCCCGCCTTCTTCGCGAGCGCCGGATTCGGCGCCCGGACGGCCGCGCGCTCCGCCTCCGCGTCGGCGAAGAGCCGCGCCTTCGACGCCATCATCCAGTGCTCCGCGGTCGCGTACTCCACGCCGTCCACGGTGAACGGCGACGGCCACCACTGGCTCAGGCAGCTCTTCCCGATCCGGCCGTCCGCGGGCGGGCGATGGCCCCAGAAGTACAGGTACTTCAGGGCGGCACCCGCCTGTATCTCCCTGACCAGGGATTCCCTGGAATCGATCATGCATGGCAGTCTGGCACGCACCACGGACACTCCGTCCTTCCTTTCCGATCGGAACTCGACACCTGGTCCGACAGATTCCGTCGCGTAACCAAAAGGCAACAACGGAATCACTTGTTGAGCTGTTGCGGCTCTGTCAGGATCGGCACTCAATTCGAGCTGGAGCTACGCCAGCCCCGCGGTGGACCGCGGCCGGCGGCGGAGGAGAGCGACATGCACAACCCGGGACATGACGGCGAGGCCGACACCCGCTTCCAGACGCAGAACGACGTACAGGAACGTTTCGCGGACGGCGCCCAGTACATCGCGGGCAGGCTGACCAAGGGCACATCGGGCCGTACACACGCGGTGATCGATCCCTCGACCGGTGCCGAGGTCCACCGGTACGAGTTGGCCGGCGCCGACGACGTCGACCGTGCCGTGGCCGCCGCCCGCGCCGCCTTCCCGGCCTGGTCCACCGCCACCCCGGGCGAGCGCTCGGACGCGCTGCACCGCTTCGCCGCCGTCCTTGCCGACCGCGCCGAGCAGTTCGCCCGGATCGAGTCCCTCCAGTGCGGCAAGCCGCTCAAGCTGACCCGGGAGTTCGACGTCCCGGGCACCATCGACAACACCGCCTTCTTCGCCGGGGCCGCCCGGCATCTCCAGGGGCAGTCCGCCGGTGAGTACTCCGGCGACCACACCTCGTACGTGCGCCGCGAGCCCATCGGCGTGGTCGGCTCCATCGCGCCCTGGAACTACCCCCTCCAGATGGCCGCCTGGAAGGTCCTCCCGGCGATCGCCGCGGGCAACACGATCGTCCTGAAGCCCGCCGAACTCACCCCGCTGACCTCGCTCTTGTTCGCCCAGGCCGCCACCGAGGCGGGCATCCCGGACGGCGTGATCAACATCGTCACCGGCACGGGCAAGGAGGCGGGCGAGCACCTCGTGGGCCACCCGGACGTGGCCATGACCTCCTTCACCGGCTCCACCGCCGTCGGCAAGCGCGTCGCCGAGATCGCCACCACCACCGTCAAGCGGATCCACCTGGAACTCGGCGGCAAGGCACCCTTCGTCGTCTTCGACGACGCCGACCTGGAGGCCGCCGTCAACGGCGCGGTCGCGGGCGCGCTCATCAACACCGGCCAGGACTGCACGGCCGCCACCCGCGCGTACGTACAGCGCCCCCTCTACGACGAGTTCGTGGCCCGGACCGCCGCCCTCATGGAGACCGTCCGGCTCGGCGACCCCTTCGCCCCCGGCACCGACCTCGGCCCGCTGATCTCCCACGTCCAGCGCGACCGCGTCGCCGGATTCGTCGACCGGGCCCGCGCCTACGCGCGCGTGGTCACCGGCGGCGAGGCACCCGGGGGCGACCTCGCCGAGGGCGCCTACTACCGGCCCACCCTCGTCGCCGACGCCGCCCAGGACAGCGAGATCGTCCAGTCCGAGCTGTTCGGACCGGTCCTGGTCGTGCTCCCCTTCGACTCCGACGACGACGGCATCCGGCTCGCCAACGACACCCCGTACGGCCTGGCCGCCTCCGCCTGGAGCCGAGACGTGTACCGCACCGGCCGCGCCACCCGCGAGATCCAGGCGGGCTGTGTGTGGGTCAACGACCACATCCCGATCATCAGCGAGATGCCGCACGGCGGATACCGGGCGTCCGGCTTCGGCAAGGACATGTCCGCGTACTCGTTCGAGGAATACACCCAGATCAAGCACGTAATGTTCGACAACACCGCGGTGGTCAGGAAGGACTGGCACCGCACGATCTTCGGGGACCGATAGCCACGTCGGCCGCCGTCCGCGGCCGACCTCCCGAAAGGGCACCACGCGCATGGAGCAGTACGAGGCCGACCGCCTGTTCCCGGCCCTGAAACGCAGCCAGTCCGGCGGCAGGGCCTCCCTCGGCCGCCGCTCGCTGCTGCGAGCCGCCACGGGCGGCGCATTCGCGCTGGGGGGACTCGGGGCGCTGAGCGCCTGCGGGATCCCCGCGGCGGGCAAGTCACAGGGAGGCGTCTCCGCCTCGGACCACTCGGCGAAGGAGAAGGTCGTCAACTTCTCCAACTGGCCGGAGTACATCGACATCGACAAGAGCGGGAAGAGGCACCCCACCCTCGACGCGTTCGCCGCACGGACCGGCATCGACGTCAAGTACACCGAGGACATCAACGACAACAACGAGTTCTTCGGCAAGGTCAAGCCGCAGCTCGCCGCGGGCCAGGACACCGGTCGCGACCTCATCAACGTCACCGACTGGCTCGCGGCCCGGCTGATCCGCCTCGGCTGGGTCCAGAAGCTGGACCCGGCCAACCTCCCGAACGCCTTCGCCCACCTGTCCGCCCAGTTCCGCGACCCGGACTGGGACCCCGGGCGCGCCTACTCCTACCCCTGGCAGGGCATCTCGACCGTCATCGCCTTCAACAAGAAGGCGCTCGACGGCATCGAGGTGAAGTCGGTCTCCGACCTGCTCGACAACCCGGGGCTCAAGGGGCGCGTCGGCTTCCTGCAGGAGATGCGCGACAGCGTGGGCATGACGCTGCTCGACATGGGCAAGGACCCCGCCAGGTTCACCAGCGACGACTACGACGCGGCGCTCGCCCGTATCCAGAAGGCCGTCGACAAGGGTCAGATCCGCCGCTTCACCGGCAACGACTACACGTCCGACCTCACCAAGGGCGACCTGGCCGCCTGTATCGCCTGGGGCGGCGACGTCGTCCAGCTCAAGGCCGATAACCCGGACGTCGACTACATCATCCCGGACGCCGGACTCATCACGAGCACCGACAACCTGCTGATCCCCAACAAGGCGCGCCACAAGACCAACGCCGAGCGGCTCATCGACTTCTACTTCGAGCCGAAGCCGGCCGCCCAGCTCTCCGCCTACATCAACTTCGTCTGTCCCGTCGACGGTGGACGCGAGGAGCTGGCAAAGATCGACAAGGCGGCGGCGGACAACCCGCTGATCGTTCCCACCAAGGCCGTTGCCGCGAAATCCCACTCCTTCCGTTCGCTGAGCGACAAGGAAGAGGCGGCCTACGAAGGCAAGTTCGCAAAGCTCACAGGGGCGTGACGAAGATGACGACAGACAACAGCGGCGACGTCCGCCTCGCCGGAATCAGCAAGACCTACGGCTCCTTCAGCGCCGTGCACCCGCTCGACCTGACCGTGCCGCAGGGCTCCTTCTTCGCCCTGCTCGGCGCCTCGGGCTGCGGCAAGACCACCACCCTGCGCATGATCGCGGGTCTGGAGGAGCCCTCGACCGGCACCGTCCACCTCGGCGAGCAGGACGTGACCCATCTGCCGCCGTACAAGCGGCCGGTGAACACGGTCTTCCAGTCCTACGCCCTCTTCCCGCACCTCGACATCTTCGAGAACGTCGCCTTCGGGCTGCGCAGGCGCGGCATCAAGTCGGTGAAGAAGCAGGTCGAGGAGATGCTCGACCTGGTGCAACTCGGCGAGCAGGCGCGGAAGAAGCCGCACCAGCTCTCCGGTGGCCAGCAGCAGCGCGTCGCCGTGGCCCGCGCGCTGATCAACCACCCCAAGGTGCTGCTGCTCGACGAGCCGCTCGGCGCCCTCGACCTGAAGCTGCGCCGCCAGATGCAGTTGGAGCTCAAGCGCATCCAGACCGAGGTCGGCATCACCTTCGTCCATGTCACGCACGACCAGGAGGAGGCCATGACCATGGCCGACACGGTCGCCGTGATGAACGGCGGACGCGTCGAGCAACTCGGCGCGCCCACCGACCTGTACGAGAACCCGCAGACCACGTTCGTCGCCAACTTCCTCGGCACCTCCAACCTGATCAAGGCCGAGGTCGACTCCGGAAGCGGTGACGAGATCGTCCTGAAGGCCGGTGACGGCAAGCTCACGCTGCCCAAGGCGCGATGTTCCGCGCCGACGACGGCCGGTGGCACGGTGCTCGTCGGCATCCGCCCCGAGAAGATATCCCTCACCCACGCCGACGACGCGGGCGAGATACCCGCGGGCCGCAACCGCGTCAGCGGCACGATCGCCGAGGCCAGCTTCATCGGCGTCTCCACGCAGTACGTCGTCGACAGCGCCGTCTGCCCCGCGCTCGCCGTCTACGTCCAGAACGTCGACCGCGACCCGCGCCTGGTGCCCGGTGCCGACGTGGTGCTGCACTGGAGCCCGGCCCACACCTTCGGTCTGGACGCGGCGCAGGACATCGACGCGGGCATCGAGACCGTCGAGGAGGAGGCCGCCTGATGGCCGTTGTCACCGAGGCGCCCCCGCCCCTCACTTCCACCAGCCCCGACAAGCCCCCGCGCAGACGGGGCCGCTGGACGCCGTACTGGCTGCTGCTGCCCGGCATCCTGTGGCTGGTCGTCTTCTTCGCGCTGCCGATGATCTACCAGGCCTCCACCTCCGTGCAGACGGGGTCCCTGGAGGAGGGCTACAAGGTCACCTGGCACTTCGCGACCTACTGGGACGCGCTGTCCGAGTACTGGCCGCAGTTCCTGCGCTCGGTGCTCTACGCCGCCGCCGCGACCGTCCTGTGCCTGCTGCTCGGCTACCCGCTCGCGTATCTCATCGCGTTCCGCGCCGGCCGCTGGCGCAACCTCATCATGATCCTGGTGATCGCGCCGTTCTTCACCAGCTTCCTGATCCGTACGCTCGCCTGGAAGACGATCCTCGCGGACGGCGGCCCCGTCGTCGCCACCCTGAACGCGCTGCATGTCCTGGACGTCACGAGCTGGCTCGGCTGGACCTCGGGCGACCGCGTCCTCGCCACCCCGCTCGCGGTGGTGTGCGGACTGACGTACAACTTCCTGCCGTTCATGATCCTTCCGCTGTACACCTCGCTGGAGCGCATCGACGGACGCCTCCACGAGGCCGCGGGCGACCTGTACGCCAGGCCCTTCACCACCTTCCGCAAGGTCACCTTCCCGCTGTCGACGCCGGGCGTCGTCTCCGGCACGCTGCTGACCTTCATCCCGGCCGCGGGCGACTACGTCAACGCCGATCTGCTCGGCTCCACCGACACCCGCATGGTCGGCAACGTCATCCAGACACAGTTCCTGCGGGTGCTCGACTACCCGACGGCCGCGGCCCTCTCCTTCATCCTCATGGCCGCGATCCTCTTCATGGTCACGTTCTACATCCGCAGGTCCGGGACGGAGGATCTGGTCTAAATGGCCTTCGTACGCTGGTTTCGGCGCCATCTCGTCGTCATCGCCGGGCTGTTGACGCTCGGCTACCTGCTGCTGCCCAACGTCATCGTCACGGTGTTCTCCTTCAACAAGCCGAAGGGGCGCTTCAACTACCAGTGGCAGCGGTTCTCCGTGGACGCCTGGAAGGACCCGTGCGGGGTCGCCGACATGTGCGGCTCGCTCTCGCTCAGCCTCCAGATCGCCGTGTGGGCGACGCTCGGCGCGACCCTGCTCGGCACGATGATCGCCTTCGCGCTGGTCCGTTACCGCTTCCGCGCACGCGGCGCCGTCAGCTCGCTCATCTTCCTGCCGATGGCGATGCCCGAGGTCGTCATGGCGGCCTCGCTGCTCACCCTCTTCCTCAACATGGGTGCGCCGCTCGGGTTCTGGACGATCCTGATCGCGCACATCATGTTCTGCCTCAGCTTCGTCGTCACCGCGGTCAAGGCGCGTGTGATGTCGATGGACCCGCGTCTGGAGCAGGCGGCCCAGGACCTCTACGCCGGACCGGTGCAGACGTTCCTGCGGGTCACCCTGCCCCTCGCGGCCCCCGGAATCGCCGCGGGCGCGCTGCTCGCCTTCGCGCTCTCCTTCGACGATTTCATCATCACCAATTTCAACGCGGGTTCGACCGTGACGTTCCCCATGTTCGTCTGGGGCTCGGCACAGCGCGGCACCCCCGTGCAGATCAATGTCATCGGTACGGCCATGTTCTGCCTCGCCGTGCTGCTGGTCCTGGTCTCCATGGCCATCGGCACCCGCCGAAACCGCCGTAAGGCGTAACGCCTCACGGCACCATCATCCGTTGGGAGTTGAAATCATGGCCCCAAGCGCCATGACCCGTTGGACCACATCTCTTTCCGAAGCCCGGCCGGTGCCGTACTGGCTGGACGACCCTGGTAAGCCCCACCCCGAGCCCGCGCTCACCGGCGCCGAGACCTGCGATCTGCTGGTCGTCGGCGGTGGTTACAGCGGACTGTGGACCGCGCTCGTCGCCAAGGAGCGCGACCCCGGCCGGGACGTGGTGCTGGTGGAGGGCCGCGAGGTGGGCTGGGCCGCCTCGGGCCGCAACGGCGGCTTCTGCGCTGCCTCCCTCACGCACGGGCTGGCCAACGGCCTCGCCCGCTGGCCCAAGGAGATCCACACGCTGGAGGAGTTGGGCGCCCGCAACCTCGACGAGATCGAGAAGGCCGTCCAACGCTACTCCCTGGACTGCGAGTTCGAGCGCACCGGCGAGATCGACGTCGCGACCGAGGCGTACCAGGCCTGCGAACTGCGCGACTGGTACACGGAGTTGCAGGACGAGGGTCTCGCCGAAGGCCTTGAGTTCCTCGACGCGGACGCGCTGCGCGGACAGGTCGACTCCCCGACCTTCCGGGCCGGTCTGTACGACCGCCGGGGCGTGGCCATGCTCCACCCGGCCAAGCTCGCCTGGGGCCTCAAGCGGGCCTGCCTCCAACTGGGCGTCCGCGTCTACGAACACACGCCCGCGCTCGGTCTGAAGCCGTACGGCGCCGGGATGGCCGTACGCACCCCCTACGGCCGTATCCGCGCCCGCCGGGTGGCACTCGGCACCAACGTCTTCCCGAACCTCATCAAGCGCGTCCGCTCCTACACCGTCCCGGTCTACGACTACGCGCTGATGACCGAGCCGCTGACCGCGGACCAACTGGCCTCGATCGGCTGGCGGAACCGCCAGGGCCTCGGGGACTCGGCCAACCAGTTCCACTACTTCCGGCTCTCGGCCGACAACCGGATCCTGTGGGGCGGCTACGACGCGATCTACCCGTACGGCGGCCGGGTGCGCGCCGAGTACGACGACCGCCCGGAGACCTACGCCAAGCTCGCCGGGCACTTCTTCACCTGCTTCCCGCAGTTGGAGGGGGTCCGCTTCACCCACGCGTGGGGCGGCGCGATCGACACCTGCTCACGCTTCTCGGCGTTCTTCGGCACCGCCCACCAGGGGAAGGTCGGGTACGCGGCGGGCTATACGGGTCTCGGCGTCGGCGCGACCCGCTTCGGCGCGGAGGTGATGCTCGACCTGCTCGCGGGGGAGCGGACCGAGCGCACCGAACTGGAGATGGTCCGCAAGAAGCCGCTGCCGTTCCCGCCCGAGCCCTTCGCCTGGACGGGGATCGCGCTCACCAAGTGGTCGCTGGCGCACGCCGACGCGCACGGCGGGCGGCGCAACCTGTGGCTGCGGACGATGGACAAGCTGGGCCTGGGCTTCGACAGTTGATTCGACAGCGAGGAGCTGACGCCACGGCCGGGACACGCCCTGACGGGTGTCTCGGCCGTGGCGTCAGTGCGTGAGACGGTCGCCGCGGCCGAGCAGAAGCCCCAGCGCGCCGAGCGCCGGTACGCCCAGACACCAACTCCCCAGCACGTCCAGGGGCCAGTGGTAGCCGTGCCGGATCAGCCCGTAGGCGACCGCGAGATTCAGCAGCAGGCAGAGCGCGACGACCGCGCGGCGGACGAACGGCGTACGGGACAGGGGCCACAGGAGCAGGGCCGCCGCGCCGTAGGCGATCACCGCGGTGGCGGTGTGCCCCGAGGGGAAGAAGCCCGTCTCGTGGCCCATGACCGGCGGACCGGGCCGGGCGATCAGCGTCTTGAGCGGGACGATCACCGCCGGTACGGCCGCCATGAGGGCCGCCGCGGCGACCGGGGGCAGCCACCACCGGTCCCGGCGGGCGCGCCGGGCCTGCCGGGCGGCGAGGAGCAGGACGACGGCGAGGACGGGCACGGCGACCGCGACGTTCCCGAGGTCCGCCAGGAGCCCGGAGACCCGGTCCGGGTCGACCACGGCCCCGCTCACCCGCTCGTCCGCCCGCGCGAGCGGACCACGGACGGCGACCTGCCAGGCGATCAGCAGGAAGGTGATCAAGGGGAGGGCGATCGGGAGGAGACGGGCCGACGGTATGAGGCGGCGCCGGGCCGACGGTCTTGCGGGACGGGACACGGCGCACAGCTTGCCAGAGCCCGGAGAACGCCGAAGGGCCGGCGCAAGGGGGGGAGTGCGCCGGCCCTCCGGCAACCGCTTTGGGCGGCCGTCCGATCGATGTGCCGCCCGCCCCGGGGGGTTTGGGGCGTGCGGCCGTCCGACCGGTGAGGAGATCCGAAGCCGGAAGGCTCCGGTTGTGTGCGCGAGGGCACGACCGGGTCGAAGCTGGGGAGGCCCCGTCCCGATACCGCCCACAGTCACCTGCGGGCGGGTCCATCTCTCATCTGGGTAGAACCTACGGCAGCGGATCAGGCTCCGACAGCCACTGGCGCTACCCGCCATCCACCCCGCACAGCTTCTTCACAGCCTCTGACCGGGAGTTCAGAGAGCGGCGAGGTTCTGCTCGATGATGTCGAGGCCCTCGCCCAGGAGGTCCTGGCCGATGACCAGCGGGGGCAGGAAGCGCAGCACGTTGCCGTAGGTGCCGCAGGTCAGGACCAGCAGGCCCTCCTGGTGGCAGGCCTTGGCGAGCGCGCCGGCCGCCTCGGAGTTCGGCTCCTTGGTGGCGCGGTCCTTGACCAGCTCGATCGCGATCATGGCGCCGCGGCCACGGATGTCGCCGATGATGTCGAACTTCTCGGCCATCGCCGTCAGGCGGGCCTTCATCGTCGCCTCGATCTCCTTCGCGCGAGCGTTGAGGTCGAGCTCCTTCATCGTCTCGATCGCGCCGAGCGCGGCGGCGCAGGCGACCGGGTTGCCGCCGTAGGTGCCGCCCAGGCCACCCGCCTGCGCGGCGTCCATGATCTCGGCGCGGCCGGTGACGGCGGACAGCGGCAGACCGCCCGCGATGCCCTTGGCGGTGGTGATCAGGTCCGGGACGATGCCCTCGTCCTCGCACGCGAACCACTGACCGGTGCGGCAGAAGCCGGACTGGATCTCGTCGGCGACGAAGACGATGCCGTTGTCCGCGGCGAACTGGCGGATCGCGGGCAGGAAGCCCTTCGACGGCTCGATGAAGCCGCCCTCGCCGAGCACCGGCTCGATGATCATCGCGGCCACGTTGTGCGCGCCGACCTGCTTGGTGATCTGCTCGATGGCCTGCGCGGCGGCCTCGGCACCGGCGTTCTCCGCACCGGTCGGCCAGCGGTAGCCGTACGCCACCGGCACCCGGTAGACCTCGGGCGCGAACGGGCCGAAGCCGTCCTTGTACGGCATGTTCTTCGCCGTCAGGGCCATGGTGAGGTTCGTCCGGCCGTGGTAGCCGTGGTCGAAGACGATGACGGCCTGGCGCTTGGTGTACGCACGGGCGATCTTGACGGCGTTCTCGACGGCCTCGGCGCCCGAGTTGAACAGCGCGGACTTCTTCGCGTGGTCACCCGGCGTCAGCTCGGCGAGCGCCTCGGCGACGGCCACGTAGCTCTCGTACGGCGTGACCATGAAGCAGGTGTGGGTGAAGTCCTGGAGCTGCGCCGACGCACGGCGCACGACGGCCTCGGCGGAGGCGCCCACGGAGGTCACCGCGATGCCCGAGCCGAAGTCGATCAGACGGTTGCCGTCGACGTCCTCGATGATGCCGCCGCCCGCGCGCTGCGTGAAGACCGGCAGCGTGGAGCCCACGCCCTGCGCCACCACGGCGGTACGGCGGGCCTGGAGCTCCTGCGACTTCGGGCCGGGAATGGCGGTGACGACGCGGCGCTCCTGCGGAACTGCAGTCATGGGGGCTCCCTGTGATCGTGCGAACCGAAGCGGAGATTCCGGTGCACCTGGTTCCGGTGGTCCCGGCTCCGGGCGGGGGATGTTCGGACGCATGCCTTTCTTTTCTCGCAGGCTAGAACCGCAAGCGGGGCCGGGGCATGCTCCATGTGGGCACTTTGGGCGTATCCGCTTGTCCGTCGTGGACATAGCGGCGGACGCGACGGTGGGCGCGGTGCGGGCAGGGGGCGGTCGAGGGCGCGGACGCGGATGCCGCCGTGTAAGCGGTGAACTCCCCTTGCGGGGCGTTAGATTGGCTCGCTGATGGTGCAGGGAGCGGCTGGTCAGGGGGCAAGGGCGATGGACAGCGACGGGACGCAGGACGCGCGCGGCACACGGGCGGATTCCGTGCCACGTCCGGCCGTGCCTCCGGGGGTTCCGCCACGGCCGACCCGCGCGCCGCACACCGAGGCCCCGCCACGACCGCCCCGGTCGTCGGTCGCCGAGTGGCTGAACGCGCCTCGGGCGAAGGCGGAGCCGGGGATCTGGCGGCAGCACTACCAGCCGCCGAAGACCACACGCAAGCAGCGGCTCTCCCCGGCCACCGTCGCGGGCATGGTGATCCCGCTGGTCGCCGGATTGATCATCTGGGCCCTCTGGGACGCGGGTGCCGTTCCTTATCAGTTCGCTCCGCTGCGGCTGGTCACCCCGAGCGACTGGTGGTGGGAGCCTTCCCTGACCCCCAAGAACGCTGCGCACCCGTACCAGCCGGGCGACGGATGGGGAGCCCAGGCCCTCGCCGCCTACAACGGAGTCGCCTTCGCCGTGGTCGCCTGTGCCATGGGCCGCCTCGGGAGCTGGGGCAGAGGATGCCGCTTCTTCTTCGAACGCTGGCCGCAGCCGAAGCGGGCCGCCTTCGCCGCCGTGGGCGCTCTCGTCGTCTGGGGGTGGGTGTTCCCCAGCGCCGTCCCCGGGGCCTTCTGGGACCCGGACCCGGTCCTCAGCACCATCTTCAACTTCGCGGTCGCGGTCTCGGACGGCTACGAGATCCTCGCGTCGGTGCCGTTCGTCTACAGCGTCTACACCGTCGTCACGCTGCTCATCCTCTGGCCCTTCGCCCGCGTCGGAGGCTGGGTGCCCCTGGCCCGTACCTGGCTGGCCGCGCGACGCCGTACGGCCGAGGACGACGCCGTACGGCCCGACACGCCCCGCGCCCACTGGCCCGAGCTGCGTGAGGCCGGGGCGCGCGAGGCGGCGGACGCGCTCAGCGCCGAGGTGCTCGCGGGCCGTATGAACGACGTGGACTGCGCCCGTATCGAGCACGCGTGGACCGCGGCCCGGCGCGAAGGACGCCTCGCCGCCTTCACCGAGACCGTGCTGCGCCAGGGCGGCGCCGCCTGGACCCACCCCTCCGGGGCCCGGGACCTGCCCGGCCGCACCGCCCTGCACGACCTGCTCGTGGACCAGGTCCGCATCGGACAGTGGGTCGCCGGGGAGCGCACCCCCCTCGCCTACGCGGGCGCGGGCGTCGCCCTCGGCCCCGACGCGCTCTCCACCTCGCTCCTGGCCGTGGGCCCGCCCGGCTCCGGCAAGACCCGCCGTCTGGTCGCCCCCGTGGTCGAGAACCTCGCGTTGCAGGCCCTGACCGGCGGGTGCGCCGTCGTCGCGGTGTGCGCCGCCGGTACGCCGCTCGCCCCGGACGCGGCGTTCGACGTCGTGGTACGGATCGGGGACCCGGCGTCCGTCCACGACCTGGACCCGTACGCGGACTGCGACGACCCCGACGAAGCGGCGGGCTTCCTCGCGGAGGGACTGGTCGGCGACCTCGACACGGTCGACGGTCAGCGGGCCGTGACCGCGCTCGCCCAACTGCTCGGCCCCTACCGGGCGGTGCACGGCGCCTTCCCGTCGCTGCCCGTGCTGCGGGAACTCCTCGAAGGCGGGCCCTCGGCGCTGTCGTCCCTGCGCGAGGCCCTCGCGGAGGAGCGGCACGCCGCGATGCGCCGGGAACTCGACGCCCGGCTGCGGCAGTCCGGGACCACCACCGATGTGGGTCCGGCGCTCGCCGACCGGCTCGCCCTGCTGGACCGCCCGGCCTTCGCCGAGTTCTTCGGGGGCGGCACGGTCCGGCCGTTCTCGCTGCGCGCGGTGGCCCACCATCCCCTCCGCGTCCGTATCGACCTGCCCGAGCGCGGACACGAGGAGGCGTCCCGGCTGATCACCCGGCTGATCCTCGCCCAGTTCGACGCCGTCGTCGGGGTCGGCGGGCGCCCTCACTTCGCCTGCCTGGTCCTCGACGACGCGACCGGCACAGTGACCGCCGAGTCGGTGCGCCGCATCCAGCGGCTGCGCGCGCGCAACGCGGGCGTTCTCCTCTCCCTGCGCACGATCGGCGACGTCCCCGAGGCCCTGCACGGGCCGCTGTTCGGGGCGGTCGGCTGCCGGATGGCCTTCTCCGGCGTCACCACCTGGGACGGCGGCCGGTTCGCGCAGGCCTGGGGCACGCAGTGGGTGGAGACGCGGGAGGTCGCCCAGCACACCGTCTTCGCGCAGCAGCCCATGACGCGGGCCATCCACGCCCTGCGCAAGCTGGTGACCGGGAAGGCCGTGACCACGGACGCCGTGACCGTCCGCCAGGTCGAGCGCGAGCGCTGGTCCGCGTCCGAGCTGGCGCACGCGGTGCCGCCGGGGCACGCGGTGCTGTCCCTGACGAACCGGAAGGGCGAGTACGCGCCGCCGCTGCTCGTGGATCTGCGGGGCTAGGGCCTCGGAGGGGGGCGGGTAAGGCGTTCGGGCGGTCGCAGGGGTCGGCGTCGATCGTACGGTGAGGCAGAATCGACAGAGGTCGTTCATACGCGACGGCCAATTGATCACAGAGATCACCGATCACGCTGATCACCGATCACAGCGATCACCAGTCCCAGCCTCCGTCCCAGCCCAGCCCAGCCCCGTCCCCGTCCGTGCCGACCTGAAGGCCTCATGCCCCTCACCCTCGCCGCGCTCGTCCACCACTCCGCGCTCAAGCTGACCGTGCGCGCGGGCGGGGACCACCTGGACGTCCCGGTCCGCTGGGCGCACGTCAGTGAACTCGCCGACCCCGTGCCCTACATGGAGGGCGGCGAGCTGCTGCTGATCACCGCGCTCAAGCTGGACGCCGAGGACCCGGAGGCCATGCGGCGCTATGTGAGACGGCTGGCGGGCGCGGGGGTGGTCGGGCTCGGCTTCGCCATCGGCGTCAACTACGACGCCATCCCCGAGGCCCTGGTCGACGCCGCGCGCGAGGAGGGGCTCCCGCTGCTGGAGGTGCCCCGGCGCACCCCCTTCCTCGCCATCAGCAAGGCCGTCTCGGCGGCCAACGCCGCCGACCAGTACCGGGCCGTGACCGCCGGGTTCGCCGCGCAGCGCGAGCTGACCCGTCAGGCGCTGAGCGAGGGCCCCGAGGGGCTGCTCGCCGCGCTCGCCGCGCAGGTCGCGGGCTGGGCCGCGCTGTACGACGCCTCCGGTGCCGTCGTGGCCGCCGCACCCGAGTGGGCGGGCCGCCGCGCCGCGCGGCTCACCGCCGACGTGGAGCGGCTGCGGGAGCGGCCCGCCCCGGCGTCCTCCGTGGTCGGCGGCCCGAGCGGCGAGGACCGGGTCGAACTGCACTCCCTGGGCACCGGCCGCCGCCCGCGCGCCGCGCTCGCCGTGGGCACCGCGGCCCCGCTGGGCACCGCCGAGCGCTACGCGGTGCACTCCGCCATCGCCCTGCTGACCCTCATCACCGAACGGTCCCGGTCCCTGCACGCCGCCGAGCAGCGGATCGGGGCGGCCGTACTGCGCCTGCTTCTCGCCGGGCAGCCGGACCACGCGCGGGCGGTGGCCGGGGACCTCTACGGCGCCCTGCTGGACGCCCCGTTCCGGCTGATCCTCGCCGAATCGGCGTCCGCGTCGGCCGCGCGGGCGCACGCCGACGGCCACGCGCGCGTGGCGCCCGCGCCCCAGCCCGCCGCGGCACTCGCGGGGGCCGACACGGACGGCGATCCGCTGGACGGGCTCGCCGAGACGGTGGAGTCCGCCGCCGCGCGCTCCGGCGAGGCCGTGCTCGTCGTGCCCGACGGCGAGCGGCTCGCCGTCCTCGCCGTGGACGGCGGCGCCGCCGTCACCGCGTGCCAGGAGTACGCGCTCGCGGTGCAGGCCGCGCGGACCGCGGCCCGTGAGCAGCACACCGCCACGTCCGACGAGAACGAACTGGTCGTCGGCATGTCGGCGCCCGCCGGGCCGATCGCCACGGCCGCCGCGTACAAGCAGGCGGAACAGGCCCTGTCGGTGGCCCGGCGGCGAGGCCGCGCCCTCGTCGAGCACGAGGAGCTGGCGGCCGGGTCCGTGCTGCCGCTGCTCGCGGACGACGCGGTACGCGCCTTCGCGGACGGCCTGCTGCGCGCCCTGCGCGAGCACGACGCCACGGGCCGGGGCGATCTGGTGGCCTCCCTGCGGGCCTGGCTCTCCCGCCACGGCCAGTGGGACGCGGCGGCGGCCGACCTCGGCGTCCACCGTCACACCCTGCGCTACCGCATGCGCCGCGTCGAGGAGATCCTCGGCCGCTCGCTCGACGACCCGGACGTACGGATGGAGTTGTGGCTCGCGCTCAAGGCGACGAGCGCGGCGGGGGACTGACGACGCCCCAGCCGTGACGCAGGGGCGACACATCCCGTAGGACCGGGCTGTACATCCCGTACTACGCCCCCACCACAGTGCTACTCACCGGACAAACGACCGTTCGCCACCCCGGCCCTACCGTGGACGACGCAACCCAAGGAACATCCAACCTCGGAAGGGTCGGGACCCGATCATGACCTCCACCCACGCCTTCTGGCTGGCCGGCCGCCAGGCCACCGGTGAGACCACCTTCGACGTCACCAACTCGTGGGACGGCCGGCTCGTCGGCAAGGTCAGCGTCCCGACCGAGGCTCAGGTCGAGGAGGCCGTCGCCGCCGCGTACGCCGTACGGGACGAGTTCGCCGCCCTCCCGGCCCACGCGCGTGCCGCCGCCCTGGACCACGTCTGCAAGCGGCTCGTCGAGCGCACCGAGGAGATCGCGCGGCTCATCTCCGCCGAGAACGGCAAGCCCATGAAGTGGGCCCGCGGCGAGGTCGGCCGTGCCGTCTCCGTGTTCCGCTTCGCGGCCGAGGAGGCCCGCCGCTTCAACGGCGGCGAGGCCCAGCGCCTGGACACCGACGGCGGCGGCACGGGCCGGCTGGCGCTGATCCGCCGCTTCCCGAAGGGCGTCGTCCTCGGTATCGCGCCGTTCAACTTCCCGCTGAACCTGTGCGCCCACAAGATCGCCCCGGCCATCGCCGCGGGCGTGCCGATCATCCTCAAGCCGGCCCCGGCCACCCCGCTGTCCGGCCTGATCATCGGCGAGCTGCTCGCCGAGACCGACCTGCCCGCCGGTTCCTGGTCGGTGCTGCCGGTCACCAACGACAAGATGCCCGCCCTCGTCCAGGACGAGCGCCTGCCGGTCATCTCCTTCACGGGTTCCGAGAAGGTCGGCTACTCGATCATGGAGTCGGTGCCGCACAAGCACTGCACGCTGGAGCTGGGCGGCAACGGCGCGGCCGTCGTCCTCGCCGACTACGCGAGCGACGAGGACCTGGACTGGGCCGCGAAGCGCATCGCCCTGTTCTCCAACTACCAGGGCGGCCAGTCCTGCATCTCCGTGCAGCGGGTGATCGCCGACGCCGCCGTGTACGACCGGCTGGTGCCGCGCATCGTGGCCGCTGTCGAGGCCATGGTCACCGGTGACCCCTCCGACGACGCCACGGACGTCGGCCCGCTCGTCAGCGAGGACGCCGCGAAGCGCGTGGAGTCCTGGGTCGACGAGGCCGTGGCCGCGGGCGCCACGCTCCTGACCGGCGGCAAGCGCGACGGTGCCACCTACGCGCCGACCGTGCTCACCGAGGTCCCGGGCGACGTCACCCTCGCCACCGAGGAGGTCTTCGGTCCCGTCCTCACCGTGCAGAAGGTGAACGGCGAGGCCGAGGCGTTCGCCGCGGTCAACGACTCCAAGTACGGCCTCCAGGCGGGCGTGTTCACGCACGACCTCCAGGTCGCCTTCCGCGCGCACCGCGCCCTCGAGGTCGGCGGCGTGGTCATCGGCGACGCGCCGTCCTTCCGCGCCGACCAGATGCCGTACGGCGGCACCAAGCGCTCCGGCGTCGGCCGCGAGGGCGTGCGCTCCGCGATGGACGACTACACCTACGAGCGCGTCCTGGTCCTGACGGACCTGGCTCTCTGAGCCGACCACGACCGACGGCCCGAGCCCACTGTGCGGGGGTTCGGGCCGTTGTCGTACGCGGGGACGGCGGGGACGGCGGGGGCGGCGTGCGTCGATCGGTCTGCGAACCCCGTTCTCAAAAGCCATCGCAGAGCCGGATATTGACCCTTCGTCAGATCGACCCCGCCTCGCTGCCGTCGAACACCGTTGTGCAGAATGACCGGTATGCCGATACCCGTTACCCCCAAGACGGCGACGCTCGACGACGCTCCGGTGATCAGCCGGGCCTTGGCCCGCGCGTTCGACGACGACCCGATGATGCGCTGGTTCTTCACCGAGGACGCCTCGCGCGAGGCGTCCATGGCCCGCTACTTCAGCACGCTCTTCTCCCGGATGTACCTCCAGCACGGCGTGTGCGAGCGCACCGACGCGGCGGCGGCCTTCTGGGTGCCGCCGGAGGCGCAGGCCAAGGCCGTTCCCGACGCGGAGACCGTCCAGGAGCTCCAGGACATCCTCGGTGACCGGGCCGAGCTGTTCCGGGACGCGCTCGAAGCTGCGGGCAAGCACACGCCCCAGGAGCCGCACTGGTACCTGGCCGTGATCGGTGCCGACCCGGCCGCCCGAGGCCAGGGCCAGGGCGCCGCGCTGCTGCGCTCGGGGCTGGCCCAGGCGGACGCGGCCGGTCTGCCCGCCTACCTGGAGTCCTCCAAGGAGTCCAACCTGCCCTTCTACGAGCACTTCGGCTTCACGGTGCGCGAGGAGCTGACGCTGCCGGGCGGTGGCCCGGTGCTGTGGGCGATGTGGCGCGAGCCGCGTCCGACCGCCGCGTAGCAGCCGCTCGACGCAGGGGGAGTGATCGCCGGGAACCGCAGGCAGGCCCCAGGGCGATCACTCCCTCGGGAAGCCACACGGCACCATGGACCCATGCGTACTCATGAGGCCCTGCGTATCCGAGCCGTCCGGACCGAGGAGCTGCCCCTGCTCCAGGACATCGAGCGAGCCGCCGGGCGTTGCTTCCACGACGTCGGCATGCCCGAGATAGCCGACGACGAGCCGCTCCCGCTCGACGAACTCGCCCGCTACCAGCAGGACGGGCTCGCCTGGGTTGCGGTCGACACCGCCGACGTCCCGGTGGCCTATCTCATCGCCGAGCACGTCGACGGGGGCCTGCATATCGAGCAGGTCTCCGTGCACCCGGACAGCGCGCGCCGCGGTGTCGGACGCTCGCTCCTGGACCACGCCGCCACCGTCGCGGCCACGGAGGGCCTTCCCGCCCTGACCCTCACCACGTTCGTCGACGTCCCGTGGAACGCGCCCTACTACGCGCGCTGCGGCTTCCAGCCGGTGGACGACGCCGCGCTCGGCCCCGGCCTCAAGGACATCCGCGCGCGCGAGGCGGAGCACGGCCTGGACCGCTGGCCACGGCTGGTCATGCGCCGTGCCGTCTGACGCGGACAGGGGGAGTACGGGCCCTCGGCCCGTTCCCCCAGGTGGCCCTCCGGCCCGGCACCGCCGACCACACCCGTCCCGTACGGCCCCGTACGGCCAAGACGCACGCGGCGGGCGGCATTTCGCGGCCGGAGGGCTGCGCGAGGACTGGTGACCTCGCCCCGATTGGGGTACGAACGATCGGGTAGCACCGATCGGTAACGAACATCCGCAAGGTCGCCGTACGTCATCTTGATCGCCGTACGGTGGCCCTGGTCGGCGTACGTCAGCTTGATCGGAGAACGCCCCACAGGATCCCTATTCGCGGCGAGGTGAGCCTCATGCCCGCACCACCCTCCCCCACCCCCCAGCCCACCGTCACCGAACGTGAGGCCCGCCAGGTCGCCGAGGCCGCGCGTCAGCAGGACTGGCGCAAGCCCAGCTTCGCCAAGGAGCTCTTCCTCGGCCGCTTCCGGCTCGACCTGATCCATCCGCACCCGCTGCCCGCCGACGAGGACGTGCAGCGCGGCGAGGAGTTCCTCACCAAGCTGCGCGACTTCTGCGAGACCCAGGTCGACGGCGCCCGCATCGAGCGCGAGGCCCGTATCCCCGACGAGACGATCAACGGTCTCAAGGACCTCGGCGCCCTCGGTATGAAGATCGACACCAAGTACGGCGGCCTAGGCCTCACCCAGGTGTACTACAACAAGGCGCTCGCCCTGGCCGGCTCGGCGAACCCGGCGATCGGCGCGCTGCTGTCCGCGCACCAGTCGATCGGCGTACCGCAGCCGCTGAAGCTCTTCGGCACGCAGGAGCAGAAGGACACGTTCCTGCCGCGCTGCGCCCGCACCGATATCTCCGCGTTCCTGCTCACCGAGCCGGACGTGGGCTCCGACCCGGCGCGGCTGGCCACGACCGCCGTACCGGACGGGGACGAGTACGTCCTCGACGGCGTCAAGCTGTGGACCACCAACGGTGTGGTGGCCGATCTGCTGGTCGTCATGGCACGCGTGCCGAAGTCCGAGGGCCACAAGGGCGGCATCACGGCGTTCGTCGTGGAGGCGGCGTCGGAGGGTGTCACCGTCGAGAACCGCAATGCCTTCATGGGCCTGCGCGGCATCGAGAACGGCGTGACGCGCTTCCACCGTGTCCGCGTCCCGGCCGCCAACCGCATCGGCCCGGAGGGCGCGGGCCTGAAGATCGCGCTCACCACGCTGAACACCGGCCGGCTGTCGCTGCCCGCGATGTGCGTGGGGTCCGGCAAGTGGTGTCTGAAGATCGCCCGGGAGTGGTCGGGGGCCCGCGAGCAGTGGGGCAAGCCGGTCGCGCTGCACGAGGCGGTCGGCTCGAAGATCTCCTTCATCGCGGCGACGACGTTCGCGCTGGAGGCGATGGTCGACCTGTCGTCCCAGATGGCCGACGAGGACCGCAACGACATCCGCATCGAGGCCGCCCTCGCCAAGCTGTACGGCTCGGAGATGGGCTGGCTGATGGCCGACGAGCTGGTCCAGATCCGTGGCGGCCGTGGCTTCGAGACGGCGGAGTCGCTGAAGGCGCGCGGGGAGCGCGCGGTACCGGCCGAGCAACTGCTGCGCGATCTGCGCATCAACCGCATCTTCGAGGGCTCGACGGAGATCATGCATCTGCTGATCGCCCGCGAGGCCGTGGACGCGCACCTGTCGGTGGCCGGTGACCTGATCGACCCGGACAAGTCGCTGGCCGACAAGGCGAAGGCGGGCGCGGGCGCCGGTGCGTTCTACGCCCGTTGGCTGCCGAAGCTGGTCGCCGGGCAGGGGCAGATCCCGGGCGCGTACCGGGAGTTCCACCAGCAGGTCGACCTCTCGCCGCACCTGCGCTACGTCGAGCGCAGCTCCCGCAAGCTGGCCCGCTCCACGTTCTACGGAATGTCCCGCTGGCAGGGCCGCATGGAGACCAAACAGGGCTTCCTGGGCCGGATCGTGGACATCGGCGCCGAACTCTTCGCGATGAGCGCGGCCTGCGTACGCGCCGAACACCTGCGCAGGACCGGCGAGTACGGCCGCGAGGCGTACCAACTCGCGGACGCCTTCTGCCGCCAGTCCCGCATCCGCGTGGAGGAACTCTTCGGCCGCCTGTGGACCAACACGGACGAACTGGACCGCAAGGTGGTCAAGGGCATCCTGTCCGGCACGTACACCTGGCTGGAACAGGGAGTGGTGGACCCGTCGGGCGAGGGCCCCTGGATCGCGGACGCGACCCCGGGCCCGAGCCGACGCGAGAACGTCCACCGGCCGATCCGCTGACGGCGGTTCCGCGTTCCCCGCGCCCCTGGCAAGGGGCGCGGGGAAGAGCCTCTACGGACTCAGCAGTACTTGTGGCCCGAGCCCGGCTTGGTCCACGAGCACGTGTCGACCTTGGACCCGTTCGCCTTCGTGAGCGTCGCCTTGTCGCTGGTGTTGTTCCACACGTACGCCTTGCGCCCCTGGTACTTGTCCGACGTCGTGTCCTTGCCCTGGCCGGTGTGCACCTTCATCGTCTTGTGCGCACCGATCTTGACGTTCGGGAACGTGTACTTGTGGTTCGAGGCGTCCTTCAGGATCCAGCCCTTCAGCGAGACGGCCGAGGATCCGTTGTTCTTGATCTGCACCCATTCGGCGTTGAGGCTCTTGTTCGAGCGGTCGTCCTTGCCGGGGCTGTCGTACTGGACGTAGTAGATGGTCACCCCGGCGGCGGCCTGAGCCGGAGTGGCCAGAAGCGCGGTGCCCGTCAGGGCAGCAACGCCCGCGAGGGCGGGCAGGGCGGCGCGCATGCGCATGAGATCCCCCCAGATGTCGTTCGCAGGTTGTTCCTCGTCGTCCGGTCATCCGCCGACCGACGGCTCCAAAGTGTTATCACAATCTCTTCACTCGAACTTCATGAAGGATCATTCCGCTCCATTCGGTAGCGACAGCGGATATGCCGCCCGCCCGAGGAACTCCCTGTCCGCCCGCTCCCCACCTACGGCCACAATGGAGGGATGAGCGACAGTCCAGCCCCTCTTGCCGACCCCCATCTCCGCTTCGACCACGTCGACGGGATGCGGGACGTCGTGATCCTCGGCTCCACCGGGTCGATCGGTACGCAGGCCATCGATCTCGTACTGCGCAACCCCGACCGGTTCAACGTCACCGCACTCTCCGCGAACGGCGGCCGGGTCGCGCTGCTCGCCGAGCAGGCCCACCGGCTGCGCGTGGACACCGTCGCGGTCGCGCGTGAGGACGTCGTACCGGCGCTGCGCGAGGCCCTCTCGGCGCAGTACGGCCCCGGGGAGCCCCTCCCCGAGATCCTCACCGGCCCCGACGCGGCCACCCAGCTCGCCGCCTCCGCCTGCCACACCGTCCTCAACGGCATCACGGGTTCCATCGGTCTCGCCCCCACCCTCGCCGCCCTGGAGGCGGGCCGCACGCTCGCGCTCGCCAACAAGGAGTCGCTCATCGTCGGCGGCCCGCTGGTGAAGGCGCTGGCCAAGCCCGGCCAGATCATCCCCGTCGACTCCGAGCACGCCGCCCTCTTCCAGGCCCTCGCCTGCGGCACCCGCGCCGACGTACGCAAGCTCGTCGTCACCGCCTCCGGAGGCCCCTTCCGCGGCCGGACGCGGGCCGAGCTGGCGGCCGTCACCCCCGAGGACGCCCTCGCCCACCCCACCTGGGCCATGGGCCCCGTCATCACGATCAACTCCGCGACCCTCGTCAACAAGGGCCTGGAAGTGATCGAGGCGCACCTGCTCTACGACATCCCCTTCGACCGCATCGAGGTCGTCGTCCACCCCCAGTCCTACGTCCACTCGATGGTCGAGTACACCGACGGCTCGACCCTCGCGCAGGCCACGCCCCCCGACATGCGTGGGCCGATCGCCATCGGTCTCGGCTGGCCCGAACGCGTCCCCGACGCCGCCCCCGCCATCGACTGGACCAAGGCCTCCACCTGGGAGTTCTTCCCGCTCGACAACGACGCCTTCCCGTCCGTCGGACTCGCCCGGCACGTCGGACAGCTCGCGGGCACGGCTCCGGCGGTGTTCAATGCCGCCAATGAGGAGTGTGTCGACGCGTTCCTGAACGGCGCCCTGCCGTTCAACGGGATCATGGATACCGTCATCCGGGTGGTCGAGGAGCACGGAACGCCCCGTTCGGGAACTTCCCTGACCGTCGCGGACGTCCTCGAAGCGGAGACCTGGGCGCGCGCCCGGGCCCGAGAACTGACGGCGCAGACGGCAACCGCGGAGGCCCATGCATGACGACCCTGATGATGATCCTCGGCATAGTCGTCTTCGTAGTGGGCCTGCTCATCTCGATCGCCTGGCATGAACTGGGCCATCTGTCGACGGCAAAGCTCTTCGGTATCCGGGTGCCGCAGTACATGGTCGGCTTCGGCCCGACGATCTGGTCACGCAAGAAGGGCGAGACCGAGTACGGCATCAAGGCGGTCCCCCTCGGCGGCTACATCCGCATGATCGGGATGTTCCCGCCCGGCGCGGACGGCCGGATCGAGGCCCGCTCCACCTCGCCGTGGCGCGGCATGATCGAGGACGCCAGGGAGCAGTCCTTCGAGGAACTGCAACCCGGTGACGACGAGCGCCTCTTCTACACACGCAAGCCGTGGAAGAGGGTCATCGTCATGTTCGCGGGCCCCTTCATGAACCTCGTCCTCGCCGTCGCGATCTTCCTCGGCGTGATGATGACCTTCGGCGTCCAGACCCAGACGACCACCGTCTCCAAGGTCTCCGACTGCGTCACCCAGGCCAGCGAGAACCGCACGAAGTGCGCGAAGGGTGACCCGGCCGCGCCCGCCCAGGCCGCCGGGCTCAAGCCGGGCGACAAGATCGTCGCGTTCGACGGCGCCCAGGTGAAGGACTGGTCGGGCCTCCAGTCCGAGATCCGCGCCAACCCCGGCAAGGACGTCACGATCACCGTCGAGCGGGACGGCAAGCCGGTCGCCCTGCACGCCCACCTGATCAAGAACCAGGTGAGCAAGACGGACGGCAACGGCGGCTATGTCGAAGGCAAGTACGTCTACGCGGGCTTCCTCGGCTTCACGCCCGCCACCGGCATCGTCCAGCAGTCCTTCGACCAGTCCGTGCAGCGCATGGGCGACATGATGGCCAACGGCGTCGAGTCGCTCGTCGCCCTGCCCGGCAAGATCCCCGCCCTGTGGAACGCGACCTTCGGCGACGCCCCGCGCGAGGCGGACTCCCCGATGGGCGTGGTCGGCGCGGCCCGGGTCGGCGGCGAGGTCTTCACCCTCGACATCCCGCCCTCCCAGCAGATCGCGATGATGCTGCTGCTCGTCGCGGGCTTCAACCTCTCCCTGTTCCTGTTCAACATGCTCCCGCTGCTCCCGCTGGACGGCGGGCACATCGCGGGCGCCCTGTGGGAGTCGCTGCGCCGCACCGTCGCCAAGGTGCTTCGCCGCCCCGACCCGGGCCCCTTCGACGTGGCGAAGCTGATGCCGGTCGCGTACGTCGTGGCCAGCGTGTTCATCTGCTTCACGCTCCTGGTCCTGATCGCGGACGTGGTGAACCCGGTCAAGATCTCCTAGCCCCGCACGGAAGCGTCGGGGACGGAACGGCCGGTGGCCGGGGAGAGAACCATCTTCCCGGCCACCGCCCAATGGGTGGGTTTACGGACGGTGATGCGCTGGGGAGGGCGTGTGTGGCGTAATCTCGGACGCTGGGAGCCGCCGCTTCCCGGACCGGAATCTCCATCCACGACTTGGGGTTGCACTGCAGATGACCGCGATTTCACTCGGCATGCCGTCCGTTCCGACCAAGCTCGCCGAGCGCCGCAAGAGCCGGCAGATCCAGGTCGGATCCGTGCCGGTGGGCGGGGACGCCCCGGTGTCGGTGCAGTCGATGACGACGACGCGTACGTCTGACGTCGGTGCGACGCTCCAGCAGATCGCGGAGCTGACGGCCTCCGGCTGCCAGATCGTCCGGGTCGCGTGCCCGACGCAGGACGACGCGGACGCGCTCGCGAGCATCGCCAGGAAGTCGCAGATCCCGGTGATCGCGGACATCCACTTCCAGCCCAAGTACGTCTTCGCGGCGATCGAGGCGGGCTGTGCCGCCGTCCGTGTCAACCCGGGCAACATCAAGAAGTTCGACGACCAGGTCAAGGAGATCGCCAAGGCCGCCAAGGAGCACGGCACCCCGATCCGGATCGGCGTCAACGCGGGCTCGCTGGACCGGCGGCTGCTCCAGAAGTACGGCAAGGCGACCCCGGAGGCGCTCGTCGAGTCCGCCCTCTGGGAGGCGTCCCTCTTCGAGGAGCACGACTTCCGGGACATCAAGATCTCCGTCAAGCACAACGACCCGGTCGTGATGATCGAGGCCTACCGCCAGCTCGCCGAGCAGTGCGACTACCCGCTGCACCTCGGCGTCACGGAGGCGGGACCCGCCTTCCAGGGCACCATCAAGTCGGCCGTCGCCTTCGGTGCGCTGCTCTCCCAGGGCATCGGCGACACCATCCGCGTCTCCCTGTCCGCGCCTCCGGTCGAGGAGGTCAAGGTCGGCTCCCAGATCCTGGAGTCCCTCGGCCTGCGCGAGCGCGGCCTGGAGATCGTCTCCTGCCCGTCCTGCGGGCGCGCCCAGGTCGACGTCTACAAGCTGGCCGAGGAGGTCACCGCGGGCCTGGAGGGCATGGAGGTGCCCCTGCGCGTCGCGGTCATGGGCTGCGTCGTCAACGGCCCCGGCGAGGCCCGCGAGGCCGACCTCGGCGTCGCCTCGGGCAACGGCAAGGGCCAGATCTTCGTCAAGGGCGAGGTCATCAAGACCGTCCCCGAGTCCAAGATCGTGGAGACCCTCATCGAGGAAGCGATGAAGATCGCCGAGCAGATGGAGAAGGACGGCGTGGCCTCCGGCGAGCCGTCGGTGGCGGTCGCGGGCTGATCGAGGTCGCATACGCCCTTCGGCCACGAGGCGTACGCGTACGCGGTCTGAACGGCTTTGAGGAAGCGCCCCCCTTCACGCGTCCCTTCGGACGCCCGGACGGGCGCTTCCTCCGTTTCCAGCCAACTGGCCCGCTGCTCAGGTCTGTTGGGTGGTCGCCGCCAGGGCCGGGCCTGGCGGCCCTGCCCTCTCAGGTCAGGGCCCCGCACCGGGCCGCGAGCGCCCGCAGTTCGAGTGACGACCGGCCGGACACCAAGAGTCCGCCCACCAGCGCGCGCACCCGCGGCCGGGACCGGGTCTCCTCCGGGGCCCAGCGCTCGGCCTCCAGCAAGGCGGCCAAACATGCATCCCGGTGGCCCCATTGCCCGTGTGCCGTGGCCAGGTCGGTGTAGTACAAGGCGCGGCGCTCGATCGTCGGCAGCGCGGCGGGGTGCAGGGCGTGCGCCGCGGCGACGGCGGCCCCGAGGTCCGGTGTAGGCGGCGCACTGGATGAGTAGTCCGCGCTGCGCCTGACCGGCTGCCCCAAGGGCGCGAAGCGCGGTGTCGTCGGCCGCGGCCAAAGCGAGGCTGAGGGACTGGTCGTGCCACCCGGCCTGGCGGGCCAGTACGGCTTGCTGCCGGGCGGCCTCGGCGATGGCAAGCGGGATGCCGGCGGCGTGGGCGATCTGCCGGGCCCGGTCGGCTGCCATCCAGCCGAGTCGTGGCTCGTGGAGTTTGATCAGGACCCGGGTGGCGAGTAGGCAGCCATGCGCAAGTACCGGGTAGTGGTCCGTGCCGGATGCCTGGTGAGCGGCGCGCAGCAGCCTGGGAAGCCGTTTGGTGAGGCTGCTGTACCGGGCGGTGGCGAGGTCGCTGCTGGCTCGTACGAGTTCGGTAGGGAGCTGGTCCGGTGTCAGCCCCGGGGGTCCGGTGGCCAGGCCGAGCATGGCGTCCCGCAGTCCTTCGACGAGGCGCTCCCCGATGCCCGGCGGACGTGCTCCGGCCGGAGATCCATCCGCATCTGGGGCGCCGGGTGCGCACCACGTGCGTCCTGGCCGCGGCCGTACTGGCCAGGGTCGGGCAGGTCACCTTCCCTAGTCGGCGTACGCGCTGCAGCTCACCGCCGCGCCCCTGTGGCGGCGAGATCCCGGTGCCGAGAATGCTCGTCACGTGGGAGGCCAACCAGAGAGGAGGGCAGGTGGCGGCCGGGGATACCGGGCGGATGCGGGCCGTCGAAGGTGTCGCGAGCCGAGCCGCCGTCACGTCACGGCGTCGACGAGCATGAAGGCGGCCACGGCCAGCAGGACCATGGCGAAAATGCGCTGCAGGTGGGTTGCCGAGACCTTCGCGGCGATGCGCTTGCCGTACCAGGCGCCCAGGATCGCGGTAGCGATGAACGGGCCGATCAGCGCCCAGTCGAGCGAGGCAGCGGTGCCCGAGCGAGTGGCCAGGGAGGCCAGCGAGTTGACCGCGATGACCAGCAGGCTGGTGCCGACCGCGGCGTCCATCTCGAAGGTTAGGACGGTGACCAGGGCGGGGACGGCGAGAAAGCCGCCGCCCACGCCGAGCAGCCCTGTCAGTGCGCCCAGTGCGGCACCGGCACCGGCCGCCTTGCCCGGCCGTACGCCGCCCTCTTCGAGGCGGGCTGTGCCGGCGGGCCGGAGCATTTTGATGGCGGAGAGGGCGGCTATGGCGGCGAAGGCGACGGTGAGAGCGGTTTGGGGCAGGTGGGCGGCGGCGGCTCCGGCGGCAGCCGCCGGGAGAATCCCGGCGGCTGCAAACGCCGCTCCCGCCTTCCACCGCACGTGCCCGGCCCGGGTGTGCGCGTACAGGGCGGTCAGGGATGTGGCGGTGACGATGATCAGGCTGGCGGTGGTGGCTGCGGCGGGGGTGAAGCCGAGCAGGTAGATCAGCGCGGGCACCGCCAGAACGCTGCCACCACCACCGAGGGCGCCGAGCACCAGGCCGACGACGGTTCCTGCGGTCAGGGCCAGGATCAGGACGGTCATGCTATTCGCCCGCTGTCGCCGGCCACCGGCCCGGTGCCGGTGACATGCGAGTGGCCCTGTTTGGGGCCGAGTGGGCCGGGACCGTGGCATGAGAGGAACATCGTGTGCCTTCTGTGCAGGTGGAGCAGGGGGTGTCAGGGCCGGGTCATGCTCAGGCCCGTGTCGGCGGCGGCGTCGAAGCCGTCATCGATGGCGATGACTTTTCGTCCGGTCGCCTCCAGGAGGGATGCGGCGATCGCCGCGCGCATCCCGCCGGCGCAGTGCACCCACACCGTTCCGTCCGGCACCTCGCCGCTCCGGCTATGCAGCTCGTGGAGCGGGATGTGCACGGAGCCCGTGAGGAAGCCGTTTGCACGTTCGGAGTCGCGGCGCACATCCAGCACCACCACGTCCTCGCCGCGCTCGTGTGCGCCGACGAGGTCGGCGAAGTCGGCACGGGGGAAGGAGACGAGCCGTTCCCCGTGGCGGACCCAGGTGGCGGGATTCCCGGTGGCGGCGGCGGCCGGGCGGTCGATGCCGACCCGGGTCAGCTCGCGTTGCACGTCGGCGATCTGGGCCGGGGTGTCGCCGAGCAGGGTGACCGGCTTGCCCCACGGGATCAGCCAGGCCAGGTAGGTGGCCGGCTTGCCGGTGGCCTCGAAGTTGAACGATCCGGCCACGTGACCGTCGGCGAAGGCGACCCGGTTGCGCAGGTCCACCACCCATTCGCCCGCCGCCAGCCGTTCGGCGATCTGTGCGGCGTCGGCGGGCTCGGGCGGGGTCAGGTCGACGGGCGCGGGGCCGGCGGCGTTGGCCGGGCCCATGTGCGTGTAGTACGCGGGCACGTTCTCCAGCCCGGCCAGGACCTGCTTGACGAAGGCGTCCGCCTCCAGGGTGAAGGCGTCGTTGCTGGCACGTTCCTGGCCGATCGTGCTCGCATCGCCCTCGGCCTGGGAGGAGGAACAGAAGCTGCCGAAACCGTGCGTGGGCAGTACCGGCACCTCGTCGTCGAGTGCCGCTGCCAAGCGGTGGACGGAGGCGTGCTGCGCTCGGGCCAGTTGCTCGGTCAGTCGCGGGTCCACCAGGTCCGGACGTCCCACGGAGCCGATCAGCAGCGAGCCGCCTGTGAAAGCAGCCACCGCGCGTCCCTTCTCCTCCAGGACGTAGGAGGTGTGGTGCGGGGTGTGGCCCGGGGTGGTTATCGCACGCAGCACCAGGTCCTCGTCCACCTCGGACATGTCCCCGTCCGCGACAGGCGTGCGGGTGAAGGAGACCTGGGCGCCGGCCGGGACGAGGTAGCGGGCGCCGGTGAGGCGGGCCAGCTCCAGCCCCCCGGTGACGTAGTCGTTGTGCACGTGCGTCTCCGCCACGTAGGCGATGCGCACTCCTCGCCGGGCGGCGAGGGCGATCACCTGATCGACGTCCCGCGGCGGATCGACCACGACCGCCCCTCTCCGCCCCCCAGCCAGATAACTACGGTTGCCCAGTCCCTCGAACTCCAGGGTGTCGATAAACATGGTGTTGCTCCTCTCCGGGATGGCATACCCGGGTAATTCCGTCTTGCTGAAGGGCCGCCGCAGCTCCGGGAAATTCGCGTCGGCCATTACATAAACGATCGGCGCATGGAATGGCGGCAGTGAATTTCCCGAAGAATGCGAGCGGGCGGCGCACCCGGCCGGCCTCATGCCGGCGGAGGTATGCGACGGTTATGTTCCGGTTCTGCTTTCGTCAGCCCTCACGCACCGCAACTGCGACGCGATCGGCATTGTTGACCGCGCCCTATCGGCCAGGCACGACGACCGGCAGCCCCGCCGCCTCCCACGCCTCAAGGCCGCCTGCCACGCTGTAGACGGAGGACCGGCCTGCGCGGATCGCCTGCACGCCGCCCTGCGCGCTACGGCTGCCTGTGCGGCAGACGAAGGCCAGTGGGCCGTCAGGCAGATCCGACAGCGACGAGGCCAGCGTGCCGAGCGCGACGTGGACGGCGCCGGCCGGGTGACGCCCCGCCCATTCATCGTCTTCACGGACGTCGACCAGCGTGAGTTCCCCGTCCTCGGCGCGGCGATGCGCCTCGGCAGGAGACAGCTCGGCGGGCGTGCGGCCGTCGCCGGCACCCGGGTCCTGCGCGGGCAGGACCGTACGGATCGCCTCGTAGTTCGAGGCATGGACGACGGCTATCTGCTGTCCCATCATCGGGCAGACGTTCATCGCCTCTTCCCAGTGGCGGGTGGACTCCCATTCCGCCACGTTGACGAGAGAGAATTTGCTCCCCGGAACGATGGTGCGGAACATGTACGTCCGAATGAAACCGGGCTGCGCCGCCATCACCTCCGCGGCACCCTGCCACGCGGCGAGATAAGAGGCCTCCTTCTCCTCGTCGATCTCGATCGGAATGATCACGACGTGGCGATTTTCCATCTGCTGCTTCCTCAGGGATTTCGACCACCGACATGCCGCTCCGAGCCGGAGGTATTCGCAACGAATGCGGGAAAACGACCAGGCCCTGGGGGGTGCCGGCTTTCGGTGGTGAGCCAGAACTGACTGGACGCAGCCTGCACACCCGCGTCATCAAGCAGCGAACCTTCTTGCTGGACCGGCAAGAAGGTCGGTGTGGTCCGGTTGCCGTGAGCCGATCGGGGCCCCCGTCGGCGATGGGGCGTCGGGGCGTTCTTGCCAGGACAGCATGAACCTTTGCGGCGTCCGTGGCACCGTCAGCACGCTGAGGGCATGCGTGAATTCGAGTTGATACGAGATGGTGGACAGCCCTGGGACGTTGTGGTGGTCGGGGGCGGGACCGCCGGCCTGTCCGGGGCTTTGAATCTGGCCCGGGTGCGCCGGTCGGTCCTGGTCATCGACAAGGGCGAGCCCCGCAACGCCCCGGCCGCCGGGGCCCATGGCCTGCTCGGCCGCGAGGGCATCTCTCCCCTGGAGCTGCTGCGGCTCGGGCGCGAGGAAGTCGCCTCGTACGGCGGTCGTGTCGTTTCGGGGCAGGTCGCGGGGATCTCCCAGGACGATGCGGGTTTCTGGGTCGTCACCGAGGGCGGGCAGCGCGTACGCACCCGCAGGGTGCTGGTGACCACTGGTTTGGTCGATGCGCTGCCGGACGTGCCGGGGCTGGCCGAACGGTGGGGGCGGGACGTGCTGCACTGCGTGTACTGCCACGGCTGGGAAGTCCAGGACAAGCTCATCGGGGTGCTCGGCAACTTCCACCAGGCACTGCTGTTCCGCCAGATGTCCAAGGACGTCACACTGTTCCTGCACACCGGAACGACGCTGACCGACGAGCAGTGGGAGCAGTTGGCCGCTCTCGGCGTCAGCGTGGTCGACGGTGCGGCAACCGGGCTTGAGGTCAACGGCCAGGACCGGCTGACGGGCGTGCGGCTGGCGTCAGGAAAGGTGGTGCCGGTCCAGGAACTGGTGGTCGCCCCCCGGTTCCTCGCACGCGCCGGCTTTCTGCGCGACCTGGGCGTGACGATGCAGGAACATCCCATGGGCCTGGGGGAGCAGCTCCGGGTGGACGCCTCCGGGTTCACCGGCGTGCCGGGCGTGTGGGCCGCGGGGAACGTCAGCGATGTGCTGGCCGGGGTTCCGGTTGCAGCGGCAGCCGGAACCACCGCGGCCGCCGCGATCCACATGGACCTGCTGAAGGCCGACGCGGAAGCCGCCGCTCGCGCGGCGAAGGGCGGTGGAGTCTTCAGCGGGGCGATGGAGGCCGAGATCTCGCGGCGGGTGCTGGGCAGCCGTGCACACGGGCTGGGCCCCCTCCCCGACACGAACTGAGCACCGCAACCACCGCAACCGGGTCAGGTGGCGCGGACCCGGAGGTGGGCCCGTTCTCCCTGGCGTCCCAGCAGGATGAGAAGTTCTACCGCCTGGTCGCCGTCGGCGCCGATCCAGTGCGGCACGTGCGTGTCGAACTCCGCGGCCTCGCCCGGCTTGAGGCTCAGGCTCTGCTCGCCCAGCAGCAGCCTGAGCCGTCCGGCGAGCACATAGATCCACTCAAAACCATCGTGGGTCTGCAGCTCGGGCTCACTGTGGGGCGCGGGTGAAATGAGAAGCTTGTATGCCTGGGCGCCGCCGGGATCGCTCAGCGGCACCAACGTCATGCCGCCCCGGGTCACCGGGCGCAGGTGAATGCGCGGATCTCCCGTCCGAGGCGCGCCCACGAGGTGGTCGAGCGGCACCGCGTACACCTCGGCAAGTGGAAGCAGCAGCTCCAAAGTCGGCTTGCGGCTGCCGCCCTCCAGACGAGACAGCGTGCTCTCACTGATTCCGGTCCGCTGGCCAAGCTCAGCCAGCGTGATCCCACGCCGGCGCCGCAGCTCCCGCAGCCGGGGCCCGACCGCGTCCAGAACGTCCTTCTTCGCGCTGTGCACACCCTGATATTGCCCGAAACGCCATGGCTCTTTCCAATTCGAGTTCGAGCAGCAACTGAGCAGTTCGCGACGGTGATGTTCGGCGAGCGGCTCAACCCGGAGGTGAGCCGGACAGCGTGCAGGCATGCCCGGCACAGACGGTCGGAGTTGAGATGTCCCGTGTGACGGCAGCGCAGACATACGCCCTGCTCAGGATGATTCTTCCGCCACTCCATGCACCCCTGGCACGTGGCCGGCCCGAGAATCCCCCAGCCCTTGCAGTCCGGGCACTGAGTAGGACGAGATCGTGCCGCCATTCGTCAGTTCGGCGGCTGCGAACGACGGCTGCCCTGCCGACGGGGCGTCGGCCGTACGGGACCCCCGCCCGAGCCTTCAGCTCCCACGGCCTTGGGCAGTGCTTCGCGCTCTCCGGCAGCGGCCTCCAGGGGCTCGGCTTGTAGCAGATCGCCAACGGTGCAGTTCAGCACCGCACAAATCTTGTCCAGGTCGTCGAGCCGCACCGTGACCGATCGGCAGGCTCAGCGCCGCTATCGCCTTGGGCTTGCGCTCGGACGGCCACAGGGGCGCCGAGGGCTCCTGGGCGCACCGCTCGCGTCGGTGCCCGGAGGCGACTCAGGCCAGACGCACTTGGCGGAGTCGGGGTTCGGGCAGCCGCTCGGTACGGGTGTCGGTGACCTCCAGCCGTACGCCGTCCCTGGGCTGCGTCGTCAACTGGCCTACCGCATCAGGACTGTTGGGTGATCGCCGCCTGGGCGCGCGGGGCCGGAGTGGTGGGCACCGCCTCGTCCGCGCGCTGCCGCGTACTGGCCGCCGCGGTGGCGGTGGCCACCAGGGCGAGGGCGGTGGCGGCCAGCGGGTACCAGCGCTCGCCGAGCACCGCGATCGCCGCGCTGCCCGCCACCCCGCCCGCGGCCATGCCCAGGTAGAGGGCGCTGCTGTTGAGCGAGATCAGCAGCGGTGCGTTCGCCGGGTCCAGCGAGACGAGGCGGTGCGGCAGGGCCACCGCCACCGCCCAGCCCGCCAAGGGGGTCAGCACCGCGTAGACCAGCGCGCCGGGCATGCTGCGCCCGAGCCAGGGCAGGGCGGTGAAGGTGACGGCGGCGATCAGGGAGCCGCCCAGCAGGACCCTGCGCACGCCGATGCGGTCCACCAGACGCCCGCCCAGCCAACTGCCCGCCACCGACGCCAGCCCCGAGGTCAGCAGCACCAGGCTCAGCCGGTTCGCGTCGCCGCCGGTGGCGGCATGGACGGCAGTGGCCAGGTAGATGTAGACGCTCTGGAAGGCGAGGAAGAACGCGAACGTCGTGCCTGCCGCGCCCAGTACCCGCCGCTCGCGCAGCGGCGCCAGGCGCGCCCGCAGGCCGGGGGCCGCGGCCGGGGCCGGGAGGTCGCGCAGCAGCAGGGCAAGACCCGCCAGCGCGGCCAGGCCCAGGCCGGTGACCAGCCACATCGTCATCCGCCAGTCGGCGCGCCCCACCCAGGTGCCCAGCGGCACACCGAGCGCGGTGGCCACGGTCATCCCACCGAGCACGGTGGCCAGCGCCCGGCCGCGCCGCTCGGGGGCGACCAGAGCGGTGGCCACCGCGTTGGCAGTGGGGGTGTAGAGCGCGGCACCCGCCGCGGCCAGCACCCGCGTGGCCAGCAGGACGGCGAAGTTCGGGGCGAGCGCGCTGAGCGCATTGGCCACGCTGAACACCGCGAGCGCGGTCAGCAACAGCCGTTTCCGCGGCCAGCGGGCGGTGAACGTGGCCAGTACGGGGGCCAGCAGCGCGTAGCCGAGCGCGAAGACGGTGACCGACTGGCCCGCGGCCTTCACCGAGACCCCGAGGTCGGCGGAGATCGGGCCGAGGATACCGGCGACGACCATCGAGTCGGTGCCCATGGCGAAGGCGCCGAGGGCGAGCAGGAGCAGATTCACAGGCACGGGAGAGCCCCTCGGGCATGGTGGGGAATTGTTTGACAAGCATGCAACAGTTTGAGCTTCGTCAAACCATATGGATTGGTGGATGATTGTCAAACAGACGTTGTGCACCCCGACCCCGAACCCGAAGGACCGGCGCCATGCCCGAATACGAGCGGCTCCCTCAGCCCGCCACGGCGGACATCGACCTCGTCACGGTGTTGCAGGCCCTCGGCGACCCGGTCCGCATGCGCCTGTTCACCAGCTACGCCGACGGCCGTGAGCACTCCTGCGACCCCGGCCATCTGGGCCTGGACCACCTGCACAAGTCGACCGTGTCCCATCACATGCGCGTCATGCGCGAGGCCGGTCTCACCACGACCCGCGTCGCGGGCCGCAACCGCTACGTCAGCCTGCGCCGCCGTGATCTCGACGCCCGCTTCCCGGGGCTCCTGGGCGCCCTGCTCGCGTCAGTGTCCGGAGACGACTGACGCCCAGACGCACTTGCCGGGGTTGCGCGGCTCGACGCCCCAGTCGTCGGCCAGCGCCTCTACGAGCAGCAGCCCGCGCCCGGACTCGTCGGCGGCCGGGTCCTGCGGGGGCCGGGGTTCGGGCAGCCGCTCGGTACGGGTGTCGGTGACCTCCAGCCGTACGCCGCCCGCGGTTCCGACGAGCCGGAGATGGAAGTCCCGTCCCTGCACACGGCCGTGCCGTACGGCGTTGGCGCTCAGTTCGGCGGCGATGAGGGTGACGGTCTCGTTGAGGGCGCCGTCGTAGGGGTACCCCCACTCATCGAGACGGTGGGAGACCAGACGCCTGGCGAGCCGCGCGCCACGGGGTGTGGAGGTGAACCGCATGGCGAACTCGTGTGCGGGCTCGGTGCACTTCTGAATATGCCAGTCCGGGGGAGTTGTCGACTTCATGTCGCTTACGCTCGCGCACCGTGCGTAGTGTTGAACAGCGGCCGCACCACGACTACCAGGCGTTGTACAGGGGCGAGGTGCCGCTGTACATGAGCGCACCGTGACCGAGGGTGGCGCGAAAGCATTGGGGGTGTACATGAGCGAGGAAGTACAGGAAGACCAGGAAGGCCAGGAAGCGCCGGGCTCGGGCATTCCGCTCGTCTTCGGGCGGGTGTTGAAGCGGCTGCGCCTCCAAGCGGGCATGGACCGCGCCGAGTTGGGCCGCCGTACCGGCTACTCGGCCGCAACCATCACGTCGTACGAGGTGGGCAGGCGCATCCCGAACGAGAAGTTTATCCGGCAGGCGGACGAGGTGTTGGACGCGGGCGGGATACTGATCGACTTCATCGAGGACATGGAGAGGGCGCAGTATCCGGCGTTCTTCCGCGATGCGGCGGCGCTGGAGAAGCAGGCCGTCGCGTTGCACGTGTTCGCGGTGCAGGCGGTACCGGGTCTGTTGCAGACGGAGGAGTACGCGCGGGCTGTGTTCACCATGTGGCGGCCGGTGCTGGACGAGGAGACTGTCGAGCAGCGGGTGGCGGCGCGAATGGCCCGGCAGGAGATCTTCGCACGCAAACCTGCCCCCACGTTGACCTTCGTGATGGAGGAGTCCGTGGTGCGCAGGCAACTGGGTGGACTGGCCGTCTGGCGTGGCCAGTTGGAGCAAATCCTGCTTGTCAGTCAGAGACGCAATGTGGAGATCCAGATCATGCCGCACGACCGGGAGGAACATGCCGCGCTCGACGGTCAGTTCAACTTGATCGAGACGTCGAAAGGGCGCAGGATCGCCTACGTACCGGCAGACAGGGCCAGCCGTCTCTTCACTGACCGCTCGGCTGTCAGGAAGGCGGAGGAACAGTACGGCCTCTTGCGGGCCCAGTCCCTCACGCCACGGGATTCGCTGGCACTCGTAGAGAAGTTGTTGGGAGAGGCATGAAGGTCGAGAAGCCGTCGGACCTGACGTGGTTCAAGAGCAGTTACAGCAGTGGCGGTGGCGGGGAGTGCCTCGAAGTCGCCCTTGCCTGGCGCAAGTCCAGCTACAGCAGCGGGGCTGGCGGCGAGTGCGTAGAGGTCGCCCCGTGTCCCACGGCCATCCACATTCGTGACTCCAAGCAGATCCCCGGTTCCGGTCCGGCCCTTGTGCTTCGGCCCGCCGCCTGGGCAGCATTCGTAGGGTTCGCTGTGCGGTAGCCGCAGAAGTCGCTGGGGGAGACGTGAACTGGTTCAAGAGCAGCTACAGCCAGGGCGACGGCGGCCAATGCCTCGAAGTCGCCCTCGCCTGGCGCAAGTCCAGCTATAGCGACGGCGATGGCGGCGAGTGCGTAGAGGTAGCCCCCTGCCCCACCGCCATCCACATCCGTGACTCCAAGCACACCCCCGGCGACGGTCCCACCCTCACCCTCCCGCCCACCGCCTGGGCCGCGTTCCTCGGGTTCGCCATACAGTGACCGCAGGTCACGCACCGCGACCGGGCGGCGCGGTTCAGGTACGGCAGGTACAGTGCGGGGACCAGCGACCCCCAGGGTGAGGCCCCCGCACTTGTTGACGCAGACCACCACCCGGGTCCTCGAACCGAGCGACCTGGACGCCGCGCTCGCCGTCCTCGACCGCGAGCCGGTCGCGAACGCCTTCGTGACGTCACGGGTCCAGGTCGCCGGACTCGACCCGTGGCGCCTCGGCGGTGAGATGTGGGGCTGGTACGAGGACGGCATGCTCACCTCGCTCTGCTACGCGGGCGCCAACCTCGTCCCCCTGTGCGCGAACCCCCGCGCGGTGCGCGCATTCGCCGACCGCGCCCGGCGTACCGGCCGCCGCTGCTCCTCCATCGTCGGCCCCGCCGAACCCACCGCCCTGCTGTGGCGCCTGCTGGAGCCGAGCTGGGGCCCCGCGCGTGAAGTCCGGTCCCACCAACCCCTGATGATCACCGACCGCATGCCTGTCGACATCGCCCCGGACCCGTACGTCCGCCGCATCCGCAAGGACGAGATGGAGACGATCATGCCCGCGTGCGTGGCGATGTTCACCGAGGAGGTCGGCGTCTCACCGCTCGCCGGTGACGGCGGACTGATCTACCAGGCCCGCGTCGCCGAACTCGTGGGCGCCGGGCGCTCGTTCGCCCGCCTGGACCAGCACGGCAAGGTCGTCTTCAAGGCGGAGATCGGCGCCGCGACCCCGCAGGCCTGCCAGATCCAGGGTGTGTGGGTGGCCCCCGAGTACCGCGGCCAGGGCCTCGCGGCGCCGGGGATGGCGGCGGTCCTGCGCTACGCCCTCGCGGACTTCGCCCCCGTCGTCAGCCTCTACGTCAACGACTTCAACACCGCCGCCCGGCGCACGTACCGCAGGGTCGGCTTCCAGGAAGTCGGCGCGTTCATGAGCGTGCTCTTCTGAGAACCCCCGACCCGGCGGGGCCCGCGCCCGCACCCCGGTAGGCTCGCCACCATGCTTCGGTTTCCCGGTCGTGGTCACCGCGACCCCGGCGACGTCGTGATCGGCCCCCTCGACCTGTTCGCCCGGGTGGACGAGGCGCTCGCCGTGCAGGCCCTCGCCTTCGGGCTCGACTCCGAGGAGATCGCCGTACGCCGCCAGATCGTCCTGCGGCACATGGTCTACCGAGGAGCCCGCGCCCTCGGCGCCACCACCCCCGACGGACGGCTGGTCGGCTTCGTCTACGGCATGCCGAACGACCGCACCCACTGGTGGTCGACGGTCGTGGAGCCGTATCTGCGCGCCCAGGGCAACAACGACTGGCTCGACGACTCCTTCGTGATCACCGAACTGCACGTCCACCCGCGCCACCAGAACCGCGGCATCGGCCGCGCCCTGATCACCACCATCACGGACAGCGCCACCGAGCCGCGCTCGATCCTCTCCGCGATCGACACCGACAGCCCGGCCCGCGGCCTGTACCACTCGCTGGGGTACACGGACCTGGCGCGGCAGGTGTTCTTCCCGAGCGCCCCGAGGCCGTACGCCGTGATGGGCGCACCCCTGCCGCTGCGCAGACGCTGACGACCACCGATTACCGTCCGCGCTGGCCGCAGGGCTAACCTCCTAGCCATCACCCTTACCCGGCAGGAGTACGAGAACCATGGCCAACGCACCGGTCCAGCGCATGTCCCAGTTGATGGCGAAGACTCTGCGTGACGACCCGGCGGACGCCGAGGTCCTCAGCCACAAGCTCCTGGTCCGCGCGGGCTACGTGCGTCGTACCGCCGCCGGGATCTGGACCTGGCTGCCGCTCGGCAAGAAGGTCCTCGCCAACGTGGAGCGGATCGTCCGCGAGGAGATGGACGCGATCGGCGGCCAGGAGGTCCTGCTGCCCGCGCTGCTGCCGCGCGAGCCCTACGAGGCGACCGGCCGCTGGGACGAGTACGGCCCGGAGCTGTTCCGCCTGAAGGACCGCAAGGGCGGCGACTACCTGCTCGGTCCGACCCACGAGGAGATCTTCACGCTGATCGTGAAGGACCAGGCGTCCTCCTACAAGGACCTGCCGGTGATCCTCTACCAGATCCAGACCAAGTTCCGTGACGAGGCCCGCCCGCGCGCGGGCATCCTGCGCGGCCGTGAGTTCCTGATGAAGGACTCGTACTCCTTCGACACCTCCGACGAGGGTCTGGGCGCGGCGTACGGCCTGCACCGCCAGGCCTACCAGCGGATCTTCGAGCGCCTCGGCCTCGACTACCGGATCTGCGCGGCGACCGCGGGTGCGATGGGCGGCTCCAAGTCCGAGGAGTTCCTCGCCCCGGCCGGTGCCGGTGAGGACACCTTCGCGGACTGCCCGAGCTGCGACTTCGCCGCGAACACCGAGGCGATCTCCTACGCGCTGAAGCCGGTCGACGCGGCCGACGTGCCCGCGCTGGAGGAGATCCCGACCCCCGACACCCCGACCATCGAGACCCTCGCGGCCTCGCTCGGCGTCCCGGCCTCCGCCACGCTGAAGAACCTCCTCGTGAAGGTCGACGGCGAGATCGTCGCCATCGGTGTCCCCGGTGACCGCGAGGTCGACATGGACAAGGTCGAGGCCCACTTCGCCCCGGCCGCCGTCGAGTTGGTCACCGCCGAGGACTTCACGGAGCGCCCGGACCTGGTCCGCGGCTACGTCGGCCCGCAGGGTCTGGAGAAGGTCCAGTACCTCGCCGACCCGCGCGTGGCGCCGGGCACCGCGTGGATCACGGGCGCCAACAAGCTGAACACGCACGCGAAGAACGTGGTCGCCGGGCGCGACTTCGAGGTGGACGCGTACGTGGACGTCGTGGTGGTGCAGGAGGGCGACCCGTGCCCGAACTGCGGCGCCGGGCTGAAGCTGGACCGCGCGATCGAGATCGGCCACATCTTCCAGCTCGGCCGCAAGTACGCCGACGCCCTCAAGCTGGACGTCCTCGGCCAGAACGGCAAGCCGGTCCGCGTGACCATGGGCTCCTACGGCATCGGCGTCTCGCGCGCCGTGGCCGCCCTCGCCGAGCAGCACGCCGACGAGCAGGGCCTGTGCTGGCCGAAGGAGGTCGCCCCGGCCGACGTGCACGTCGTGGCGGCGGGCAAGGCGCTCCAGACCGAGCTGGCCCTCGATGTCTCCGAGAAGCTGGCCGCGGCCGGCGTCCGCGTCCTGGTGGACGACCGGGCCGGTGTCTCGCCGGGCGTGAAGTTCACGGACGCCGAACTGATCGGTGTCCCGCAGATCCTGGTGGCAGGCCGCCGCTCCGCCGACGGCGTCCTGGAGCTGAAGGACCGCCGGACCGGCGAGCGCGAGGAGCTGACGGTGGACGAGGCGATCGCCCGCCTCACCGCCTGACACACGACGCACGGCGCCGACGGCGGCCGGGGTGATGCACCCCGGCCGCCGTCAGCGTTCCTACAGCCAGGTCGCTTCTACAGCCAGGTCGCGAACTCCAGCAGCAGTTCCGCGTCCCGAGGGCGGCCCACCCTGAGCGCCCGCATCCCGGACTCGACCGCCCGGAACAGCGTCCAGCCGCGCAGTCGCTCCTGGTCGAGGTCCATCAGTTCCGCGAGTCGCTTCACCCGTCGACGGGTGATCGCCGCTCCCGAGGGCGCCGCGATCAGGTCCTCCACCCGGTCGCGTACCAGCCGTGCCAGATCGAAGGCGGACTCACCGACCACCGGGTCGGGCCCCACCGCCAGCCACGGCAGCCGCTCCCCGGCGAGGATCTTGCTCTGCCGGAGCGTGCCGTGCAGCAGCCGTTCCCCGGGCGGCGCGGCGAGCAGCTCCTCGCGGGCGGCGAGGGCCGCCGCCACCAAGGGCGCGGCCTCGGCGTCCGCGCCCGCGCGCATGGCCTCGGCCTGCCGACCCGTCCGCGCGGCCACCGTCTCGAAGCAGTGCCCCGCGGGTGGCTCCACCCACAGCCGACGCAGCGTGCCGGCCGCCTCCAGCAGCGCCTTCGCCTCCGGCAGCGAGCGCACCGACACCTCCGGATGCAGCCGCTCCAGCAGCAGAACGCCCCGCTCGGGGTCCGCGTCCAGCAGCCGTACCGCACCGAAGCCGTCCCAGCGTTCGAGCGCCGCACACTCGCCCTCGGGCCGGGCCCACGGCGGTGCGATCTTCAGCACGGCGGGCGTGCCGTCGGCCTGCCGTACCAGCAGCACCAGGCTGCTGCGCCCACCGGGCGCCTGCACCCGCTCCACGGTCAACGCGCGTAGATCAACGGCTTGCCGTACCAGCTCGGTGAGTCTGTCCAGCCAGTCGGCGCCACCGTCTCGCTGCCGCTCGCCGAGCGCCCGTACGAGCCGCTGTGGCGGTTCGAAAGCCATACGCGGGTTCGTCCCCTTCCAGGTCGGCCGCACGTCCGTCACGTCTACGTCCGTGCTGTCGCCGACGCGGTGGGAGCGGCCTCGGTGGGAGTAGTGGCCGCCGCCCGCTCGGCGAGACCAGGGAAGGCTACGCTCTCGCCGCTCCAGCGCGCCGACCGCACCGCCGCTTCCCGCAGTGCCTCGGCGGCCAGCCGCCGCCGCTCGCCCGTCGAGGCGCGGACCAGATCCGAGTACACCCCGGCCACCCGCCCCTCCAGATCGGCGGCCAGCCGCACCGCGGCGGCGGAGTCCGGCACGGGGAACGGCAGCGCGTATGCCGCCGCGGCCACATCCGGCGTACCGCCCAAGTCCCGTACGGCGCGGGACAGTTGGTCCCGCCGGGCGCGGTGGGCGTCGTACGCCTCCCGGGCTTCCTTCCGCCGCGCCTGCCGGATGTGGCCGCCGACGACGCCGTAGCCGTAGATCGCCGCGTGCTCGGCGCCCAGGGCGGCCTGCAGCGCCGTCAGCTCGCCGCTCGCGGGCTTCGCCGTGCCGGTGGTCGAGTTCACTGTGCGCCCTTCGTCAGCAGGTATGCGTGCGCGGCCCCGGCCGCCGCGACCGACGCCATCAGCCGCGCGAGTTCGCCCGGCACCTCCAGCAGTGCCGCGGTCCGCCGGTCGGCCAGGGCCCGCTCGGCAGCGGCCAGCAGGGCGACGGCGGCCTCGGGGTTCGTGGGTACGGGCGAAGGCGTGGGAGAGGGGGAGGGGGATGTGGTCGCCGACGGGCTCGGCGAGGTGTCGAGACCCTCGCCGAACGCCCGCGCGTGGCGCAGGACTTCGGCCCGCAGCGGGCGTAGCCGCGCCGCCAGCGCCGGATGGGCCGCGATCACGGCCGTGTACCGCTCGGCCAGCTTCTCGCTGTCGCGCGCCGCACGCGCGCGTGCCGCGCGCGACAGCGAAGCGGCGGCCGTGGTGGCCGAGTCGGGGGCACCGGAGCAGCCCGCGAGCAACGCGGCGCCCACCACGGAGGCGAGCAAACTCCTTCTGCGCAACGACGTGCTGTGCAACGACGTGCGCGGGTACGGGGGGAACGGCACGGCAAACGTCCTCGACGACCTCGTACGAACGGATGGGCGGTCAGGGCCTGTGTGTCGGAAGTCCCAGCCCGGTGATCAAGGTACCCGCGCACCACCCCGCACGCGCCATCGGCTCGGCCCCGTGCTCCGCCGCCCGGGTGGCGTCGTCGATGGACGGCATCACCCTCCGGGACCGGATACCCTTTGACCTGACACGCGACCTTCCCACAACAGCACACGCGGCCGAGGAGTCACCCGGATGAGCACCACCCAGAGCGAGAGGCTGCGAGAGCTGCTGGAACCGCTCGTTCAAGCCCAGGGGCTCGATCTCGAAGAGATCGCGGTGGACTCCGTAGGGCGCAAGCGTGTGCTGCGCGTCGTCGTCGACTCCGACACCGGTGCCGATCTGGACCGGATCGCCGATGTGAGCCGCGCGCTCTCGGCGAAGCTCGACGAGAGCGACGCGATGGGCCAGGGCGAATACACCCTCGAGGTCGGCACCCCGGGCGCGGAGCGTCTTCTCGGCGAACACCGGCACTACGTACGCGCCACGGGCCGGCTGGTGAAGTTCCAGCTCGCCGAGGGCGGCGAACTGGTCGCCAGGATCCTGGGCGTCGACGACGAGGGCCTCGACCTGGAGGTGCCCGGTGTCAAGGGCCGCAAGGCCACCACTCGCCGACTCGCCTTCCCGGACATCTCCCGGGCGCGGGTCCAGGTCGAGTTCAATCGCAAGGACACGAAGGACATGAAGGAAGAGGAGGAGGCGTAGCCGTGGACATCGACATGAGTGCCCTGCGGGGCTTGGTTCGGGAGAAGGAGATCTCCTTCGACCTGCTGGTCGAGGCGATCGAGGCGGCCCTCCTCATCGCCTACCACCGCACCGAGGGAAGCCGCCGTCACGCGCGCGTGGAGCTCAACCGGGAGACCGGCCATGTGACTGTGTGGGCGAAGGAGGACCCCGAGGACCTGGAGGAGGGGCAGGAGCCGCGCGAGTTCGACGACACCCCGTCGGACTTCGGCCGCATCGCCGCCACCACCGCCAAGCAGGTCATCCTGCAGCGCCTGCGCGACGCCGAGGACGACGCGACGCTCGGCGAGTACGCGGGCCGCGAGGGCGACATCGTCACCGGTGTCGTCCAGCAGGGCCGCGACCCGAAGAACGTCCTCGTGGACATCGGCAAGCTGGAGGCCATCCTGCCGGTGCAGGAGCAGGTCCCCGGCGAGGCGTACGAGCACGGCACGCGCATCCGCTCCTACGTCGTCCGCGTGGCCAAGGGCGTGCGCGGCCCGTCCGTCACCCTCTCCCGTACGCACCCCAATCTGGTGAAGAAGCTCTTCGCGCTGGAGGTGCCGGAGATCGCGGACGGGTCCGTCGAGATCGCCGCGATCGCACGCGAGGCCGGACACCGTACGAAGATCGCGGTGCGCTCCACCCGTTCGGGGCTGAACGCCAAGGGCGCGTGCATCGGCCCGATGGGCGGCCGGGTGCGCAACGTCATGGGCGAGCTGAACGGCGAGAAGATCGACATCGTCGACTGGTCGGACGACCCGGCCGAGATGGTGGCCAACGCCCTCTCCCCGGCCCGGGTCACCAAGGTGGAGGTCGTGGACCTCGCGGCCCGCTCCGCGCGAGTGACGGTCCCCGACTACCAGCTCTCGCTGGCCATCGGCAAGGAAGGGCAGAACGCCCGCCTCGCGGCCCGGCTCACGGGCTGGCGGATCGACATCCGTCCCGACACCGAGCAGCCCGCCGAGAAGCAGGACTGACGACAAGCGGGACCGACAGACGTGTTCGAACCCCGGCCGGGAACAGATCCCGGCCGGGTATCGCTGAGATCACGACAGTTTCGTGCGCGGCAACTGTTCGATTCTTGCCCCGAAGGGGTGAGGTCGGTGCGGGGAGGTAGACTTATCGTGTCTGGCTGGACGCGAGTCGGCGCATGCCCTGAGCGCACCTGTGTGGGGTGCCGGGAGCGAGCGGCCAAGAGCGAACTGCTGCGCATCGTGGCGATCGAGGAGGTTTGCGTCCCCGATCCTCGCGGTACGCTGCCCGGCCGGGGTGCCTATGTACACCCCGCGTCGGCCTGTCTCGACCTGGCGGTACGCCGCCGGGCGTTTCCGAGGGCGCTCCGCGTCCCGGGACCGCTCGACACAAACGCGTTGCGCCAGTACGTCGAGCAGACAGAAGGTTGCTGAACCAGCACCTCGCTGAGCAGGCAACACCGTAAGAAGCGCCGCACGGACCCTGTGCGGTCTGGTACCTCGCGAGTCGAAAGCAGGTCGAGATTGCGATGAGCACTCGATGAGTACGCGATGAGTACGCCCATGAACTAGCGACGGTCCGGCCGCAACCCGGACCTCAAAGGAGCGAAGTGGCTAAGGTCCGGGTCTACGAACTCGCCAAGGAGTTCGGTGTCGAGAGCAAGGTCGTCATGGCCAAGCTCCAGGAACTCGGTGAATTCGTCCGATCGGCGTCCTCGACGATCGAGGCGCCCGTAGTACGTAAGTTGACCGACGCCTTGCAGCAGGGCAACGGCGGTGGCGCCAAGCCTGCCGCCCCCCGCAAGGCCCCGGCGAAGCCGGCCGCGCCCAGCCCCGCGCAGGCCGCCCGTCCGGCTGCCCCGCGCCCGGCGGCGCCCAAGCCTCCGGCCGCCGAGAAGCCCGCGGCTGCCGAGAAGCCCGCGGCTGCGCCGACCCCGGGTCCGCGTCCGGGCCCGAAGCCCGCGCCGCGTCCGGCCCCGGCCGCGCCCGAGTTCACGGCACCCCCGTCGACTCCCGCCGCCCCCGGCCCGCGTCCGGGCGCCCGTCCCGGCGCCCCGAAGCCCGGCGGCCGTCCCGCCGGTCAGGGTGGCCAGGGTCAGGGCCAGCGTCCCGGCGGTCGTCCCGCCGGTCAGGGTCCGCGTCCGGGTGCCCGTCCCGCGGGTCCCCGTCCGGGCAACAACCCCTTCACCTCCGGTGGCTCCACCGGCATGGCGCGCCCGCAGGCGCCCCGGCCGGGCGGTGCCCCGCGTCCCGGCGGTCCCGGTGCGCCCGGTGGCCCGCGTCCGCAGGGCGCCGGTCAGGGTGGTCCCCGTCCGCAGGGCGCTGCCGGTGGTCCGCGTCCGCAGGCTCCGGGCGGCTCCCGCCCGACTCCGGGCTCGATGCCCCGTCCGCAGGGCGGCGGTCCGCGTCCCGGTGGCCCGCGTCCGAACCCCGGCATGATGCCGCAGCGTCCCGCTGCGGGTCCGCGTCCCGGTGGCGGCCCCGGCGGCCGTGGCCCGGCCGGTGCCGGTCGTCCCGGTGGTGGCGGTCGTCCGGGCGGCGGCGGCTTCGCCGGCCGTCCCGGTGGCGGCGGCGGTGCCGGTCGTCCCGGTGGCGGCGGCGGTTTCGCCGGTCGTCCCGGTGGTGGCGGCGGTTTCGGTGGCGGCGGTGGCCGTCCCGGCTTCGGCGGACGTCCCGGTGGTCCGGGCGGCCGTGGTGGCACGCAGGGTGCGTTCGGCCGTCCCGGCGGTCCGGCGCGTCGTGGCCGCAAGTCGAAGCGGCAGCGCCGTCAGGAGTACGAGGCCATGCAGGCCCCGTCGGTCGGCGGCGTGATGCTGCCTCGCGGCAACGGCGAGACCATTCGCCTGTCGCGCGGTGCGTCGCTCACCGACTTCGCGGAGAAGATCAACGCCAACCCGGCGTCGCTCGTCGCGGTCATGATGAACCTCGGCGAGATGGTCACGGCCACGCAGTCCGTCTCCGACGAGACGCTCCAGCTCCTCGCGGGCGAGATGAACTACACGGTTCAGATCGTCAGCCCGGAGGAGGAGGACCGCGAGCTGCTCGAGTCCTTCGACCTGGAGTTCGGCGAGGACGAGGGCACCGAGGAGGACCTGGTCGTCCGTCCGCCGGTCGTGACCGTCATGGGTCACGTCGACCACGGTAAGACCCGCCTGCTCGACGCCATCCGCAAGACGAACGTCATCGCGGGCGAGGCCGGTGGCATCACCCAGCACATCGGTGCCTACCAGGTCACGACCGAGGTCAACGGCAACGACCGGAAGATCACCTTCATCGACACCCCGGGTCACGAGGCGTTCACCGCCATGCGTGCCCGCGGTGCGAAGTCGACGGACATCGCGATCCTCGTGGTCGCGGCCAACGACGGCGTGATGCCGCAGACGGTCGAGGCCCTGAACCACGCCAAGGCGGCCGACGTGCCGATCGTGGTCGCGGTCAACAAGATCGACGTCGAGGGCGCGGACCCGACCAAGGTGCGCGGCCAGCTCACCGAGTTCGGCCTGGTGGCCGAGGAGTACGGCGGCGACACGATGTTCGTCGACATCTCCGCCAAGCAGGGCCTGAACATCGACAGCCTCCTCGAGGCGGTCGTCCTCACGGCCGACGCCGCCCTGGACCTTCGGGCCAACCCGAACCAGGACGCGCAGGGCATCTCGATCGAGTCCCGTCTCGACCGCGGCCGTGGTGCCGTGGCGACGGTCCTCGTCCAGCGAGGCACGCTGCGGGTCGGCGACACGATGGTGGTCGGCGACGCGTACGGCCGCGTCCGGGCGATGCTCGACGACAGCGGCAACAACGTCCCCGAGGCGGGTCCGTCGACGCCGGTCCAGGTCCTCGGCCTGACCAACGTCCCGGGCGCCGGCGACAACTTCATCGTGGTCGAAGAGGACCGTACGGCCCGCCAGATCGCCGAGAAGCGCGCCGCCCGCGAGCGGAACGCGGCGTTCGCCAAGCGCACGCGCCGGGTCTCCCTGGAGGACCTGGACAAGGTGCTCAAGGCCGGCGAGGTCCAGCAGCTCAACCTGATCATCAAGGGTGACGCTTCTGGTTCGGTCGAGGCTCTCGAGTCCTCCCTGCTCCAGCTCGACGTCGGCGAAGAGGTCGACATCCGGGTGCTGCACCGCGGCGTCGGTGCGGTCACGGAGTCGGACATCGACCTGGCGATGGGCTCGGACGCCATCGTGATCGGCTTCAACGTCCGTGCGGCAGGCCGCGCGGCGCAGATGGCCGAGCGCGAGGGCGTGGACGTCCGGTACTACTCGGTCATCTACCAGGCGATCGAGGAGATCGAGGCGGCCCTGAAGGGCATGCTGAAGCCGGAGTTCGAGGAGGTCGAGCTCGGTACGGCGGAGATCCGCGAGGTCTTCAAGTCGTCCAAGCTGGGCAACATCGCCGGTGTCCTCATCCGCTCCGGAGAGGTCAAGCGGAACACCAAGGCCCGCCTCATCCGCGACGGCAAGGTGGTCGCGGAGAACCTCACCATCGAGGGCCTGCGTCGCTTCAAGGACGACGTCACCGAGATCCGCGAAGGGTTCGAGGGCGGTATCAACCTCGGCAACTTCAACGACATCAAGGTCGACGACGTCATCGCGACGTACGAGATGCGCGAGAAGCCGCGCGTCTAGCGGCTGTCGGTCGGCCGACGGGGAGCGCATCCCCGTCGGCCGACCCTTGCCGTCCCGGCCGGGACAGCCCCTTCGGGGGCCGTCCCCGGCTCCCGGGTCATCCCGCCGGTACCCGCGCCCCTGGCGTGGGTTCTTGGCGTGTACGGGGCCGGACGCACCGGCCTGGCCGGTGCGGGGACGGGGCGGACCGGTGCGGGGACGGGGCGGTGAAAACCCCGTCGAGCCGTTCGGGTGTTCGTTGTACGGTTTTGGTGTCCCTGCCCCCACCGGCGGCGGGGCCATCGATCCCGTACCGGCGGGTCATCCGGACACACACATGTACGTGGGGACTCTGTCCTTCGATCTCCTCCTCGGCGACATTCACTCGCTGAAGGAGAAGCGCTCGGTCGTCCGTCCGATCGTCGCCGAACTCCAGCGCAAGTACGCGGTGAGCGCGGCCGAGGTGGACCATGTGGACCTCCATCGCAGGGCCTGTATCGGCCTCGCGCTGGTCTCCGGCGACATGGGGCACCTGACCGATGTACTCGACCGATGTGAGCGGCTGGTCGCCGGCCGCCCCGAGGTGGAGCTGCTGTCCGTACGACGGCGACTCCACGGCGACGACGACTGACCAGAGAACGCAACAGGAAAGAACGGGAGACGGACCAGTGGCCGACAACGCGCGGGCGAAGAGGCTGGCGGACCTCATCCGAGAGGTGGTGGCCCAGAAGCTGCAACGCGGGATCAAGGACCCCCGACTCGGCACACACGTCACCATCACGGACACCCGGGTGACGGGCGACCTGCGAGAGGCGACCGTCTTCTACACGGTGTACGGGGACGAGGAGCTGCGGAAGGCGGCAGCCGCCGGCCTGGAGAGCGCCAAGGGCATCCTGCGCTCGGAGGTCGGACGCGCCGCGGGCGTGAAGTTCACCCCCACCCTCACCTTCGTCGCGGACGCCCTCCCCGACACCGCCAAGACCATCGAGGACCTCCTCGACAAGGCACGTGCCTCCGACGCACAGGTGCGCGAGACCGCCACGGGCGCCTCGTACGCCGGTGACGCGGACCCGTACAAGAAGCCCGGTTCCGGCGACGAGACGGACGACAGCACCGAATGACCCCGAAGACCACCACGCCCGACGGCCTCGTCATCGTCGACAAGCCGTCGGGCTTCACTTCGCACGACGTCGTCGCCAAGATGCGCGGCATCGCGAAGACACGACGCGTCGGACACGCCGGAACGCTGGACCCCATGGCGACCGGCGTCCTGGTCCTCGGCGTCGAGAAGGCCACCAAGCTCCTCGGGCACCTCGCCCTCACGGAGAAGGAGTACCTCGGCACCGTCCGGCTCGGCCAGAACACCGTCACGGACGACGCCGAAGGGGAGATCACCTCCTCCACCGACGCCTCCAAGATCACCCGCGCCGCCGTGGACACCGCCGTCGCCAAGCTGACCGGGGACATCCTCCAGGTGCCGTCCAAGGTCAGCGCCATCAAGATCAACGGCGTACGGTCCTACAAGCGGGCCCGCGACGGCGAGGACTTCGAGATCCCGGCCCGGCCGGTCACGGTCTCCTCCTTCACCGTGTACGACGTCCGCGACGCCGTCGCCGAGGACGGCACCCCCGTCCTCGACCTGGTGGTCTCCGTGGTCTGCTCGTCCGGCACCTACATCCGGGCCCTCGCCCGTGACCTGGGGGCCGACCTCGGCGTCGGAGGACACCTCACCGCGCTGCGCCGCACCCGCGTCGGCCCCTACAAGCTCGACTCCGCGCACACGCTCGACCAGCTCCAGCAGGAGCTGACCGTGATGCCGATCGCCGAGGCCGCCGCAGCCGCGTTCCCGCGCTGGGACGTCGACGACCGGCGCGCCAAGCTGCTCGGCAACGGCGTACGCCTGGAGATGCCCGACGAGTACGCGGGCGCCGGAGCCGTGGCCGTCTTCGCCCCCGACGGGCGCTTCCTCGCGCTCGTGGAGGAGCACAAGGGCAAGACCAAGAGCCTGGCCGTCTTCGGCTGACGGGCGGCCGTCTCCGGCCGACAGGGGCGCCCTGCGGCCCTCAGGATCTCCCCATGGAGCGGCGATCACTCGACGGTGGTCGCCGCTCCATGGTCCCCCGGGGTTCCCCCTCACACAGGTGTAGCGCTGTCCGGCGCGCAATTCACCCCATCGGGCAGGCGCTCCGAGTGCAGTGAGGGAGCGGAAGGGGGCGCGTTCGCCCCGCGACGGCCCCGAGACGCCCCCGCGACGCCCCTGCAACGTCCTTGCGATGCCCAGAACCCGCTCTGCACGCCCCGTAGAACCCCCTGTCCCGGCCACCCGAGGGGGTCTGAGGACCCGCGGGCCCGCGTGCCGCCTGTCACAGCCTGCAAACCCGATGCCGACCAGGGCCACCCGGCATGGCACCCTTAGACCTGCGTAATGAGGCAGACACGGGTTCGACGAGGAGCGGTCACAGTGCAGCGCTGGCGTGGCTTGGAGGACATCCCCCAGGACTGGGGGCGCAGCGTCGTCACCATCGGTTCCTACGACGGAGTCCACCGCGGGCACCAGTTGATCATCCGGCATGCCGTCGAGCGCGCCCGTGAGCTGGGCGTCTCCTCGGTCGTCGTCACGTTCGACCCGCACCCCAGCGAGGTCGTGCGCCCCGGCAGCCACCCTCCGCTGCTCGCCCCGCACCACCGCCGCGCCGAGCTGATGGCCGAGCTGGGTGTCGACGCGGTGCTGATCCTTCCCTTCACCACGGAGTTCTCGCGGCTCTCGCCCGCCGAGTTCGTGGTCAAGGTCCTGGTCGACAAGCTGCATGCCAAGGGCGTGGTCGAGGGCCCCAACTTCCGCTTCGGGCACAAGGCCGCCGGGAACGTGGAGTTCCTCGCCGAGCAGGGGCGGACGTACGACTTCGAGGTCGACGTGGTGGAGCTCTACGAGTCCGGTGCGGCGGGCGGCGGCGAGCCGTTCTCCTCCACGCTGACCCGGCGACTGATCGCCGAGGGCGATGTCGAGGGCGCGCGCGAGGTCCTCGGCCGTCCCCATCGCGTCGAGGGCGTGGTGGTGCGCGGCGCCCAGCGGGGCCGGGAGATGGGCTTCCCGACCGCCAACGTCGAGACGCTTCCGCACACCGCGATCCCGGCCGACGGTGTCTACGCGGGCTGGCTGCATGTCCAGGGCGAGGCGATGCCCGCCGCGATCTCCGTCGGCACCAACCCGCAGTTCGACGGCACCGAGCGGACGGTGGAGGCGTACGCCATCGACCGGGTGGGCCTGGACCTGTACGGGTTGCACGCCGCCGTCGACTTCCTCGCGTTCGTCCGGGGCCAGGCGAAGTTCGACTCGCTGGACGCGCTGCTGGAGCAGATGGCGCAGGACGTGAAGCGCTGCCGGGAGCTGGTGGCGGCGCACGAGGCGAGCCTGTAGCCGTTCGGGACATCAGAGGGGCGGCCCGCGCGTGATGGCGCGGGCCGCCCCTCGTCTCTGGCCTACTGCTGGGGCGGCGGGGGCGGGGTCTGCCCCGGCTGAGGCTGCGGCGGGTAGGGCTGCTGGGCCTGCGGGTACGGCTGTCCGGGCTGCTGCGGGACGCCGTACAGGTCGGGCTGCGGGTAGGGCGGGGGGTACGCCTGTCCGGGCTGCGGCGGCTGCGGGGCGGGCTGGCCGATCTGCTGGCCGGGGATCTGGCCGGGCATGGGCTGGGCCGAGGCCTGGCCGGGGATCTGCTGGCCCGGGGCCTGGCCGGGCACGGGCTGGCCCGGGGCCTGACCGGGGATCTGGCCCGGAACCTGGCCGGGTACCGGCTGACCCGGCATCGGTGGGGCGGCGACCGGGGGCGGGTTGCCGTCCGAGGTCCACAGGCCGTGCGACTGCTGATGACGCGCGATGTCCTCGGCGACCATCGCGGCCAGCGTGAAGTACGCCTCCCGCACCTTCGGCCGCATCATGTCGAGGTCGACCTCCGCACCGGCCGACAGATGCTCGTCGAACGGTACGACCACGACACCGCGGCAGCGGGTCTCGAAGTGGGAGACGATGTCCTCCACCTTGATCATCTTCCCGGTCTCACGGACCCCGGAGATGACGGTGAGGGACCGCGAGACGAGGTCCGCGTACCCGTGCGCCGACAGCCAGTCCAGCGTCGTACTGGCACTGCTCGCACCGTCGACCGAGGGCGTCGAGATGATGATGAGCTGGTCGGCGAGGTCGAGCACCCCGCGCATCGCGCTGTACAGCAGGCCCGTGCCGGAGTCGGTCAGGATGATCGGGTACTGCTTGCCGAGCACGTCGATCGCGCGCCGGTAGTCCTCGTCGTTGAACGTCGTGGAGACGGCCGGGTCGACGTCGTTGGCGATGATCTCCAGACCGGACGGCGCCTGCGAGGTGAACCGCCGGATGTCCATGTAGGAGTTGAGGTACGGGATCGCCTGGACGAGGTCACGGATGGTGGCCCCGGTCTCGCGGCGCACGCGGCGGCCGAGCGTACCGGCGTCGGGGTTGGCGTCGATCGCGAGGATCTTGTCCTGCCGCTCGGTGGCGAGCGTGGCGCCCAGCGCTGTGGTGGTCGTGGTCTTGCCGACGCCGCCCTTGAGGCTGATGACGGCGATCCGGTAGCAGGTGAGCACCGGCGTGCGGATCAGCTCCAACTTCCGCTGCCGCTCGGCCTCTTCCTTCTTGCCGCCGAACTTGAACCGGCCACCGCCGACCGGACGGCTGCTCTTGGCCTTCTGCTTCTTGTTGTTGAGCAGCCGGTCCGCGGACAGCTCCACGGCGGCGGTGTAACCGAGCGGCGCGGCATGGGGGTTGATCGGCTGCCGCTGATCATGCTGCATGGGCTGCGGCCACGCGGCCCCTGCCCGCGGATCGACCGGAGGCTGGGGCTGGGCAGCCGACTGCGGGAACCCGTAACCGCCTTGTTGAGCAGGGGAGTTGGGCGCGCTCTGCTGCGGGAAGCCGTATCCGGCCTGCGGGGTCGGAGGCTGGGGCTGAGTGGGCTGGGGTGTGGGTACGGGGGCAGGAGCGGGGGGAGTGGGCTGCGGCTGGGTGGGCTGCGGTGCGGGCGCGGGCTCCTGGGAGGCCTGCGGCGCCGGGGTCGGTGCGGGCGGCTGCGGGAAGCCGTATCCGGCCTGGGGAGCCGGGGGTTGGGGCTGGGCGGGCTGAGGTACGGGAGCGGGCGCGGGGGGAGTGGGCTGTGGTGCGGGCGCGGGCTGCTGCGAGGCCTGCGGCTCCGGGGTGGGAGCGGGCTGAGCGGGAGCCGGGGCTTGCGGCGCCGGGGCGGGCGGTTGCGGGAAGCCGTAACCGGCCTGCGGGGCAGGGGCGTCGGGCGCCGGGGGAGTGGTGGCCGGGGGTTGCGGGAAGCCGTATCCGGCTTGCGGCTGGAACGGCTGCTGCGGCGGCACGGGCGGCTGAGGAGCGGCCTCGTCGTGCACAGGCGCCGCGGGGGCGGCATCGGCCGGCTGCGGCGAGGTCGGCCACTGCGGTGCCGGACCGGGAACGGCGGGCTGGAAGGCGGGCGGCAACGGCGGAACCCCGCCCTGCGGCACCGGCGGCGGAGTCCACGGCGGTACGTGCCCGGAGGAGTCCGGGGTCTCCGGCGTTGCGGGCGCCGCGTCGGCAGGCTCGACGTCGGCCGGTACGGCATCGGAGGGCTCGGCGTCGGCGGGCTTCGTGTCCTCGGGCGCCGTGCTCTTCTCGGCCGCTTCCTCGGCAGCCGAGGCGGGCGTGTCTTCTGTAGCCGAAGGGCCTTCCGGCGCCTCGGAGTTCGGCTCCTCCTTGGTCGTGTCCTCGGGCTCCGTAGCCTCGCCGGACGCGAACTCACCTGCAGAGTCGGGGGGTTCGGAGCCGTCAGGCTCCGCCGCACCCTCGCCCGAGGGCGCGCTCAACTCGAAGTCGCCGTCATCCGTGGAGTCTTCCGTCTCCTTGGAGGTTTCGGCCTCCTTGTCCGCGGCGGCCAGCTTCTCGAACTCCCGCTTGAGCGCGCTCCGCGAGAACCGCATCGTGGCGCCGCTCTCCAGGTCCCCGGTGGCGTCGCCGTCCCCGGTCTCCCCGTTCGTCGAAGGATCGGCCGGAGTCTCGGCCTCCGCGCTCGGCTCCTCCGTAGCCGTGGCCGGTTCCTCCGTACCCGGCTTCGCCGTACCCGCCTCCTCCGTACCCGGCGACGACGGCTTCGCCGCCGCGCCGGACGTGCCAGAGGTGCCGGACGCGTTCTGCGTGTACCAGGCGGGCGGCGCGTAGTCGATGGTGAACTCGCCCGACACGTCGATGGAGGACGCGGCGCCGGACTGGTCATCGTCGGGTGAAGCCCAGCCCCCGCTGATCCCGTTCCGATCGCTGTTCACAGTTCCTCCTGGTGTGGTCGAGCACCCTCTTGCTGTGCCGGGGCGACCGCTCTCGATGTTCCGGAGCCGTCCGAAGCCGTCCGATTCCGCCCGGCAATCCCCCGCGGGGCGCCGATGGCCCGTAACAGATCCTGACAGGCGCCCGGTCCCAGCCTAATCACCAAGTACGTGCCTACGGCTAGCCCGTCGGCCGCACCGTGCGCGGGGAGCGTGTCACACGACGTCCGTACGGGGCGATGTACGAACGCGGGCCGCTCACAAGGGAGATGGCGACGAGGGGCGATCCAGGCGAACACGAGCCGACCGCCCGGCCTCCTTCCGTGGCGTACTCGACATCCTCACGAAAGAACGCCGCTGCGGTGGCAACGACGTGACGTGGCATCAGCTCGATCCAGCCGCGAGGGGCGGCACAGACGTATGACGCCGCCCCTGTCGCTTCACTTCACTCCGCCGCGAGACCGCCGTTGTGCGGCGCAGGCTCCAGGTCGAACTCCCCGTCCCGTGCACCGAGTACGAAGGCACGCCACTCCGCCTCCGTGTACCGCAGCACGGTGTCCGGGTCGAGCGAGGACCTCATGGCGACGGCGCCGCCCGGCAGATAGGCGATCTCGACCCGCTCCTCGTGCTCCTCGGTGCCCGGAGCGCAGTGCCACTCGACCCCCGAGATATCGAGGGCGTAGAGCTCGTTCTTCTCGCGCTCCTTGCGTTCCCTGACTTCCTTGTCCAGCGCATCGGCCATGGTGGACGGGTCCTTTCACGATGTACAACGAGCAACCCGGTCACAGTACTTGGACGAACCGCTCACCGTGGGGGAGTGGCACCCGGATCCGGACTCCCCTGTCCCGCCCCGCGAGGGGGCGCATCCGGCCCCTGGCCACAGCGCCGTCGGGTCCGAGTCGTACCGCCCGACCGAAAGGCGCTCCGCCGCGAGCTTCGGTCCACCTCGCGAACCTGCTCCGGGACCCGCGCACGGCAAGGAGACGCCCTTCTTCCCCTTCAGCCTTCCGGATGACAGCGGGTACACGCTGAGTGACCTGGACGAGTCGGACATCCTCGTCGAGGGGGGCGCGTCGAGCAGCACACTCGAATAGCTCCGGGGACCGGCGGCGACCGGCCCGGACAGGCCCCGCCACCCGGGCTGGTACCCTGTGTGACGGCCGTTCGTGTACGCACCCCCGGACCCCACCGAAGCCCCACCGGGCTCACCGGGAATCTGGAGGTCGCGCTCAGCGGATCCCCGCCTTCCGAGTCATGGAAGCTCCCCTGCGATGCAGACCAGGGGCACTCGGTGGCCTCCACAGAATCACAAGGAGTACGCGTGTCGCTCGACGCCGCCACGAAGAAGCAGATCATCGCCGAGTTCGGTGCCAAGGAGGGTGACACCGGCTCCCCCGAGGTCCAGGTCGCGCTGCTGTCCCGCCGCATCTCTGACCTGACCGAGCACCTCAAGACGCACAAGCACGACCACCACTCCCGCCGTGGTCTGCTGATCCTGGTCGGTCAGCGTCGCCGCCTGCTGCAGTACCTGGCCAAGAAGGACATCCAGCGCTTCCGCGCGCTGGTCGACCGCCTCGGCATCCGCCGCGGTGCGGCCGGCGGCGCCAAGTAAGACGCCGTGAAGGGGAGCGGTTCCCACGCGAGGGGGCCGCTCCCCTTTTGCTGTACGTGCGGACTGTCACCCCACCTTTGTAGTGTGGTAGCACAACGCCATACGTACGACGCAGTGTGACAACGCCTGGGACACGCCAGGCTGCCGTCGCACACCGAACGAGGAGGAGCGCGCCGCGCCGCCGCCGGTCCTCGGTAGTGGCCCCCGGGGGAAGATCCCCGGGTGCTTCGATCGAAGACCGGCCCGCACCAGACGGAGCGCTTCTCCGCCACCGTCCCGCCGCCACACGGGCTGCCGGGACGAAGACGAGGAGAAAAAGCTAGTGGAGAACGAGACCCACTACGCCGAGGCCGTTATCGACAACGGCTCCTTCGGCACCCGTACGATCCGCTTCGAGACGGGCCGCCTGGCCAAGCAGGCCGCCGGTTCCGCCGTCGCGTACCTGGACGACGACACGATGGTCCTGTCGGCCACCACCGCGTCCAAGAACCCCAAGGACCAGCTCGACTTCTTCCCGCTGACGGTCGACGTCGAGGAGCGGATGTACGCGGCCGGGAAGATCCCCGGTTCCTTCTTCCGCCGTGAGGGCCGTCCCTCCGAGGACGCCATCCTGACCTGCCGGCTCATCGACCGCCCGCTGCGCCCGTCCTTCAAGAAGGGCCTGCGCAACGAGATCCAGGTCGTCGCCACGGTCATGGCGCTCAACCCCGACCACCTGTACGACGTCGTGGCGATCAACGCCGCCTCCGCGTCCACGCAGCTCGCGGGCCTGCCCTTCTCCGGCCCGATCGGCGGCGTCCGCGTCGCGCTGATCAACGGCCAGTGGGTCGCCTTCCCGACGCACACCGAGCTGGAGGCCGCGGTCTTCGACATGGTGGTCGCCGGTCGCGTCCTGGAGGACGGCGACGTCGCGATCATGATGGTCGAGGCCGAGGCCACCGAGCACACCATCAAGCTCGTCGAGGGTGGCGTCGAGGCGCCGACCGAGGAGGTCGTGGCCTCCGGTCTCGACGCCGCGAAGCCCTTCATCAAGGTCCTGTGCAAGGCGCAGGCGGACCTCGCCGCGAAGGCCGCCAAGCCGACCGGCGAGTTCCCGATCTTCCTCGACTACCAGGACGACGTCCTGGAGGCGCTGACCGGCGCCGTCCGCCCCGAGCTGGCCCAGGCGCTGACCATCGCCGGCAAGCAGGAGCGCGAGGCCGAGCTGGACCGCGTCAAGCAGCTCGCCGCCGAGAAGCTCCTGCCGGAGTTCGAGGGCCGCGAGAAGGAGATCTCCGCCGCGTACCGCTCGCTGACCAAGACCCTGGTCCGTGAGCGCGTCATCAAGGAGAAGAAGCGCATCGACGGCCGCGGTGTCACCGACATCCGCACGCTGGCCGCCGAGGTCGAGGCCATCCCGCGGGTGCACGGCTCGGCCCTGTTCGAGCGCGGCGAGACCCAGATCCTGGGCGTCACCACGCTGAACATGCTGCGCATGGAGCAGCAGTTGGACACCCTCTCCCCGGTGACCCGCAAGCGCTACATGCACAACTACAACTTCCCGCCGTACTCCACGGGTGAGACGGGCCGCGTCGGTTCCCCCAAGCGCCGCGAGATCGGCCACGGCGCGCTGGCCGAGCGCGCCCTGGTGCCGGTGCTGCCCGCGCGCGAGGAGTTCCCGTACGCGATCCGTCAGGTCTCCGAGGCCCTCGGTTCCAACGGCTCCACGTCGATGGGCTCCGTCTGCGCCTCCACCATGTCGCTGCTGAACGCCGGTGTGCCGCTCAAGGCCCCGGTCGCCGGTATCGCCATGGGCCTGATCTCCCAGGAGATCGAGGGCGAGACGCACTACGTGACGCTGACCGACATCCTCGGTGCCGAGGACGCCTTCGGCGACATGGACTTCAAGGTCGCCGGTACGAAGGACTTCGTCACCGCCCTCCAGCTCGACACCAAGCTGGACGGCATCCCGGCCTCCGTCCTGGCCGCGGCCCTCAAGCAGGCCCGCGACGCCCGTCTGCACATCCTCGATGTGATGACGGAGGCCATCGACCGGCCCGACGCGATGTCCCCGAACGCTCCGCGGATCATCACCGTCAAGATCCCGGTCGACAAGATCGGTGAGGTCATCGGCCCGAAGGGCAAGATGATCAACCAGATCCAGGAGGACACCGGCGCCGAGATCACGATCGAGGACGACGGCACGATCTACATCGGTGCCGCCGACGGCCCCTCCGCCGAGGCCGCCCGCACCACGATCAACAGCATCGCCAACCCGACCATGCCGGAGGTCGGCGAGCGCTACCTGGGCACGGTCGTGAAGACGACCACCTTCGGTGCGTTCGTCTCCCTGCTGCCGGGCAAGGACGGCCTGCTGCACATCTCGCAGATCCGCAAGCTCGCCGGTGGCAAGCGCGTGGAGAACGTCGAGGACGTGGTCGGCGTGGGCCAGAAGGTCCAGGTCGAGATCGCCGAGATCGACTCCCGCGGCAAGCTCTCCCTCATCCCCGTGATCGAGGGCGAGGACGACGAGGCGAAGGACGACACCGACAAGTGACGTCCCGTGGCTTCAAGGCGACGGCCCGCACCTCTTCGGAGGCGCGGGCCGTCGCCCGTACCCAAACCCTCATCAAGGGCGCGAACGGCATCGGCACGGTCCGTAAGACGACCCTTCCGGGTGGTCTGCGCATCGTCACCGAGACCCTGCCGTCCGTACGCTCCGCCACGTTCGGTATCTGGGCGCATGTCGGCTCGCGCGACGAGACGCCCTCGCTGAACGGCGCCACGCACTACCTGGAGCACCTGCTCTTCAAGGGCACGGAACGGCGCAGCGCGCTGGACATCTCCGCCGCGATCGACGCGGTCGGCGGCGAGATGAACGCGTTCACGGCCAAGGAGTACACGTGCTACTACGCGCGCGTGCTCGACACCGATCTGCCGCTGGCCATCGACGTCGTCTGCGACATGCTCACGGGCTCGCTCATCCGCGAAGAGGACGTCGACGTCGAGCGCGGCGCGATCCTCGAAGAGATCGCGATGACTGAGGACGACCCGGGCGACTGCGTGCACGACCTGTTCGCACACACGATGCTCGGCGACACCCCGCTGGGCCGCCCGGTCCTCGGCACGGTCGACACGGTCAACGCGCTGAGCGCCGACCGCATCCGCCGCTTCTACCGCAAGCACTACGACCCCACGCATCTGGTGGTCGCCTGCGCGGGCAACGTCGACCACCACAAGGTCGTACGCCAGGTGCGGGCCGCCTTCGAGCGGGCCGGTGCCTTCAAGCGGCTCGACGCGACGCCGATCGAGCCGCGGGTGGGCCGACGCGCCATCCGCACCGCCGGGCGCGTGGAACTGCTGGGCCGCAAGACCGAGCAGGCGCATGTCGTCCTCGGGATGCCGAGCCTGGCCCGGACCGACGAGCGCCGCTGGGCGCTGGGCGTCCTCAACACCGCCCTCGGCGGCGGCATGTCCTCCCGCCTCTTCCAGGAGGTCCGGGAGAAGCGCGGCCTGGCGTACAGCGTGTACTCGTACACCTCGGGCTTCGCCGACTGCGGCCTCTTCGGTGTGTACGCGGGCTGCCGTCCCAGCCAGGTGCACGACGTCCTCAGGATCTGCCGCGACGAGCTGGACCATGTCGCGGAGCACGGTCTGTCGGACGACGAGATCGCGCGTGCCATCGGCCAGCTCAAGGGCTCGACCGTGCTCGGGCTCGAGGACACGGGTGCGCTGATGAACCGCATCGGCAAGAGTGAGCTGTGCTGGGGCGACCAGATGTCGGTCGATGACATGCTGGCGCGGATAGCCGAGGTCACCCCGGACGACGTCCGGTCCGTGGCCCGCGAGATCCTGGGTCAGCGGCCGTCCCTCTCGGTCATCGGCCCGCTCAAGGACAAGCAGGCCTCCCGGCTGCACGAAGTGGTCGCCTAGCCGTCGACAGTCTGTACGTCTCGACATCCGCACGTCCTCGACAGTCCGTACGTCGATCAAGGAATCAAGGAACATGAGCAAGCTGCGCGTGGCGGTCCTCGGAGCCCGGGGCCGGATCGGTTCGGAGGCGGTACGGGCCGTCGAGGCCGCCGAGGACATGGAGCTGGTCGCCGCCCTCGGCCGGGGCGACAAGCTGGAGACGCTGGTCGAGTCCGAGGCCGAGGTGGCGGTCGAGCTGACCACCCCGGCCTCGGTGATGGGCAACCTCGACTTCTGTGTACGGCACGGCATCCACGCCGTGGTCGGCACGACCGGCTGGACCGAGGAGCGCCTGGCGCAGCTTCAGGGCCGGCTCGCGCAGTCCCCGGAGACCGGCGTCCTCATCGCGCCGAACTTCTCCATCGGCGCCGTGCTGACCATGAAGTTCGCCGAGGTGGCGGCCCCGTACTTCGAGTCCGTCGAGGTGATCGAGCTGCATCACCCGAACAAGGTGGACGCCCCCAGCGGTACGGCCACGCGCACGGCCCAGCTCATCGCCGACGCGCGCCGCAGGGCGGGCAGCGCGGCGCAGCCCGACGCCACGGTGACGGCGCTGGACGGCGCCCGCGGGGCGGACGTCGACGGCGTCCCGGTGCACGCGGTCCGGCTGCGCGGGCTGCTCGCCCACCAGGAGGTGTTGCTCGGCGGCGAGGGCGAGACCCTCACCATCCGCCATGACTCCCTGCACCACAGCAGCTTCATGCCGGGCATCCTGCTCGGCGCCCGTCGCGTCGTGTCCACCCCGGGCCTGACCTTCGGTCTCGAACACTTCCTGGACCTGAAGTAGCCACGATGGGCGCGAAGATCACCTATGCCGTCACGGCCGCCGTCCTGGTCGTCTACTTCGTCCTGGTCGGCAGCCGTGGCGTGTTCCTGATCCAGCACGGCACCGTGGTCACGGTCACCTTCGGCGTCGCGGTGCTGATCCTGCCGGTCATCGGCGTGTGGTTCCTGTGGAAGAACACGCAGTTCGTCCGCAGGGCCAACCGGCTGGCCGCCGAGCTGGACGCCGAGGGCGGGCTGCCCGTGGACGAGTTGAGGCGTTCCCCGAGCGGCCGTATCGACCGCGACTCGGCCGACGAGGTCTTCGCCCGGCGCAAGGCGGAGACCGAGGACGCCCCGGACGACTGGCGCAGTTGGTTCCGGCTGGCGGTCGCCTACCACGACGCGCGGGACACACCGCGCGCCCGCAAGGCGATGCAGCGGGCGATCGCCCTGCACGACGCCAGGACGGACGCCCCGACGGCCACGTCCTGACCGCCGCCGAGCCTGTATCGAGCCTGTATGACGAAGGGGCTGTCCCGCACTCGCGAGTGCGGGACAGCCCCTTCGTCATACGGTCGTACGGGCTCAGCCCCGGCTGTACTCCGCGGCCCAGGCCTCGAGTCCGTCGGCCGCCCGGTCGAAGGCCTGCGGACGGGCGAGGAAGTCGGCGTCGTGCGTGGTGAGCAGCGGTCCCGTGGCACCGGGCGTACGGCCCTTGTGGACGAGGACGAGCGCCTGTCCCTGCACCGTGCGCGGCAGCCCGAGCCAGCGCACCGGTTGCTGGACGGTCCGGACCGCGGCGGCCTTCTGCCAGGGCGTGGTCCGCGTGAGGAAGAAGCCCACCCGGCGCAGCCCGTGCGCGCTCACCCAGACGCCCATGCGCAGCATCCGCAGCGCACCGGCGAGGACGACCAGGGCTATGCCGAGCACCGTGAAGGCGCCGGACGGCGTGCCGGTCATCGCGATGACGAGGGCCGCGAAGAGCACGTACGACGAGAGCATGAGCAGGACCGCCGCCGCGCTCACGCGCCAGGGGCCGGGCCGGTAGGGGCGCCGCCAGCGCTCGTGGTCGTCGGCGGGCAGCGGCTGATCGTCCGCTCCCTGCTCGAAAGTACGGTCGGCCGTCAGGAAGGGCAGGGGCACGACTGATCCTCACTCGGTCCACGGGGGGTGCCCGGTGAGGCTATCGAGCCATGACCCCGCTCACCACCCTCGGGGGTCCCCGGCGGGCTCAGCGCCCGTCGGAGGCCTCGGAATGCTGGATCTCGGCGGGCGAATGCTGCGACATGGCGGGCATGCCGATGATCACGGCGCCCACGAGCCCCCCGACGACGGTCAGCCCGAGCAGCCAGCGCGCAACCCGCTGACCTGCGGACACACGCTCGCGAGGCGGCGGAGTGACATTGCTGCGGAAAGAGTCGGCCTCGGCGAGGAAGGCGAACGGTACGGGCTCGCGCCGACGGGACATGGGAAGCGCTTCTCCTTTGGACTCGGAGGGACGATGGACTCGGAGGGACGATGGACTCGGAACGCACATGGACGAACGGACTCGGAACAGACGTGGACGACGGGCGGCGACGGGCGGACCCGGAGGGACCGGGCAGGCCGGTGACAACCGGGTGACACGAACAATCCGCCGTCACCGGGACAGACGAACGATCGGGGCGGAAGGTGCCCTGTTTCGCCGAATTCGCTGAACTTCGGGGACGAATGTAGCGGCCCGGTACCGAACGCCCCGTTGTCGGTGCCGGGCCGTAGAGTGGGCGCCGCCCGAGCATGTGATGGGAAGGACCCCCTACGCCGTGACCGACACCCCCGCCGACGACCTGAAACCCAGCTTCCGCAGCGATGTCACCGTCGAACTGGTCAAGCACAGCGCGGCCGACTCCGACGTGCTGTGGGCCGCCCGCGTCTCCACGGCCGGCGAGCAGTCCCTGGACGAGCTGAAGAAGGACCCGGAGCGCTCCAAGGGCCTGATCAACTACCTGATGCGCGACCGGCACGGCAGCCCCTTCGAGCACAACTCGATGACCTTCTTCATCAGCGCCCCGATCTTCGTCTTCCGCGAGTTCATGCGGCACCGCGTGGGCTGGTCGTACAACGAGGAGTCGGGCCGGTACCGCGAGCTTGAGCCGGTCTTCTACGTCCCCGACGCGTCCCGCAAGCTCGTCCAGGAGGGGCGCCCCGGCAAGTACCGCTTCGTCGAGGGCAGCCAGGCGCAGCAGGAGCTGACGGGCCGCGTCATGGAGGACGCGTACGTCCACGCCTACGAGGCGTACCAGGAGATGCTCGCCGCCGGTGTCGCCCGCGAGGTCGCCCGTTCGGTCCTGCCGGTCGGTCTGTTCTCGTCGATGTACGCGACCTGCAACGCCCGCTCGCTGATGCACTTCCTCGGCCTGCGCACCCAGCACGAGCTGGCGAAGGTCCCGTCCTTCCCACAGCGGGAGATCGAGATGGTCGGCGAGAAGATGGAGGCGGAGTGGGCCCAGCTCATGCCGCTCACGTACGCCGCCTTCAACGCCAACGGCCGAGTGGCGCCGTAGCGCTCACCCGCACCCCGCCGGTGCGCATGCGCGATGAGCCGAGCGAAGTGTCCGTATTGCGGCATTTCCCGAAGTTCATCTAGCCTGATCGAACGGACCCGGCACTGCTTGAACCCCCGAGCAGGCAGTGCCGGGCTCCACCTTTGTCAGGACTTATCCCGCCCCCCGAGGGAAGACCGCACCCCGGGCAACGAGTAGCGTGTTACCCATGGCTCCGACCTCCACTCCGCAGATCCCCTTCGGGCGGATCCTCACCGCCATGGTCACGCCCTTCACGGCGGACGGCGCACTCGACCTCGACGGCGCCCAGCGGCTCGCCACCCACCTGGTGGACGCAGGCAATGACGGCCTGATCCTCAACGGCACCACCGGTGAGTCCCCGACCACCAGCGACACGGAGAAATCGGATCTCGTACGAGCCGTACTGGAAGCGGTCGGCGACCGCGCCCACATCGTGGCCGGGGTCGGCACGAACGACACCCGCCACAGCGTCGAACTGGCGCGCGCGGCCGAGCAGGCCGGAGCCCATGGCCTGCTGACCGTCACGCCGTACTACAACAAGCCCTCCCAGGAGGGCCTCCACCGGCACTTCACGGCCATCGCCGACGCCACCGACCTGCCGGTCATGCTCTACGACATCCCGGGCCGCAGCGGTGTCCCGATCAACACCGAGACCATCGTCCGCCTCGCGGAGCACCCGCGGATCGTGGCCAACAAGGACGCCAAGGGCGACCTCGGCCGCGCGAGCTGGGCCATCGCCCAGTCCGGCCTCGCCTGGTACTCCGGCGACGACATGCTCAACCTGCCGCTGCTCTCCGTGGGCGCGGTCGGCTTCGTCTCGGTCGTCGGCCATGTCGTCACGCCCGAGCTGCGCGCCATGGCCGAGGCCTACACGGGCGGCGACGTCCACAAGGCGCTGGAGATCCACCAGCGGCTGCTCCCGGTGTTCACCGGCATGTTCCGCACCCAGGGCGTCATGACCACCAAGGCCGCCCTCGCCCTCCAGGGCCTGCCGGCCGGTCCGCTGCGCTCACCCATGGTCGAGCTCTCCCCTGAGGAGACCGCCCAGCTCAAGATCGATCTTGCGGCCGGCGGGGTACAGCTCTGACACAGACTTCACAACTGAATAGGCAGGACAACAGGTGCCTGCACGCCACACGACAACTGCATTTGCACGAACGTCATGCGCGCCGCGTGCCCTACAGGTACGTGGCGCGCATCGTGAGGAGAGTCTTTTGAGTCATCCGCATCCTGAACTCGGCCCGCCGCCGAAGCTCCCCGAAGGCGGCCTGAGGGTCACCCCGCTCGGCGGCCTGGGGGAGATCGGCCGGAACATGACGGTCTTCGAGTACGGCGGCCGTCTGCTGATCGTTGACTGCGGAGTGCTCTTCCCCGAGGAGGAGCAGCCCGGAGTCGACCTGATCCTGCCGGACTTCTCGTCCATCCGTGACCGTCTCGACGACATCGAGGGCATCGTCCTCACGCACGGGCACGAGGACCACATCGGCGCCGTTCCGTTCCTGCTGCGGGAGAAGCCCGACATCCCGCTGATCGGTTCCAAGCTGACCCTCGCGCTGATCGAGGCGAAGCTCCAGGAGCACCGCATCCGTCCGTACACCCTGGAGGTGGCCGAGGGGCGGCGCGAGCGCGTCGGGCCCTTCGACTGCGAGTTCATCGCGGTCAACCACTCCATCCCGGACGCCCTCGCGGTCGCCATCCGCACCCCCGCGGGCATGGTGGTCCACACCGGCGACTTCAAGATGGACCAGTTGCCGCTGGACAACCGCCTGACGGACCTGCACGCGTTCGCCCGGCTGAGCGAGGAGGGCATCGACCTCCTCCTCACCGACTCGACCAACGCCGAGGTCCCCGGGTTCACCCCGCACGAGCGCGACATCTCCAACGTCCTGCGCCAGGTGTTCGCGGGTGCCCGCAAGCGGATCATCGTGGCGAGCTTCGCCAGCCATGTCCACCGGATCCAGCAGATCCTGGACGCGGCGCACGAGTACGGCCGCCGGGTGGCCTTCGTCGGCCGCTCGATGGTCCGCAACATGGGCATCGCGCGGGACCTGGGCTATCTGAAGGTCCCGCCGGGCCTGGTCGTGGACGTACGGACGCTGGACGACCTGCCGGACCACGAGGTGGTCCTGGTCTGTACGGGCTCCCAAGGCGAGCCGATGGCCGCCCTGTCGCGCATGGCCAACAGGGACCACCAGATCCGCATCGTCGAGGGCGACACGGTGATCCTGGCGTCCTCGCTGATCCCGGGCAACGAGAACGCGGTGTACCGCGTGATCAACGGCCTGACGCGGTGGGGCGCGAACGTCGTGCACAAGGGCAACGCCAAGGTGCACGTCTCGGGCCACGCGTCCGCGGGCGAGCTGCTGTACTTCTACAACATCTGCCGGCCCAGGAACCTGATGCCGGTCCACGGCGAGTGGCGCCATCTGCGGGCGAACGCGGAGCTGGGCGCGCTGACCGGGGTGCCGCACGACCGGATCGTCATCGCCGAGGACGGCATCGCTGTCGACCTCGTCGAGGGCAAGGCGAGGATCTCCGGCAAGGTCCAGGCGGGGTACGTGTACGTCGACGGCCTCTCGGTCGGTGACGTCGGCGAGCCCGCGCTCAAGGACCGCAAGATCCTCGGTGACGAGGGCATCATCTCGGTCTTCGTCGTGGTCGACTCGTCCACGGGCAAGATCACCGGTGGTCCCCATGTCCAGGCCCGTGGCTCGGGTATCGACGACTCGGCCTTCGCCGCCGTGCTCCCCAAGGTCACGGAAGTGCTGGAGAGGTCGGCGCAGGACGGGGTCGTCGAGCCTCACCAGTTGCAGCAGCTCATGCGCCGGACCCTGGGCAAGTGGGTCTCGGACACGTACCGGCGCAGGCCGATGATCCTGCCTGTGGTCGTCGAGGTCTGACGTTCCGTCAACGACCGAGCACGGGCACAGCCGGAGCGGGGCGCCTCGATTTGCATCGGGGCGCCCCGTTCCAGTACGTTTACGGCTCCGCCAGCAGGGAAGCCCCCGGCGCCGACGTGTGCCAGGGACCGACCGCAGCGGGTGGAAATTCCGACTCAGAATCTCTGATAAAGTCGGATCCGCCGGAAAGGGAAACGCGAGAGCGGGAACCTTGAAAGCACCGAGGAAATCGGATCGGAAAGATCTGATAGAGTCGGAAACACCGAAGGGAAAGCGCCCGGAGGAAAGCCTGAGAGAGTCTCTCGGGTGAGTACGAAGGAAGCGTCCGTTCCTTGAGAACTCAACAGTGTGCCAAAAGTCAACGCCAGATATGTTGATACCCCGTCTCCGGCCGGTTTC
>NZ_JAMWMR010000015.1 GCF_023887685.1 Streptomyces macrolidinus | reverse complement strand
AACTGTCCGAACAGACATCGGATCTGGTCCGATCCCCCCGAGTCGCGGAGTGTCCGGTCCAGTTGGAGTGCCGGGTCATCGCGAAGCACCCCTTCGGCGGCCCCGATATGCATGCCACCGCCTTCCAGGTCGAAGTGCTACGCGCCCATGTCGAGAAGGAACTCGCCATCCCGGGAACGCACCTACGTGGACCCGCTCGGGGGGACCCGCTGATCATGAAGTTCTGCGAGTTCTTCGGCGGTGGACGCAACGTGCACCCGTCGAGACTCGCCGAAGGCTGGAACATGCCGCACCAACTCCGGTCGACGGCCGTCTGACGGCTGGGCGTTCGGGGGACGACCAGGCTCCTGACCTGAAAGAGGGGACGGCTCAACTCAGCTGGCGCGGAGAGGACGCCTACGACGACGTCAGCGAGGTCTTGGCCAGCGGCTCACCTCCGTTCGCCGGAGGGGACCCCCGCCATCCCGTACTCATCCTGGTCGGCGGCGGCTCACCTCCGCTCGCGCGGAGAAGACAAGCACGTGGACCAGACGCTCGGCACGGACGGCGGCTTACCTCCGCTCGCGCGGAGAAGACGTCCTCCGACTCGAAGTCGTCGGGGTCGACCTCGGCTCACCTCCGCTCGCGCGGAGAAGACGCAACGGCCAGGTCCTGCACTGCTTCCTGTGCCGGCTCACCTCCGCTCGCGCGGAGAAGACCTTCCCGCGCTTCCCAGGACATCGACGGTGTCCGGCTCACCTCCGCTCGCGCGGAGAAGACGCCACGTTCACGAAACCTGCCTCGCCTGCCTCTGGCTCACCTCCGCTCGCGCGGAGAAGACATGATCCACTACGTGCCCGACCTGGACCGCTGCGGCTCACCTCCGCTCGCGCGGAGAAGACGCCTTGCCCTCCCGTATGTCGTCACCGACCGGCGGCTCACCTCCGCTCGCGCGGAGAAGACTCAGCCAGCCGTTCTCGACAAGCCGGCCGATGCGGCTCACCTCCGCTCGCGCGGAGAAGACGGAAGCGCGGCTCGTCATGGAGCCTCACTGACCGGCTCACCTCCGCTCGCGCGGAGAAGACGCACGCACAGTTGGGCCAGCGGCAGCGAGACGAGGCTCACCTCCGCTCGCGCGGAGAAGACGCCGACGCGGCTCTGGATAGCGCCGCGGACGACGGCTCACCTCCGCTCGCGCGGAGAAGACTCGTGGCCCGTTGCCAGGGTCACTCTGCGGGCCGGCTCACCTCCGCTCGCGCGGAGAAGACCCCTCGCCCCGGCTCTCCTGGCCCTGCGCGCCCGGCTCACCTCCGCTCGCGCGGAGAAGACAGGTGGGGGATGGCGGTTGGGTCCTCGGCGGGCGGCTCACCTCCGCTCGCGCGGAGAAGACGCGGAGTCCCAGTTCGAGGAGCGCGGCGAGGTCGGCTCACCTCCGCTCGCGCGGAGAAGACCCTTCCTGACCTGCACGGCTATGGGCACATTGCAATTCCTTTACGCATGATGCCATCCAGTCGCAGTGGTCATTCGGTGTGCTCGCTCGGATAGGCAGTGTAGATCCCCCGTGTCCCCTGTGTTCGGTGTTCTCGCTGCTCAGCGTCGTTGTCAGTGGTGCCTGATAGCAAGTACTCCATGACGGAGCCTCAAGGTGCGCTGCCTGCTTGTGCCTGCCCGGACCCTCGTCTGTGGGGAAAGGAGCACGGGCTCAGCCGTGCCTATCCGGTGATGTGCCATCTACTGGACGTGGCCGCGGTGTTCGCGGTGCTGTGGGATGAGCTTTTGGATGAACGGGCGCGTGGTCGCTTTGCCCAGCAGTTGGGCTTGGGTGTGGATGACTGTCGGTCGGTCTTGTCTCTGTGGGCTGGACTGCACGACCTTGGGAAGATCACTCCGGTGTTCCAAGCGCAGGTTCCCGAGTTGTTCGACGCTGTGCGTGATGAGCCCGAGTACCTGTTCGCGCCGGGGGCCGAACGGGATCGTGGCTTCCGGCACGAGATGGCGACCCACTGGTCTCTTGTCGGGCTGCTGGCCGATGCCGAGTATCCGAACCGGCGTGTCAAGGCGACATCGGAGGGTTCCGGTGCACCCTTGGCACACTGGGTGGCGCAACTTCTCGGCGGCCATCATGGCTTGTTCGGTGCGACGCTGTCGGCGTCTCACATGCGCTGTCCCAGCCGGTATCAGATGGGGTTGGGGGAGGAAGGCTGGGCTGGTCAACGGCGCCTGCACTTCGAGGAGTTACGACGGGTGACGGGTGCCCACGCTGTACCGACTGGCGCGCTGTCCGCTGATCTTGCGGTGGTTCTTGCGGGGCTGGTGATCACTGCCGACTGGCTGGCGAGTCAGACTCAGGCGATCGTTGCGGTGCGTCCTCCTGCCTCCTGGCAGGGGAGCCCCGACGAGATCGACGCGCACTTCAAGCGCGCCACGGCTGCCGCGCCAGGGCTGGTGGCGGCTGCCCGGCTGGGGCGAGCCAGCTTCGATGCCGCCGACTTCGGCGAGATGTTCCCTTTCGAACCCAATCCGTTGCAGGCAGATGTGGTCGCCCAACTTCCTGGGCTGGTGGCGCAGCACGGCTCGGGTTTGGTGCTGGTGACCGCGCCGACGGGGGACGGGAAGACCGAGGCCGCGCTGTACGCGGCCTCGGTGCTTGGCAGGGTGGCAGGCGCGCGCGGTCTGTATATGGCGCTGCCGACCATGGCGACGGCGGATGCGATGTTCGGGCGCGTCCGCTCGTTCGCCTCAGGCGCTCTTGGTGGTGAACGCGCGCTGACGCTGCTGCACTCCATGGCGTGGCTCAACCCGCTGTACGCGCAGGGTACGAGCGATGCCTCGGACGACGAACCACAGCAGTCCCCGGACACGATCAGTGCGGACGGTGCGACGGCAGTCGAGGCGGACGCCTGGCTGCGCGGGCCGAAGCGCGGCTTCCTGGCCCCGCTGTCGGTCGGCACGATCGACCAGGTGCTGAGCGGTGTCCTGCCGTTGCGCTACAACGTGCTGCGCCTGCTGGGCCTGTTCGAGAAGGTCTTCCTCGTGGATGAGGCTCATGCGTATGGGCCGTGGATGCACAAGCTGCTGTTGACCCTGCTGGAGTGGCTGGGCGCTTTCAGGGCCCCGGTGGTGCTGTTGTCGGCCACACTGACCGGCAGCACGGCGGCTTCGCTGGTCAACGCCTACCGCCGTGGTGCCGGGTTCGTGGAGTCGGCTGATATCGAGCCCCGCTATCCCGGCTGGCTGTATGCGAGCGCGGAGACCGGTGAGGTGTCGCTGCCGCGGACGACCAGTACCGGCCGCCCCCGCACGCTGGATGTCGCCGTGCGCCGTGTGGCCTGGGACGTGCTCTCGGCTGCTCCCGGCTCGCCTGTGAGCCCTGGCGGGCGGCGGGCGGCATTGAGGGAGGAGTTGCGGCCGGTGGTCGAGGAGGGCGGGACGGCGCTGGTGTGCTGTACGACGGTCGCCGAGGCACAGCGGACTTTCCGCGATCTGCGCGCGGCATTCCCTGAGTTGGCGGCCCGCGAGGGTGGTGTGCGTCTGCTGCATTCACGCTTCCCGGCCAACGCCAGGCAACGCATCACCACGGAGTGCGAGGCTGCGTACGGAAAGCCCCGAGACGGGGAGCGCGTGGGAGTGCGTGAGGCGTCCGTGCTGGTCGCCACGCAGGTGGTGGAGCAGTCCCTTGACCTCGACTTCGACCTGGTTGTCAGTGACCTTGCGCCGTTGGCGCAGTTGCTGCAGCGTGCGGGCCGTGGCCGCCGCCACCACAGGGGGCCGGGCGGGCGTCCGGCGTGGGCGCGTGCGGAGGACCGGCCCAGGCTGGTCGTTCTCGATCCGTTCCAGCGGGCGCAGAAGACGGACAAGCCGCTGAGCTGGGGGTCGGTCTACGACACCAGCCTGCTGATCCGTACCTCGCTTCTGCTGGCCGAACGGGCGGCGGGCGGGATCGTCGTGCCGGACGGGGTGCAGGAACTCGTGGACGCTGTCTACGCTCCCGACTTCGTCGACGGGCTGGATGCCGCCGCCAAGCAGGAGCTGCGAGTACTGGACGGCGAGCGCCTGGCGTCGACCATGGCGGAGACGGATCTCGCCGACATGGTCGACATCGGGGGACCTGGTGACATCCAGGGAAATCTGCACCTCATCAGTCGTCAACTCGAAGGAGTCACCGAGGAGTTGCTCACCACCCGGCTGGGTGCCGATACGGGCCGTGTCCTGTGCGTTTATGTCCAGGAGGACGGACGGCAGACCCTCGACACGGCTGGTGCCGTGCCTGTGCCCGGCGCCGAAGGACGCCCCTTGAACCGGGACGCCATAGCCCGCATCGTCGCCCACGTGGCGCCGGTGCCCGGCAAGTGGGTCAGGGACGCCGCCTCGATGAGCCTCCCTGACGCCTGGGGCAAGTCCTCCGCCCTGCGGGACCTGACGGTGCTGTTGATGACCAAGGCTGGGGATGGCCTGTGGAGCTGCCGCTGCGGCGACCGGACGATCGGCATCTCCGAGGTCGGAATCGAGCAACTATGACCGATTCCTTGAAACAGGACTCCTACAACAGCAGCCTTTGGTAGCGTCCAAGTATGCCCGGTCCTGGGGGACTTGAGGGAGTACGCCTACTTTCGTAGGCAAGGGGTTGGCTGTCTGTGGCCGTTTCACAACGGCAGCCGGTTCACCCCCGCTCGCGCAGGGACCCCACCCTCATTCTGTACCTCCTCGGGAGCCCCATGCCCGCAACCATGAACATCCTCGAAGAGTCCTTGTTTCCCGTGCGCTGGTCACCGGATGCCGAGGGCCACGCGGGCAGCGCGCCTCCTCGCGTGGGCCTGCTCGACCTGCTGCTGCGCAGTCACGAGATCGAGGGGCTCGCCGTCCCGGACGCACCCGCCCACTCCGCGCTCCTGCGCATCCTGTATGCGCTGACCGCGCGCGTGACCGGCCTGGACGAGGCGAAGGACGGCCCGGACAACTGGCAGTTCTTACGCGATGAGGTACTGGAAGAAGGACGCCTTCCCCAGAAGGGAATCGAGGACTACTTCGCCCGCTACCGGGATCGGTTCTTCCTGTTCGATCTGGAGCCGGGCGGTCGGCCCTGGATGCAGGATCGACGACTGAAGGACCAGTGCGACCCGTCCAACACGGCCGGGGTGAACAAGTTGGTGGTGACGCGACCCTCTGGCAACAATTTTTCCTGGTTCACACACGCCAGCGATCCACGCCCTGACCTGCCGACCGCGGCGGAGGCGGTCCTCAACCTGTTGACATGGCACTACTACGGGCCGTCCGGGCGCTGCTCGGCCCGCGAAGTCAACGGTGTCACGAGCGCCAGCGCCAAGGCGGGCCCCCTGCGCACCAGCCTCTCGTATCACCCTGAGGGGGACACGCTCTTCGAGACGCTGCTCGCCGGTCTCGTACCACCAGCGCGGGGGGTTGAGGCGGAACGCGATCAGTGTCCGTGGGAGTGGGACGAACTGCCCGACCCTGATGAGCAACCGCCCGCCCTGACGGGCCCGTGCTCGCGGCTGACGGCCGGCTCCATGCACGCTCTGCTGCTCGTCCCCGACCCGGAGGACAGCGAGCGGGTGCGGGACGCCTACATCACCTGGGCCTACCGCACCGGGCGCGGCACCCGACCGGACGACGCCTACCTGATCTGGCAGATCAGCAAGCAGGGCAACCCCTACCCGCGCCCTGCCGACGCCCATCGGGCTCTGTGGCGGGACCTGGACGCACTGCTGCTGATCGATCCGCCCGGCGTTGCGCAGCCACGACGGCCCGCCGTCTTCGAATGGGCCATCGAGGTATCGCCTGAATCATCTGAACTGCGCGTGCGGGCGCTGGGGTTCGAGCAGGACGGGCAGGCCAAGGACACCCAGTTCGTGGACGCTGTCACCCCGCCCGTGCTCGGCTTCGTGGAGAAGCGCTCGGCCCGCACCCAGCCCGCCGTAGGGCGGCTGCGGGCGCTCGGGGAGCGGTTCGGTAACCGGCTGGACCGGGCTCTGCGCCGGGCCTGGCGCACGTATGTGAACGATGCGAAGGACAGCGCGGAGGCCTGGGCCCAGGAGGGAGCCGCCCGGTACTGGCCTGCCGCGGAACGGGCGTTCTGGGACCGGTTCGCTCTGCTGGACCGGACCGGGACCGCGCTCGACGGCGGCCTGGACGCCGCAGCCGCTCGAACGTCGTTCCTTCAGCTTGCCATGCGTGCCTTCGACGACGTCACTGCCTCGGCGGCCCGCACACAGCGCGGTGCGAAAGCGGTAGAGGAAGCCCGTATCGAACTGTTCTGCGACCGCCGTGGCAAACCCCGTCCGTCCTGACGTCGCCCGAGCCGTACGACAGCGAAGGAGATTCACCAGTGACCACTGTTTCACGCCCTCCCCGCACCTCCGTTCCCTCCCAACGCTCCGTGGGTACGCCCCGACTGACCGGTTACCGGAAGTTCACCGACGCGGTCCTGCACATGTGCGAGCGTGAGCCGGGCGCCCGCGCCGCTCTACGCTCCGGTGTACGCAAGGACCTCGACGCTGTGCCGCGTATGCACCGGGTCATCGCTCACCTCGTCCCGACGGACGTCAGCGACGACATGCAGAGGGCGTATTACGCCATCGCGGCCATGATCGCCGAGCAGGCCCGCAGGCAGGGCGCCATCGCGGACGACACGGTCGACTCCGCCGACGACGAAGCCGCCGAGCCCAGCGCCGAGGTGCCACCCGCAACGGCGGCGACGTCTGCGGAGGAGAGCGATGACGGCGGGCGGGATTACGGTACGAGCCTCGGAGTCGCGTTCGCCCTGGCCGTCATCAACAGTCCCGGCCGGGACCGCCAGATGCGGCGTGGCGCGGCGGAGAGCCGCCTGAACATCCTCTGCAAGCAGGGCGTCACGGGCCTGCACCGGCACCTGCCTGCGTCCGTCCGCTACCTGCGGTCTCTGGACGTGCCCGTGGACTGGGCGCGACTTCTGCAGGACCTCGTCGACTGGCGACGGCATTCCGGACGCGTCACACGCCGCTGGCTGCAGGACTTCTACCGCCACTGCCAGGAAGACGCCCGCAACGAAGCGGACAAGCGCGACAGCGACGAGGTCGCCCAGCCGACGGGAGCCACCGACGACTGATCCGCCCGCCCCACACCACAGGCACCCCACTTCACCACCCACACCTGCCAGTTCGTTCAGCAAGGAGATCTCCATGACGGCCAAGCCCCCCGCCCGTTTCATCTGCGTCCACGTCCTGCAGACCGTGCCCTTCGCCAACCTCAACCGGGACGACACCAATTCGGTCAAAACCGTCCAGTACGGGGGCGTTCTGCGTACCCGGGTCTCGAGCCAGTGCTGGAAGCGGGCCGTGCGGACCGAGTTCCAAAAGCGCATCGGGCAGATGGCGCTGCGCACGCGCCGGATCGGCGAGCGCGTCGCCCGCCTGCTGGCCGAAGAGCGGGGCTGGCCAGAGGACTTGGCCGCGCGGGCCGGCGCGCATCTCGCCGCCGCGAGCGGCATCAAGTTCGAACTCGAGGAGAAGGACAAGCAGGTCCAGGTCAACAAGGTCATCGGCAATGCGCTGGTGTACGTGCCGCAGACCGCCGTCACCGAGCTCGCCGACCTGGCCGCAGAGCACCGGGCGGAGCTGGAGAAGGCCAAGGACATCAAGAAGTCCAGTGACAAGAGCGTCCTGCCCAAGGACCGGGTGACCGCCATCTTTCGAACCCGCAACGGCGTGATCAACCTCTTCGGCCGGATGCTCGCCGAGGTCGACGACGCGGGCGTCGACGGCGCGGTCCAGGTCGCCCACGCCATGACCACCCACCCCACCGACATCGAGATCGACTACTTCTCCGCCGTCGACGACGTCACCGACGAATGGAACGACTCCTCCGGCAGCGGCCACATGGGCCACGCCGAGTTCAGCGCCGGCACCTTCTACCGCTACACCACCATCGACCTCGAAGAACTCACCGCCAACCTCGGCGGCGACGCCGCAGCCACACGGGAGTTGACCGAAGCCTTCCTGCACTCCTTCATCAAGTCCCTCCCGCAGGCGAAGAAGAACTCCACCGCCCCCCACACGCCGCCGGACCTCATCCACCTCACCGTCCGCGCCGACCGGCCGCTCTCCCTGGCGGCGGCCTTCGAAAAGCCCGTCCAGACGGCCCCCGACGGCGGATACGCCGCCGCCTCCCGCGGCACCCTCGCCGAATACGCCGATGCCGTGAACACGTTCATGGGCAACGAGGGCATCCTCCACGCCGGCTGGACCGGTCTGGACGCCAAGGACCACGACGGCCTCGGACACCGTCACGCCTCCCTCAACGGCCTGATCACCGCGGCCCTCGAGACCGCGTTCGCCCCCGGCGGCTCCGGAGCCGCCGCGTGAGCACCCCGACCACCGAGCCCGCCGCAACCGCCCCGCCGGAACCGGGCCTGCTGCTTCATCTGAGCGGTCCGCTGCAGTCATGGGGTCGGCACAGCCACTTCAACCAGCGCGACACCGCCGCGTTCCCGACCCGCTCCGGCATCATCGGCCTCCTCGCAGCGGCAGTGGGCCGCTGCCGGGGCGAGCCGATCGACGACCTCGCCCACCTGCGGATCGCCGTCCGCGTGGACCGCCCCGGCGTTCTCCTACGAGACCTGCACACGGTCGGTGGTGGCCTGCCCCCCTCCGAGACAGTGACCACGGCCGAGGGCAAGAAGCGCTCCGGGAAGGCCACTACCTTGCTGTCCCACCGCTACTACCTCGCCGACGCCGCGTTCACCGTGGCCATCACGTCCCCGCCGGACACCCCAGCACAGGCCGACCTCCTCCAGGAGTACGCCGGCGCACTGAACGCTCCGCGCTGGCCGCTCTACCTTGGCCGACGCGCCTGCCCACCGACCGGCCCCCTGCTGCTGGGCACCCTCGACAATGCCCTCCACCACCTGGTGCACCTGCCCATCGCCGCCACCGCCCCACGCTCCGGCAGCGCCATCCGCGCAGTGGAGGTCCTCGCCGGCCAACCGCTCGACCAGCTCCCCTTGCCCACCTCCACCGACGCCTCCGACCCAGCCGACGCGGCCCACCCGACCGGACGCATCAACGACCAGCCCACCACCTTCCACCCGCGCCGACGCACACACCAGACAAGGCCCCTGTACCGGCGCACCTTCACCCCGCCCCCCACCCAGTGGGGCGGACTCGGCACCGACTACCTCACAAGCCTGGCCACCTACCTCAACAAGGTCCGGCCCACCAACACCAGGGAAGGGAGCCACCGATGAGCACCCTCTGGCTGACCCGCATCGTCCCGAGCCCCGCCTCCCACGACGCGCGCCGCGACCTCGGGGACACCGTCGCACTCCATCGGCGGCTGATGGCCCTCTTCCCCGACAATGCCGGGCCCGACCCGCGCGCCGCCCTCGGTGTCCTCCACCGTATCGACGACGCCCCCACCGGCTCCTACGTTCTCCTGCAGTCCCGCCACCAGCCCGACCTCAGCCGCCTGCCCAAGAACTACGGCCGAGCCGCCACCCGCGAACTCACCCCTCTGCTGGCCGCGTTGCGCTCCGGAGCACACATCAACTTCCGCTGCACCGCCAGCCCCGTACGCAAGCCCGGCGCCACCACCCGTGCGCTGTACAACCTCCCTGCCGTCGTCCCGCTCCACGGCGCCCACGCCGACGAGTGGTGGCTACGGCAAGCGGACACCGCCGGACTGAAAGTCCTCACCCTCAACGCTCAGCCACTGGACAGCGCCGCCGGCGTCCGCGGCCATCGTGGCAGCGGCGACCAGCAGCGTGTCCGCCACGCCCGTACACGCTTCGACGGCACCGCCGTCATCATCGACCCCGACCTGCTCCGCACAAAGATCACCGAAGGTATCGGGCGAGGCAAGGCCTACGGCTGCGGGCTGCTGACCATCGCCCCCTCCCGCGGCGGAACGGCATGAACGCTCCACCCGCCACCACAGCGCGCCGAAGACTCGCAGCCCCCACCGTCGCCATGCTGCCCCGCATCGCCGACTCCCTGTCCTTCCTCTACCTGGACGTCGTTCGAGTCCTCCAGGACGACACCGGAGTCTGCGCCGAGGTGACCAGCGAACGACGCGGCAGGGAAACGGTGTACTTGCCCACCGCCGCGCTCAGTTGTGTCCTTCTCGGCCCCGGAACCTCCATCACGGCACGAGCCCTGGCCACCCTTGCCCGGCACGGCACCACGGTTCTCGTCACCGGCTCCGGCGGCGTCCGCTGCTACGCCGGAGCCCAGCCGGACTCCCTGAGTACCACTTGGCTCGAGCGTCAAGCCCGCTCCTGGGCCAACGACAGCCTCCGCCTTGCGGTGGCCACCGCCATGTACGAAAAACGCTTCGGCGCCGGTACCGTCCCGCCCGGCACCACGCTGGAGCAACTACGCGGCATGGAAGGCCAACGCGTCAAAGCCCAATACCGGATCCTCGCCCAGCAGTACAAGATCGGCCGCTTCCGACGCGCCTACGACCCCGCACAATGGCACGAGCAGGACCCGGTCAACCTCGCGTTGTCCTCAGCCAACACCTGCCTGTACGGCATCGTCCACGCCGCCATCCTCGCCCTCGGCTGCTCTCCCGCACTCGGCTTCGTCCACAGCGGCAACCAGCAAGCCCTCGTCTACGACATCGCCGACCTCTACAAAGCCCAACTCACCATCCCCCTGGCCTTCTCCCTCCACGCCTCCACCAACCCCGAAGCAGAGGCCCGCCGCTCCTTCCGCGACGGACTACGCCTGTTCCGTCTCCTACCGCGAATCGTCCACGACATCCAGGAACTCCTCGACCCCGACGGCACCGGAGAAGCCCCCGACCCCGAGGAGCAACTGGTCGACCTCTGGGACCCAGTAGCCGGATCCCTCCCCGGAGGAGCCAACCACGGAGTCGGGCCATGACCGTTCACCGCCCGGAGGTCCAGCCGCCATGACCTCGATGATCATCCTGTCCGCCTCCGCTGTCCCCGACCACCTGCGCGGCGCCCTCACCCGCTGGCTTCTGGAAGTCACACCCGAGTTGTACATCGGCACGGTCTCGGCCCGAGTCCGCGACGAACTCTGGGAATCCGTCACCGCCTGCGCCGCGGGCGGCACCGCCGTACTGGCCTACCCCAGCAACAACGAGCAGGGCTTTGAACTACGCACCGCCGGCGCCCAACGCCGAACACCGGTCGACTTCGACGGGCTAACGCTCGTATCCTTCACGAGAGATCGCAAAGAACCGGCAAACCGACCCTAACGGTGCAGGCCAGAAAGGGTCTTCTCCGCGCGAGCGGAGGTGAGCCGAACTACGAGAAGGCGTTCGAGAAGCGCCTGGAGTCTTCTCCGCGCGAGCGGAGGTGAGCCGACCAGAACAGACTTCACCATGACCACCAGCCAGTCTTCTCCGCGCGAGCGGAGGTGAGCCGCCACAGAGACCAGGAGGGAGTCGGAGCAGATGGTCTTCTCCGCGCGAGCGGAGGTGAGCCGTGCGCCCCTCGGGCACGAGGAAGTCGTACAGAGTCTTCTCCGCGCGAGCGGAGGTGAGCCGCCACGAAGTCGGCGTGATCGAGTGGATCGACTGTCTTCTCCGCGCGAGCGGAGGTGAGCCGTCCTACGGCATCGAAGCCGCCCGAGCCCAACTGTCTTCTCCGCGCGAGCGGAGGTGAGCCGCATCACCGCAGGTAACGAATCGATCTCACGACGTCTTCTCCGCGCGAGCGGAGGTGAGCCGACACAGGGGCTGACCGCGCGGCACCTCCCGGAGTCTTCTCCGCGCGAGCGGAGGTGAGCCGCTCCCGTACCGGCAGTTCCCGAAGCGCAACCGGTCTTCTCCGCGCGAGCGGAGGTGAGCCGCCCACCTGGCCAGGGTCGGCCGCCTGTCCGGCGTCTTCTCCGCGCGAGCGGAGGTGAGCCGCAGCTCACCGGCGTCACCCGCCGCACCCTGTCGTCTTCTCCGCGCGAGCGGAGGTGAGCCGCGTCCGCAGGTTGGTCGAGTAGCGCGGATCGCGTCTTCTCCGCGCGAGCGGAGGTGAGCCGTGACCACCCCGGCCCCCCAGGACCAGGAGCCGGTCTTCTCCGCGCGAGCGGAGGTGAGCCGTGACCACCCCGGCCCCCCAGGACCAGGAGCCGGTCTTCTCCGCGCGAGCGGAGGTGAGCCGACCTTGATCATGTTGGCGCGGGACTTGCGCGAGTCTTCTCCGCGCGAGCGGAGGTGAGCCGCTCGAGGTCGCCGGTGAACTCGCCGCGGAGGAGTCTTCTCCGCGCGAGCGGAGGTGAGCCGCGGTACAGGCCGCCGAGGGCAAGGACGCCAACGTCTTCTCCGCGCGAGCGGAGGTGAGCCAGCCGGGCGTCGGGTTCAGCGGGATCAGATTGAGTCTTCTCCGCGCGAGCGGAGGTGAGCCGCCATCGACATCCTGGAGAAGTACGCCCACCCCGTCTTCTCCGCGCGAGCGGAGGTGAGCCGAGAATCGGGAGAGCGCGATGCCTTACGACATGGTCTTCTCCGCGCGAGCGGAGGTGAGCCGCCAGCGGTGAACACGGCGTCCGCCAGGGCAGCGTCTTCTCCGCGCGAGCGGAGGTGAGCCGTTCTCGGCCAGGATGCCGGTTTCGGTGGTCTGGTCTTCTCCGCGCGAGCGGAGGTGAGCCGACATCCGGCGCTCGATGACCTCCGCAGCAGCCGTCTTCTCCGCGCGAGCGGAGGTGAGCCGGCGGGGTGGAGGCTCAACGACCTGGAGCCGGTGTCTTCTCCGCGCGAGCGGAGGTGAGCCGGACACCGAAGGGGCCACGGTCTCCGTCACCGTGTCTTCTCCGCGCGAGCGGAGGTGAGCCGCGCCCATGTAATGCCGGTAGATGAGAGGCCACGTCTTCTCCGCGCGAGCGGAGGTGAGCCGCACCTCCACGCACAGGCCCTTTCTGCTGGTGCGTCTTCTCCGCGCGAGCGGAGGTGAGCCGGGGTTGGTGGACGCGGGGCGCTGGGGGCGAGGGTCTTCTCCGCGCGAGCGGAGGTGAGCCGGCGTACATGGGCGCACAACTCGTCCTGGTGGAGTCTTCTCCGCGCGAGCGGAGGTGAGCCGTGGGTTCGCGCCTTGTGGACGAGATCGGGGTCGTCTTCTCCGCGCGAGCGGAGGTGAGCCGTCCAGCGGGCTCGGGCCGTTCGCGGCGTAGACGTCTTCTCCGCGCGAGTGGAGGTGAGCCACGTCAGCCAGGCCGACGTTCGTGACGGCGTCCGTCTTCTCCGCGCGAGCGGAGGTGAGCCGATCGGCAGTTCGGCGGTCTTGCGGTAGTCGATGTCTTCTCCGCGCGAGCGGAGGTGAGCCGGCGAGCTGGACGTTGCCACTCGCCGAGGAGAAGTCTTCTCCGCGCGAGCGGAGGTGAGCCGTTCACCCCAAACCCCCGCACACCCGGACAGAGGTCTTCTCCGTGCGAGCGGAGGTGAGCCGTCCGGCAGGGCGCGCTTGGCGTCGGTAGAGGTGTCCTCTCTGCGCGAGCGGAGGTGAGCCCCGACGGCCCGAGCACCGCCCGCGCCGTCGAGCCCAGAAGCGCCGAATTCACGCGGATTCCACCTGGAGTGCACCGGCCCGCTGGGGATTGTCAGTGGCGCGTGCTCTCATGGGAGCCATGATCGAAGATCCCGAATCCATCGACGAGTTTCTCGCCCACGGCACCTCCGACGTCGAGGAAGCCATCCGTGCCGCAGCCGCCGCCGAGATCACGCCACGCTTCCGCCGACTCGCCGCGCACGAGGTGGACGAGAAGAGCGGGCCGCACGACCTGGTCACGGACGCCGACCGCAAGGCCGAGGAGTACTTGAGCGAGGCGCTCCCCAAGCTGCTGCGCGGTTCCGTCGTCGTGGGCGAGGAAGCCGTCCACCTCAACCCGGCGACGTACGAAGCGCTGCACGGCGACGCCCCGGTGTGGATCGTCGACCCGGTCGACGGCACCCGCCAGTTCGTTCACGGCGACCCCGGCTTCTGCACCCTCGTCGCGCTCGCCCAGGGCGGCGTCGTGCGCGCCTCCTGGACCTACGCGCCGGCCCACGACCAGCTCGCCTGGGCGATACGGGGCGGGGGCGCGTTCCTCGACGGCGAGCGTCTGCGCTCCGGCTCGCCGGAGCCGGGCCGCGACCTCGACGTGGCCACGTCCCACCCGCTCTACACGACGGACGAGCAGAAGCGCGCGCTCTTCGGCCTCCAGACGCAGGGCGTCCGCCCGCGCCCGTGCGGCTCGGCAGGCCTGGAGTACCTGCAGATCGCCCAGGGCCGACTGGACGCCCTCGCCTTCTCCTGGGAGGCGGCCTGGGATCATGCGGCGGGTCTCCTCCTGGTCGAGGAGGCAGGCGGAGTGCATCTCACCCTGACGGGTGAACCGTTCCGTATCACGGGTGGCAACGCCCTGCCGTTCACGGCGGCCCGCGACGAGGCGACCGCCCGCCGGGTACTGGATCTGCTGACCGGCAGGGCCGACGCCGAGACCGGCGAAGGCTGACGTGCAGGGAGGACCACGGACCCCGAGCCACGCGACGGCCCACCGGAATCCCTGGCCGGAGGCGGTTCCCCGCGCCCCTGGAGGTGTCGGTCCCCGGGCCTATCCTGATGTTCATGTGGCCGTCGGCTGACGAAGGAGTCCGAAGGTGCCGTCGATGCTCGATGCGGTCGTGGTGGGGGCGGGGCCCAACGGGCTGACGGCCGCCGTGGAGCTGGCCCGGCGCGGCTGCTCCGTGGCCGTCTTCGAGGCGCGCGGCACGATCGGCGGCGGCGCCCGCACGGAGGAGCTGACCCTGCCCGGCTTCCGGCACGACCCGTGCTCCGCCGCGCACCCCCTCGGGATCAACTCACCCGCGTTCAGAGCGCTGCCCCTGGAGCGGTACGGTCTGCGTTGGCTGCATGCCGACCTGCCGATGGCACATCCCTTCCCGGACGGCACGGCCGCGGTGCTGTCCCGCTCCGTGTCCGAGACCGCCGCCTCCTTCGGACCGCGCGACGCGGGGGCTTACCGCCGCCTGGTGGCGCCCTTCCTGACCCGCTGGGACACGCTCGCCAAGGACTTCATGTCCCTGCCGCTGAGCGCGCTGCCCCGCGACCCCTTCACCCTGGCCCGCTTCGGCCTCGCGGGCCTGCCCCCGTCGACGTGGCTGCTGCGCCGCTTCCGCGGTGAGCGGGCCAAGAGCCTGTTCGCCGGGCTCGTCGCCCATGTGATGGCCCCCCTCGACGGCCTCGCCACCAGCGCGATCGGACTGGTCTTCGCGCTGGCCGCGCACGCCCGCGGCTGGCCGGTGGCCCAGGGCGGTTCCCAGGCGATCTCCGACGCGCTCGCCGCGTACCTCGAGGACCTCGGCGGCGCCCTCCACACCGACTACGAGGTCAAGCGCCTCGACGACCTGCCCCCCGCGCGTGCCTACGTCTTCGACACCTCGCCCACCGCACTGGCCCGTATCGCGGGCCTCGGCAGGTACTACGACGGGTTCCGGTACGGCCCCGGCGTCTTCAAGATCGACTACGCGCTGGACGGCCCGGTGCCATGGGCAGCGAGGGAACCCCGCGTCGCGGGCACCGTGCAGATCGGCGCGAACAGCGCGGAGATCGGCGCCGCCCTGCGCGCCGCCTCCCGGGAGGGCCGCGCCCCCGAGGCGCCGTTCCTCATCACCGTGCAGCCCAGCATCGCCGACCCCACCCGGGCCCCCGCGGGCAAGCAGGTCTTCTGGGCGTACGGCCATGTGCCCAACGGCTGGCAGGGAGACCTCACCGACGCCATCGAACGCCAACTGGAGCGCTTCGCACCGGGCTTCCGTGACCGCGTCCTCGCGCGCGCCACCGCAGGACCGCCCGAACTGGCCGCCCGCAACGCCAACTACGTCGGCGGCGACATCGCCTCCGGCGCGGCGTCCGGCCTGCGACTCCTGCTGCGCCCCAAACCCTCGCTGTTCCCGTACAGCACCCCGCACCCCGCCGTCTTCATCTGCTCGTCGGCGACCCCGCCGGGCCCCGGAGTACACGGCATGTCAGGGCACAACGCGGCGAAGGCCGTGTGGCGGAGGCTGAGACAGCGATGACCACCATCCTCTTGGGGCAGCGATGACCACGATCGTCCTGGTACGGGGCGACATCACCCGCCAGAGCGCCGACGCGATCGTCAACGCCGCCAACTCCTCCCTGCTCGGCGGGGGAGGCGTGGACGGCGCGATCCACCGCCGCGGCGGACCCGCGATCCTCGCGGACTGCCGCGCCCTTCGCGCCTCCCACTACGGCAAGGGCCTGCCCACCGGCCAGGCGGTTGCCACGACAGCGGGCGAGCTGGACGCACGCTGGGTGATCCACACGGTCGGCCCGCGCTTCCTCCCCGAGGAGGACCGGTCGGAGTTGCTGGCCTCCTGCTACCGGGAGTCGCTGCGCGTCGCGGACGAACTCGGCGCCCGCAGCGTCGCGTTTCCCGCCGTCTCCGCCGGTATCTACGGGTGGCCGATGGACGATGCCGCCCGGATCGCGGTGGAGACGGTACGAGCCGTGGAGACGGCGGTCGAGGAGGTCAGGTTCGTGCTCTTCGACGAGCGGGCGTACGAGGCGTTCGCCGCGCGGCTTCGCTGACGGCTGACGGAGGCTCCCACCCCGAGGACGCACCTCGAACCGGCCCGCGCGGCATCAGGTCTCGGGGAGCGTCCGAGTTGCCCGGACCGTAGCGTGAAGGGACGGGTCGTGAAGGGACGGACAGGAAGCGAAGGGCGAGGAGCGAGGGAGAAACGAAGGCCGACGAGGAGAGGTGGCGATGTCGGTGCTGGACTACGCGGCATTGTTCGCCGCCACACCGAGCCCCTACCTGGTGCTGGACCCCGACCTGGTGATCGTGGAAGTCAACCAGGCATATCTCGACGCGACCCGTACCACCCGCGACGACCTGCTCGGACGGCATATCTTCGACGCCTTCCCGCGCGACCCGTACGACCCGGAGGGCGAAGGGGTGCCGACCCTGAACGCCTCGCTCCAGCGCGTCCTGGCCACGCGGAAGCCCGATGCGCTGGCCTTCATGAAGTACGACATCCCCGTCAGGGGCCGCCCCGGCACCTTCGAGGAGCGGTGGTGGTCCCCGATCAACACACCGGTCCTCGGCACCGACGGGAAGGTGGCCTGGATCATCCACCGGGCGGAGGACGTGACCGCGTACGTACACATGCATGGCACCGAGGAGGAGGTGTCGCCCGAGCCGCCCTCCGAGCGCGTGGCCCTGGAGGCCGAGCTGTACGCGCGGGCGCGGCAGCTCCAACGGCTGAACGAAGAGCTGCGGCAGGCCCACACCCGCGAACGCCATGTGGCCCTCGCGCTCCAGGAAGCCATGCTCCAGTCGCCCGACCTCTCCCGGCACAAGGATGTGGCGGTGCGCTATCTGCCCGCCACCGGCTCGCTGAACGTGTGCGGCGACTGGTTCGACGTGGTCGACCTGCCCGACGGTTCCTTCGCGGTGGCCGTCGGTGACGTCGTCGGGCACGGACTGGAGGCCGCCGCCGTCATGGGGATGCTCCGCAGCGCGCTGAGCGCCGCCATCCGGGCGCTGGGGCGGCCCGCCCAGGCCCTTGAGGTGCTCGGCCTGTACGCCCGCTCGGTGGAGGGGGCGCTGAACACCACGGCCGTCAAGGCCATGGTGGACCCCCGCAGCAATCTGATCGTCTACAGCAGCGCGGGACATCCGCCGCCCATCCTCGTCCGTCCTGACGGCGGATACGCCCTGCTGGACCAGGCCACCGACCCGCCGCTGGGCGCCCGGCCGCAGCACGTGGTCCGCCCTCAGGCCGTACACCCCTACAGCCCGGGGGACACCCTCGTGCTCTACACGGACGGGCTGATCGAACGGCGCCGCGAGCACATCGACGAGGGGCTGACCCGGCTTGCCGAGGCCGCCTGTCGGTACAGCACCCTCGCCCCGGAGGCCATGGCCGACGCCGTGCTCGCGCGACTGGGAGTGACCGGCGGCGCCCGGGACGACATCGCCCTGGTCATCGTGCGCCTGTGACGCCTCGATCGTGAAGGCGGGCCTCCTACGGCGCCCGCATCTGGGAGGGTGTCACCGGGGTAACGACAGGTCGGCCGACGTACATGTCGGATTCTCGCCAGATCGGCCGCCGCCGGTGGTCGATGCTGGAGGCATGCGGAACGGGATGCACACCGACCAGGAGCGCTGCGTGCGCGCCGTCCAGTCCAAAGACGCACGCTTCGACGGGTGGTTCTTCACCGCGGTGGTGACCACGCGGATCTACTGCCGACCCAGTTGCCCGGTCGTGCCGCCGAAGCCGGAGAACATGACGTTCTACCCGAGCGCGGCAGCCTGCCAGCAGGCCGGATTCCGGGCCTGCAAGCGGTGCCGCCCGGACACCAGCCCCGGCTCGCCCGAGTGGAACCAGCGCGCCGACCTCGTCGCACGCGCGATGCGGCTGATCGCCGACGGTGTCATCGACCGCGAGGGCGTGCCCGGCCTCGCCGCCCGCCTCGGCTACAGCACCCGCCAGGTCGAGCGCCAGCTCCTGGCCGAGCTGGGTGCCGGGCCGCTCGCGCTCGCCCGTGCCCAGCGCGCCCAGACGGCCCGGCTGCTCATCGAGACGACCGCGCTGCCCATGGCGGAGGTCGCGTTCGCGGCCGGGTTCTCCTCGATCCGCACCTTCAACGACACCGTCCGTGAGGTCTTCGCGCTCTCCCCGAGCGAACTGCGCAGCCGCCACCCGAAACAGCCGGTGACCACCCCCGGCGTCCTCGCCCTGCGGCTGCCCTTCCGCGCCCCGCTCAACCCCGACAACCTCTTCGGCCACCTCGCCGCGACGGCCGTACCCGGCGTGGAGGAGTGGTGCGACGGCGCGTACCGGCGCACACTGCGGCTGCCGTACGGCCACGGGATCGTGGCGCTGGCCCCGCGGCCCGACCACATCGCCTGCCGCCTCACCCTCAGTGACATGCGCGACCTGCCCGTCGCCATCAGCCGGTGCCGCCGCATGCTCGACCTGGACGCCGACCCGGTCGCCATAGACGACCAACTGCGTACGGACCCGCTGCTGGCTCCCCTGGTCGACAAGGCCCCCGGCCGCCGGGTGCCGCGTACGGTGGACGAGGCCGAGTTCGCCGTACGGGCCGTCCTGGGCCAGCAGGTCTCCACCTCCGCCGCGCGCACCCACGCGGCCCGCCTGGTCACCGCGCACGGCGAACCGGTCGAGGACCCCGAGGGCGGGCTCACCCACCTCTTCCCCTCGCCAGGTGCGCTGGCCGCGCTCGACCCCGCATCGCTCGCGATGCCGCGCACCCGCCGTACGACCTTCACCACCTTGGTGAACCAACTCGCCGACGGATCACTGCACTTGGGCGTCGAGAGCGACTGGGAGGAGAGCCGTGCGCGGCTGCTCTCCCTGCCCGGCTTCGGTCCCTGGACCGTCGACGTGATCGCGATGCGCGCCCTCGGCGACCCCGACGCGTTCCTGCCCACCGACCTCGGCATCCGCCGCGCCGCACAGCAACTGGGCCTGCCGTCCACGCCCGCCGCGCTCACGGCACGCGCGGCGGCCTGGCGGCCGTGGCGGGCGTACGCGGTCCAGTACCTGTGGGCGACCGACGGCCACCCGATCAACTTCCTCCCTGTATAAGGGAATCCAAGGGGCTGAAGCCCATGAGGCAGTCAATGAAGCAGTCAATGAAGCAACCCGTGACACAGCCCATGTCACGGCCCATGACGCAGACGACGAAGACGCGGACGACGATGATGCACACGACGACAGCGAAACAACACACCGTGATCGACAGCCCGTACGGGCCCCTGACTCTCGTCGCCACGGACGGCGTCCTGTCCGGCCTGTATATGACCGACCAGCGCCACCGCCCGCCCGAGGAGAGCTTCGGCGACCGCGACGAGACGCCCTTCGCCGAGACGATCGACCAACTGGAGGCCTACTTCTCCGGCGATTTGAAGGAGTTCACCCTCGAACTGCGCCTGGACGGAACCCCGTTCCAGCGCCGCGTCTGGGAGCAACTACGCCTGATCCCCTACGGCGAGACCCGCTCGTACGGCGAACTGGCCGACGCACTCGGCAATTCGGGCGCCTCACGCGCGGTCGGACTCGCCAACGGCAAGAACCCCATCGGCATCATCGTGCCCTGCCACCGCGTCGTGGGCGCGAACGGCAGCCTCACGGGCTACGGCGGCGGCCTGGACCGCAAGAAGCGCCTGCTGGACTTCGAGAGCGGCGCGGCCCTCTTCTAGCCCTGGTCTAGCTCTGGCGCTCTCCACCGTGGTCGCCGAGCGTGCGCAGCAGCGCGGGCAGGGCCGTGCCGATCGGCTCGCGTACGACCTCGTCGGCCCGGTGGTCGTACGGCGTGGGCTCGGCGTTGACGATGATCAGCCGGGCCCCGTGGTCCGCGGCCACCCCGGCGAGCCCGGCGGCGGGCTGCACCTGAAGGCTGCTGCCGACCGCGATGAACACCGTGCAGGCCTTGGTGATGGCGACGGCCTCGCCCAGCACCACCGGGTCGAGCCGCTCGCCGAACATCACCGTCGCCGACTTGAGGATCCCACCGCACTCCAGACACGGCGGATCCTCCTCACCCGCGTCGACCCGCGCGAGGACGTCCTCCATGGGCCCGCGCGCATGACATCGCGTACAGACGACGCTGTGCACGGTGCCGTGCAGCTCCAGCACCTTGCGGGCGGGCATCCCGGCGAGCTGGTGCAGCCCGTCCACGTTCTGCGTGATCACCCGCACCGGCACCCCGGACCGCTCCAGCTCCGCCACGGCCAGGTGCGCGGCGTTCGGCTCGGCCCGCAGCGCCCGGTTCCCCCGACGCATCTGCCAGGACCGTCGCCGGATCTCCGGATCGCCCATGTAGTACGCGTACGTCACGAGCTTCTCGGCCTCCGGATCCCGCCGCCACAGCCCGTTCGGACCGCGATAGTCGGGGATACCGGAATCGGTGGAGATACCCGCGCCGGTGAGAATGGCGACGAGGGGCCTGTTCAGGGGCATGCGGCGAGCGTAGAACGCCTGCCCGCGCAGGGCGAACGGAATTCGAAGCGCACCCCCGACCCGTTCGAAATTCACTGGCCGACGGGAGGCGGTCGGTCCCACCCTGAACGCCATGGAAGAACCGACACGCAGAATCCGCGCACGCCACACGGCATCCACGATCACCGTCTACCAGGCGTACTCCCCGGAGCTGGGCGACCCCGCGGTGCGCCAGGGCCGCTTCCCCGCCGCGTGGAAGCGGGACCGGATGACATGGATCAAGCCGTCGTTCCTGTGGATGATGTACCGCTGCGGCTGGGGTACGAAGCCGGGGCAGGAGACCGTCCTGGCCGTCGAGATCACCCGTGATGGCTTCGAGTGGGCGCTGCGCCATGCGTGTCTGTCCAGTTACGTACCCGGGCTGCACCCCGACCACCCCACCTGGCAACGGGAGTTGAAGCGTTCACCGGCCCGCGTCCAGTGGGACCCGGAGCGCGATCTGCGCCTCCGGCCCCTGCCCTACCGTTCACTTCAACTCGGGCTCTCCGGCGAGGCCGTACGGCGCTACGCGGACGAGTGGACGGTCTCCATCAGCGATGTGACGCCGCTCGCCCACGAGATCCACGCCCTCGTCAGCGACGGGGACTTGGACTCCGCGACCCGACTGCTGCCCGAGGAACGGCCCTACCCCGTCGAGGACGCACTGATCACTCACTTGCACGGGTGACAGGAGCCGTCACCACGCCCCCGTCGCTCGCATGCGGGTACGGCGCCCAGGTGTGTGCGCTGTCGCGAGGGCCGATACCTCGGTGTCTTGCGGTCGGTCAGAGCGTCGCGGAGGGGCAGAAGGGGCCGCCGTCGCGGAACGCCAGTCGTGCGAAGTTCTCGGCGATGCGGCGGTGTCCGGCGGGATCCGGGTGGATGTCGTCGGGCAGCGGGAGTTCGGCGTAGTCCTTCTCGCCGTACAGATCACGGCCGTCGAGGTAGTGCAGGTTCGGGTCGTCGGCCGCCCGTTGAGCGACGATCCGGGCGAGTTCGGCGCGGATGACGGTGAGCGTCAGCCGCCCGGCGGCGCGTTCGGCGGGATCGCCGGTGGCCTTGAAGCGCAACCTGCCGCCGTCGAAGGCGGGCGCGAGCGGGCCGGGGGTGTCCTCCTGGACCGGGCACAGGATGGAGGAGACGACCAGCAGCGGTGTGGTCGGATGGCCCTCGCGGAGGGTGTCGAGGAAGCCGTGGACCGCGGGCCCGAAGGCGCGCAGACGCATCGCGTCGGCATTGACGACATTGATGCCGATCTTGAGGCTGATCATGTCCGCGGGGGTGTCACGCATCGCGCGCGCGGTGAACGGGTCGAGCAGCGCGCTGCCGCTGAACCCGAGGTTGATCAGCTCCACTTCGCCTTGTGCGGCGGCCAGGGCCGGCCAGATGGCCGTCGGGTGGGCGGCGTTCGAACCGTGGCTGATGGAACTGCCGTGGTGCAGCCACACCTTGCGTCCGTTCTCCCGCGCGGGCTCGACCGGGGCATCGGTGCGCAGGGCGATCAGCTCGGTGACCTCCACATGCGGAAGCCAGATCTCGACGCTCTTGTCACCCGTCGGCAGATCGGTGAACCGGGCGGTGCCGGAAGGACCTTCGCGCAGTTCGACGGCCTGGGTGGCCATGTCGATCATGTGGACGTTGCCGCCGGGCACCGTGGTCCGGGCGGTGAGACGGCCATCGATCACCAGGTCGTACACGCCGTCCGCCGGGGCCGGGTAACCGCGGTACGCCCTCTTGGTGGGCAGCGTGTCGAGTTCGATCGTGGTGGCCCGGGTACGGAAGACCAACCGCACACCGGAGGGCTGGGCCTCGGCCAGGGCCAGTTGGCCGTCGGGGAACTGACGGCGCGCCCGTGCGGGCAGCCGATGCGGCAGCAGGCCGTGCGCCGTGCGTTCCAGGTCGAGGAAGCCGCGCAGGAGGTCCGCGGTGATGGGCGTACTGATCCAGTCGTGCTCGGTGTTCATTGCCTCAACCTGTTGATCAAGTGATACGGACGGGGTGCCGAGGTCAGGACGTGGTCCGGCTCCGCAGCAGGATGTCGAGGGAGTCCACGACCCAGGCCCAGGACTCCTGCGCGTCGACGGCGGTGTGGCTGAAGCCTCCGGCCATCTCCAGGCTGACGTAGCCGTGGAAGACGCTGCCCAGCATCCGGACCGCGTGCGTCTGGTCCGGCTCCGTCAGGTCGTAGCCGCGCAGGATCGCCCGCGTCATCTGCGCGTGCCGAACGCCTGCACTGGCGGCGGCAGTTGCCGGGTCGAGTCGTAGCCGGGCGGCGTCATAGCGACCAGGGTGCTCCCGGGCGTAGTCGCGATAGGCGTCGGCGAAGGCGGCCAGGGCGTCCTTGCCCGCGCGCCCGGCCAGGGCGGCGGCGACCCGGTCGGCGAGTTCCTCCAGCGCGAACAGGGCGATCCTGGTCTTGAGGTCCTGGGAGCTCTTCAGATGCGAGTACAGACTCGCGACCTTGACGTCGAACCGCCGGGCGAGCGCCGAGACGGTCACGTTCTCGAACCCGACCTCGTCGGCCAGTTCCGCCCCCGCCAGGGTCAGCCGCTCAGGGGTCAGCCCCACTCGAACCATAGCCTTCCTCCCATTCAGCGACAACGATTATGCAGTTACCTAATATCTTTAGGCAAGCTTGGGTGTCTCGGGCGTCTCAGGTGCGCAGACCTCGCACGCCGCGATGTGCTTCGCGTCCTTCCGTAGCCCCAGCCGGGCCTGCTCGGGAGCGACGGGCATGGTGTCGCGCCGGGGCGCGGTGCAGTCGGCGCGGTGGATGAGCGCGGGCTTCGGGTGATGGGGGTACGGCTTGGGCTCGATGACGTATCCGGTGCCGACCTGCCCGGTCGCGACCTTCCCGGTTCTGGCGTTCTCGGTCGTCGTCCGGGCCGCGGCGGCCTCGGCGCGCGTAAGAGCCGCGCGGACGGCGTCGCGTTGGAGGCGCAGATAGACGCCGAGGGTCTCGTTGTCGGCGAGCTGTTCCTCGAGGTGCCTCAGAATCGCCCGCAGGCGCGGTGCGTCGGGCGGCAGCGCGGACATGGCACTTCCTGGACTCGCGGACAGCATGCCTGCTGAGCCTGTACAAGATCGTCGGGGAACGGTCGCATGACCGAATTCAATCATACGTTCGAATTTCGAGGGGAGCGCAGGTGACGGACACCGCAGCGCGGGTGCTCATCGCCGCGGACAAGTTCAAGGGGTCGCTGACAGCCGTACAGGTCGCGGAGCGGGTGACGGCGGGGCTGCGCCGCGTCGTACCGGGCCTCGCCGTCGAGTCGCTGCCCGTGGCCGACGGCGGCGAGGGGACGGTGGACGCGGCGGTCGCGTCCGGGTTCGAACGGCGTGAGGTACGGGTCGCGGGACCCCTCGGCCGGCAGGTCACTGCGGCGTTCGCGCTGCGCGGTGACACCGCGGTCGTGGAGATGGCGCAGGCGAGCGGGCTGCACCGACTGCCGCTCGGCGTCCGCGCACCGCTGACCGCGTCCACGTACGGCTCCGGGGAGCTGCTGCGGGCCGCGCTGGACGCCGGGGCGCGCACCCTCGTGTTCGGGGTCGGCGGAAGCGCCAGTACGGACGGGGGCGCCGGGATGCTGTCCGCGCTGGGCGCACGGTTCCTGAACGCGAAAGGGGAGCCGGTGCCTCCGGGCGGTGGCGGCCTGGCGGCGCTCGCGCGCGTCGATCTGTCCGGTCTGGACCCACGGCCGGCCTCGGTGGACCTCGTTCTCGCGAGCGATGTGAACAACCCACTGACCGGGCCCACGGGCGCGCCCGCCGTGTACGGGCCGCAGAAGGGCGCCTCGCCCGACGACGTGCGGGCACTGGACGCGGCGCTCCGGCACTACGCGACGGTGCTGGAGCGGGCCGTCGGACCCCGGGCCGCGGAGTACGCGGTGTCGCCGGGCGCGGGGGCGGCGGGAGGTGTCGGGTACGGGGCGCTGCTGCTGGGCGCCCGCTTCCGGCCGGGCATCGAGGTCATGCTGGACGTGCTGGGCTTCGCGCCCGCGCTGGAGCGGGCGTCGCTGGTGATCACGGGCGAGGGCGCGCTGGACGCGCAGACGCTGCACGGCAAGGCCCCGGCAGGGGTCGCGGCGGCTGCGCGGGCGGCGGGCAAGGAGGTCGTGGCGGTGTGCGGCCGACTGGCGCTCACGCCGGAGGAACTGGCCCGGACCGGTATCCGCCGGGCCTACCCGCTGACGGAGGTCGAGCCGGACCCGGCGCGCTGCGTCGTCGAGGCGGGACCGCTGCTGGAACGGGTGGCGGAACGGATCGCCAGGGAGCACCTGAGTTGAAGCCTCGCACCGGCCGCACGGAGCACCTGGGCCGAGGCCGAACGGAACAAGCCGAGGCCGAACGGAACAAGCCGAGGCCGAACGGAACAAGCGAAGGGCCCCGGACCATCCCGGTCCGGGGCCCTCGGCCGAGCGCGGCGTGCGCTACGGAAGCTGTGCGGTCCGCGCCTCACGGCGGTTGCCGCGGAAGGTGTTCACCCGGCGAGCCGTTGCGAACAGCGGGATCACCGCGCCCATCACGAGCTGCAGGGCGCAGCCCGTCTGGAGGAGCAGCGTGCCGCTCGGCGCCTCGAAGGCCCAGGCCGCCAGCATCGCCATGCTCAGGACGATCCAGGAGAGCATCGCCACCGCGAGACGGCCGCGCGGCTTCGGGTACTCGACCCGGCTCACCATCAGCCACGCCGTGCCGATGATCGCCAGCAGCGTGGCGAAGAACGGCAGCTCCAGGAGCACGATCGAGACCACGGTGAGCGCGCCGAACGGTGAGGGCATGCCCTGGAACACGCCGTCCTTCATCGTCACGCACGAGAACCGGGCGAGTCTGAGCACCACGGCCAACAACACCACGATCGCTCCGACCGCGGCCACTCTCTGGTGCGCGTCGTCCGCCACCATGCCGTAGACCAGGACGAAGTACGCCGGTGCGAGACCGAAGCTGATCAGGTCCGAGAGGTTGTCCAGCTCCGCGCCCATGGGCGAGCTGCGCAGCTTGCGGGCGACCAGACCGTCGAAGAGGTCGAAGATCGCCGCGCAGAGCATGAGGATCACGGCGGTGGCGGCGGAGTGCCGGGCCATGCCGCCCGACTCGTCGCCGCCCGTCAGATGCGGGATCAGGATGCCGGTGGTGGTGAAGTACACCGCCATGAAGCCGCACGTGGCGTTGCCCAGGGTGAGGGTGTCCGCTATCGAGAGGCGGAGTGAGAGAGGCATCTCCTCCTCGTCGTCCACTCCGTCCGCCTCCGGCACCCAGCCGGCCTTGGTATCTGGATCAATCACGGTCAAGGCGAGTCACCCCAGCCACGGTCTTCTGGCCGACCTCGACCGCGACCTCCACACCCTCGGGCAGATAGAGGTCGACGCGTGAGCCGAAGCGGATCAGGCCGATACGGTCGCCCTGCTCGACCTTCGTGCCCTGGGGCACGTACGGGACGATACGGCGGGCCACCGCGCCGGCGATCTGGATCATTTCGATGTCGCCCAGTTCGGTATCGAAATGCCAGACTACGCGCTCGTTGTTCTCGCTCTCCTTGTTGAACGCCGGAACGAACCCGCCGGGGATGTGCTCGACCGACGTCACCGTGCCGGAGAGCGGCGCCCGGTTGACGTGGACATTGAGCGGGCTCATGAAGATCGCGACGCGGGTCCGTCCGTCCTTCCACGGCATGATGCTCTGCACCACACCGTCCGCGGGGGAGATGACCCGGCCCTGGGTGATCTCGCGCTCCGGGTCGCGGAAGAACCACAGCATGCCCGCCGCGAGTGCGGTGGCGGGTACGGCCACGGCCTTGGCGGCGCCGGAGCGGCGCGCCCGGGCCAGGCTGAGGGCTGCGGTGGCAACGGTCGGGAGAAGCCACGGCGATGCTCCGCGCGCGAGGCGTACGCTGACAAGGCTGTCGCGTGGTGCAGAGGTTTTGCTGTGGGGCATGGATGACCTTCGTAGCGGATGATGCCGCGCTTCAACGGGGGACGGCGGCTTTCCGGCGATCGTACCGGTCGCGCACCACAACTGGGCAAGCCAGGAAGCCGAGTCGGCGGCTGAAGAGTGTTGACGGGGTGTGATCTTCTTCGCGAAGAAAACACCCCGAATCGGTGCATCTAGCCCTGGAGTCGATACTCTTCGAGCAGTCGGCGGCCGATGATCATTTTCTGGATTTCGGCGGTCCCCTCACCGATCAGTAGCATCGGGGCCTCGCGGTAGAGACGCTCGATCTCGTACTCCTTCGAGAAGCCGTAGCCGCCGTGGATCCGGAAGGCGTCCTCCACGACCTCCTTGCAGTACTCGGAGGCGAGGTACTTCGCCATGCCTGCCTCAAGGTCGTTTCGTTCCCCCGAGTCCTTTTTGCGTGCCGCGTTCACCATCATGGCATGCGCGGCCTCGACCTTGGTGGCCATCTCCGCCAGCTTGAACTGGATGGCCTGGTGCTGGGCGATCGGCCGGCCGAACGTCTGCCGCTGCTGTGCATAGGAGACGCCCAGCTCGAACGCGCGCTGAGCGACGCCGCAGCCGCGTGCGGCGACGTTCACGCGGCCGACCTCGACGCCGTCCATCATGTGGTAAAAGCCACGCCCGGTGGTGCCGCCCAGGACGCTGTCGGCAGGAAGGCGCAGGCCGTCCATGATCAGCTCGGTGGTGTCGACGCCCTTGTAGCCCATCTTGTCGATCTTCCCGGGGATCGTGAGGCCGGGGCGGACCTCGCCGAAGCCGGGCTCCTTCTCGACCAGGAAGGTCGTCATCGACTTGTGGGGCGGCGTGCCCTCGGGGTGACCTTCGTCACTGCGGACGAGGACGGCCACCAAGGACGACGTACCGCCGTTGGTGAGCCACATCTTCTGGCCCGTCAGGACGTACTCCTCGCCGTCCCTGACCGCCTTCGACGTGATCGCCGAGACATCGGAGCCGAGCGCGGGCTCCGACATCGAGAAGGCGCCGCGGGTCTCGCCGAGCGCCATCTTCGGCAGATAGCGGTCCTTCTGCTCCTGCGTACCGTGCTGCTTGAGCATGTACGCCACGATGAAGTGCGTGTTGATGATGCCGGAGACCGACATCCAGCCGCGGGCGATCTCCTCCACGCACAGCGCGTAGGTGAGCAGCGACTCGCCCAGACCCCCGTACTCCTCGGGGATCATCAGACCGAACAGGCCCAGCTCCTTGAGGCCGTCGACGATCTGCTGCGGGTACTCGTCGCGGTGCTCCAGCTCCGTCGCGACCGGGATGATCTCCTTGTCCACGAAGTCGCGGACGGTGGAGACGATCTCCTGCTGGACGTCTGTCAGACCGGGGGTCTGGGCGAGGCGGCTCATCTCTACTTCTCCTGCGACTCGGGCTCCGGGCGGCCGGGCTGTTCGCCGCCGCGCTCCTTGATGTACGTCTCGGTGGGGACCATCACCTTGCGGCGGAACACGCACACCAGCGTGCCGTCCTGCTTGTACCCCTTGGTCTCGACGTGGACGATGCCGCGGTCGTTCTTCGACTTCGACGGCCACTTGTCGAGCACGGTCGTCTCGCCGTAGATCGTGTCGCCGTGGAAGGTCGGCGCCACGTGCTTGAGCGACTCGATCTCCAGGTTGGCGATGGCCTTGCCCGAGACATCGGGTACGGACATGCCGAGCAGCAGGGAGTAGATGTAGTTGCCCACGACGACGTTCTTGCCGAAGTCCGTCGTCTTCTCCGCATAGTTGGTGTCCATGTGGAGCGGGTGGTGGTTCATGGTGAGCAGACAGAACAGGTGGTCGTCGTACTCCGTGACCGTCTTGCCCGGCCAGTGCTTGTACGTCGCCCCGACCTCGAACTCCTCGTAGGTGCGTCCGAACTGCATGGTCCTCACGCCTCCGGGATCTCGAACGTGCTGGTGCGCCGCATACCGGCGGCACGGCCCTTGCCGGCGATGACCAGCGCCATCTTGCGGCTCGCCTCGTCGATCATCTCGTCGCCGAGCATCGCCGAGCCCTTCTTGCCGCCCGCCTCGGACGTGTAGTACTCGTACGCGTCCAGGATCAGCTCGGCGTGGTCGTAGTCCTCCTGGGACGGCGAGAAGATCTCGTTGGAGGCCTCGACCTGGCCCGGGTGCAGCACCCACTTGCCGTCGAAGCCGAGCGCGGCGGCACGCTTGGCGACCTCGCGGTAGCCGTCGACGTTGCGGATCTGGAGGTAGGGGCCGTCGATCGCCTGGAGGTCGTTGGCGCGGGCGGCCATCAGGATCTTCATCAGGATGAAGTGGTAGGCGTCCGCCGGGTAGCCGGGCGGCTGCTCGCCCACCACGAGCGACTTCATGTTGATCGACGCCATGAAGTCGGCCGGGCCGAAGATGATCGTCTCAAGACGTGGAGAGGCCGCGGCGATCGCATTGACGTTGTTGAGGCCCTGAGCGTTCTCGATCTGCGCCTCGATACCGATGCGGCCCACCTCGAAGCCCATCGTCTTCTCGATCTGCGTCAGCAACAGGTCGAGCGCGACGACCTGTTCGGCGCTCTGCACCTTCGGCAGCATGATGCAGTCGAGGTTCGGGCCCGCGCCCTCGACCACCGTCACGACATCGCGGTACGTCCACTCGGTCGTCCAGTCGTTGACGCGCACGACCCGCGTCTTGCCCGTCCAGTCACCCTCGTTGAGGAACTTGACGATGGTGTGCCGCGCCTCGGGCTTGGCGAGCGGCGCGCACGCGTCCTCCAGGTCCAGGAAGACCTGGTCGGCCGGGAGGCCCTGTGCCTTCTCCAGGAAGCGGGGGTTGCTTCCGGGCACCGCGAGGCAGGAGCGGCGCGGGCGCAGACGGTTGACCGGCGTTGTCATGCGGGGACCTCCAGAGGGTCGAGCTTGTTCGCTTTCCGGATCTCGTCGACGATACGGCCGATGATTCCGGTGATGTCGAAGTCCTTCGGGGTGAAGACCGCGGCCACTCCCACGGCCCTGAGCTGTTCGGCGTCGCCGTTCGGGATGATCCCACCGGCGATCACCGGGATGTCGGCCGCACCGGCCTCGCGCAGCCGCTCCAGCACGTCCGGCACGAGCTGCGCGTGCGAGCCGGAGAGGACGGACAGGCCGACCGCGTGCACGTCCTCGGCGAGGGCCGCGTCCACGATCTGCTCGGGCGTCAGCCGGATGCCCTGGTAGACCACCTCGAACCCGGCGTCGCGGGCCCGTACGGCGATCTGCTCGGCGCCGTTGGAGTGCCCGTCAAGACCCGGCTTGCCCACCAGGAAGCGGAGCTTGCCGACGCCCAGGTCGCGCGCGGTGGCGTCCACCGTGCGGCGGACCTCCGCGAGAGCCGTGCCCGCCTCGGGCGCCACCGCGACCGGCGCGGACGACACCCCGGTCGGCGCGCGGAACTCGCCGAAGACCTCCCGGAGCGCCCCGGCCCACTCCCCGGTCGTCACCCCCGAACGGGCGCACTCCAAGGTGGCCTCCATCAGGTTGCCGGTGCCCTTGGCGGCCTCCTTCAGCCGCTCCAGCGCCTTGCACGGGCGCGGATGGTTGAAGGGCGGCTGGTAGCGGGTGTCGCGCCAGCGCTGGAGCGAGGCGACGACCCGCGCCTCCACCGCAGGGTCGACCGTCTGGATCGCGGTGTCCAGATCGGCGGTGAGCGGGTTCGGCTCGGTCGTCTCGAAGATGTTGACGCCGACGATCTTCTCCTGGCCGGACTCGATACGGGCCCGGCGCTCCGCGTGCGAGGCGACGAGCTGCGACTTGAGGTAGCCCGACTCGACGGCGGCCATCGCGCCGCCCATCTCCTGGATCCGCTCGATCTCGGCGAGCGACTCCTCGACGAGAGCCGCCACCTTCGCCTCGATGACATGCGAGCCGTCGAAGATGTCCCCGTACTCCAGCAGGTCGCTCTCGTGGGCGAGCACCTGCTGGATACGCAGCGACCACTGCTGGTCCCAGGGCCGGGGCAGGCCCAGCGCCTCGTTCCAGGCCGGGAGTTGGACGGCACGCGCGCGTGCGTCCTTGGAGAGGGTCACGGCCAGCATCTCCAGCACGATCCGCTGGACGTTGTTCTCCGGCTGCGCCTCCGTCAGACCGAGGGAGTTGACCTGGACGCCGTAGCGGAAGCGGCGGTGCTTGGGGTTCTCGATGCCGTACCGCTCACGCGTGATCCGGTCCCATATCCGGCCGAACGCCCGCATCTTGCACATCTCCTCGACGAAGCGGACGCCCGCGTTCACGAAGAAGGAGATCCGGCCGACGACCTCGCCCATGCGCTCCTGCGGCACCTGGCCGCTGTCGCGCACCGCGTCCAGGACGGCGATCGCCGTCGACATCGCGTACGCGATCTCCTGGACCGGTGTGGCGCCCGCCTCCTGCAGGTGGTAGCTGCAGATGTTGATCGGGTTCCACTTGGGCATGTGGGAGACCGTGTACGCGATCATGTCCGTCGTCAGCCGGAGCGAGGGCCCCGGCGGGAAGACGTGCGTACCGCGCGAGAGGTACTCCTTGACGATGTCGTTCTGGGTCGTGCCCTGGAGCCGGGAGATGTCCGCGCCCTGCTCCTCCGCGACGACCTGGTAGAGCGCCAGCAGCCACATGGCCGTCGCGTTGATGGTCATCGAGGTGTTCATCTGCTCCAGGGGGATGTCCTGGAACAGCCGGCGCATGTCGCCGAGGTGCGAGACCGGGACCCCGACCCGGCCGACCTCGCCGCGGGCGAGGATGTGGTCGGGGTCGTAGCCGGTCTGGGTCGGCAGGTCGAACGCCACCGACAGACCGGTCTGGCCCTTGGCGAGGTTGCGCCGGTACAGCTCGTTGGACGCCTCGGCCGTGGAGTGGCCGGCGTACGTGCGCATGAGCCACGGCCGGTCCCGTTCGGTGCGTTCCTGCGCGCTCTGACGCTCAGTCATGATGCCTCGCCGACCTCAGATGTTCCGGAAGCGGTTGATGGCGTCGATGTGCCGGGCGCGCATCTCCTCGTCGCGCACGCCGAGGCCTTCGCCGGGGGCGAGGCACAGGACGCCGACCTTGCCCTGGTGGAGGTTGCGGTGCACGTCGTACGCGGCCTGCCCGGTCTCCTCCAGGGAGTAGACCTTGGAGAGCGTCGGGTGGATCCTGCCCTTGGCGACGAGGCGGTTGGCCTCCCAGGCCTCGCGGTAGTTGGCGAAGTGCGAGCCGACGATCCGCTTCAGGGACATCCACAGATAGCGGTTGTCGTACTCGTGCTGGTAGCCCGACGTCGAGGCGCAGGTGACGATGGTGCCGCCCTTGCGCGTGACATAGACGCTCGCGCCGAAGGTCTCGCGGCCGGGGTGCTCGAAGACGATGTCCACGTCCTCGCCGCCCGTCAGTTCGCGGATGCGCTTGCCGAAGCGCTTCCACTCCTTGGGGTCCTGGGTGTGCTCGTCCTTCCAGAACTTGTAGTCCTCGGCGTTGCGGTCGATGATCGCCTCGGCGCCCATCGCGCGGCAGATCTCCGCCTTGGCCGGCGAGGAGACGACGCAGATCGGGTTGGCGCCGCCGGCGAGCGCGAACTGCGTCGCGTAGCTGCCGAGTCCGCCGCTCGCGCCCCAGATCAGGACGTTGTCGCCCTGCTTCATCTGGGCGCCGTTGCGGGAGACGAGCTGCCGGTAGGCGGTGGAGTTGACCAGGCCGGGGGCGGCGGCCTCCTCCCAGGTGAGATGAGCGGGCTTGGGCATGAGCTGGTTGGACTTGACGAGCGCGATCTCGGCGAGGCCGCCGAAGTTGGTCTCGAAGCCCCAGATGCGCTGCTCGGGGTCGAGCATCGTGTCGTTGTGGCCGTCGGAGGACTCCAGTTCGACCGACAGACAGTGCGCGACGACCTCGGCGCCGGGCTTCCAGGCGTTGACACCGGGGCCGGTGCGCAGGACGACGCCCGCGAGGTCGGACCCGATGATGTGGTACGGCAGGTCATGGCGCCTGGTCAGCTCCGAGAGCTTGCCGTAGCGCTCCAGGAAGCCGAAGGTCGGCAGCGGCTCGAAGATCGACGTCCACACCGAGTTGTAGTTGACCGAGGAGGCCATGACGGCCACCAGGGCCTCGCCCGGCCCCAGTTCGGGCAGCGGCACGTCGTCCAGGTGCAGCGACTTGCGGGGGTCCTTGTCGCGGGTGGTGAGCCCCGCGAACATCTCCGTCTCGTCCTTGTGCACGGTGATCGCGCGGTACGACTCGGGCAGCGGCAGAGCGGCGAGGTCGGCGGACGTGGCCGTCCCCGACTGGATCGCGTCCAGGATGTCCTTCACGATGGTGCCTCCGGCGAAGTGGGGTCTCCCCGGTCGAACGGCGTCGAGCGGTGTCGAGAGCTGGGGGAAGTCTTGAGGGAGACGCTGAGGGTGACGTCGGTGTGCTGCGGGTGGAGGGTGCCGTCGGTTCGGCGGAGGTGGTGCTGTGGCAACGCTTGGTGGCGCGGAGGGTGCCTGTGACGCAGGCGTCCGGGCGCGCTCGCCCGAGGGCTTGCGGGGACAGCCGCCGTACGGAGGTTCTCTGTACGCCGGCCGCCCGGACACCCTCACGGTATGGCACGGCGTGTCACCCCGCAAGGCACTGGGTGCCAGAACTTGCTCTCAAATGAAATCTTTACCCGACAGATGAGCGATGATCGATCAAGGCGCGTCTGGGGAGCGCTCATGAGAACGGGCCGGTGGTGGCACTCAGTGCCACCACCGGCCCGTGGGTCGGACGGTCTTGCCCAGTGGGTCGCGGAACGCTACGCGCGGCCCTTGAGGGCCTGCTCGATGGCGCGCATGACCTCGTCGAGAGGCGTGTCGGTCCTCGTCACCGTCACCAGCACCTCGCCCTGCGTGAGCGCGGACGCCGACGTCGTACGGGGCGCGGTCTCGCGCCCGGCCCCGATCCCCGTGCCGAAGGTCTTGCGGACGATCGCGAAGGCGTGGTCGAGCTGGGTCTCCACGTCCCCCTGGCCGCCGGCCCGCAGCCAGCGCCGCAGGACGTGGTTGTGCGCGGTGACCACCGCCGAGGCCGCCACCTCCGCGAGCAGCGGGTCGTCGTTGGCGTCGTCGTCGTGCGCGTGCTCGTCGAAGTGGCCGAGCAGATAGCGGGTGAAGAGCCGCTCGTAGCGGGCGACCGAGGCGATCTCCGCCTCGCGCAGCGTCGGCACCTCGCGCGTGAGCTTGTAGCGCTGCACGGAGATCTCCGGCTGGGCCGCGTACATCCTCATGACTTCCTTGATGCCGCGGCACACCGTGTCGAGCGGATGCTCGTGCGCGGGCGCCGCGTTGAGGACCGCCTCGGCGCGGACCAGGGTGTCGTCGTGGTCCGGGAAGATCGCCTCCTCCTTGGAGCGGAAGTGGCGGAAGAAGGTGCGCCGGGCGACCCCGGCGGTCGCCGCGATCTCGTCGACGGTGGTCGCCTCGTATCCCTTGGTGGCGAACAGCTCCATCGCGGCTGCCGCCAGTTCTCGGCGCATCTTGAGCCGCTGGGCTGCGGCGCGAGAGCCTGCGGCACTCTCCGGTGCGTCGGACGCGGCTGGTGTACGTGAGGACTTGGCGGGCTGGGACATGCCCCGAACGTACTGCATGCGCGCCGGGTGATGTGCATGCCCGGGGATCCCCCCGCCTCGCGCGGGCGGGGGGTGGGCGGCCGGGTCGAGCAGTCCGCCCCAGTCGGCGCCCTTCCCGGGCCTGTCGCCGCGCCCGTCAGCGCTTGGCATATTCGCGGAAGCCGCGGCCGGTCTTGCGGCCGAGGCAGCCCGCGGCCACCAGATGCTCCAGGAGCGGCGCGGGCGCCAGGCCCGGGTCGCGGAACTCGCGGTGCAGGACCTTCTCGATGGCCAGCGAGACATCGAGACCGACCACGTCGAGCAGTTCGAACGGGCCCATCGGGTAGCCGCCGCCCAGCTTCATCGCCGCGTCGATGTCGTCAAGGGACGCGTAGTGCTCCTGCACCATCTTGATCGCGTTGTTGAGGTACGGGAACAGCAGGGCGTTGACGATGAACCCGGCCCGGTCGCCGCAGTCGACGGGGTGCTTCTTGATCGATGCACACAGGTCACGGACCGTCGAGTGCACATCGTCCGCCGTCAACACCGTACGGACCACCTCGACCAGCTTCATGGCGGGCGCCGGGTTGAAGAAGTGCATGCCGATCACGTCCTGCGGACGCGAGGTGGCACGGGCACAGGCGACCACGGGCAGAGAGGACGTGGTGGTGGCCAGGATCGCGCCCGGCTTGCAGACCTTGTCGAACGTGGCGAAGAGCTGCTGCTTGGCCGCCAGGTCCTCGGCGATCGCCTCCAGGGCCAGATCGACCCCGGCGAAGTCGTCGTAGGAGCCCGTCGGCCGGATCCGGTCCAGCGTCTGCGCGGCCGTCTCGGCCGTCATCCGGCCCTTGTCGACCGAGCGCGCGAGCGACTTGCCGACCCGCGCCTTCGCGGCCTGCGCCTTCTCCTCGGTGCGGGCGGCGAGGACGACGTCGTACCCGGCCTTGGCGAAGACCTCGGTGATCCCGGACGCCATGGTGCCGGAACCGGCGACCCCGACCGAGCGCACCGGACGGCCCGGCGCCAGGGCGGTACCGTCCAGCGGGGTCAGCGCGTCGCGCACCACGACCGCGCTGCCGGGGGCCTCGTAGGTGTAGAAGCCGCGCCCCGACTTGCGGCCGGTCAGGCCCGCCTCGCTGAGCTGCTTGAGGATCGGCGCGGGCGCGTGCAGCCGGTCGCGGGAGGCGGCGTACATGGCCTCCAGGACCGTACGGGCCGTGTCGACGCCGATCAGGTCGAGCAGCGCCAGCGGCCCCATGGGCAGCCCGCAGCCCAGCCGCATCGCGGCGTCGATGTCCTCACGGGAGGCGTACTTGGCCTCGTACATCGCGGCGGCCTGGTTCAGATAGCCGAACAGCAGCCCGTCGGCGACGAATCCGGGCCGGTCGCCCACCGCGACGGGCTCCTTGCCCAGGTCCAGGGCCAGATCCGTCACCGCGGTGACGGCCGCGGGCGCGGTCAGCACGGACGAGACGACCTCGACCAGGCGCATCGCGGGCGCCGGGTTGAAGAAGTGCAGCCCGAGCACACGGTCGGGGTGCGCCGAGTCGGCCGCGAGCCGGGTCACGGACAGCGCGTTCGTCCCGGTGGCGAGGATGGTGTCGGGCCGCACGATGCCGTCCAGGGCGCGGAAGACCTGCTGCTTGATCTCGTACGACTCCGGGACCACCTCGATGACCAGGTCGGCGTCGGCCGCCGCCGCCAGATCCGTGGACGTACGGAAGCGGGCGAGGGCGTCGTCGCGCTCCCGCTCGCCGAGGCGTCCGCGGCCGACGGCGCGGGCGAGGGACGTCTCCAGCGCGGCACCGGCCTGGGTGGCCGCGGCCTCGCTGACGTCGATGCCGATGACCTCGCGGCCGGCCCGGGTCAGCACCTCGGCGATGCCGGTGCCCATGGTGCCGAGACCGATCACGGCGACGGTCTTGAGAGGGGACAGAGGAGTGTCGGAGAAGGGAGTGGCCATCGCGGGACTCCAGAGATGAGGGGTGACGACTGAGAGATGCGCCTGGGTGCGTCAACGGACGTACACAGTGCGGAGGTTGCGGGTGTTCGCCGGGCCGACGAGCGCACACGCCCGGCATCGTCCACGGACGCGCACACGTCCGGAACGTGATCCGACCGGCCCTGTCCCGGAGCCGAGCCGTACTTGGGTACCTGAGGTACCGAACCGACCAGCACCCACGGCCCTGAGGGCGTGGGAGTGCTCCTTGCCGTGGCTGCGTCACCAGGCCACCGCAAGTCGAACGAGTGGGTAACTCGCTCGAATGAGCTTAACTCGCGGGTAACGAGCGCGCCACCCCCCGGAATGTGTGATGTAGCTCCCGCCGACCGGCGGGCGCCCGTACCCTCGGCTCCATGGACGAGGCGTCGCGGTCACTCACGGAGCGTTTACGGACCGAGTCCGGTGGCTCGCCGGCCTACGAGCGGCTGGCGGCGACCAGCGACCCGGACACCCTGGCCGCCGTGCTGACCGAACCCGGACAGCCGCTGTGGGCCCGCGAGTCGGCGGCCTTCCGGCTCGGACTCCAAGGCGACCGGCGGGCGTTCGAAGCGCTCGTCCTGCTGCTCAACCACCGTGACCCGCCGCGCTGCGCGTCGGCCGCCCACGCCCTGGCCCGGCTCGGCGATCCGCGCACCGGCCGCGCGGCAGCCGCCCTCGCCACCAACGAACTCCGCGTCGCCTACGCCCTCCACCCCGTACGCCTGCTCGTCGAGCTGCGCGCCCCCGAGGCCGTGCCCGCGCTGATCACCACGCTGCGGCGCCGGCTGCGCCCGCACGACCCGTACCGCAAGGTGGCCCTCGCCTGCGTGGAGGGGCTCGGTGTCCTCGGCGACCCACGGGCCAGGCCCGTACTGAACGAGGCGCTCGCGCACCCGACGCTCGCGGAGGCGGCCGTGCACGCCCTGCAGCGCCTGCCCCCGCAGCGCTGAACCGTCAACCGGGCAGCGGCAACACGCCCGAGTACCGCACCTCCGGCACGGCGACCCCGTCCGTCTCGAACGTCTCCTCGGCGCCGCCGGCCCGGAGACCGGCCCGCTCGTAGAAGCGCCGGGCGCGGGCGTTCTCCTTGAGCACCCACAGGAACATCCGCCGGTGTCCGCGCGCGACGCACCGCCGTGCCGACTCGGCCAGCAGAGCCCGGCCGACGCCCGTACCGATCAGCTCGGGCGCGACGTAGAGGGCGTACAACTCGGCGTCCTCGGTGCGGACTTCGCCGTCGCGGTACGGTCCGTGCGCCGACCAGCCGATGACCTCGCCGTCCAGCTCGGCGACGAGGTTCACCACGTCACCGGCGTCCGGCGCGAACCGGGCGCGGCGTCGGGCGGTGTCCGCGTCGATGTCGAGGGCGTCGAGATACGACTGCGGTATCAGCCCTCGATAGGCCGTCCGCCAGCCGCGGATACGGATCTCACTGACACGTCGGCAGTCGTCGAGGGTCATGTCACGAAGGGTGAAAGGGCCGTTCATGACCGCACCGTAGACAGCCGCCGCCCGACCGGCCACGGGTTATCGCGGCAGTACCGCGTACGCCTCGATCTCCATCAGGAACTCCGGCCGCACCAGCGACGCCACCTGCACGGCCGACGCGGCGGGCAGGCGGTCCTCCGGTATGTGCGCGGCGCGGGCCGCGCGGATCGCGGGCATGTACGCCATGTCCGTGACGAAGAAGGTCAGTTTGACCACGTCGTCGAACGTCGCCCCGGCGGCGGCCAGGCAGCGGCGCAGGTTCTCGAAGACCTGGCGGGCCTGGGCCGCCGGATCGCCCTCGCCGACGAGCTTGCCGTCCTCGTCCAGCGAGAGTTGGCCGGAGACCGCGACGAAGCGGCCCGTGCCCATGACGACATGCGTGTACGCGGCGGCGGGGGCGACCCCGTCGGGGGCCGGAATCCTGGTCAGTTCGCTCATGCGTCCATGATGGAGCACGGGTCCGACAACGCGGATGCGCGGCCCCCGACAGGGTCGGCGGGCGGGCTCAGCCGTGGTGGCCGAGCAGCCCGTGCAGCGTCGAGCCGGGGGAGGAAGCGGGCGCCGCCTTGGTGCGCAGCGGCTTGGGATCGGGCCGCCGCGCGCACACCGCGTCGGCCTCACCCCTGCCGCGCGGCACCTTGCCGTCCGCCAGATACGCCGTCAAGTGCCGGTCCAGACAGGCGTTTCCGCTGAGCGTGACGCCGTGGTTGCCGCCGCCCCGCTCGACCACGAGACGGGAACCGCGCAGCAGACGATGGACGCGCACACCACCGTGGTACGGAGTGGCGGCGTCCTCCGTCGCCTGGAACAGCAGCGTCGGCGGCAGCGCGTCGTTCGCCACGTCCACCGGCCGCAGCGGCGCCGTCCGCCAGAAGGCACAGGGCGCGTTGTACCAGGTGTTGCTCCAGGCCATGAACGGCGCCTTGGCGTGCACCGCCCAGGTGTCCCTGCGCCAGCGCGCCCAGTCGCGCGGCCAGGCGGTGTCCCGGCACTGCACGGCGGTGTAGACGCTGTAGCTGTTGTCGCCCGCGGCGTCGACCTTGCCGACCTTGTCGTACGCCGTGACCAGCGGACCGGGGTCATGGCGGTTCACATAGGCGGCGAACGCGACGGCGAGGTTCGGCCAGTAGCCGTTGAAGTAGCCGCCCGGCATGAAGATGTCCTCCAACTCCGCGGCGCCCACCTTCTTCCCGGCCGGATGCTTCGCCAACGCCCGCCGCATCGCGTACCACTTGGACTCGACCACGGCCGGGTCCGTGCCGAGGTGATACGTCGAGTGGTACTTGGCGACCCAGGCGAGGAACGCCCGGTGGCGGTCGTTGAACGCGTAGTCCTGCTCGATGTTGTCGTCGTACCAGACGCCACCGGGGTCGACGATCGAGTCGAGCACCAGACGGCGCACCCGCTGCGGGAAGAGCTTCGCGTACACCGCGCCCAGATAGGTGCCGTACGAGTACCCGAAGTAGTTGATCTTCCTGGCGCCGAGCGCCTGCCGGATCGCGTCCATGTCCCGCACGGCGCTCACCGTGTCGATGTACGGCAGCACGCGCGCGTACTTGGTGGCGCACGCCTTGGCGAAGGAGGCGGCGCGCGAGACACCGGCCTGCTCCAGGGCGGGCGTGCTGGGCACCGAGTCCGGGCGGACCGGCTTGGCACGGCCGGGCGTGCAGGTGAGGGCGGGCTTGCTCTTGCCCACGCCCCGCGGGTCGAAGCCGATGACGTCGTACTGCGCCGCCACCTTCTTGGGCAGGGTCGCGGCGACGAACCCGGCGAGCATCAGACCACTGCCGCCGGGCCCGCCCGGATTGACCAGCAGCGGCCCCTGATAGGTCTTCGCGGTGTGCGGGACGCGCGACAGCGCCAGGCTGATCTGCCGCCCCCGCGGGTTCGCATGGTCGAGCGGCACCGTGACGGACGCGCACTGCAGCGTCCGATAGCGGGCGGTGCCGCACTTCTTCCAGGTGGGTCGGGCCGCCTTGGCGATGCTCACGCCGTGCGCGGCGCTCGCCTCGGCCGGGACGGCGGTGAGCGTCCCCGCCACCACCACGGCGGCAGCGCACAGCGCGGCTGCGCGTTCTCTCATGTAAGGGCTCCCTCGACGGAGGAGGACGGACCGTATATGTCAGGTCCTCGCCGCATCGTCCCGGAAAGTCCGGCGGTATGAACGTGTTCAGGTAGCACTTGACCCGATCGGGTCGCGCGAAGCGCTCGGATGCACCGCGCGTTCCCTCACAGGAGGGAGAACTGATGTCCCGTCAACGCCTTCACGTACGACGCGCGTTCTCCGGGCGGCGGCCGAGGACGGCGCTCGCGCGCGTATGCCCGTCACGGAGCGTGGACCGAGGTGTGATGGGATGGCGCCACCCCACCCCACGGACAGAAAGAGGCAGTCATGGCGCAGGTCGAGGCCACGACGGAGCGGACCATCGCGGCGGACGCGGAGACGGTGTTCGACGCGCTCGCCGACTACCGGGACACCCGCCCGAAGCTGCTGCCCGAGCAGTTCAGCGAGTACGAGGTGCGCGAGGGCGGCGACGGCGAGGGCACCCTCGTGCACTGGAAGCTCCAGGCCACCAGCAAGCGCGTCCGTGACTGCCTCTTCGAGGTGAGCGAGCCGACCTCCGGCGAACTCGTCGAGCAGGACCGCAACTCCTCCATGGTCACCACCTGGCAGGTCACCCCGGCCGGCGAGGGCCGCTCGCGCGTCACCGTCACCACCACCTGGAAGGGGGCCGGCGGCATCGGCGGCTTCTTCGAGCGGACCTTCGCCCCCAAGGGCCTCGCCCGCATCTACGACGCGCTGCTCGCCAAGCTCGCCACCGAGGTGGAGAAGTAACCCGCGCGCGACGGGGGCGCGGATCCGGCGATCCGAGCCCCCGGAGCGCAGTACGTCAGTCATCCGGCTGAATATCACGCTCACCGTTTCGAGTGGTTTTCAGTGCAGTCAGGTCGTCCACCGCAGGGCTCCGACCGGCGGATACCCGGACGAGGCCCGCCCCGAGGCCGACTCGTCCCGCTCGAACGCGTCGCGCGGTGCGAGAAATTGGACCGCGCAATCGCGACGAGGGGAGCGGTCCGTGGGCGTGACGACGGTGGTGGACGTGGACGGCGAGCGGGTCATGCCGCCCGCAGTCCCGGGGACGCCGAAGGAGCCGGTCGCCACCGAACAACCGACGGCGCTCGGCCCGCGCCGGGTGCGTCTGGTCTTCTTCGGGCTGATGCTCGCGCTGCTGCTCGCCGCACTCGACCAGATGATCGTGGCCACCGCGCTCCCGAAGATCGTCGGTGAACTGCACGGTCTGGAGCGGATGTCCTGGGCGATCACCGCCTATCTGCTGACCTCCACCGTGGGCCTGCCGGTCTATGGCAAGTGCGGCGACCTCTTCGGCCGCAAGGGCGTCTTCCAGTTCGCGATCGCCGTCTTCGTCATCGGCTCCGCGCTCGCCGGGCGGGCGCAGAGCATGGACCAGTTGATCGCCTTCCGCGCCCTCCAGGGCGTCGGCGCGGGCGGCCTCATGATCGGCGTACAGGCGATCATCGCGGACATCGTCCCGCCCCGCGAACGCGGTCGCTACATGGGCCTGATCGGTGCCTCCTTCGGCCTCGCCTCCGTGGCCGGGCCCCTCCTCGGCGGCTATTTCACCGACCATCTCTCCTGGCGCTGGTGCTTCTACATCAACGTGCCCTTCGGCCTGATCACCCTCGCCGTCGTCGCCGTCGTGCTGAAGCTCCCGAAGCCCACCGTGAAGGCCCGCCTCGACGTGCTCGGCACGCTCCTGCTGGCCGCCGCCTCGACGTGTCTGGTTCTGCTGACGAGTTGGGGCGGCATCGAGTACGCCTGGGACTCGCGCGTCATCCTGGGACTGGGCGCGGGCGCCGTCCTCGCGAGCGTCCTCTTCCTGATCGCCGAGGGGTTCGCCGCCGAACCCCTCATCCCCCTGCGGCTGTTCAGGGACTCGATCTTCAACGTCACCGCGCTGGTGGGGCTGGTCGTCGGCATCGCCCTGTTCGGAGCGGCCAGTTACCTGCCCACCTTCCTCCAGATGGTCGACGGAGCGAGCGCCACCGAGTCCGGGCTGCTGATGCTGCCGATGATGGCCGGGGTCGTCGGCGCCTCGGTCGTCTGCGGTCAACTCGTCAGCACGACCGGCCACTACCGGGTCTATCCCGTCCTCGGCAGCGCCGTGTCCGCCGTCGGCATGTGGCTGCTGTCCCGGCTCGACGTGGACACCTCGCGGCTGGCGTACAGCATCTGGATGGCCGTGCTCGGCACCGGGATCGGCATGGTGATGCCCGTCCTGATCCTCGCCGTGCAGAACTCCGCGCGCCCCGCCGACCTCGGCGCCGCGACCAGCGCCAACAACTACTTCCGGCAGATCGGTGGCAGCGTCGGGGCCGCCGTCTTCGGCACCCTGTTCGCGAACCGGCTCTCCGACGCCCTGCGGGACCGCCTCCCCTCCGGCGCCGAACTGCCCGACGCCCAGTCCATCACCCCGCAGTTGGTCCACGCACTGCCCCCGGCCCTGCGCCGCGCGTACGTCGACGCCTACGCGGACGCCATGCCGCGGATCTTCCTCTACCTCGTGCCGGTGCTCGTCCTCGGCCTGCTCATCGCCTTCTTCCTCAAGGAGAAACCACTGGTGTCCCACAACGCCTCCGCCGAGTCGCCGCTCACCGCAACGCCCGGCGAGCCGACCCCGCTCACGGCCCAGGTCCCCCGCGCGCGCACGCCCTACGCCGCCGGAGTCCCCGTGTGCGGCACGGTCCAGCACCCCGACGGCACCGTCGTCCCGCGCGCCGCCCTCACGCTCATCGACGTGGCGGGACAGCAGATCGGACGGGGCGCGAGCGGCGACGACGGACGGTACGCGCTGTCCACGCCCGGATCCGGGTCGTACGTCCTGATCGCCGCGGCCGGTGGCCACCAGCCCCAGGCGGTCTCGGTGACCGTCGGGGAGCGCGCGGTCGAACTGGACGTCGTGCTCGGCGGCGCCGGACGCCTCGCGGGAAGCGTGCTCACGGCCGACGGCACACCGGTGCGCGATGCCGCCGTCACGCTCACCAACGTGCACGGCGAGGTGGTCGCGAGCACCCGCAGCGGGCGCGAAGGCGGCTATGTCATCGGCGAGTTGGTGGCCGGGGAGTACACCCTCGCGGCCAGCGCGCCCGCGTTCCGCCCGGCCGCCCTGCCCGTCTCCGTACAGGCCTCGCGCGAGACCCGGCAGGACGTCGAACTCGCGGGCGGCGCGGTGCTGCGCGGCACCGTGCGCGCCGGGGACGGGCGGCCCGTCGAGGACGCGCGCGTGACGCTTCTCGACGCCGCGGGCAACGTCGTCGACACGCTCACCACGGGCGCGGACGGCACGTTCCGGTTCGTCGACCTGTCCTCCGGTGAGTACACCGTGATCGCGGCCGGATACCCGCCGGTGGCGACGGTGCTCCAGGTCGCCGGAGGGGGCCGCACGGAACGGGACTTGCAGCTCGGACACGAGGACTGAGAAGGGGAGGCTGTCGGGCTCGCCCGAGGGCTGTCCGTAGGGCCAACGGCCAGTGTGCGGCATCGGCGTCGCCCGCGTGGGGTAATTCGCGTAATGCCACACATCGCGACCTGCCGGGGCCGTACCGTGGTGGTGCGGTACGGATCTTGCGGACGCGGGGAGATAGGGGCCTGGGCCATGGACGATGGCACCATGACGGGCGCGCTCCCCGGTCTCCCGGCCGACGACGGCGCGACGGAAGGCGCCGCGTCCGGGCGTCTCCCGCTCGCCGTGGTCGTGGTGGACCGCGACGGCCTGGTCTCCCACTGGAGCCGGGGCGCACGGCAGTTGTTCGGCATCGCCCGGCAGGACGCGGTCGGCCTGCCCGCGGCAGATCTGCTGCCCGTCTCCGGCGCCCTGCCCGAGGAGGGCGAGGACGGGCCCTACGGGGCGCACGACGGCCTCGGCCCCGGTCTGGAGCCCTCGCTGGAAGGGGAGTTGTCCTACCCGGCCGCGGGCCGCGCCCACCTCTCGTCGCCGGGACGGACGGAACGTCCGCCGTCCGAGGAGCGGGGAAGAGGCGAAGTACTGTGGTGGGCCTACCCGTTGGTGGGGCCGGGCCCGGAGCGGCTGCTGGTGCTGGCCGCCGACGCGGACGCGCCGCACCCTCGGGACGACGGCGCCTCGGTCGAGCGCATCGCCCCCGGCTTCGCCCGGCACACCGACTTCCCCGGCGCCGACGAACTCGCCCGCCGGTTGCCCGAGATCCTGCCCAGCATGAGCGTCGGCGAGAGCTCCCGCATCGTCGAGCAGGTCCTCGAACTGGGCTACCCCGTCCTGGAGTTCAGCCGGAGCGACCGGGTGCCAGTCACGCCGGACTGGGGTGTGCCCCGGCGCGTGGAACGCCGGGCGCGCCGGGAGCGGGCGGCGCGCGCCGCGGCGGCGGGCCTGGCGATGCCGCAGGACACCGAGGACGAGGGCGAGGACCTCGAGTACGTCGCGGTGCGCGAGCGCCTGGAGTTCCTCAACGAGGTCAGCGGCCGGATCGGCACCTCCCTCGATCTGGCGCGGACCATCATCGAGGTCAGCAGGGCCGTCGTGCCCCGGTTCACCGACGTGGCCGGTACGTATCTGCGGGAACAGGTCCTCGCCGGTGAGGGGTTCCCCGAAGGCGTCCCCGACACGACGACCCTGTGGCACCGCGTCGCCGTCGAGCACACCGACGAGCCGGGCCGCTGGGACGATGTCGTACCGGTCGGCGAGGCCATGCCGTTCCCCGCGCACACACCCTTCTTCCAGTGCATGACCAGCGGTGACCCCGTCCTCGTACCGCGCATCAGCGAGGAGATGGGACACGTGATCGCCGCGCAGTTCGAGAAGCGCGACATCCGGCCGCTCATCAGCAACCGCTCGATGCTGGTCGTGCCCCTGAAGGCACGCAACGTGGTGCTCGGGTTCATGATCCTGCTGCGCCACCCCGAGCGCGTCGAGTTCAACGACATGGACCGGGTCACCGGCGCCGAACTCGCCGCCCGCGCGGGTCTCGTGCTCGACAACGCGCGCATGTACACGTACCAGGAGAACGTCGCGGAGACGCTCCAGGACAGCATGCTGCCGCGGATCGAGCCCCGGATGGCCGGCTGTGACATCGCCACCCGCTATCTGCCGGGCACCCTGCTCGGCCGGGTCGGCGGCGACTGGTTCGACTCCGTGCGACTGCCCGGCGCCCGTACCGCCCTGGTCGTCGGCGACGTGATGGGGCACGGCCTCAACTCCGCCGCGATGATGGGCCAGTTGCGCACGGCCGTACGCACCATGGCGGCCCTCGACCTGCCGCCCGCCCAACTCCTCCGCAGCCTCGACGACTTGGCGCAGCGACTCGGCGACACCTATCTCGCGACCTGCCTCTACGCCGTCTACGACCCGATCGCGAGCGAACTCCACCTCGCCAACGCGGGCCATGTCCCCCCGGTGATCGTGCGCGCCGAGGACGGGCGCAGCGAACTGCTCGACCTGCCCACGGGAGCGCCGATCGGCGTCGGCGGTGTGCCCTTCGCGTCGGTACGCGTGCCCGTCGCGCCCGGTGACCGGCTGGTGATGTGCACCGACGGCCTGGTGGAGGTGCGGGGCGAGGACATCGGGGTGGGGCTCGCCACGCTGTGCGAGTCCGCCGCCCACCCCGCGGCCTCCATGGACGACGCCTGCGACACGATCATCCGCGCCCTCAACACCCGCGGTGGCCGCAAGGACGATGTGGCCCTGTTGATGGCCCGGTTGAGCGGCATCGAGCCCGAGGACGTCGCCGTGTGGCGGCTCACGCCGGACCCCGTCGAGGTGGGCCGAGCCCGTGCGGCCGTCCGTGAACAGCTCCACACGTGGGGACTTGACGCACTCGTCGCGCATGCCGAGCTGATGGTCAGCGAGTTGGTGACCAACGCCGTGACGCACACCCACAGCCATCGGCTCGAACTGCGCCTGGTGCGCTGTGACACGCTGCTCTGCGAGGTCGAGGACGACGACCAGACCCTGCCCACGCTGCTCGACGCGCGCCCGGACGACGAGTACGGACGCGGGCTGCGCGTGGTGAGCACGCTGGCCCGCGAGTGGGGGACCAGCCGTACCGGCGGCGGCAAGACGGTGTGGTTCGCGCTGACCCTGCCCCGCGCCGCGGTCGCACCCCGGGGGAGTCGGGCATGAGCGTGACGAGTCGGTACAAGCAGGCCTGGGAGAGCTTCTGGCACGAGGCGCCCGACGAGCCGGGGGCCGTCGTGTGGGACGCCGAGCCGAAGCTGACCTCGGCGGTTCATCTCGCCCTGTTCGAGCCGCTGTTGACCGATCCCGGTCTGCCCTTGCTGGACCTGGGCTGCGGGAACGGCACACAGACCCGCTTCCTCGCCGACCGCTTCCCCCGCGTCCTCGGCGCCGACCTGTCCTCGGCGGCCCTGGACCACGCCCGGCGCGCCGACCCCGCGGGCCGGGCCGGATACCGCCTGATGGACGCGGCCGAGAAGAGCGAGGCGGCAGCGCTGCACGCCGAACTCGGCGACGCCAACGTCTATATGCGCGGCGTCCTCCACCAGTGTGAACCCGATGACCGGCAGCCGCTCGTCGACGGCCTCGCGACCCTGGTGGGGGAGCGCGGCCGGGTCTTCCTCGTCGAACTCGCCGAGGAGGCCGGGCGGATGCTCAGGGATCTGGCGCTGCGCCCGGAGGGCCCACCGGCCAAGCTCGCCCCGGTCTTCCGGCACGGCATCGCCCCCGGCGATGTGGCGGACGCGGCGGTGCCGGAGTATCTGCGCGCGGCGGGCCTCACGGTCCTGGCGCGGGGTGAACTGCCGCTGGCCCTCACGGAGTACCGGGCCGACGGCACCCGTATCGATCTGCCGTCGCAGTGGATCGTCGCGGGCACACCCCACCGTCCTCAGGGCGCCCCCGCGTGATCATCCGGGAGTACGCTCTGCGGCATGACACGGCTGGAGCGGCTGCGGGCCGACCATGGACCCGCCCTGTTGGTCTTCGAACGCGAGAACCGGGAATACTTCGCACGGTCCGTGCCCGATCGCGGTGACGCCTACTTCGCCGAGTTCGCCTCCATGCTCCGTGCCCGGCTCGCCGAACAGGAAGCGGGCCTGTGCCACTTCCACGTGGTGCTCGACGACCAGGGCGAGTTGATCGGCCGCGTCAACCTCGTGGACGTCGTGGCGGGACGCGCTGAACTCGGTTACCGGATCGGTGAGCACGCCACCGGACGGGGCGTGGCGACGGCCATGGTGGGGGAGGTCTGCCGGGTCGCCGCCACGGAGTACGGCCTCCGGGAGCTGACAGCGATGGCCGCGCTCGACAACCCGGCCTCCACGGCCGTACTCCTGCACAACGCGTTCACCGCAGTGGAGGAGACCTTGGTCGGAGGACAGCCCGGCGTGCGCTACCGGCGTCGGCTCACCGCCCAGGAACTGACGTAGCGTCAGAGCAGTCCGACCGCGGTGTCCACCGCCGTCTCCACGCTGCCCTCGGCGGGGTACAGCAGTGCCCTGCCTGCCACCATGCCCTGCACGGTGGGCAGTTGGAGGGCCTTGCGCCACTTCTCGTAGACGCCCTGCTGGTCTCCGTGGGCCTCGCCGCCGAGGAGGACCACGGGCAGGGTCGAGGCCTTCAGCGCCTCGGCCATGTCGTCGGGGTCGTCGGTGACAGGCAGCTTGAGCCAGGTGTAGGCGGAGGTGCCGCCCAGGCCCGAGGCGATGGCGATGGACCGGGCGACGGCCTCGGCGCTCAGGTCGTTGCGTACCCTGCCGTCGACGCGCTGCACTATGAACGGCTCGATGAACAGCGGCAGTCGGCGCGCGGCCATCTCGTTGACGGCCCGCGCAGTCGACTCCAGGGTGCGCAGGGAGCCCGGGTTGTCGTAGTCGATCCGCAGCAGCAGCTTCCCGGCGTCGAAGCGCAGCCGCTCGATGTCCTCGGCGCGCAGGCCGGTGAAGCGGTCGTCCAGTTCGAAGGAAGCCCCGGCGAGGCCACCGCGGTTCATGGACCCGAGGACGACCTTGTCGTTCAGCACGCCGAGGAGCAGCAGGTCCTCCAGGATGTCGGCGGTGGCGAGGACGCCGTCCACGCCGGGCCGGGACAGCGCGACACACAGGCGTTCCAGGAGGTCGGCCCGGTCGGCCATGGCCAGTTGGCGGTCGCCGACGGCGAGCGCGCCCCGCGCGGGATGGTCGGCGGCCACGATCATGAGGCGTCCGCCGGCACCGATCAGCGGGCGGCGGACGCGTCGGGCGGCGGCTTCGGCGATGGCCTGCGGAGTGCGGGCGCGCAGGGTGACGAGGTCGCGGATGCTGATGCGCAAGACAGGCTCCGTTCACGGGATGGCAGGGGTCGCCCGCGCGAGCAGGGTTCCTGGTGGACCGGGCCGGTCAAGCGCGTGCAAGGAGGGCGGCGATCTCCGACTCGGTCGGCATCGCGGTGGAGCAGGCGAGTCGGGAGGCGACGAGCGCGCCCGCCGCGTTGGCGTGACGCATGATCTGCTCCAACGGCCGCTCGGCGAGCAGCCCGTGGCAGAGCGAGCCGCCGAACGCGTCCCCTGCGCCGAGCCCGTTGACGACCTCCACGGGCACGGGCGGCACCTCGGCGGTTCTACCGTCGCGGTGCAGGGCGAGCACCCCGTGCGGGCCCTGCTTGACGACCGCGAGTTCCACGCCCGCCGCCAGCAACGCCTCGGCGCAGGCGCGGGGTTCGCGGCCCCCGGTGGCGATCTCGCACTCGGCGAGGTTGCCCACGGCCACGGTGGCGTGGCGCAGCGCCTCGGCGTAGTACGCGGGCGCGGTCGCGGGGTCCTGCCAGAACATCGGGCGCCAGTCGAGGTCGAACACGGTGATGCCGGACCTGCCCCGGGCCGCGAGGGCGGCGAGCGTGGCCGAGCGGCTGGGCTCGTCGCTCAGGCCGGTGCCCGTGACCCAGAAGACGCGGGCGGAGCGGATGGCACGAAGGTCCAACTCCGCGGTGTGGATCTCGAGATCGGGGGCCTTGGGCAGCCGGTAGAAGTAGAGCGGGAAGTCGTCCGGCGGGAAGATCTCGCAGAACGTGATCGGGGTCGGGAAGGCGTCCACGGGCGTGACGAACCGGTCGTCCACCCCGAACTCCTTGAGCGCTTGGTGGAGATAGGCGCCGAAGGGGTCGTTGCCGGTCCGGCTGATCAGCGCGGTGGACCGGCCGAGCCGCGCGGCGGCCACCGCGACATTGGCGGCCGAACCGCCGAGGAACTTCCCGAACGACTCGACCTGGGGGAGCGGCACGCCGGTCTGCAAGGGGTAGAGGTCCACTCCGAGGCGCCCCATGGCGATGAGGTCGAACCGTTCGGCGGGCTCAGGCATGCGCGTCGCTCCTCGTACGGGATACAGGCCGACGGCCGCCCGGAAGACCGGTGTCCGGGCCCGGATGCCTCCCAGGTGTAGGCCGCGGGGCGCTTCCCTGTCAAGGGTTTGTGCTTACATTCGGACCTGATGCTGAGGCGATGTCATGGCGACGCGCGTCCATGAGCGACGGTGCCCGCGAGGAGGAATCCTCGGGGGCACCGTCGCTCGCGGCCTGCGCGCGGGGCACAGAGTCGGTATCGGACCGTCGCCGCTCACGCGGTTCGGGTGGTGCAGACGGCGTAGGCGACGATATGGGCACCCGGCGTGGCAACGGCCTGCCAGCCGGTGGTAGAGCTGCCCTGGGTGCCGGGGAGAGGACGGCTCGCCTTGATGGAGACGGGGAGTGAGGAGGTTTCGCGGTATCCGCCACCGACGGCCACATCGCCGGGGTTGCAATTCGCGATCGACTGCGATCCCGCCGGCCCGACCACGGTGTAGACGGTAGCGAACCCCGGTGCGCCCTGTGGGCCCTGGACGCCTTGCAGTCCCTGAGGGCCTTGCGGACCCGTGGTGCCCTGCGGCCCCTGCGGCCCCTGTTTGCCCTTGCGGCCGTGGTCCTTGTCGTGGTCGCCGCCGCCCCCGACCGGGAGGCTCACGGCCCCTTTCGGGCCGGGCAGTGCCACGGCGCTGTCGGCGCCCGACCTGTGGATCGCGTCGGCGACGGCTGTCGTGCTCGGGACGACGTTGAGTGCTACGGCAACTGCGCCCGCCGACACCAGGGTGGCGGACCTCACGCGTGAACTGCGGATCGTTCTACGGCTCACCAGAGAACCTTTCTCGCGAACTCGGAGTGATCACGAACAGACTCAGTGACCACGGACAGGGCCCATTGTTGACATATCGTAAGTAAATAGTATGAAACGACTCATTCCTCACGGGAGGATCACCCGGTCGGTCTCCGGGGTAACGAGCCATCAACCGCCGCCCGCTTCGTGCGAGACTCGGCGGGCGTGCGGGCACCCATGGCGGCATCCACCGAAGGGACCTCCTGACATGAGCACTGTCCTGGACCGCATTCGGGTCGGCTCGGCCCCGGACTCCTGGGGTGTCTGGTTCGCCGACGACGCGCGGCAGGTGCCCTGGGAACGCTTCCTGGACGAGGTCGCCGAGGCCGGCTACTCCTGGATCGAGCTGGGCCCGTACGGCTACCTCCCGACCGATCCCGCACGACTCGCCGACGAGGTGGACCGGCGGAACCTGAAGGTGTCGGCGGGCACGGTCTTCACCGCGCTGCACCGCGGACCGGCGGTGTGGGAGTCCACCTGGGAGCAGGTCGGCCGGGTCGCCTCGCTCGCCCGGGCCATGGGCGCCGAGCACCTCGTGGTCATCCCCTCCTTCTGGCGGGACGACAAGACCGCCGAGATCATCGAGCCCCCGGAGCTGACCACCGAGCAGTGGACCCGGCTCACCCGGGGCATGGAGCGGCTCGGGCGGGCCGTCAGGGAGACGTACGGTCTCGGCATCGTCGTCCACCCGCACGCCGACACCCATATCGACACCGAGAAGCACGTCGAACGCTTCCTCGACGCGACGGACTCCGACCTGGTCGGCCTCTGCTTGGACACCGGTCACTACGCCTACTGCGGGGGCGACTCCGTCAAGCTCATCGAGACCTACGGCGAGCGCATCGGCTACCTGCACCTCAAGCAGGTCGACCCCGAGATCCTCGCCGACGTCGTCGCGAACGGGGTGCCGTTCGGCCCCGCCGTGCGGCGTGGCGTGATGTGCGAGCCGCCGACCGGTGTGCCCGCGCTGGAACCGGTCCTCGCCGCCGCGCAGGGGCTCGGCGTCGATCTGTTCGCCATCGTCGAGCAGGACATGTACCCCTGCCCGCCGGGCAAGCCGCTGCCGATCGCCGTCCGTACCCGCGCGTTCCTCCGCTCCTGCGGAGCCTGAGCGACGCGCGGGCCCTTCTGAGTGTTTGCGCAGGTCAGAGCGGGTGTTAACGGAGATGACAACGGTCACCGATGCAGTCTTTGGTGATTCCCCGGTCGATGCGTTTCACTGCGGTTCGGACACCCGAGGCAAGGGGGCAGCGGACGATGACGAGCGACCACGCGCACGGGCACGGGCACGGGCATGGCCATGGGCCTGACGGCCACGCCCACGCCCACGGGGTGTCGGCCGACGCCGACCGCCGCTGGCTGGGGATCGCGCTCGGGCTGATCACGGCGTTCATGGCGGTCGAAGTGGTCGTCGGTGTCATCGCCGGTTCCCTGGCGCTGCTCTCCGACGCGGCGCACATGCTCACCGACGCCGCCGCCATCGTGCTGGCGCTGATCGCGATGCGGCTCGCCGCCCGCCCGGCCGCCGGCGGCTTCACCTACGGGCTCAAACGCGCGGAGATCCTCTCCGCCCAGGTCAACGGCCTCACCCTGCTGCTGCTCGGTGCCTGGCTCGCCGTCGAGGCCGTGGAGCGGCTCATCTCGCCACCCGAGGTCCGCGGCGGACTGATGCTGGTGACCGCGCTGGTCGGCATCGTCGTCAACATGGCCGCCGCCGCGTGCATCGCGAAGGCCAACCGCACCTCCCTGAACATCGAGGGCGCCTACCAGCACATCCTGACCGACCTGTTCGCCTTCATCGGCACCGCGGTCGCCGCCCTCGTCATCGTCCTCACGGGCTTCCAGCGCGCCGACGCCATCGCCACGCTCGTCGTGGTCGCGCTGATGGTGAAGGCCGCCTACGGGCTGCTGCGCGACTCGGGCCGTATCTTCCTGGAGGCCGCGCCCGTCGGCATGGACCCCGAGGCGCTGGGGGACCGGCTCGTCGCCCAGCCGGAGATCGTCGAGGTGCACGACCTGCACGTCTGGCAGATCACCTCCGGACAGGCCGCCCTGTCGGCCCATGTCCTGGTCGAGGCGGACGGCGACTGCCACTCCGTACGCCGCCATCTGGAGCGAGTCCTGCGCGACGGCTACGGCATCACCCACACCACCCTCCAGGTCGACCATGTCGGCGAGGACACCGAGGCCGGGGACCTGCTCCGGATCTCCGCCTCACCGCTGGGCTCCGCCGAGCACTGCGACGACGCCCACGGCCCCGTCTACCGTCCGGGACCGACGGACCGCTGACTACCGGTCCTGACTCTCGCTCCCTGACTCCCGGTCTCTGACTCCCGCTCCCGGCAACGCCTTCAGGGACAGGAAGGCGTTGCCGACAACAGGGGAACTGATGTCAACTACTCCTGTCGGCGGGCCGCCTCGGGCTCCTCGACCCCGAGAGGACGGAGCCGCATGAAGATCCTCATCAGCGCCGACATGGAGGGCGCCACCGGAGTCACCTGGCCGGCCGACGTGATGCCCGGGAGACCCGAGTGGGAGCGGTGCCGGGCGATGTTCACCTCGGACGTGAACGCCGCCGTGCTCGGGTTCTTCGACGGTGGCGCCGACGAGGTGCTGATCAACGAGGCCCACTCGACCATGCGCAATCTGCTCCTGGAGGACCTGGACGAGCGGGCGCAGATGATCACCGGCCGCCACAAGTCCCTCTCCATGGTCGAGGGCGTGCAGCACGGCGACGTGGACGGCATCGCGTTCGTCGGCTACCACGCGGGCGCCGGTATGGAGGGCGTCCTCGCACACACCTACCTCGCCAACTCCATCACCGGGGTGTGGGTGAACGACGTACGCGCGAGCGAGGGCCTGCTGAACGCGCATGTCGTCGCCGAGTACGGAGTCCCCGTCGTCCTCGTCACGGGCGACGACGTGGCCTGCGAGGACGCGCTCGGATACGCGCCCGAGGCGCTCAAGGTCGCCGTCAAGGACCATGTCTCCCGGTACGCGGCCGTGTGCCGCACCCCGGCCAGGACCGCCGCCGACATCCGCGCCGCCGCCAAGGAGGCCGCCGCCCTGGCGGTACGCCAAGAGCCCCTGGACGACGGCCCGTTCACCGTGGCGGTGGAGTTCGACGCCGAGCATCTCGCGATGGCCGCCACCGTCGTGCCGGGCGTGCACCGCGTCGGCGAGCGGAAGGTGGCGTACACGCACGCGACCATGTACGAAGGCATCCGTACCTTCAAGGCGGTCACCACGATCGCCTCGGCCGCGCTGGAGGAGCAGTATGGCTGACCAGCAGGCACTCGACGAGGTCGTCCGGTTCACCTCCGACCTCATCCGCATCGACACCACCAACCGCGGCGGCGGCGACTGCCAGGAGCGCCCCGCCGCCGAGTACGCCGCCGAGCAACTGGCCGGGGCGGGCCTCGAACCCACGCTCCTGGAACGCACCACCGGGCGGACCAACGTCGTCGCCCGTATCGAGGGCACCGACCCGTCCGCCGACGCGCTGCTCGTCCACGGCCACCTCGACGTGGTGCCCGCCCAGGCCGCGGACTGGAGCGTGCACCCCTTCTCCGGTGAGATCCGCGACGGGGTCGTCTGGGGCCGCGGCGCGATCGACATGAAGAACATGGACGCGATGATCCTCGCGGTCGTCCGGCACTGGGCGCGCTCGGGCCTGCGGCCACGACGCGACGTCGTCATCGCGTTCACCGCCGACGAGGAGGCCAGCGCGGCGGACGGCTCCGGCTTCCTCGCCGACCGGCACGCGGACCTCTTCGAGGGCTGCACGGAAGGCGTCAGCGAGTCCGGGGCGTTCACCTTCCACGACGGAGACGGCCGGCAGATCTACCCGATCGCGGCGGGCGAACGCGGCACCGGCTGGCTCAAGCTCACCGCGCACGGCCGGGCCGGACACGGCTCCAAGGTCAACCGCGCCAACGCGGTCACCCGGCTCGCCGCGGCCGTCGCCCGTATCGGCGCCCACGAGTGGCCGATCCGGCTCACCCCGACCGTACGCGCCGCGCTCACCGAACTCGCCGCGCTGTACGGCCTCGACGCCGACCTCGGCAGCCCCGACGCCGTCGACGGCCTGCTGCGCAAGCTCGGCCCGGCTGCCGCGCTCGTCCGGCCCACGGTCCGCAACAGCGCCAACCCGACCATGCTGAACGCCGGTTACAAGGTCAACGTCATCCCGGGGGAGGCCGTCGCCTATGTCGACGGACGCTACCTGCCCGGCGGCGAGGACGAGTTCACCACGACCCTGGACGAACTCACCGGCCCCGATGTGGATTGGGAGTTCGACCATCGCGAGCCGGCTCTCCAGGCTCCCGTCGACTCGCCGACGTATGCCAGGATGCGTGCGGCCGTGGAGGAGTTCGCGCCCGAGGGACATGTCGTGCCGTACTGCATGTCCGGCGGCACGGACGCCAAGCAGTTCTCGCGCCTGGGCATCACCGGGTACGGGTTCGCCCCGCTGAAGCTCCCGGAGGGCTTCGACTACCAGGCGCTCTTCCACGGTGTGGACGAGCGCGTCCCGGTCGAGGCGCTGCACTTCGGCGTCCGCGTCCTCGACCGCTTTCTGCGCACCGCCTGATGCGCACGGCCTGAGAAGAGGAGTGGGGGAGTTGGAGCAGACCCTGGAGTACGGGGCGTGGCCTTCGCCGATCGACGCGGCGCTCGCCGCCGCACACGACGGGCAGCCGGACGCGGTGGGCTTCGTCGGTGACGAGGCGTGGTGGACCGAGCCGCGCCCCACCGAGGGCGGGCGCCGCGCGCTCGTACGACGCACGGCGGACGGCACACCGCGGTCGGTGCTGCCCGCGCCGTGGAACGTGCGCAGCCGGGTCATGGAGTACGGCGGCCTGCCCTGGGCCGGGGTGATGCGCCCCGAGGGACCGCTCGTGGTGTTCGCGCACTTCGCGGACGGGCGGCTGTACGCGTACGAGCCCGACGCGCCCGGCGCCGAGCCGCGCCCGCTCACCCCGCTCTCGTCGGTGGGCGGCGGACTGCGCTGGGTCGACCCGCAGTTGCACCTCGACCGGGGTGAAGTGTGGTGCGTGCTGGAGGAGTTCACCGGGGACAAGCCCGGTGACGTACGGCGCGTGGCCGTCTCCGTACCTCTGGACGGCTCGGCGGCCGAGGACCGCGACGCCCTGCGTGAACTGACCGAGGCCCGCCACCGGTTCGTCACCGGACCCCGGCTCTCGCCGGACGGCCGACGCGCCGCCTGGATCGCCTGGGACCACCCCCGCATGCCGTGGGACGGCACCGAGTTGATCGTCGCCGAGGTGACCGACGACGGGACGTTCCGGGAGCTGCGCACGGTCGCCGGAGGCCCCGACGAGTCCGTCCCCCAGGCCGAATGGGCCCCGGACGGCGGCCTGTTGTACGTCAGTGACCGCACCGGCTGGTGGAACCTCTACCGCGACGGCGTGCCGCTGTGCCCCCGCGAGGAGGAGTTCGGCGGGCCCCTGTGGCGGGTCGGGCAGCGCTGGTTCGCGCCGCTGGAGAACGGGCTGATCGCCGTCGTGCACGGCAAGGGCGCGGGCCGTCTCGGGGTGCTCTGCCCGGATCGCGGCGAGGTCGTCGACACCGCCGGGCCCTGGACCGAGTTCGCGGCCACGCTCGCCGTGCACGGCAGCCGGATCCTCGGCGTCGGCGCCGGTGCGCACCGCGCGTACGAAGTGGTCGAACTCGACTCCCGCACCGGGCGCGCCCGGGTGATCGGCGCCGCGCACCAGGACCCGGTGGACCCCGCGTACTACCCGCAGCCGCGGATCCGTACCTTCACCGGCCCCGACGGCCGTGAGATCCACGCGCACATCTACCCGCCGCGCCACCCCGACCACACCGCGCCCGAGGGCGAGTTGCCGCCGTACGTGGTGTGGGCCCACGGTGGCCCCACCAGCCGCTCCCCGCTCGTCCTCGACCTGGAGATCGCCTACTTCACCTCACGCGGCATCGGCGTCGCCGAGGTGAACTACGGGGGCTCGACCGGGTACGGGCGGGAGTACCGCAACCGGCTGCGCGAACGGTGGGGCGTGGTCGACGTCGAGGACTGCGCGGCCGTCGCGCTCGCCCTCGCCGACGAGGGCACCGCCGACCGCGACCGGCTCGCCGTACGCGGCGGCAGCGCGGGCGGCTGGACCACCGCGGCGTCCCTGACGACGACCGACGTGTACGCCTGCGGCACGATCATCTACCCCGTGCTCGACCTGGCCAACTGGGGCGCGGAGGAGACCCACGACTTCGAGTCGCACTATCTGGAGAGCCTCGTCGGACCGCACGCCGAGGTCCCCGAGCGCTACGTCGAACGCTCGCCCATGGAGCAGGCGGACCGCATCACCGCGCCCTTCCTGCTGCTGCAGGGACTCGACGACCCCATCTGCCCGCCCGCCCAGTGCGAGCGGTTCCTGGCCCGGCTCGACGGGCGCGGGATCCCGCACGCGTACCTCGCCTTCGAGGGCGAGGGGCACGGCTTCCGCCGCGCCGACACGATGGTGCGCGCACTGGAGGCCGAACTCTCCCTGTACGCCCAGGCGTTCGGCCTGAACGTGCCCGGCATCCCCACTCTGGAGCTCAACAAGTGAGACCGCTCACCAGGCCGCCCCGGCTCGCGCCCGGTGCCCGCGTGGCCATCGTCGCGACCAGCGGGCCCATACCCGAGCAGCGCCTCGCCGCCGGGCTCGACATCCTGCGCGGCTGGGACCTGGACCCCGTCGCGCCGCCGCATGTCCTCGACGCGCACCCCGACTTGGCGTACCTCGCGGGGAACGACGCCGACCGGGCCGCCGACTTCCAGGCCGCCTGGTGCGACCCGGACGTGTCCGCGGTGCTGTGCGCCCGGGGCGGTTACGGCGCCCAGCGCATGGTGGACCTGCTCGACTGGGACGCGCTGCGGGCCGCCGGGCCGAAGGCGCTGGTCGGCTTCAGCGACGTCACCGCATTGCACGAGGCGTTCGCGAACCGCCTCGGCCTGGTCACCCTGCACGGGCCGATGGCGGCGGGCGCCGACTTCCTCAAGAGCGCACGGGCCCAAGCGCACCTGCGGGCAACGCTGTTCGCGCCGGAGTCGGTGCGCACCATCACCTCCTCCACCGCCATGACGCTCGTGCCCGGCCGCGTCCGGGGTGTCACCCTCGGCGGCTGTCTGAGCCTGCTCGCGTCCGAACTCGGCACGCCGCACGCCCGATCCGGCGCCCGGGGTGGGCTGTTGATGATCGAGGACGTAGGTGAGGAGCCGTTCCGGATCGACCGGCTCCTCACCCAACTCCTGCGGTCCGGCCGGCTGGAGGGAGTCGCCGGGATCGCACTGGGCTCCTGGGAGGGCTGCGGGCCCTACGAGGAACTGCGTCCCGTCCTCAGCGACCGCCTCGGTGTCCTGGGCGTACCGGTCGTGGAGGAGTTCGGGTTCGGACACGGCCCGGACGCACTGACGATCCCGTTCGGTGTCGCGGCCGAACTGGACACGGAGGCAGGGACGTTGACCCTGGAGGCACCGGCGCTGGCATGAGGTGACCTCGGGGCGTCGCCCCGGACCTGCCCGCCCCCCGGTCGGCTACTGTGCGCGCATGTCACACACATGCACGTCCGGTGGCTACCGGACGGGGGGCCTGTGGATCGCGGCGGGCATGCCGTTCGGTGCAGTGGTGTACGGCATAGACCATCACTCGAGCCCCTTCGTTCGGCACGACAGGGAAGCCGTCCGGCATGGCGGGGGCACCATCATCGACGAGCACCGCGAACCGCGCCATCGGCGGGCGAAACCGTGTGGACCCGCGGTTCGCGGCCGTGGTCGACTGAGGGCATGAGTCTGTGCGTGGATGTGTACGTCGTCGGTGAGGACGACCAGATGCGCGTGCTCGATGTCCCGGCGAGCGCGTCCGACCTCGCGGGCTTCGAGAGCTGGCGCACCACCGTGTGGGGCTCCGACGCCGTGCGCGCACTGGGCGCGAGGTTCTTCCCGGCCCTGGCCACCGGCGAGTTGGTCACGGTGGCACCGGACGAGGTGGACGAGTTCCTCGGCGAATGCGCACTGATCCGCCGCAACCTCGAACACGTGACCCCGGCCGCCGATTCGACACAGTCGCACGCGACGCACGTCCAGCAGATCTCCCAACGCCTGAAGAACATCGAGGACGCCGCCGAGCGAGCGAAGGCCGTCGCGGGCGGCGTGCTGATCTGGTAGCTCGCGGCGGACGGCGGTCTATGCGCTGAGCACGAACCACTGCCTGGACGAGGCGCCCCGCACGTACAGATGCCGCCCCCGTCCGACAGGCGGTGCGTACTGCTTGAGTGGTGCACCGTCCGGGAGGGTGAGCTGTGCTTCTTCGACCAGCAGGACCTCGTCTTCCGTCAACCGGCAGTGGTGAAGGCGGTCGTGTCGCCGGTCGCCGCCGAGCATGACGATGTCCTCCCCGTGTACGGCCATGCCGCTGGGGGCGGCTACGGGCGACTTCCGGATGCGGGTCGGCCCGTTCGTACGGACCTCCAGAAGCGGGAAGGTCGGGTAGTAGCCGGCCCAGGCCACACCGTCGTCGACGTTGAGGGCGTAGACCGTGTCGATGTACTCGACTCCCTCGGGAGCGGCGTATCTCCATTCCTGGCGTCCCCCGCTGTCCCAGCGCACCAGACCGGCGCAACTGATGGGGTCGGCGTAGACACCCTCGTCGAAGTAGGCGCTCCAGACGTGGTTCCGCCGGTCCGCCATCATGAACTCGACCGCGTCCCCCATCACGAAGGAACGTCGGCGTCGGCCGTCTCGGCCGTATATCTGCGCGTTCCGCCTATCGGGCTCTCGCCCGGGATCGTACCCGTGCAGGATGAACCGCCCGTTGGGCAACGCATCAAGGTGGATGACCCGCATGGTCACCGCGTGCAGGGTCTGTTCTCGCACGGCACCACCCTCGGCGGTGACGAGCAGCGCGTCGTAGGGGTAGCGGCGGGGCGTTGGAGAGGGCCTTGTGCGCGGACGTGGTGTGAGTTCCGCGTCGGGGCAGATCAGCCAGAGGGCCCTGCCCCAGGCGTCCACTGTGGTCGCCAGGACCTTCCGGTGGTCGTACTGCCGAGGCAACAGTGCGTGGGGACGCAGTGCCACCTTCCTCAAGAGATCACCTCGCGGGCGGGCGGACATGGTCCCGACATGATGGCAGGTCGGTCAGAAGCCTTTCCGTAGTGGGTAGTTGGCGGCATGCTTTCGGTATGGTCGACGACGTGTCACCCGTGTACGAGGTGCGGTACGGCTGGGACCGTAAGACCGGGTGGGTCGTTGTGGGCAGTGTCTTCTTCAGCGTGGTCCTGTTGCTTCCTGGGGTTCCGCTGTTCCTGCGGGTTCTGGGGCTGGCTCTGTTCGGTGGGGGCGGGGCGCTCATGGCGTACACGGCCATGAGTCACAAGGTCGCGTTCCGGGTGGACGGGACAGGTGTGCTTCTCGGTGGGAATGCCGCTCGGTACAGGGCCACCACCGTCCATGTGCCCTGGGGTGACATCACGGGCTTCGTGCTCTGGCGGCAGAGCACGGGTGTCGCCACCTTGCCCTATGTGGGGCTCGTCCGGCGCGAGGGCGCTCCCGCACTCCCTGGGGACGGTCCGAAGGCCCGTGCCGTCGTGCGGCGACTCGTGTCGGTGCCCGAGGACGTGGCGTTCGCCTCGCGGGCGGTGTCCGGGTGGCGTTTGGACAAGGAACGGCTGGTCGTGGCCGTCGCCCACTTCGCGCCCGGCATCCCCGTACGGGAGCATCCCTCGGCGTGAGGGCGGCTCACCCGTCCGGCCCCCGCCGGTCGGGCGGCGGGCCCGGTGGCCGTCCATGCTGGGCGTATGAGAGCGAGGACCCCCAGCGGTGAAGCGCGCCAGGGGCGGTTGCCGTGGGTGACACCGCGCAGGATCGCCGGGCTGGCGCTGGCCGCGCTCGTGCTGGCCTTCGTCTTCGAGAACACCCAGCACACCCGGATCCGGCTGCTCGTGGCCACGGTCACCATGCCGCTGTGGCTGGCGCTGCTGGGCACGGGGGTGATCGGGGCGCTGTGCGGGGCTCTGGTGATGAGTCGGCGCGGCTGACCTCGGTTCACGTACGGTGGCCGGGTGCCGGAGACTCATGGATATCTCGCCGAGGGGCCCCGCGTGGGGGTCCGTCCCTTCACGTACGAGGACGAAGCAGAGTTCGTCGCGCGGGTGCGGGAGAGCGAGGAACTGCACCGTCCGTGGCTGTTCCCGCCCGCCGACCCCCAGGCCTACGCCGCGTACACCAGGCGGCTCATCGAGGATCCGACGAAGGCCGGATTCCTGGTGTGCGAGAAGGACAGCGGTGCCCTCGCCGGGTTCATCAACATCAACAACATCGTGGAGGGCGGCTTCCGTTGCGGGGCCCTCGGATACGGCGCCTTCGCGCACGCCGTGGGGCGCGGGCTGATGTCCGAGGCGCTCGATCTCGTGGTGCGCTACGCCTTCGGGCCGATGGGGCTGCACCGGCTGGAGATCAACGTGCAGCCCGGCAACGCCGGTTCGATCGCCCTTGCCCGCCGCGGCGGCTTCCGGCTGGAGGGGTTCTCGCCGGACATGATCTTCATCGATGGCGCGTGGCGGGACCATGAACGGTGGGCCATCACCGCCGAGATGGTCGGGGCGTGAGGGTGCGCAAGGGCGCGTGAGGGACGTGCGGCGCGTGAGGGACGTGCGGCGCGTGAGGGACGTGCGGCGGTTGTCGCATGCTCGGCTTCCACGCCGCGTACAGCCTCGGCGGGATCGTCGGCGCCTCGCTCGCGGCAGTGCAGCTCCGCTACCAGGTCCGCGTGTACCCCGAGCCCGGTGCCGCAGCCGGCCCTGCTCGCCGCCCGCCCCCCGGAGTCGCTACGCCGTCGGCCCGCGGTCCGCGTACTCGTACACCGAACCGTCCGGGTGCAGTGCGATCAGGTTGCGGCCGGCCGGTGTCGCCATCGGGCCCGCCAGGACCCGGGCGCCCGAGTCGGTGAGGACGCGCTGGGTCTCCTCGACGTCCTTCACCGCGATCGTCGCCGTGACCTTGCGCAGGACCTCGATCTCCGCCTCGGGACCGCTCATCAGCAGGAAGCAGCCGACCGCGGCGACCGAGACGCCGCCCCGCTCGAAGCGCTGGGCACGGCCGCCCGCCAGTCTCTCGTAGAACGCGACCGAAGCCTCCAGGTCGTCGACGCAGATCCGTAGCGTGGCTCCCAGAATTTCCATACGGAACAGCCTAGTTGGGGCTCGGTGCGGACGTGATCGTTTCGGCCGGATCCCGGTCCGGCGCAGGGCGGCGCGCGAGGCCGCCGCGGGCGCGGTGTTACGGCGACCGCGGCCTGGGTACCCGGCGGCCATGACACCTGTGCGTGACCTGGAACATCCGGCCCGCGGCGGCCACCGCCGTGCCACCGCCACACCGTCACCGATACCGACACACCCCCGTTCGTCCGGGGCGGGACACCTGGACGCCGTCCCCGGCGACGGCTGACCGGTACGGAGGAGACGCAGATGAAGACCCGTCAGCTCACCGAACTGGCCCAGCAGTTGCGCGTGGACAGCGTCCGCGCCGCCGACGCGGCCGGTTCCGGGCACCCCACGTCCTCGATGTCCGCCGCGGACCTCATGGCCGTCCTGCTGGCCCACCACCTCCGCTACGACTTCGAACGCCCCGCCCACCCCGCGAACGACCGGTTCATCCTGTCCAAGGGACACGCCTCACCCCTGCTCTACGCCGCCTACAAGGCCGCCGGAGCGATCAACGAGACCGAGCTGCTCACCTACCGCAAGCTCGGCAGCCGTCTCGAAGGGCACCCCACGCCCCGTCGACTGCCCTGGGTGGAGACGGCCACCGGATCGCTCGGCCAGGGCCTGCCCGTCGGCGTCGGTGTCGCCCTGGCCGGGCAGCGGCTCGACCGCACCGGTTACCGCGTCTGGGTGCTGTGCGGCGACAGCGAACTGGCCGAGGGCTCCGTCTGGGAGGCCGCCGAGCACGCCGGGTACGAGCACCTCGACAACCTGATCGCGATCGTCGACGTCAACCGGCTCGGCCAGCGCGGCCCCACCCGCCACGGCCACGACCTCGACGCGTACGCACGGCGCTTCCGGGCCTTCGACTGGCACACCGTCGAGGTCGACGGACACGACGTGGAGGCCGTCGACCGCGCCTGCGCCGAGGCCGAGTCCACCACCGGAGCACCCACCGTGATCCTCGCCCGCACCCTCAAGGGCAAGGGCGTCCGCGCCGTCCAGGACCACGAGGGCCTGCACGGCAAGCCCCTGCCGGACCCGGCGGAGGCGATCGCGGAACTCGGCGGCGTACGGGACCTGCGCGTCGAGGTCCAGCCACCGCCCGCCGCCCGCACGCTGCACCCGGTGCACAGCGGCCACCTGGAACTGCCGCGCTACGAGGTCGGTGACGAGGTCCCCACCCGCGACGCCTACGGGCAGGCGCTCGCCGCACTCGGCAGCGCCCGCGGCGACATCGTCGCCCTCGACGGCGAGGTCGGCGACTCCACGCGCGCCGAGTACTTCGGCAAGGAGCACCCCGACCGCTACTTCCAGTGCTACATCGCCGAACAGTTGATGGTCGCCGCCGCCGTCGGCATGGCGACGCGCGGCTGGGTGCCCTACGCCTCGACGTTCGCCGCGTTCCTCACCCGCGCCCATGACTTCGTCCGCATGGCCTCGATCAGCGGCTCCGGCATCAACCTCGTCGGTTCGCACGCGGGATGCGCCATCGGCCAGGACGGCCCGTCCCAGATGGGTCTCGAAGACCTCGCGATGCTGCGCGCGGTGCACGGCTCGACCGTGCTGTACCCGTGCGACGCCAACCAGACCGCCAAGCTCGTCGCCGCGATGGCCGACCAGGACGGCATCCGCTATCTGCGCACCACGCGCGGGAAGACACCGGTCGTCTACGGGCCCACCGAGGAGTTCCCGGTCGGCGGCAGCAAGGTGCTGCGCGCCTCCTTCGAGGACCGGCTGACGATCGTCGCGGCCGGGGTCACCGTCCACGAGGCGCTGGCCGCGGCCGACGCGCTCGCCGAGGAGGGCCTGCGGGTGCGGGTCATCGACCTCTACTCGGTCAAGCCCGTCGACCGGGCCACCCTGCGCGAGGCCGCCGCCCGCACCGGCGCCCTCCTCACGGTGGAGGACCACCACGAGGAGGGCGGTCTCGGTGACGCGGTCCTCGACGCCTTCCTCGACGGGCGCCCCGTACCCCGCCTGGCGCGCCTCGCCGTGCGAACGATGCCGGGCTCCGCGACCCCCGCGGAGCAGTTGCACGCCGCGGGCATCGACGCCGGGTCGGTCATGGCCGCCGCACGACTGCTGGTGGAGCACGCCGTGCTGGTCTGACCGATGGTCCGGCCGAGGGGCGCTGAGGGCGCTGAGGATGCGTCACCCGATCGCCGGCCATATCATCCCCGCATCATCCCCGCGCTCCGTGGCGGTGGTGATGATGCGGGAACAGTTGATGGCGGAACAGGAAGCCCAGCAGCCAGATCACGATCAGCGCGAGGGCGATCCACCACAGTACTTTCACCACGAATCCGATGGCGAAGAAGACCACGGCCGCCACCAGAATTGCCAGCAGGATCGGAACCATGACATGTACCTCCTGCTCGGCCGGGTTTCCCGAAACGGGCGAGTCAGACGTCCTTCCGGCAAAGGATCTCTCCGTGCAGGACGGAGAACCAGCCGTCCTCCTGCCGTCCCCATTCCCGCCAGGCCTCCGCCACGGCCCGCAACCGCGCGACGCTCGCGTGACCGCCCTCGGTGGCCCGGTCCGCGTACGTGGAGGCGAGCGTACGGTCCGCCCACAGCCCGCTCCACCAGTCCCGCTCCTCGGCGGTGGCGAAGGTCCAGGTGCCGGTGGTGGCCGTGATGTCACGGATACCGGCCCGCAGCGCCCAGGACCTGAGGCGCCGACCGGCGTCCGGCTCACCGCCGTTGGCACGGGCGACCCGCTCGTACAGGTCCAGCCAGTCGTCCATGCCCGCGGACGACGGGTACCAGGCCATCGCCGCGTAGTCCGCGTCGCGCACGGCGACGAGACCGCCCGGCCTGGTGACCCGGTCCATCTCGCGCAGCGCCCGCACCGGGTCGCCCACGTGCTGGAGCACCTGGTGGGCGTGGACCACACAGAACGAGTCGTCCGGGTACGGAAGCGCGTGCACGTCGGCTACCGCGAAGTCCACGTTCGTGGCGCCGCGCGCGGCGGCCGTGGCGCGGGCCTGGTCCAGGATCGACGCCGCCCGGTCGACACCGGTGACGTGACCGTCCGGGACCAGGGCAGCGAGATCCGCGGTGATGGTGCCCGGACCGCAGCCGATGTCCAGGATCCTCATGTGCGGCTTCAGCGAGCCGAGCAGATACGCCGCCGAGTTGGCGGCCGTCCGCCACGTGTGCGAGCGCAGTACGGACTCGTGGTGGCCGTGCGTGTAGACGGCCGTCTCCTCCGGCATACCTGCCCCTTCCCGTCGTACGAACCCCCGCGTCATGACCGCCGGGCCGTACGCCTCACCGTACGCGGCCATGTCGGATGGTGAGACCCACGTATCACCATGTGGACTTGCCTGCGTACGGCCCGCTCCGGTCGTGCGGCGGGATCGATAATCGTTTGCCGGGGCTTGGCGGCGCCGTCCAGAATGCGCCTCATGGGACACCTCGAAGCCGCGCACCTCGAGTACTACCTCCCGGACGGCAGGGCGTTGCTCGGCGACGTGTCCTTCCGGGTCGGGGAGGGCGCCGTCGTCGCGCTCGTCGGACCCAACGGGGCCGGCAAGACAACCCTGTTGCGCATCATCTCGGGTGAACTGAAGCCGCACGGCGGGACGGTCACCACCAGCGGCGGGCTCGGTGTCATGCGGCAGTTCGTGGGATCGGTGCGGGACGAGACGACCGTACGCGACCTCCTCGTCTCCGTCGCCCCACCGCGCATCCGCGAGGCCGCCCGCGCCGTCGACGCCGCCGAGCACGCCGTCATGACCGTCGACGACGAGGCCGCCCAACTGCGGTACGCGCAGGCCCTCGCCGACTGGGCCGAGGCCCGCGGCTACGAGGCCGAGACCCTGTGGGACATCTGCACCACGGCCGCGTTCGGCGTCCCCTACGAGCGGGCCCAATGGCGCCAGGTGCGCACCCTCTCCGGTGGTGAGCAGAAGCGGCTGGTCCTCGAAGCGCTGCTGCGCGGCCCCGACGAGGTCCTCCTCCTCGACGAGCCCGACAACTACCTTGACGTACCAGGGAAACGATGGCTGGAGGAGCGGCTCGCGGAGACCCGTAAGACCGTGCTGTTCGTCTCCCACGATCGGGAGTTGCTCGCCCGCTCCGCCGAGCGGATCGTCAGCGTCGAGCCGGGACCGGCCGGTGCCGACGCCTGGGTGCACGGCGGGAGTTTCGCCACGTACCACGAGGCCCGCCGCGAACGGTTCGCGCGGTTCGAGGAGCTGCGCCGCCGCTGGGACGAGAAGCACGCCCAGTTGAAGAAGCTTGTCCTGACGCTCCGTCAAGCAGCCGAGAACAGCGCCGACATGGCCTCGCGCTACCGCGCCGCGCAGACCCGGCTGCGGAAGTTCGAGGAGGCGGGCCCGCCGCCCGAGCCGCCGCGCGAGCAGGACATCACCATGCGGCTCCAGGGGGGACGTACGGGAGTCCGGGCGGTCACCTGCGAAGGGCTCGAACTCACCGGCCTGATGCGCCCGTTCGACCTGGAGGTGTTCTACGGCGAACGCGTCGCCGTCCTCGGCTCCAACGGCTCGGGCAAGTCGCACTTCCTGCGCCTCCTGGCCGGTGACGACGTCGCCCACACCGGGCGGTGGAAGCTCGGCGCGCGCGTCGTGCCCGGCCACTTCGCCCAGACCCATGCCCACCCCGAACTGGAGGGCCGTACGCTCCTGGACATCCTGTGGAAGGAGCACGCGCAGGACCGCGGCGCCGCCATGTCCCGGCTGCGGCGCTACGAGCTGACCGGCCAGGCCGAGCAGACCTTCGAGCGGCTCTCGGGCGGCCAGCAGGCCCGCTTCCAGATCCTGCTCCTGGAGCTGGAGGGCGTGACCGCGCTGCTGCTCGACGAGCCGACCGACAACCTCGACCTGGAGTCCGCCGAGGCGCTCCAGGAGGGCCTGGAAGCCTTCGCCGGTACGGTCCTCGCCGTCACGCACGACCGTTGGTTCGCCCGCTCCTTCGACCGCTACCTCGTCTTCGGCTCCGACGGCCGGGTCCGGGAGTCGACGGAGCCGGTGTGGGACGAGCGGAGGGTGGAGCGCGCCCGCTAGGGCCAGGCCCTAGCGCTCGTGGGCCGTCCAGGATGTTCGTACAGTGGAGTGAGCACCGTCGAGCGACGAGCGGGGTACACCATGAGCGGAGTCGACCCGGGGCACCTCACCGACCAGCAACTCATGAAGGAGCTGGAGACGATCCACCGCACGCGTCACGACACCCTGCTCCACGGTTCCAACGACGCGCTGCGCGCCCACAACGACCGTATGGCGCAGCTGGAGGGCGAGTATCTGCGCCGCCACCCGCGCCGCCTGATCGTCGCGAGCCGGACGCGCGACGGGGCGCGGGAGCGGGGGGCGGCCGAGGCGCCTGGTACGTGACCGCTTGGTACGTGAGGCCCTAGCTGTCCGGGCCGGGGAACTCCGCCAGGATCGCCTCGTCGAACGCCTTCAGATCGTCCGGCTTGCGGCTGGTGATCAGCTTGTTGGGACCTTGGTCGAGCCGCACCTGCTCGTCCACCCAGGTACCGCCCGCGTTGGTGATGTCCGTACGCAGACTCGGCCATGACGTCAGGACCCGGCCCCGTACCACGTCCGCCTCGACCAGGGTCCACGGCGCATGGCAGATCGCGGCGACCGGACGGCCCTGCCGGAAGAAGGCGTGAATGAACGAGACGGCCTTCTCGTCCATGCGCAGGAAGTCAGGGTTGGCCACGCCGCCCGGCAGGACGAGCCCGTCGAAGGACTCCGCCTCCGCCTGCCCGACGACCGCGTCCACCGGGAAGGTGTCCGCCTTGTCGAGGTGATGGAACGCCTGCACATGCCCTGGCTTCGTCGACACCAGGACCGGTTCGTGGCCGGCGTCGGCCAGCGCGCTCCAGGGGTCGGTGAGTTCGACCTGCTCGACGCCCTCGGGCGCCATCAGGAACGCGATACGCATGTCTGCTCACTGTCCTCTCCGGGTCGTCCGGTGGTTCGGTGGGGCTTGGTGGTGTGGGTGGTCCTAGGCGTGGCGTGCGACGCCTTCCGCCTGCACGACCGCCTCGGCGAGTTCACGGGCGCTCGCGTAGCGCGTCGAGCGCGGCAGTCGCTTCAGCGGTTCGACGAGGGCGTCCGGTGCGTTCCTGGCGCGCAGCGTGCCGATCAGGTCGTCCCTGCGCGCCGGGAACGCCGTACGCCCGAGGATCCGCGCCATCTCGTAGCGCATGTCGGCCACGGAGTGCGCGCTGTCCGGGGCCATGGGTCCGGCCCAGGCCGCGGGGTCGTCGTCGGCGGTCGGCTCGGGGTCGTGCCACTCCTCGGTCCGCGTCGGGTGGCCGGACCGCAGCAGCTCCTGTAGCTCGTGCTTCATCTCGTCGTCGCGGTGGACACTCAGCCGGTCACTGCCTCGCTGCATGACTCTCTCCAGAACATCGGGGTGGTCCCCAGGTACCCGGTGCGCGCCGTTCGAATCGGTGCGCGCCGTCGTCACCCGCCCGGGGGTGCGGTTACCGCGAATGGTGCCCGGCCGCGCGCGGGCCGTGGCCGGGCGGGCTGTCATGGGCTTTCGAGGGCACGACGTCCGTGCCCCGGAGGAACCGGCCGAAGGAGCCCCTTCATGCACCGCAGTGCCCGCGTCCTGTCCGCCGCCACCGTGGCCGGTGCCGCACTGAGCGCCGTCGCATCGCCGGCCTTCGCGGAACCCGCCGCCGACATCACCCCGCGCGCGGTGGCACCCGGCGGCACGGTCACCGTCTCGGTGTCCTGCGACGCGATCAGTGGCAACGAACCCGACTCCGTCGAGGCCACCTCCGAGGGCTTCGAGGGAGGCACGGTGCGGTTGAAGCGGGTCGAGGGCGTGCCCGTGCCGGTCGGCAGCCAGGGCACGACCCGCGTGGTGTACAGCGGTACGGCCCGTATCCCGCCCTCCGTGCAGGGCCTCGGAGTGAGCCTGGCCCACCGGTACACGGAGCTGGGCATCGAGGGCCGGTGCCCGAACGAGCCGGGGGAGCCGGAGAGCCGGTGGTCCGAGTCGCTGGACGTGAGCGGGGAGGGACGGGCGGCGACGCAAGGACAGGGCCAGGGACAGGGACAGGGACAGACGGGGGTGCAGGGGCAGGCGGGTCAGCCGGGGCAGACAGGGCAGCCGGGGATGCAGCGCGGGGGCGGCCCGGCGAATCGGCAAGGGGCGAGCCCGGCGGGGCCGTCGGAGGACGGTCAGCAAGGGCAGGGGCAGCAGGGGCAGCAGGAGGGGCAGGAGTCGGTACAGCCGGGGCAGGGCGTGCGAGGCGAGGGCCAGGCCCAGGGCGAAGGTCAGAACCAAGGCGATGGCCAGGCATGGCCGCAGGGTGAAGGGCAAGGGCAGCAGCGTCAGGGCCGTCAGGGCTGGGGGCAGGTCAAGCCGCAGGGCGCGGGCCAGGGGTGGCAGCCAGGGCAGGGCTTGGGAGGCAGTCCGGGCCAGGCGTCCGAGCAGGGGCAAGGTGGCCCGCAGGGCGATGGTCAGGGCTGGCAGCAGGACGAGGGCCAGGGCCGGGGCTGGCAGCAGGCCGAAGGAGCCCAGGGGAGGTCCCAGGGCGACAGCCAGGAGTGGCAGCAGGGGAAGGAACAGGGCGGAAGCCAGGGCTGGGGGCAGGGCTGGGGGCAGGGCGGAAGCCAGGGCTGGGGTCAAGGGAAGGACCAGGGCGGGGGCCAAGGGTGGGGGCAGGGCAGCGAGCAGGGCGGGAACCAGAGTTGGGGCCAGGGCAAGGAGCACGGCGGTGGGAGTCAGGGCTGGGGTCAGGAAGGTCGGCATGGCGCGGCCCAAGGCGGAGAGCAGGGGCGGCAGCACGGCGAGGGCTCGGGCAAGGAGCACGGGAAGCAAGGCGGCGGCCGGGACGAGGGCCGGGGGGAGCACGAGAACGGGCGGTCACCCGCGCGGCACGGAGTGAACGCGGGAGCGGGCGGCGCCTTCCACGAGTCCCTGCCCCTGCTCGCCCTCGGCGGTCTGCTGATCGCGGGCGCGCTCGGCGGCGCGGTGCACCGGGTGTGGCGGCGCGGACCGTCCCGCGCCTGCTGATCCCGTGACCCGACAGCGGTGACGGACAGCGTGGAGGCAGGCATGCGGCGGACGGATCCGGAAGGGCACGGCCCCGTCCGCTACGGCCCGCCCCTGCCCGACCACGGACTGCCGGTCCTCCCGGGCCTCGTCGCCGTGCTCACCGCCGCCGCGGAGTACGACGGTGCCGAGCCCGGCGGCGTACCGGCCCTCCTCGACGCCGCCTGCGGCTACTTCGGCAGACGCGGACTGCCCACCGAGCGCGACCGGGCGACCGCAGCCCCCGGTGCCCCCGCCCTGCTGGCCGCGGTCACCGCCGCGCTCGGCGGCGACGTACTCGTGCCCCGGCCGTGCGCCGCCTGGTGGGCACCCCAGGTCCGGGCGCTCGGCAGAGCCGTGTTCCCCGTGGCCACGCCCGCCGAGTGCGGCGGCGTCCCGGATCCCTGTGCCCTGCTGGAGACCGTCCGCCGGGTCCGCGCGGAAGGCGGCGATCCGCGTCTGCTCGTGCTGTCGGTCGCCGACGACCCCACCGCCACCGTGGCGCCGCCCGAGGTGGTGCACCAGACCGTGGAGGCCGCCGCCGCCGAGGGCCTCCACCTCGTCAGCGACGAGACCTGGCGCGACACCGTGCACCGGCCGCGCGACACCGTGCTGCTCAGCCCCGCCGAGATGCTCCCGGACCGGGTCACCGTCGTCACCGACCTGGCCGGTCCCTTCCTTCCGTCGGGCTGGCCCGCGGCCGTCGCCCGCTTCCCGGCCACCGCCGACGGCGCCCGGCTGCGTGCCCGTGCCCTCGACGTACTGACCGCGCTCGGTGCCCGTATCGCCGCCCCGGTCGCCGCCGCCGCGGCCTATGCCCTCGCCGAGCCCGACGACATCACCCGGCGCCTGGCCGCCGGCACCGCGCTGCACGCGCGCGTGGCCGCCGCCCTGCACCGCGTCGTCGTCGCCGCGGGCGCCCTCGCCCGGCCCCCGCAGGCGGGGCGTCACCTCTACGCCGACCTCGCGCCGCTGCGCACCGCGCTCGACCGGCAGGGCGTCGGCGACGCACAGGAACTGGAGGACTTCCTCTCCGCCCGGCTCGCCATGCCCGCGCCCGGCGGCCACCGCTTCGGCGACGACCTCGGGGCGCTCCGCGTCCGCCTGACCACCGCACCCCTTCTCGGCGCGACCCCCGAGGAACGAGCCCGGTGCCTCGCCTCGCCCGCGCCCTTGGAACTGCCGCACGTGCACAGCGCGTTGACCCGTCTGGAATCGGTCTTCGACGATCTACGCGACGACGCTCAGCGATGGGAGTCTCCCCGATGACGCAGCAGTCCGAGCCGACCACGAGCACCCTCTCCGTACAACCGGCCGCCACGGAACCGGCGTCCGCGTCCGTACTGACCCGGAACCCCGCGCCGCCGACCTCGTACCCGCCGCTCGCCGAACCCCGTCCGCTCGGTGAACGGCGCCTGTGGCCGCGGTCGTTCATGGACCGGCTCACCGCGCCGCTGCCCGGCCTCAAGGCCTTCGCCCGCCTCGCCCGCGAGGGCGCGCTACGGCCCGCGCCCGAACAGCTCAGAGACGTACCGCTGTTGCCCTACGAGCCGGGCCCGCTGCCGCGGGTCGACGCGCGCTCCATCGCCGTCTCCTGGGCGGGGCACGCCAGTTGGGTGGTGCGCGTCGGCGGGCTGAGCGTCCTCACCGACCCGGTCTGGTCCCGCCGTATCCTCGGCACACCGTCCAGGATCACGCCCGTCGGCATCGCCTGGAGCGCCCTGCCGCCCATCGACGCGGTCGTCATCAGCCACAACCACTACGACCATCTCGACGTCCCGACGCTGCGCCGACTCCCGTACGACACACCGGTGTTCGCCCCGGCGGGCCTCGCCCGCTGGTTCCGGCGGCGGAAGTTCACCCGTGTCACCGAGCTGGACTGGTGGGAGGGCGCCGAACTGGACGGTGTCCGCTTCGACTTCGTGCCCGCCCACCACTGGTCCAAGCGCACCCTGACCGACACCTGTACGACGCTGTGGGGCGGCTGGGTGCTGACGGCGTCCGACGGACAGCGCGTGTACTTCGCCGGGGACACGGGATACGGCCACTGGTTCGAGCGGATCGGCCGCCGCTACCCGGGCATCGATCTGGCGCTCATGCCGATCGGCGCGTACGACCCGCGTTGGTGGCTCAGCGATGTCCACTGCGACCCGGAGGAGGCGGTCCGTGCGGTCGCGGACCTCGGCGCACGGCGGATGGCCCCCATGCACTGGGGCACGTTCGTCCTGTCGACGGAGCCGGTCCTCGAACCGCTGACCCGGGTACGGGCGGCCTGGGAGCGAGCGGGCCTGCCCCGCGAGAACCTGTGGGACCTGCCGGTGGGGGCGTCCCGGGTACTGGAATGATCCCGCCCGAGCGTTCCGGCCTCAGGACGCGGCGGGCCCGCGCATCCGGCGCCACACGCCAGGCACCGAACTGACCGCCAGCGTCAGCACCACCGCCGCCACCACGCCCTCCCACGGCTTCGGGAACAGGGAGCCGCCGAGAATGCCGATCAGTTGGTAGGTCGCGGCCCAGGCGAGGCAGGCCGGGGCGTCGCCGCGGGCGAAGTCCCGTAGGGGCATACGGGCCATCAGACAGGCGAGCATCACCGGTACACGGCCCGCCGGGAGCAGCCGGGAGAGGGTGAGCACCGCCACCCCGTGGTCGTCGAGCTTCTGCTGCGCCTGGGCCAGCCGGTCCTCGGGGGCGCGGTCGCGGATCCGCGCGAGCCACCGGGAGCCGCTCCGCGACCGCATGCCGCGCCGCCCCAGCCAGTACAGCGCGACATCCCCGAGGAACGCCGCGAGCGCCCCGACGACGAAGACCAGCGCGAGCGCGAACGGCGCGGTCTGGTGGAAGGCGACGACGGCCGCGGAGCTGACCAGCGCCCCCGTCGGCACGACGGGCACGAGCGCGCCGACCAGCACGAGCAGGAACAGCGACGGGTAGCCGATCGCCTGCTGGGTGGACTCCAAGGGCAGGGTGGTACTCGCGGCGGCGAGGGATATCACGAGGCGGCCTCCGGACGGACGCTCTCGCCGTGGGCCAGGAGATGGACCGCAGCCTGGGGCGCGTGCTGCGCGGCAAGGCGCGCGAACTCGTCGCCCGGCGCGTGGAATTCATGGGGGCGCACGGCGTCCATGCCGATCGGCCAGTACGTGCCGTAGTGCATCGGCACCGCGCTGCGGGGCATCAGCCGCGCCAACGCCTCGGCCGCACGCCCCGCGTCCAGATGCCCCTCCCCGAGGTTCGGCCCCCAGCCGCCGACCGGCAGCAGCGCCACGTCGACCGGCCCGACCTCCTCCGCCATGGACGGGTACAGCCCGGTGTCCCCGGCGAAGTACGTGTGTGCCTCGCCCTCGACGACGAAGCCGAGCGCGGGGCAGCGGGGCCGCCCGAACGGCAGCCGACGCCCGTCGTGATGGGCGGGGACCACGCGTACGACCAGGTCACCGAGCTGGACCCGGTCGCCGGGCGAGACCTCCGTGACGCGCAGCCGGTCGAGCTTGCGCAGCCCCGGTACCTGGGCGGGAGCACCGCGCGGCACCAGCAGCCGGGTGTCCGGGGCGAGCCGGGCCAGCGACGGCACGTGCAGGTGGTCGGCGTGCAGATGGGAGACGAGCACCACATCCGCGATCGCGGCCTCGGGCGGCGGCGGGGCACCCCGGCGGCGCCGCAGATGCGCGAGACGGCGCGCGAACAGCGGGTCCGTGAGCACCCGCACCCCGGAGTCCTCGACCGTGCACGTGGCATGGCCCCACCACGTGATCTCCACCGACACCTCGTCGCCTCCTTCCCGTCCGTCCCACCGAGTCCGACCACCGAGTCCGACCACCGAGTCCGACCACCGAGTCCGACCACCGAGTCCGTCCCGCCCGGTCCTTCCCGCGCTGTCCGAAGCCTACGGGCAGAGGTAGGGTCTGCGGCGACCCCGGCCGGACGAGGACGAGATGAGGTGTGGTGTGGGTCACGGGCGCCTGCGACGTGTGCTCAGTGGAGTGTGGCGGAGTATCGCCGTGTGGGCCGCGTCGAGTGTCACCCTGCTCGTCCTCGCCGCGTTCCTCCCCGACTTCCGGCTGGAGTCCGCGGGCGGCGACAGCTTCACCCGCGTCGCTCTCACCGCCGCCGCGGGCGCCGGTGTCTTCGGCCTGCTGTCCTCTCTGGTGTGGCCCCTGCTGGTGCGGCTGCTGCTGCTCGTGCCCGCCCTCGTCCTCGGGCTGCTCGTCTTCTTCCTCAACGGCTCCCTGCTGCTGCTCGCTCTGCGCCTCAACCCCTCCGGTCACGGCCAGGCCGCCCTGGAGACCGCGGTGGTCGTCGCCGCCGCGATGTCGGCCGTGGCCTCGGCCACCGGCGGCGCCCTCGCCGTACGGGACGACGACGCGTACCGCAGACGGCTCTCCCGGCTCGCCGACCGGCGGCACGGGCGACGACGTGACGGCGGACAGGCCGGGCCCGCCACGCCGGGCGTCGTCTTCGTCCAACTCGACGGCGTCGGATACGAGGTGCTCCGGACGGCCGTCGACAAGGGGCTCATGCCCACCGTCGCCTCCTGGCTCGACCCCCGCGACGGTCAGGGCCCCTCCCACCGCCTCACCTCCTGGCGCACCGACTGGTCCAGCCAGACCGGCGCCAGCCAACTGGGCATCCTGCACGGCTCCAACCACGACATCCCGGCCTTCCGGTGGTACGAGAAGGACCGGCACGAGGTCATGGTCTCCAACCGGCCGACGAGCGCCGCCGAACTCCAGCGCCGCGCCGTCGCACGGACCGGTGACGGCGGGCTCCTCACCACCGACGGCGCCAGCCGCGGCAACCTGTTCAGCGGCGGCGCCGGCCAACTCGCCCTCGTCCTGTCCGTGTCCGCGAGACGAGGCAAGGAGAACCGGTCCCGCGCCGGGTACTTCGCCTACTTCCGCGACCCCGCCAACGCGGTCCGCACCGCCATGTCCTTCGTCGCCGAGGTCGGCCGCGAGATGGGCCAGTCCCTTCGCGCGCGCTGCGCGAAGCGGCGGCCCCGGGTCGGCCGCGGCGGCCTGTACCCCCTCGTCCGCGCCTTCGCCACCGTCGTCGAACGGGACGTCGTCGTCGCCGCGGTGATCGGGGACATGCTCGCCGGCCGCACCGCGGTCTACGCCGACCTGGTGGCGTACGACGAGGTGGCCCACCACTCCGGCCCGCACAGCCGCGACGCCGAGAAGGTCCTCCGGACGCTGGACCGCTCGCTCGCGCTGCTCGCCCAGGTCGCCGAGCACGCCCCGCGCCCGTACCGGATCGTCGTCCTGTCCGACCACGGCCAGAGCCCGGGGGAGACCTTCCGGTCGCGGTACGGACTCAGCCTGGGCGACCTGGTCCGGGCCGGCTGCGGCCTGCCCGTGCCTCGCAAGGCGGAGAGCACGCACAGCGGGACCGAGGCGCGCGCGGCGGTACGGGCCGCGCTGCGGCGGCCGGTCGAGGAGGGCGGGGAGAAGCACCGGCCCGCGCCTCGCCGCTCCGAGCCGCTCGTGCTGGCCTCCGGCAACCTCGGTCTCGTCTCCTTCCCGGACGTGCCGCACCGGATGAGCAAGGAGGAGATCGACCGCCGCCATCCCGCGCTGCTGTCCACGCTCGCCCACCACCCCGGTATCGGCTTCCTCCTCGTACGCAGCGAGGAACACGGCGGGGTGGTGCTGGGGGCGCACGGGGCGGAGATCCCGGTCGACCGGCTCGATGACGAGACCGGTCCGCTCACCGGCTTCGGCCCCGGCGCCGCGGACGCCGTGCGCCGCACGCACTCCTTCCCGCACACCGCCGACATCATGGTCAACTCCTGGTGCGACCCCGCAGAGGGCGAGGTGCTCGCGTTCGAGGAGCAGATCGGCTCGCACGGCGGACTCGGCGGCGCCCAGGGCCGCCCCTTCCTGCTGTCGCCGACGACGCTGTCCGCCCCGGCGCGGGACGGCAGCGAACTCGTCGGCGCCGAGCGGATCCATCACGTCTTCCGCCGCTGGCTGCGCGAGTGCGCCGTCCCCGGGACGCCGCTGACCGCGCGCGTGGGCGGGACGGAGGCCACGCCCGCGCCCGCGGCCGAGGCCGAGAACGAACGCGCCGCCTGACCCCGCCGCCCGAACGCGCCGCACCGTTCACCCGGTGTGCCGCCTCCGCGTGTGATCGGATGTGCCTGACGGAACCCGGCAACGGGCCCAAACCGAAAGGAAGAACCGTGGCAACCACGCGCAGCGCACACACGGTCTGGGAAGGCAATCTGCTCGAGGGCAACGGCGTCGTCACCTTCGACTCCTCCGGCATCGGTGAGCAGCCGGTGTCGTGGCCGTCGCGCGCGGAGAAGGCGAACGGCAAGACCAGCCCCGAGGAACTGATCGCCGCCGCCCACTCGAGCTGCTTCTCCATGGCCCTGGCACACGGTCTGGCGGGCGCCGGTACCCCGCCCACCAAGCTCACCACCTCGGCCGACGTCACGTTCCAGCCGGGGACGGGCATCACCGGTATCCATCTCACCGTCGAGGGGACCGTCCCCGGCATCGACGCCGACACCTTCAGCGCCGCCGCCGAGGGCGCCAAGCAGAACTGCCCGGTCAGCCAGGCCCTGGCCGGTACGACGATCACGCTCACGGCCAAGCTCGCCTGACGCCGGTCACGTTCGAGGTGCCGCGCTCCCTCCGCAGGGGCGCGGCACCGTCATGTCCCGCTCGCTCAGAGCTTGCGCGCGACCCCGGCGTACACCGGCACGACGCCCTCCGCCGTCGCCGCCAGATCCTCCTCCTCAGGACGCCACTCGGAGACCGGGAGCACACCGGGCTCCAGCAGTTCCATGCCGTCGAAGAAGCGCGAGAACTCCGCGCGCGAGCGCGGGTGCATCGGGGTTCCACTACGGCGGAACAGCGTGGCCGCCCGCTCCATGGCGGCCGGGTCCAGGTCCGGGGTGACCTGGGAGAGGACCAGATGACTGCCGGGGGCGAGCGCGTCGACGTACCGCTTCAGCAGCCCGTACACGTCATCGACCGCCGGGTCCTCGCTCAGGTAGTGGGTGATGGCGATCAGCGAGAGCGCCACCGGCTGGTCGAAGTCCAGGGTCTTCGAGGCCAGCGAGAGGATCGCGTCCACGTCACGGACGTCCGCGTGGACGTAGTCGGTGACACCCTCGTCGGTCCCCTGCAACAGCGCCTCGGCATGCCGCAGCACGATCGGGTCGTTGTCGGCGTACACCACACGCGCCGCCGGGACGATCTCCTGCGCGACCTGGTGGAGGTTGGGGGAGGTGGGGATGCCCGTGCCGACGTCGAGGAACTGGCGCACCCCCGCGTGCGCCAGAGCCCGCGTGGCCTTGCGCATGAACCGGCGGTTGGCGCGCGCTCCGCGCCGTACGGCCGGATCCACGGCGAGTATCTTCCGGCCCAGCTCCTCGTCCACCGGGTAGTTGTCCTTGCCGCCCAGCCACCAGTCGTACACCCGCGCGGGATGAGGCCGGCTGGTGTCGAGCTGGGTGGGTGCCGCTTCACGTCCGTTCGTCATGAGGATGCTCCTGAAGGGAGAAGAGGTGACTCGAAGATGACGTGCAGTCAGAAGACGTCTGGCAAGACGTCTGGCAAGACGTGTCAGAAGGTGTCGCGATACTCCCGCAGAATGTCCCTCGTGCGCTGCACGGAGGCCGCCTTCGCGGACATGTGGTCCAACACCTCCAGGTGCATGGCCACTTCGGTGCGCGAGTCGAGATAGAGGGCGCCGGTCAGGTACTCGCTGTAGACCATGTCGGGCAGTTCCGGCTCGGCGAAGCGGAACAGCACGAACGGGGTGTACGTCCCCGGGTGCGGGCCGACGGCGTACTCCGCGACCTGCAAGGTGATCCCGGGGTTCTCGCTGATCTCGAGGAGTCGGCCGAGCTGGTCGCGCATCACGGCGGAGCGGTTGCTGACCGGGCGGCGCAGCACCGTCTCGTCCATGATCACCCAGAGGTGGGGCGGGTTCTCGCGCGTGAGCAGCTTCTGCCGGGCCAGCCGCAGCGCCACATGCCGCTCGATGTCCTGCGGGCGGACCTGCCCGACGGTCCCGGCCTCCAGCACGGCGCGCGCGTAGTCCTCGGTCTGGAGCAGTCCGGGTACGAAGTGGGGCTCGTACGAGCGGATGATGCGGGCGGCGCCCTCCAGGCTCACATGCAGGCTGAACCAGTCGGGCAGGACGTCGTGGTAACGCTGCCACCAGCCGGGCTCGTTGGCCTCTTCGGCGAGCCGGACGAAGGCGGTGACCTCCTCGTCGGGCACACCGTACGTCGAGAGCAGCACCTGTACGTACGGGATCTTCAGCGAGACTTCGGCCATCTCCATACGCCGTACGGTCGCCGGGGCGACGCGCAGGACCCGCGCCGCCTCCTCCCGCTTGAGCCCGGCGCTCTCCCGCAGCTCCTGCAGCCGACGCCCGAGGACCACCTGCCCCACCGTCGGCGCAGCCCGCCGCTCGCTCACGCGACGCCTCCCTAGTGGCCGAAGTACGCGAGCAGTGTGCCACGTTCACGCGAAACGCACACGAGGGCGGACGCGTCGTGATCACTTCGGGGCCGAATCCCCCGCCTGCTTGACGTGTCGTCACATATCCGTGGTCTGGAGGTACTTCACCGTCGCCGCGTCCGCGGGGAGGAACGTCTCGATGGCCAGTTCCGCGACCGTGACGTCCATCGGGGTGTTGAAGGTGGAGATGGACGAGATGAAGGACAGCGCGTGGCCGTCGTGCGCGATGCGCATCGGGAGCGCGAAGTAGGCGACGGGCTCGTCCAGTTCGGAATCCGCGTGGTCCGGGGCGTCGGGCACCGGATACGCCGCCACCTCCTCGTACAGCGCGCGCAGCTCGGACGAGCGCTGCAAGGCGATCTGCCGGTCCATCTGCGCCAGCAGGTGGTGGCGCCACTCGCGCAGGTTCAGGATGCGCGGCGCGAGGCCCTGCGGATGCAGCGACAGACGCATCACGTTCAGGGGTGCGGCGAGCATGTGCTTCGGGACGTCCTCCAGGAACATCATGATGCCCCGGTTCGCCGCCACCACGTTGTACAACGCGTCGACCACCAGCGCCGGATAGGGCTCGTAGCCCTTGATCAGCCGCTCCATGGCCGTACGCAACGTCCCCATCGACGGGTCCGTCAGCGGGGTCTCCGAGTAGTGCGGGGCGTAACCGGCGCTCAGCAGCAGCGCGTTGCGCTCGCGGACCGGCACGTCCAGGTGCTCCGCGAGGCGCAGCACCATCTCCTCGCTCGGGCGCGAGCGGCCCGTCTCGATGAAGCTGATGTGCCGCGCCGAGGAGTCGGCGCGCAGGGCCAACTCCATTTGGCTGAGCCGTCGTTGCTCGCGCCAGCGGCGCAACAGCGGGCCGATGCCCGGTTCGGAAGACCCTGGTGACAACGCGATGGCGTCGGACGCGACAATGGTCATGGCACGACCCTAGTCGAGGAGCGGAAGTATGGACGACCGGAATGCCCCGCCCTGGGAGGCCACGGCGGTCTACCGGGCCCGCGTGCGCGGCTGCCTTCTCGGCGGCGCCATCGGTGACGCCCTCGGCTACCCCGTCGAGTTCCTCTCCCTGGACCGCATCCGGGCCGCGCACGGCGCGCGGGGCGTCACCGGGCTCGTACCCGACGCCCAGGGCGTCACGGGCCGGGTCACCGACGACACCCAGATGACCCTCTTCACCGTCGAAGGACTCCACCGGGCCCACGAGCGCGAACGGCACAAGGGCCTGGGCGGCGGCTGGCCCCTGCTGGTCCGGGAAGCGTACGGCCGCTGGCTCGACACCCAACACCTGTCCCGCCCGCCCGCGGATGTCCACCACGGCCTGGCCGCGCAGCACTGGCTGTACGCGCGACGCGCACCCGGCAACGCCTGCCTCTCCGGCCTCGCCCATGCCTTCGTGCCGGACCCGGCGACCGAGCTGGGCCCGCCCGGTCCCGTCAACTCCGACTCCAAGGGCTGCGGCGCGGTCATGCGCTCCGCCCCCTTCGGGCTGGTCCGCGTCGCTGCCGAGACGGCGTTCGTCATGGCCGCGCGCTGCGCCCAGATCACCCACGGCCATCCCACCGGCTACTACGCCGCGGGAGCCTTCGCCGCGATCGTCACCCACCTGATCGAGGGCGACTCCCTGGAAGGGGCCGTGCTGCGCGGCATGCGGCTGCTCGCCCGGTACCCCGGACACGAGGAGACCACGAACGCGCTGCGCCAGGCCCTGGACCTGGCCGCCGAAGGGTCGCCGACCGCGCGGAAGGCCGAGACGCTCGGCGGGGGCTGGATCGCGGAGGAGGCGCTCGCCATCGCCGTGTACTGCGCGCTCGTCGAGCCGGACGTACGCCAGGCTCTCCTGCTGTCCGTCAACCACTCCGGCGACAGCGACTCCACGGGCGCCATCTGCGGCAACCTCCTCGGCGCCCACCACGGCGACCACGGCCTGCCGCACGACTGGCTGACGCGGGTCGAGGCGCGCGCCGAGATCACCGTCCTGGCGGACGACTTCGCCGCGGAGTGCCTCCGCCGGTGAGGGCACGGCCGCGCGTACGGAGCCGCGGACGGGCGATGTGACAGGGTGGGCGAACCTCTGGGAAGGAGCGCACGTCATGCCCGTCGAACCGCTGCCGCAGAAGGAGATCGAGGACCGGCTGGCACAGCTGCCCGGCTGGTCCCTGGACGGCGACCGGCTCGCCCGCTCCTATCGGCTCGGCTCCCACTTCGCCGCCGCCGCGATGGTCGTCCACATCGCCCAGGTGCAGGAGGAGCTCGACCACCACGCCGACCTCACCCTCAGCTACCACACCGTCTCCCTCACCGTGAACACCCACAGCGTGGGCGGCGCGGTCACCGAACTCGACTTCGAACTGGCCCGCCGCATCGAGGAGTTGGCGCCCGCCCACGGCGCCCGTGGCTAGAGTGTGGCCCATGCTCGACTACGAACGCGAGGCCGACGTCTACGACGCCACCCGCGGAGGCGAGCCCCGCGCCGAGGCGGCGGCCGACGCCCTCCTCGGCCTGCTGCCCGAGGACACCGGACGGCTGCTCGACGTGGCCTGCGGCACGGGCAGCGTGACCCGGCGGCTCGCGGCCGGGCGGCCGGGGCTCAGGGTGACGGGCGCGGACCTGGCCGACGCGATGACGCGCTACTCCGCCGCCCGGCTGCCGGGCGCCGTCGTCCGCGCGGACAGCCGTCGACTGCCCTTCCCGGACGGGACGTTCGACGCCGTCACCAGCGTGTGGCTGCTGCATCTCATCGACGACCCCGACGACGTCCGGGCCATCCTTCGCGAGTGCGCCCGCGTTCTGCGTCCCGGCGGGATGTACCTCACCACGGTCGACAAGGCCGAGGCCCATGACGTGGGCAGTGACATCGACGCCGTCCTCGTCCCCCGCCCCCGCCATCCGGCCCCGGACGCCTCGGAGACGGTCGCGGCGCACGCCGCCGTGTACGGCCTGGTCCCCGCCGGACAGGCCCGCTTCCCCGGCGTCGGTCAGGGCCGCAGCCCCCGCAGCACGGTGGCGGACCTGCGACGCGGCTGGTTCACCACACTGACCCCCGGCTCCCCGCTGGCCGAACAACTCGCCGCGGATCTCGGCACCCTGCCCGATCAGGACCGGCCGCGCCCGGACCCGGTGTTCACACTCCAGGCCTTCCGCAAGGGCTGAACGACGGCCGAGGGAGGCGGCGGATATCCGGTGTCGCCGGGAGCCGCGTCAGCCCTAGTGTTCGGCCTCATGGATGACACCAGCGCACCGCCACGGCTGACCCGCCTCACCTTCCACGGCCCTCTCTCCGAGGAGCGGGCCGACAGGATGATCCATCGGCTGACCGCCCATCTCGCTCCCGACGCCCCGGCCACCGTGCTCGATCTCGGGTGTGGCTGGGGCGAGTTCATGCTCCGTCTGATCGCGGCGACGCCCGGTGCGACCGGCGTCGGCCTCGATCTCAACAAGGACGACCTCGCCCGCGGGCGCGCGAACGCCGAGGTCCGTGGGCTGGGCGAGCGCGTGCGCTTCGTCCAGGAGTCCGCCGTCGACACCGGTCATGGACCGGCCGACATCGTGCTCTGCCTCGGCGCCAGCCACGCGCTCACCGACGCCCGGCCGCCCGAGCACACCGTGGCGGCCCTGCGTGCCCTGCGCCGTCTGGTGGCCCCGGGCGGCCGTGTCCTGCTCGGCGAGGGCTTCTGGCAACGCTCGCCTACGGAAGGCGAGTTGGCGGCCATGTGGCCGGACGCGTCCGCCGCGGAGTTCAGCGACCTCGCCGACCTTGTCGACCTCGCCGTCGACGCGGGCTTCCGTCCTGTCTGGACCGAGACCGCGAGCCTCGACGAATGGGAGGTGTTCGAGTCCGCGTACCAGGCCGACGTCGAGGAATGGCTCGCGGCCCACCCCGACCACCCGCTGGCGCAGGAGACCCGCGACCGTGTGGACAGCCACCGCGGCATGTGGCTCCGGGGCTATCGCGGGGTCATGGGTCTGGCCTACCTGACTCTTGTGCCGGTGAACTGACCGGTGAGCTGAGGGGCGGGTGGCCGGACGGCCCGGTGAAGTGGTGGCCGGGCGGGCGGGCCGCGCCCGGTTTGCCGTTCCGGCAACGGAACTGGCTCGTCAGCCGTCTGCCGGTGCACGCTGGGCGCATCGACAGGAGAGGCTGATCCCATGGCACAGGAACACCAGGACCAGGACCACGACCAAGACGCACGCGACGGCCACCAGCACCATCACGGCCACGGCCACGGCCACGGGCACGGTCACGGCAACACCGACATGGACTGGGCCGTGATGGGCCCGCTGCTGGAGTCCCAGGCCGAGCTGTTCGCCCCTCTGTACCGGCAGGTCATGGCCTGGCTGTCCGAGCAGGTGTCCGCCCCCGGGCTGATCGTCGACACGGGCAGTGGCCCGGGGGTGGTCTCCTGCCTGTTCGCGGAGGCCTTCCCTGGCGCGCGGGTCGTCGCGGCGGACGGCTCCGCGCCGCTCCTCGAACGGGCCCGCGCCCGCGCCACACGCCTCGGTCTCGCCGACCGGCTCACCACCATCACCGGCGAACTCCCGGACGTACTCGGGAAGTTGGAGCGTCCGGCCGACCTGCTGTGGGCCAGCAACAGCCTGCACCACCTGGGCGACCAGCGCGCCGCCCTGGCCGAGTTCGCCACGCACCTGGCTCCTGGTGGCACCCTCGCCCTCCTCGAAGGCGGTCTGCCCGGCCGCTTCCTGCCCCGGGACATCGGCATCGGCCGCCCCGGTCTCCAGGCCCGCCTCGACGCGGTGGAGGCCGACTGGTTCACGCGTATGCGCGAGGAGTTGCCCGGTTCCGTCGCCGAGACCGAGGACTGGCCCGCCCTGCTGACCGCCGCCGGTCTGAAGCCCACCGGCACCCGCAGCTTCCTCCTCGACCTGCCCGCCCCGCTCTCCGCTACGGCCCGCGCCTACGTCGTCGCCTCCCTCACCCGCACACGCGAAGCACTGGCCGACGAGCTCACCGACACGGACCGCGCCACCCTGGACCGCCTCCTCGACCCCGACGACGAGGCGAGCGCGCATCACAGGCCCGACGTCTTCGTCCTGAAGGCACACACCGTGCACACGGCCGTGCGTACGTCCTGAACTCCCGCCGCCGCGCAGCCGGTTGACTTCGAGCGCTCTCCAAGTGGTTGACTCCTCGCCATCTCACCGAACACCAGGGGGTCGACCATGACGGACGCTCACGTCACACTCATCACCGGCGGCGGCAGCGGCATCGGCGCCGCGGTGGCCCGGCACCTGCTCGACGCCGGGCATCGCGTCGCCGTCACCGGGCGGAGCGAACGGCGGCTGCGCGACTTCGCCGCCGAACTCGGCGAGCCCGAGGACCTGTTGACGATCGCCGGGAACGCCGCCGACTACGAGCAGGTGAAGGGGGCCGTCGAGACCACGGTGAAGCGGTTCGGCCGACTCGACACCGTCATCGCCAACGCCGGGTTCGCCACCGACTCCACGGTCGCCGAGGGCGATCCGGCCGGGTGGACCGACATGGTGCTGACCAATGTCCTCGGTCCGGCGCTGCTCGTCCGGGCCTCCATCGACGCCCTCAAGGAGACACGCGGCCGGATCGTCCTCGTCGGCAGCGTCGCGGGGTTCGTGCCCACGCCCGGCAACGTCTACGGCGCGACCAAGTGGGCGGTCACCGCGCTCGCCGAGAACACCCGTCGACAGGTCACCGAATGGGGCGTGGGCGTGACCCTGATCGCCCCCGGCCGCGTGGAGACCCCGTTCTGGGACGACCTGGGCGGCCTGCCGCCGGGCCGCCTGCTCACCGCCGACCAGATCGCCGACTCGATCGTCTGGGCCGTTCGGCAGCCCGAGGGCGTGGACGTCAACACGGTGGTCATACGCCCGATCGGACAGCCGAACTAGGGCCTGTCTGACAGGCCCCAGCGACAGGAGCACGGCGACCGGCTCGTCGAAGTCGAAGTCGATGACCTGACGAAGCCGAGCCTCGGTCTCACACCACGTCGAACGCGGCCGGGTCGGGGCCGATGCGGCGGTCCTCGTTGAGCGCGCTGATCGCCGCCATGTCCTCCGTGTCCAGCGAGAAGTCGAACACGTCGATGTTCTCCTTGATCCGGGACGGCGTCACGGACTTCGGGATCACGATGGTGCCGAGCTGGAGGTGCCAGCGAAGCACGATCTGGGCCGGGGAACGGCCGTGCTTCTGGGCGATGGCGACGATCGCCGGGACCTCCAGCAGCCCCTTGCCCTGGCCGAGCGGCGACCAGGCCTCGGTGGCGATGCCCTGAGCCGCGTGGAAGTCGCGCGCCGCGTGCTGCTGGAGGTGCGGGTGCAGCTCGATCTGGTTGACCGCCGGGATGACGGACGTCGCCTCGATCAGCGTCTTCAGGTGCTCCGGAAGGAAGTTGGAGACACCGATCGCCTTGGCGCGACCGTCCGCGTGGATCTTCTCGAAGGCCTTGTACGTGTCGACGAACGTGCCCCGGGACGGCAGCGGCCAGTGGATCAGATACAGATCCACGTACTCGAGGCCGAGCTTCTCCAACGAGGTGTCGAAGGCGCGCAGCGTGGCGTCGTATCCCTGGTCGCCGTTCCAGAGCTTGGTGGTGATGAAGAGGTCCTCGCGGGGGAGCCCCGAGGCCGCGACCGCCCGGCCGACGCCCTCTTCGTTGCCGTAGATCGCCGCAGTGTCGATGCTGCGGTACCCGGCCTCCAGTGCGGTGGCGACGGCGCTCTGCGCCTCGTCGTCGGGCACCTGCCAGACGCCGAAGCCGAGCTGCGGCATCTCGACGCCGTTGTTCAGGATGATCGGGGGGACCTTGCTGCTCACGAGCTCTTGATCCTTAGGTTGACGGTGGTACGAGTGATACGCGTGGTACTTCCATCGTCAACGATCACGGCCCGACGTGCATTCCTGAACGGCTGATTCCCGCCGGAATCGCGCCGGGAAGCACACACTGACCGGAAACGGACCCCGGCTCACGTCGTGTACAAGGCCTCCACCTCCGTCGCGTACGCGTTCTCGATCGCCTTGCGCTTCAGCTTCAGCGACGGGGTGAGCAGGCCCTGCTCCTCGGTGAACTGGTGCGCGAGGACGCGGAACGTGCGGATCGACTCGGCCTTCGAGACCAGGGTGTTCGCGGCGACCACCGCGCGCCGCACCTCCGTCTCCAGGTCGGGGTCGTGCACCAGTTGCTCCGGGGGCAACCCCGGCTTGCCGCGCATCTGCGACCAGTGCTCCACGGCGTCGGCGTCGAGCGTGATCAGCGCGGCCACATAGGGGCGGTCGTTGCCGACGACGATGCACTGCGCGACCAGCGGATGCTCCCGTACCCGCTCCTCCAGCGGTCCCGGAGACACACTCTTGCCGCCGGAGGTCACCAGGATCTCCTTCTTGCGCCCGGTGATCGTCAGATACCCGTCCTCGTCGAGAGAGCCCAGGTCACCGGTGGCGAGCCAGCCGTCGTGCAGGACCTCGGCGGTGGCCACGGGGTTGTTGAGATAGCCCTGGAAGACATGGCCGCCGCGCAGCCACACCTCGCCGTCCTCCGCGATGTGCACGGTCGTGCCGGGGATGGCCTGGCCGACCGTGCCGTACCGGGTGCGCTCGGGCGGGTTCGCGGTCGCCGCCGCCGTCGACTCCGTCAGCCCGTACCCCTCGTAGATCTGCACCCCCGCGCCCGCGAAGAACAGCCCGAGACGGCGGTCCATCGCCGAGCCGCCCGACATCGCCTGCCGCACCCGGCCGCCCATCGCGGCGCGGAGCTTGGCGTACACGACCTTGTCGAAGAACTGATGCTGCATGCGCAGGGCCGCCGACGGGCCGGGGCCCGTGCCCCACGCCTTCGCCTCGAGAGCCTCCGCGTAGGCGACGGCGACCTCGACCGCCTTCTCGAACGGCCCGGAGCGGCCCTCCTTCTCGGCCTTGCGGCGGGCCGCGTCGAAGACCTTCTCGAAGATGTACGGCACCGCGAGGAAGAACGTCGGCCGGAACGCGGCCAGATCGGGCAGCAGCGCCTCCGCGCGCAACTGCGGCTGATGGCCGACCCTGACCCTGCCGCGGATCGCCGCGACCTGCACCATCCGCCCGAAGACATGGGCCAGCGGCAGGAACAGCAGGGTGGCCGCCTCGTCGCCCTTCCTGGAGTGGAACACCGGCTTCCAGCGCTCGATGACCGTGTCGGTCTCGAACATGAAGTTGCCGTGCGAGAACACACAGCCCTTGGGGCGGCCGGTGGTGCCGGAGGTGTAGATGACTGTCGCCGTCGAGTCGGGGGTGACCGCGCGGCGGTGCCGGTGCACCACCTCGTCGTCGATGCGCGCACCCGCCTCGTACAGCTCCTGCAGGGCGCCCGCGTCGAGCTGCCACAACCGGCGCAGGTGCGGCAGCCGGTCGATGACCGTGGCGATGGTCATCGCGTGGTCCTCGTGCTCCACCATCGCGGCCGTCGCCTGTGCGTCGTGCAGCATCCAGGAGACCTGCTCGGCCGACGAGGTGGGGTAGACGGGCACCACCTGGGCGCCGATCGTCCACAGCGCGTAGTCGAAGAGGGTCCACTCGTAGCGCGTACGGCACATGATGGCGACCCGGTCGCCGAACCGGACCCCGTCCGCCAGCAGCCCCTTCGCGAGCGCCAGGACCTCGTCACGGAACTCGGCGGCGGTCACCTCGCGCCAGCGCCCCTCCTCGTCCTTGCGGCCGAGGGCGACCCGGTGCGGATCCTCCCGTGCATGGTCGAAGACGGCATCGGCCAGACCGCCCACCGGCGGCGCCGACGTCGACGGAGGGTTGGTGAACTCGCGCAATCCCCGCTCCTAGGGTGATGCTCCGCACAGCGCGGTGAAAGCTACCCCACCGTAGGGCCGGGCGGGAGGGGGTGGAATCCCGTTGGCCGGTCCGTGAACGCACAGGTCAGCGGGGAAATACGCGCACATGGGAAAGGGGCGGACAGAACTCCTCGAGGTCCCGTACGAGCGGGCCCGCAATCTCCACGGAATCTGTACGGCGCGATTACCGCGGGTCAGGGCCGCATGCCGGTGCGAGGGGGCTAATGGCGGTGGAGTCGGTCCCCGCTCGCCAGGATCGCCGCCGCGAGCGCTCGGGCCGCGCCCTGTGCCTGGCCGGGGCGGTGGCCATGGGCCAGGACGAAGTCGACCTCGCCCAGCTCGGGCAGGCCCGCGCGCTCGGGGACCCGTACCAGGCCGGGCGGGATCAGGCCCCGGGAGTGGGGCATCACGCCGAGACCGGCGCGGGCCGCGGCGAGCAGGCCGTTGAGACTGCCGCTGGTGCACACGATGTGCCAGGCACGGCCCTGTTCCTCCAGGGCGTCCAGGGCGCGGGCGCGGGTGATGCCCGGCGGTGGATAGACGATCAGCGGCACCGGGCGGTCGGGGTCGAGCCGCAGCCGCTGCGCGCCGATCCAGACCAGCCGGTCGTGCCAGACCAGTTCGCCGCGCGGGTCCCGCGGACGCCGCTTGGCCAGCACCAGGTCGAGCCGCCCCTCGGCGAGCCGCTCGTGCAGGATGCCGGACAGCTCGACCGTCAGTTCCAGGTCCACCTCGGGGTGGTCATGGCGGAAGCCCTCCAGGATCTCCGGCAGCCGGGTCAGGACGAAGTCCTCCGACGCGCCGAAGCGCAGCCTGCCGCGCAGCCGGGTCCCGGTGAAGAACGCCGTCGCCTGCTCGTGCACCTGAAGGATCCGGCGGGCGAAGCCGAGCATGGCCTCGCCGTCCTCCGTCAGCTCGACGGAGTGGGTGTCCCGCTGGAAGAGCTGCCGTCCGGTCGCGTCCTCCAGACGCCGCACATGCTGGCTGACGGTCGACTGGCGCAGCCCGAGCCGCCGGGCGGCCTGCGTGAAGCTGAGCGTCTGGGCCACCGCGAGGAAGGTACGCAGGTGGGAGGGGTCGTACATGCCCCCAGGCTATCGGGATTCGTGATGACAGTCAGAGAGGTGTACGGGATTCCCGATCGCTCGCGAAAGGAGACGATGAGGGGACACGACGACCCGAAGAAGTCGAAGAAGTGGAGCACAGTGAACCGCCTGCGTTGGCCGCGTCGGATGCCCGTCGACCCGTACGTCCTCCTGCTGCTCGGGACCGTGGGGCTCGCGGCCCTCCTTCCGGCGCGCGGCACGGCCGCCGACGTGGCCTCCGGTGCCTCCACGGCCGGAATCGCCCTCCTCTTCTTCCTGTACGGAGCCCGGCTCTCCACTCATGAGGCACTGGCCGGGCTCAGACACTGGAGACTCCATGTCACCGTGCTGGCCTGCACGTTCGTGGTCTTCCCACTGCTGGGCCTCGCGGCCCGCGGCCTGGTGCCGGTGTTCCTGACGCACGACCTCTACACCGGACTCCTCTTCCTCACCCTGGTCCCGTCGACGATCCAGTCCTCGATCGCCTTCACCTCGATCGCCCGCGGCAACGTCCCCGCCGCGATCTGCGCCGGCTCCTTCTCCTCCCTCATCGGCATCGTCATCACACCGCTGCTCGCGGCGGTGCTGCTCGGCAACAGCGGCGGGGGGTTCTCCGCGGACTCGCTCGTCAAGATCGTGCTGCAACTGCTGGTGCCGTTCCTGGCGGGGCAGGCGCTGCGGCGGTGGATCGGCGGGTTCATCACCCGGCACCGGAAGATCATCGGGCTCGTCGACCGCGGCTCGATCCTGATGGTCGTCTACACCGCGTTCAGCGAGGGCATGGTGCAGGGCATCTGGCACCAGGTGAGCCTGCCGCGGCTCGGCGGCCTCGTCGTCACCGAAGCGGCACTGCTCGCCGCGATGCTCGGCCTGACCTGGTACGGCGCTCGGGCCCTGGGGTTCGACCGGGGGGACCGGATCGCGATCCAGTTCGCCGGGTCGAAGAAGTCCCTGGCCTCCGGACTGCCCATGGCGGGCGTCCTGTTCGGCACGCACACCGCGCTCGCCGTGCTTCCCCTGATGCTCTTCCACCAGATGCAGCTCATGGTCTGCGCGGTGATCGCCAAGCGCCGCTCCCACGACCGGGAGGCGGAAGTGCCCGGCTCAGGTGCACAGCACCACCTTCCCCAGATTGCTCCGTGACGCGATCGCCTCGTGCGCCCTCGCCGCGTCCTCCAGCGCGAACCTCGCGTGGACGACGGGCCTGAGCGCGCCCTCCGTGAACAGATCCCACAACTCCCGCCGCCACCGCTCGTAGAGCGTCGGCTCCCCGCGCGCGATCCGTGCCCTCGGGAAGCCGACAGGCTGCTCAGCTCCGGGCGGCCCTGGTCGTCGTCCGCAGGGCGATGCGATGGTCGCCCGCGTACACGTTCATGGAGCTGCCGCGCAGGAAGCCCACCAGGGTCAGGCCCGTCTCCGCGGCCAGGTCCACCGCCAGGGAGGACGGTGCGGAGACGGCGGCCAGCATCGGGATGCCCGCCATCACCGCCTTCTGCGCCAGCTCGAAGGAGGCCCGGCCCGAGACCAGCAGGATCGCGCGGGACAGCGGCAACGCGCCGCTGCGCACGGCGCGGCCGACCAGCTTGTCGACCGCGTTGTGCCGGCCCACGTCCTCGCGGATGTCGAGCAGCTCCCCGTCCTCGGCGAACAGGGCAGCCGCGTGCAGACCCCCGGTGCGTTCGAACACCCGCTGGGCCGCGCGGAGCCGGTCGGGAAGGCTCGCGAGCAGCTCCGGCTCCACCCGCAGTGGGGGAGTGTCCGCGATCGGCCACCGCGCCGTCGTACGGACCGCGTCCAGGCTCGCCTTGCCGCACAGGCCGCAGGAGGACGTGGTGTAGACGTTCCGCTCCAGCGTGATGTCCGGGATCACCACCTCGGGCGCGGTCCTCACGTCGACCACGTTGTAGGTGTTGACCCCGTCCGCGGTGGCGCCCGCGCAGTACACGATGTTCCGTACGTCCGAGGCGGCGCCCAGGACGCCCTCGCTCACCAGGAAGCCCGCCGCCAGGGCGAAGTCGTCCCCGGGTGTGCGCATGGTGATCGCGAGCGGCTTGCCGTTCAGCCGGATCTCCAACGGCTCCTCGGCGACCAGTGTGTCCGGGCGCGACGAGACGACCCCGTCCCGGATGCGGATCACCTTGCGTCGTTCCGTGACTCGTCCCATCGCCCCATTGTCCTGCACCCGTCCTGCGCCTGGTGAGACCCCGGCCTCGGCCCGGTCGGCCGCCGTCGGCTGTGCGGGAAGCCGACAACACGCACGGCCCATTCCTGTCGATGGTCATGCCTTCGTACCCATGAGTCACTGATCAGACTGGTCGAGCCGGACACCTGCCCACGAGGGGGACCACCCATGAACGGCTCGCGCATCACCGCCGTCGGCCACTATCAGCCCGCCAAGGTGCTCACCAACGAGGACCTGGCGGGCATGGTCGAGACCAGCGACGAGTGGATCACCAGCCGGGTGGGCATCCGCACGCGTCACATCGCCGGGCCCGACGAGCCCGTGGACGAGCTGGCCGCGTACGCCGCCGCCAAGGCGCTCGCCGCGGGTGGGCTCACGCCCCAGGACATCGACCTGGTCATGGTCGCCACCAGCACGGCCGTCGACCGCTCCCCGAACACGGCCGCTCGCGTCGCCGCCCGGCTCGGCATCCCCCGGCCCGCCGCCATGGACATCAACGTCGTCTGCGCCGGGTTCACGCACGCACTCGCCACCGCCGACCACGCGGTGCGCGCGGGCGCGGCGACGCGGGCGCTCGTCATCGGCGCCGACAAGATGTCCGACATCACGGACTGGAGCGACCGTACGACGTGCGTGCTGGTCGGGGACGGCGCCGGGGCCGCCGTGGTCGAGGCGTGCCCGCCCGGTGCGGAGCCCGGCATCGGTCCCGTGCTGTGGGGCTCGGTACCGGAGATGGGGCGCGCGGTACGCATCGAGGGCACGCCCTCGCGGTTCGCGCAGGAGGGGCAGAGCGTGTACCGGTGGGCGACGACCCGACTGCCGCCCCTGGCACGCCGGGTCTGCGAGCGGGCCGGGATCGCGCCCGAGGACCTCGACGCGGTGGTGCTGCACCAGGCGAACCTGCGGATCGTCGAGCCGCTCGCCCAGAAGCTCGGTGCCGTGAACGCGGTCGTCGCCCGCGATGTGATCGAGTCCGGGAACACCTCGGCCGCGAGCATCCCGCTCGCGCTCTCCAAGCTCGTGGAGCGCGGCGAGATCTCGTCCGGCGACCGGGTGCTGCTCTTCGGGTTCGGCGGCAACCTGTCGTACGCGGGACAGGTCGTCCGCTGCCCGTAGCCTCCGCCCCGCACAAGGCACCGTAGTCCCGGGTGCCATGGTCTTTGTCCTGTGAGAGGCGAAAGCTCGCGGCAATTCGCGCACGACTTCTTCCCACTCCCGGCGACCGCTGCTACGTTCCCCTCCAAAGCGCGGCACCGACAGCCGAATTGAGGCGGGGAGGGGTTCGTGAGACGCATGACGGCACGACCCGCGAACGCCCATCAGGCCCGGCTGCTGCGCCTGTTGCGTGACAACGGCCCCAACTCCCGTGCCCAACTGGGCGACCAGGTCGACCTGTCCCGGTCCAAGCTGGCCGTGGAGGTGGAGCGGCTGCTGGAGACGGGGCTGGTCGTGGCCGACGGTCTCGCCGCCTCGCGGGGCGGCCGTCGTTCCCACAACGTCCGGCTCGCCCCCGGCCTGCGCTTCCTCGGCGTCGACATCGGCGCGACCTCGGTCGACGTCGCCGTCACCAACGCCGAACTGGAGGTGCTCGGGCACCTCAACCAGCCCATGGACGTGCGCGAGGGTCCCGGCGCGGTCTTCGAGCAAGTCCTCACCATGGCCGCGAAGTTGAAGGCCTCCGGGCTCGCGGAGCACTTCGACGGCGCGGGCATCGGCGTACCGGGCCCGGTTCGCTTCCCCGAAGGCGTACCGGTCGCGCCGCCGATCATGCCGGGCTGGGACGGCTTCCCGGTACGGGAGGCGCTCAGTCAGGAACTCGGCTGCCCGGTCATGGTCGACAACGACGTGAACCTGATGGCCCTGGGCGAGCAGCACGCGGGCATCGCCCGCACGGTGAGCGACTTCCTCTGCGTCAAGATCGGCACCGGTATCGGCTGCGGCATCGTCGTCGGCGGTGCGGTCCACCGCGGTACGACGGGCAGCGCGGGCGACATCGGGCACATCCAGGCCGTGCCCGAGGGACGTCCGTGCGCCTGCGGCAACCGGGGGTGTCTGGAGGCCTACTTCAGCGGGGCGGCCCTCGCCCGCGACGCACAGGAGGCGGCCCAGCAGGGACTCTCGCCGGAACTGGCGAGACGACGTGAGGCGAACGGCACGCACGGCACGCTCAGCGCCGTCGATGTCGCCGCCGCTGCCGCCGCGGGCGACACCACCTCGCTCGCCCTCATCCGGGAAGGCGGAACCCGCACCGGCCAGGTCATCGCCGGCCTGGTCAGCTTCTTCAACCCCGGCCTGGTGGTGATCGGCGGCGGGGTCACCGGCCTCGGCCACACCCTGCTCGCCGCGATCCGCACCCAGGTCTACCGCCAGTCGCTGCCCCTGGCGACCGGCAATCTGCCCATCGTGCTCGGCGAGTTGGGACCCGCCGCCGGAGTCATCGGCGCGGCCCGGCTCATCAGTGACCACCTCTTCTCACCCGCGTAACCGGCTCACCGGTAGCCCTCCAGTACAGCGCCTCGCTCTGCTCTGCCCTGCCCCGAAATCGCCTGCCCGACAAGCGGTTTCGCCCTGACACCGGCCGAACGCCCGCCGAGGGGAACTCACATGGCATCAGAACCACCGCTGCTCACCATGTCCGGCATCACCAAGGCGTTCCCCGGCGTCCGCGCCCTCGACGGCGTCGACCTCGACGTCCACAGCGGCGAAGTGCACTGCCTGCTCGGCCAGAACGGGGCCGGGAAGTCCACCCTCATCAAGGTCCTCGCCGGTGCCCACCAACCTGACACCGGCACGATCCGCTGGCGGGGCGAACCCGTCACCCTCCGCTCGCCCAGCGCCGCCATGCGCCTCGGCATCGCCACCATCTACCAGGAACTCGACCTGGTGGAACACCTGTCGGTGGCCGAGAACGTCCACCTCGGCCATGAACCGACCACGACGGGCTTCATCGTGCGAGGGAAGGCGGCGCGCGCGTCAACAGCCCGATTGCTGCACCGACTCGGCCATCCCGAGATCGACCCGGCCCGCCGTGTCGGTCAACTGTCCGCCGCCCAGCAGCAGATCGTGTCCATGGCGCGGGCACTCTCGCACGACGTACGGCTCATCGTGATGGACGAGCCCTCCGCCGCCCTCGACCCGGACGAGGTCGACAACCTCTTCCGAATCGTCGGCGACCTCACCGCCGACGGCGTCGCCGTCGTCCACATCTCCCACCGCCTGGAGGAGATCCGCCGCATCGGCGACCGGGTGACCGTCCTCAAGGACGGCCGGGCGGTGGCGGGCGGACTCCCGGCCAAGGAGACACCGACGCGCGAGGTGGTCGCGCTGATGACAGGGCGCAACGTCGAGCACGTCTTCCCGCCGCGCCCCGCCGAGACTCCTGCGGGTCAACCGGTCCTGGAGGTACGGCGATTGGCGCGCAAGGGCGAGTTCGAGCCCCTCGATCTCACGGTCGGCCCCGGCGAGATCGTCGGCCTCGCGGGACTCGTCGGCTCCGGTCGCTCCGAGATCCTGGAGACGATCTACGGGGCGCGCAGGCCCACCGCCGGTCAAGTCCTCGTCAGTGGAAGCCCGTTGCGCCCCGGCAACGTACGCGCGGCGGTCCGTGCCGGGATCGGGCTCGCCCCGGAGGAGCGCAAGGCACAGGCCCTGCTCATGCTGGAGTCCGTCACCCACAACGTATCGGTCTCCTCCCTCTCCCGCTTCGCGCACGCGGGCTGGATCGACCGGGGCGCCGAACGGGCCGCGGCGCACGAGGCGATCCGCGAGCTGTCGCTGCGCCCCGACAACCCCTCCGTACGCGTCCGTACCCTCTCCGGCGGCAACCAGCAGAAGGCCGTCCTGGCCCGCTGGTTGCTGCGCGGCTGCCGGGTGCTGCTGCTCGACGAGCCGACCCGCGGCGTGGACGTCGGCGCGCGCGCCGAGCTGTACGCGGTGGTCCGCCGTCTCGCCACCGAGGGCGTCGCCGTGCTGCTGGTCTCCAGCGAACTGCCCGAGGTGCTCGGGCTCGCCGACCGCGTCCTGGTGCTGCGCGAAGGCCGGGTCGTCCACGAGGCGCCCGCCCGGGAGTTGGACGAGCGGCGCGTGCTCGACCTGGTGATGGCAGACAGCCCCGTGGCGAGCGAAGGGAGCCCGGCGTCATGACACAGCACATGTCCCCGCCCCGCGACGACACCGGCAAGGCGACACCGACAGGCCAACTCCCCTTCTGGCGCGGCCTGATGGCCCACCTCGATGTCCGCACCCTCTCACTCCTCGGCGTGCTCGCCGCGCTGGTCGTCATCGGCGGCGTCACCAAGCCGGACGAGTTCCTCGACACCCGCAACCTCCAACTCGTCCTCACCCAGGCCTCGGTGATCGGTGTGGTCACCGTCGGGATGACCTTCGTCATCACCTCCGGCGGCATCGACCTGTCGGTCGGCGCGATCGTCGCGCTCGCCTCGGTATGGGCCACCACGGTCGCCACCCAGGACTACGGCTTCGCGGGCATCCTCTTCACCGCGGTCGCCGTCGGCGTGGGCTGCGGCCTGGTCAACGGCCTGCTCGTGGCGTACGGCGGCATGGTTCCGTTCATCGCCACGCTCGCCATGCTGGCCTCGGCGCGCGGCCTCGCACTCCAGATCACCGACGGCAGAACCCAGATCGTCACCGTCGACCAGGTCCTGAGACTCGGCGAGCGCGACGCGTATGTGCTCGGCATCCCGCCGCTGGTCATGGTGTTCGCGGTGGTGACGGTCATCGGCTGGCTGGTCCTGGGCCGCACCACGTTCGGGCGCCGCACGGTCGCCGTCGGCGGCAACGCGGAGGCGGCCCGGCTCGCCGGTATCGACGTACGCCGCCAGCGGCTCTACCTCTATCTGCTGTCCGGGCTGTGCTGCGGCATCGCCGCCTTCCTGCTGATCGTCCTGTCCGGCTCCGGCCAGAACACCAACGGCAACCTCTACGAACTGGACGCCATCGCCGCCGCGATCATCGGCGGGACGCTGCTCAGCGGGGGCCGCGGCACCATCACCGGCTCCGTGCTCGGCGTCCTGATCTTCACCACGATCACCGACATCTTCGCCCTGAACAACCTGCAGAGCGACGTCCAGCAGATCGCCAAGGGCGCGATCATCGTCGCCGCCGTGCTGGTCCAGCGCCGTACCGCGAGCACGACTTGAGGGAAGGGTTCACCGCCATGTCAGAACGGACGTCCTTCACGAGCCGAAGAGGCATGCTCTTCGGGGCCGCCGCCGTCTCCGCCGGTGCCTTCCTCACCGGGTGCACGAGCAACGACGACAAGGACGCGAAGCCCGCGGGCAACGGCCAGTCGGCCGCCGACAACACCCCCGGCAAGCACGTCACCATCGGCTTCGCCGGACCGCAGGCCGACCACGGCTGGCTCAACGCCATCAACGACAACGCCAAGAGCCGTGCCGGGAAGTACCCGGACATCACCCTGGAGATCACCGAGGGGTCGAACGACACCGCCGCGCAGATCGGTCAGATCGAGACCCTCATCAACAAGAAGGTCGACGTGCTGGTGATCCTGCCCGCCGACGGCAAGGCACTCACCCAGGTCGGGCTGAAGGCGATGCGCGCGGGCATCCCGGTCGTCAACCTCGACCGCATCTTCAACACACCGCAGGCGTACCGCTGTTGGATCGGCGGCGACAACTACGGCATGGGGCTCAACGCCGGTCGCTACATCGGCGAGAAGCTCAAGGGGAAGTCGGACGCCCGCGTCGTCGAGTTGGCCGGGCTCGACAACCTGGAACTGACCAAGCAGCGCACCCAGGGCTTCGACGACGCGTTGAAGAACTACCCGAACATCACGAAGGTGGCCCGTCAGGCCGCCGACTTCACGGTCGAGTCGGGACAGGCCAAGATGGCCCAACTCCTCCAGGCCCAATCGAAGTTCGACGCCCTGTGGAACCACGACGACGACCAGGGCGTGGGCGCGCTGCGCGCCATCGAGCAGGCGGGCCGAAGCGACTTCATGATGGTCGGCGGCGCGGGCGCGCTCGCCGCGTTCCAGGCCATCAAGCAGGACAAGGGCGTCCTGAAGGCCACCGTCCTCTACCCGCCGACCATGGCCGCCTCCGCGATCGACCTCGCCCGCGCCCTCGGCCAGGGCAAGGGCGTCGGCGGCCTCGCCGAGTACGAGATCCCCGCCTCGCTCACGCTCTACTCGGCCGTCGTGGACAAGGACAACGTCGATCAGTACATGCCCACCGGCTTCAAGTGACGACTCCCGCCCCCACCCCCCACGGCGCCATCACGACGAGGACGAGGAGGACCCTCCCATGGGAGAGCCGCAGCGGTCGGAGAACGCGGAGGCCGCGAAGTCCGAGGCCGCGAAGTCCGAGGCCGCCAAGCCGCACGCGGCCGAAGCCAGGGCATCGGCCGAAGTCAAGGCATCGGACGGAGCCGAGGCACCGGACCGAGCACCGGCCGCGACCGCCAAGGGCACCAAACCGCCCCTGCACGTCGGCATGGTCGGCTATGCCTTCATGGGCGCCGCTCACTCCCAGGGCTGGCGCACCGTCGGCCGCGTCTTCGACCTGCCGCTGCGCCCCGTCCTGGCGGCGATCTGCGGCCGGGACGAGACGGCCGTGCGCGCGGCGGCGGACCGGCACGGCTGGGCGACGGCCGAGACCGACTGGCGTGCCCTGATCGCCCGGGACGACATCGACCTCGTCGACATCTGCACACCCGGCGACAGCCACGCCGAGATCGCCCTCGCCGCGCTGGCCGCGGGCAAGCACGTGCTGTGCGAGAAGCCGCTCGCCAACACCGTCGCGGAGGCCGAAGCGATGGCTTCGGCCGCCGAAGTGGCCTCCGGACGCGGTCAGTTGGCCATGGTCGGCTTCAACTACCGCCGGGTGCCCGCCACCGCGCTGGCGCGGCGCATGGTCGCCGAGGGGCGGCTCGGCGCCCTGCGGCACGTACGGGTGACGTACCTTCAGGATTGGCTGGTGGACCCTGACTTCCCCCTGACCTGGCGACTGCGCAGGGAACAGGCCGGGTCCGGCGCGCTCGGCGACCTCGGAGCACACATCGTGGACCTCGCCCAGCACCTGGCGGGAGAGCCACTGGCCGGGGTCTCCGCGCTCACCGAGACCTTCGTACGACACCGCCCGCTGCCCGGCGGCCCCACCAGCGGCCTGTCCGCCGTGACGGCCGACAACGCCGGACAGGTGACGGTGGACGACGCCGCCCTGTTCACCGCCCGCTTCCCCTCCGGCGCCCTCGCCTCGTTCGAGGCCACCCGGTACGCCACCGGACGCAAGAACGCCCTGCGGATCGAACTCAACGGTGAACGCGGGTCGCTGGCCTTCGACTTGGAGCGCCTCAACGAGCTGTCGTACCACGACAGGACCGAGCCCGGCAGCTACGCGGGCTTCCGCCGCATCCTCGTCACCGAACCCGATCACCCCTATCTGGACGCCTGGTGGCCGCCGGGCCATGGCCTCGGGTACGAGCACACCTTCGTCCACCAGGCCCGCGACCTCGTCCGCGCGATCGCCGAAGGCACGAGGCCCGTTCCCTCCTTCGCCGACGGGCTCCAGGTCCAGCGGGTGCTCGCGGCGGTGGAGGAGAGCGCCGGGAAGAACTCCGTCTACACCCCGATAGCGAACTGAGGAGGCCAAGCGAGATGCCGCGCACCTTCACGCTCTTCACCGGCCAGTGGGCCGACCTCCCGCTCGAAGAGGTCTGCCGGTTGGCCCGCGACTTCGGCTACGACGGGCTCGAACTCGCCTGCTGGGGCGACCACTTCGAGGTCGACAAGGCGATCACGGACCCGGCGTACCTCGCCTCCCGGCGGCAACTCCTCGACAAGTACGGCCTCGCGTGCCATGCCGTCTCCAACCACCTGGTGGGCCAGGCGGTTTGCGACGCCATCATCGACGAGCGCCACCGGGCCATCCTGCCCGCACGCATCTGGGGCGACGGCGAGGCGGAGGGCGTACGCCGACGGGCGGCCACCGAGATCGCCGACACCGCGCGCGCCGCCGCCGCCTTCGGCGTGGACACCGTCATCGGCTTCACGGGCTCCGCCATCTGGCACCTGGTCGCCATGTTCCCGCCCGTGCCCGACGCGATGATCGCCCGCGGCTACCAGGACTTCGCCGAGCGCTGGAACCCGGTCCTCGATGTCTTCGACGCCGAGGGCGTGCGCTTCGCCCACGAGGTCCACCCCGGCGAGATCGCGTACGACTACTGGACAACTCGACGCGCGCTGGAGGCCGTTGACCACCGTCCCGCCTTCGGACTGAACTTCGACCCCTCCCATTTCGTATGGCAGGACCTCGACCCGGTCGGCTTCCTGTGGGACTTCCGCGACCGGATCTACCACGTGGACTGCAAGGAGGCCCGCACCCGCCTCGACGGACGCAACGGCCGCCTCGGCTCCCATCTGCCCTGGGGCGACCCGCGCCGAGGCTGGGACTTCGTGTCCGCCGGGCACGGCGACGTCCCCTGGGAGGACGTCTTCCGGATGCTGCGCTCCATCGACTACCGAGGCCCCGTCTCGGTCGAATGGGAGGACGCCGGGATGGACCGGCTCCAGGGCGCCCCCGAGGCCCTCGACCGCCTCAGGGCCTACGACTTCGAGCCGCCGTCGGCCTCCTTCGACGCGGCGTTCGGCCACTGACCTCTTCGCCCCGTCCGGGATGACGGCGCATCCCGGCCTACCGCACCCGCCCCCTACCGACCGCACCCGCCCCGTACAGACCGCACCTGCCCCGTACAACAGGCCCCTTCCTGGGAGGCACACGTGCACGGGAACGACCGCACCACCCACACCGGAAGAACCGCCACGCACAGCCGGCGCCCCCGACTGCGCAGAACCCTCGCCCTGTTGAGCGGCGTCCTGCTCGCGGGCGCCACGCTCACTCTCACCACGCCGCAGGCCGGCGCGACCGCCGCCGACCCGAAGGCGACCGCCGCCGATGCGCGGTCGGCGGCGGCCGAGGAGTTCCAACAGGTCATGCTGGCCAAGGGCGCGGCGGAAGTCGGCGAGCCCATGTCGCTGGCCGTCCTCCCGGACCGCTCGGTCCTGCACACCTCGCGCGACGGCGTCCTGCGCATCACCGACGCGGCGGGCAACACCCGGCAGGCCGGCGCGCTCAACGTCTACAGCCACGACGAAGAGGGCCTCCAAGGCATCGGCGTGGACCCCGACTTCACCGACAACCGCTTCATCTACCTCTACTACGCACCGCCGTTGGACACCCCGGACGGTGATGCGCCCGAGACCGGTACCGCCGCCGACTTCGCCCCCTTCGACGGCGTGAACCGCCTCTCCCGCTTCGTCCTGAAGACCGACGGCACCCTCGACACGGCCAGTGAGAAGAAGATCCTGGAGGTCCCGACCTCGCGCGGTATCTGCTGTCACGTCGGCGGGGACATCGACTTCGACAAGGACGGCAACCTCTATCTGTCCACCGGAGACGACTCCAACCCCTTCCAGTCGGACGGTTTCGCGCCCCTGGACGACCGCCCCGACCGCAACCCGGCCTTCGACTCCCGGCGTTCGGCGAGCAACACCAACGACCTGCGCGGCAAGATCCTGCGCATCAAGGTGAACGCGGACGGCTCGTACTCCATCCCGGACGGCAACCTCTTCCCGCCCGGCACGGACAAGACACGGCCCGAGATCTACGCGATGGGCTTCCGCAACCCGTTCCGCTTCAGCGTCGACAAGGAGACCGGCATCCTCTACGTCGGTGACTACGGTCCCGACGCGGGCGCCGCCGACCCGCAGCGCGGACCCTCCGGACAGGTCGAGTTCGACCGTGTCACCGGCCCCGGCAACTACGGCTGGCCGCTCTGCATCGGCGCCAACGAGCCGTACAGGGAGTACGACTTCGCGACCAAGACGTCCGGCGCCCCCTTCGACTGCGCCGCCCCGAAGAACACCTCGCGGCACAACACCGGCCTGACCGACCTGCCTCCGGCCCACGCCGCCTGGATCCCCTACGACGGCCCGTCCGTACCGGAGTTCGGCGACGGCTCGGAGTCCCCGATGGGCGGCCCGGTCTACCACTACGACGCCACGCTCGACTCGCCCGTGAAGTTCCCGCAGAGCTACGACGGCGACTTCTTCGCCGGGGAGTTCGGGCGACGCTGGATCAAGCGGATCGTCAGCGACGGCGACGGAACCGTGCAGTCGATCAACCCTGTGCCCTGGTCCGGCACCCAGGTGATGGACATGGCGTTCGGGCCCGACGGGGCGCTGTACGTCCTCGACTACGGCACCGGCTGGTTCGGCGGCGACGACAACTCCGGCCTGTACCGCATCGAGAACGTCACCGACGGCCACGCACCCGTGGCCCGGGCCGCGGCGAACCGCACCTCCGGAACCACACCGCTCAAGGTGTCCTTCTCCTCCGCGGGCACCGGTGACCAGGACGGTGACGAACTCACCTACCACTGGGACTTCGGCGACGGCGCCACCTCCACCGCCACCGACCCGACGCACAAGTACACCAAGAACGGCACCTACACGGCGACCCTGACCGTCAAGGACCCGAAGGGGTACACCGGAAGCGCGAGCGTGCCGATCGTGGTCGGCAACACCGCACCCAAAGTCACGCTGCAACTCCCGGATGACGGACGGCTGTTCTCCTTCGGAGACGCGGTGCCGTTCAAGGTGAAGGTCAGCGACCCCGAGGACAAGAGGATCGACTGCTCCAAGGTCAAGGTCACCTTCGTCCTCGGCCATGACACCCACGGCCACCCGCTGACCTCCGCCAACGGCTGCTCCGGCACCATCCAGACAAGCGCCGACGGCGGCCACGACGAGAACGCCAACATCTTCGGTGTGTTCGACGCCGAGTACACCGACGGCGGGGGCGGCGGCCAGGCACCGCTCACCACCCACGACAGCAACGTCACCCAGCCCCGCCACCGCCAGGCGGAACACTTCAACGACTCGGCCGGCATCTCCACGTTCAACAAGGACACCGCCCACGGCGGCAAGACGGTCGGCGACATCCATGACGGCGACTGGATCTCCTTCACCCCCTACATCCTGAGCGACGCCAAGACGTTCACGGCCCGTATCTCCTCCGGCGGCGTGGGCGGCACCCTGGAGGTCCGCGCGGGCTCCCCGACGGGCACGCTGCTCGGCCAGGCCACCGTGCCGGTGACCGGCGGCTGGGAGACCTTCCAGGACGTCAGCACGAACCTGTCCCAGGCGCCGAAGGCCACGACCGCGCTCTACCTGGTCTTCAAGGGCGGCTCCGGGGCCCTCTTCGACGTGGACGACTTCACCTTCACCACCGGCTGAGGGGAGGACGCCATGCGAACGACCGGCCGACTGACGACCACCGTCGTGGGAGCCGCGCTGGTACTGGGCTGTGCGGTACAACCTGCGGTGCCCCATGCCTCGGAAGAGCAACGCGAGCCGGGGAAGCGGGTGTTGGTCTTCTCCAAGACCGCCGGGTTCCGCCACGACTCGATCCCGGCGGGCGTCGAGGCGGTGAAGCGGCTCGGCGAGAAGGGCGGCTTCACGGTCGACGCCACGGAGGACGCGCGGGCCTTCACACCCGGGCACCTGAAGCGCTATGACGCGGTTGTGTTCCTGTCCACGACGGGAGATGTGCTCGACTCCGCGCAGCAGAAGGCCTTCGAGGACTACATCCGCAAGGGCGGCGGCTATGTGGGCGTGCATGCCGCCGCCGACACCGAGTACGACTGGGAGTTCTACGGCGGCCTCGCCGGGGCCTACTTCGCGTCCCACCCGGAGATCCAACCGGCGCGCGTCGACGTGGAGGACCGCGCCCACCCGGCGACCTCGGGGCTCGCGCGGACCTGGGACCGTACGGACGAGTGGTACAACTACCGTTCGAATCCCCGGGATCGTGCCCATGTCCTCGCCTCGCTCGACGAGTCGTCGTACACGGGCGGCACCATGAACGGCGATCATCCGATCGCCTGGTGCCAGACCTACCAGGGCGGGCGCGCCTTCTACACCGGAGGCGGCCACACCACGGAGTCCTACAGCGAACCGGCCTTCCTCCAGCACCTGCTGGGCGGAATCCGATGGAGCATCGGCGACGCGCAGGCGGACTGCCGCCCGGAGAACGGCTACCGCCCGCTCTTCGACGGCACCGCCGACTCGCTGTCCGGCTGGACACAGGCGGGCCCGGGCTCCTTCACCCTGGACGACGACGGCAGCCTGACGTCATCGGGCGGCATGGGCCTGCTCTGGTACGCCGACCAGAGCTTCGGCTCGTACGCGCTGAAGCTGGACTGGAAGATGACCGGTGACGCCAACTCCGGTGTGTTCGTGGGCTTCCCGCCCTCGGACGACCCGTGGTCGGCCGTCGACAACGGCTACGAGATCCAGATCGACGCCACCGACGTGCCCGAGAAGACCACCGGGGCCGTCTACGGCTTCCACTCCGCCGACCTCGCGAAGCGCGACCGCGCGCTGAACCCGCCGGGGGAGTGGAACACGTACGAGATCCGCGTGGAGGGCGAACGCCTCCGCGTCTGGCTCAACGGCGTGCGGATCAACGACTTCACCAACACCGATCCGGCCCGCAGCCTCACCGACGGACACATCGGCATCCAGAACCACTCGGCCGACGACCAGGTGTCCTTCCGCGACATCCGGATCAAGGAACTGCCCGCGCGGGGCAACTGAGCGACGACGGGCGGGGGACGCCGAACCCCTGCCCGTCGTCTCCCCCCAGCCGCCGTCTCCCCACAGCACGCCCTGACAAGGAGGCCCGCCCATGCCCACGTCCCCGCCGCCCGAGCTTGCCCGGCACACCGACCGGGAAGTGCCGGGGGAGCCCCGATGACCCGAAGAACCCCAACGGCCCGAGGTACGGCAGGGTCTGCTGTACGCGGAACCCACGCGGCCACAGGCAGCCGCGACACTGTGCGCGCCTGGGCCGAACTCCTGCGCCTCCCCGCCCTGTTCACCGTCCCCGGCGACGCGCTGGCAGGGGCGGCGGCGGTTGCCGCGCGGCCCTCCTCCCGTACCCTGCTCGCCATCGGTGCCTCCCTGTGCCTGTACGAAGCGGGTATGGCCCTCAACGACTGGGCCGACCGTGACGAGGACGCCGCCGAACGCCCCCACCGCCCGCTGCCGTCCGGCCGTATCCGTCCCACCGCGGCCCTCACCGCGGCCTGTGTCGGCACGGTGGCGGGCCTCGCCCTGGCCCACCGTGCGGGTCGCCCCGCACTCACCGTCGCGGCACCCCTCGCCGCCACCGTCTGGGCCTACGACCTGGGCCTGAAGCACACCCCGGCCGGTCCGGCCGCGATGGCGGCGGCCCGCGGCCTGGACCTGCTTCTCGGCGCCGAGGCCACCACAGGCCGTATCCGCCCGGCACTTCGCCCGGCCGCCCTCCTCAGCGGTCACACCCTCGCCGTCACCACCGTCTCCCGGCACGAGACCCACGGCGGCTCGACGCTCGCCCCACTGACCGCGTTGGCCACGACGGGGGCGGTCACCAGCCGCTTGCTCACCCACCGCCACGCCGGAGCGGCCACGGCCAGTGCCCCGGCCACCCGCACCGCTCGGCCCCGCACCCGACCGACCGCCAAGGACGCCCTGCGCGCAGCCCTCGTCGCCGTCTACGCCACCACCGCGGCCCGTGGCTACGCCCACGCCGCTCTCAACCCCTCACCCCCGCTCACCCAACGAGCCGTCGGCGGCGGCATCCGCGCCACGATCCCGCTCCAGGCCGCCCTCTCCGCCCGCTCCGGAACACCGGTGACGGCACTGCTCACCGCGGCCCTGGCCCCGATCGCGGCGACCTTCGCGAAGAAGGTGAGTGTCACATGACCTCCTCTCCCACCCCCGAAGACGGCACTCGCCCCGCCCACACCCCACCGGACGAACTACACGCCTCTCTCGACTCCCGCCTCGCCCCTGCCGCCCGCACCTGGCTCGCCGAAGCACTCGACACGGCCGCCACTTGCTCCGGACCCCACGAGCCGTACCCCGCCTGGGAGGTGCGCCTCGCCGAGGCCGGACGCCGGTGCGGCTCCGCACACGCCGACGCCGTCCGTGTCCTCATCCTCCGCGCGGCCCGCGCCGACATGGCAGCCCTGACCCGGGTCTACCACCACGGCACCGCCGACGAGCGCCGGGCCGTCCTGCACGCCCTGCCCCACCTCGTCGCAGGCCCCGAGGCCGTCCCCCTGGTCGAGGACGCACTGCGCACCAACGACACCCGGCTGCTGACCGCCGCCGTCGGCCCCTACGCCGCCCGCTGCTTGAGCGCCCACACCTGGCGGCACGCGGTGCTGAAATGCCTGTTCACCGCCGTCCCCGTCGACAGCGTGGCAGACCTGGCCCGGCGCGCCCGTGGTGACACCGAACTCGCCCGCATGCTCGGCGACTACGCCACCGAACGCGCCGCCGCGGGCCGTCCCGTACCCGAGGACCTGTACCGAGTGCTGGCCCTGACCGAACCCGAGCCCGCGTCCGAGCCCGAGCCCGCGTCCGAGCCCGCGTCCGAACCCGCCCGGCACCCCGTGGCCGACCTCCCCGGCAAGGAGTCCCGATGCGCATCTTCGACCCCCACATCCATATGACGTCACGCACCACCGACGACTACGAGGCCATGCACGCGGCGGGCGTCCGCGCCGTGGTCGAACCCGCCTTCTGGCTGGGCCAGCCCCGAACCTCTCCCGCCTCCTTCCTCGACTACTTCGACTCCCTGCTCGGCTGGGAGCCGTTCCGCGCCGCCCAGTACGGCATCGCCCACCACTGCACCCTCGCGCTCAACCCCAAGGAGGCCAACGACCCCCGCTGTGTGCCCGTCCTCGACGAACTGCCCAGGTATCTCGTCAAGGACCAGGTCGTGGCCGTCGGCGAGATCGGCTACGACTCCATGACCCCCGCCGAGGACATCGCCCTGGCCACCCAACTCCAGCTCGCCGCAGACCACGCGCTGCCCGCGCTCGTCCACACCCCGCACCGCGACAAGCTCGCGGGCCTGCGCCGCACCCTGGACGTGGTCCGGGAGTCCGCGCTGCCCCCGGAACGCGTCCTGATCGACCACCTGAACGAACCCACCGTGAAGGAGGCCAAGACCAGCGGCTGTTGGCTGGGCTTCTCCGTCTATCCCGACACCAAGATGGACGAGAAGCGCATGGTCGCCATCCTCCGCGCCCACGGGCCGGAGCGCGTCCTGGTGAACTCCGCCGCCGACTGGGGCAGAAGCGACCCGCTCAAGACCCGCAGGGTCGGCGACCTGATGCTCGCCGAGGGCTTCACCGAGGACGACGCCGACCGCGTCCTGTGGCGCAACCCTGTCGAGTTCTACGGCCTGAGCGGCCGGCTGAACCTCGACGTCACGGTCACGGAAGCGACCCACGAGGGCAACTCCGTCCTGCGCGGCGGGGGATGAGCGATGCGCTTCCGCCACCCCGACGGCACCACGGTCCACCTCGCCTACTGCACCAACGTCCACCCGGCCGAGACCCTCGACGGCGTCCTCGCCCAACTGCGCGACCACTGCGAGCCCGTGCGCCGCCGCCTCGGCCGCGACCGTCTCGGTATCGGTCTGTGGCTGGCCAGGGACGCCGCCCACGCCCTGGTCACCGACCCGTCCGCCCTGCGCGGCCTGCGCACCGAACTCGACCACCGGGGCCTCGAGGTCGTCACCCTCAACGGCTTCCCGTACGAAGGCTTCGGCACCGAACAGGTCAAGTACCGCGTCTATCAGCCGGACTGGGCCGACCCGCAACGCCTGCACCACACCACCGACCTCGCCCGCATCCTCGCGTCCCTGCTCCCCGACGACATCACCGAGGGCACCGTCTCCACCCTGCCGCTCGCCTGGCGCACCCCCGAGGACGAGCGGCGCGCGACAACAGCCCGCACCGCCCTGCGCACCCTCGGCCGACGCCTCGACGCCCTGGCCGAGTTGACCGGCCGGTCCATCCGCGTCGGCCTGGAGCCGGAACCCGGCTGCGTGATCGAGACCACCGGCGACGCCATCGCCCCGCTGGCCTCGATCGCCCACGACCGCATCGGCATCTGCGTCGACACCTGCCACCTGGCCACCTCCTTCGAAGATCCGCACACCGCCCTGGACACACTCGCGCGGGCCCATGTCCCCCTCGTCAAGACCCAGCTCTCCGCCGCACTGCACGCCGAACACCCCCACCTCCCCGAGACCCGAGAAGCCCTCGCCGCCTTCGACGAACCCCGCTTCCTGCACCAGACCCGCACCCTCACACCGACCGGCCTGCGTGGCACCGACGACCTCGGCGAGGCCCTGCGAGGCGACGCCCTGCCCGACGGCTCCGCCTGGCGCGCCCACTTCCACGTCCCGCTGCACGCGGCCCCCGCCGCGCCCCTCACCTCCACGCTGCCCGTACTGAAGGCCGCACTGACCCGACTTGTCGGCGGCCCGCACCCGCTCACCCACCACCTCGAAGTCGAGACCTACACCTGGCAGTCCCTCCCGCCCGAGCTGCGGCCCCGCGCCCGAGGCCGCCTCGCCGACGGCATCGCCGCCGAACTCACCCTCGCCCGCGACCTGCTGACCGACCTCGGTCTGAAGGAACTCCCATGAGCGCCCCCCGGACCACCCAAGGCCCCACTCCCCTCCTCGTCCTGGACGTCGTCGGCCTCACCCCCCGCCTGCTCGACCACATGCCCCACCTCAAGGCGCTCGGACAGTCCGGCTCCCAGGCACCGCTCGGCACCGTGCTGCCCGCCGTCACCTGCGCCGCCCAGTCCACCTTCCTCACCGGCACGATGCCCTCCGAGCACGGCATCGTCGGCAATGGCTGGTACTTCCGGGAACTCGGCGACGTACTCCTGTGGCGACAGCACAACGGCCTGGTCGCCGGGGACAAGCTGTGGGACGCCGCCCGGCGCTCGCACCCCGGCTACACGGTCGCCAATATCTGCTGGTGGTACGCCATGGGCGCCGACACCGACATCACCGTCACCCCTCGTCCGGTCTACTACTCCGACGGCCGCAAGGAACCCGACTGCTACACCAGGCCCCCGGCCCTGCACGACGAACTCACCCAGAAATCGGGCACGTTCCCCCTCTTCCACTTCTGGGGCCCCGGCGCCGACCTGGTCTCCAGCCAGTGGATCATCGACGCCACCCGCCACATCATGCGGACCAGGAACCCCGACCTGACCCTCTGCTACCTCCCTCACCTCGACTACGACCTCCAGCGCTTCGGCCCCGACGACCCACGCGCGCTGCAAGCAGCCGCCGACCTGGACGCCGCGATGGCGCCACTGCTCAGGGACGCCCGCGCCACCGGACGCACGGTCGTCGCGCTGTCCGAGTACGGCATCACCCGCGTGAACCGCCCCGTCGACATCAACCGCGCCCTGCGCCGCGCCGGTCTCCTCGAGGTGCACACGCAGGACGGCATGGAGTACCTCGACCCGATGGCCTCCCGCGCCTTCGCGGTCGCCGACCACCAGATCGCCCATGTCTACGTACGCCGCCCCGAGGACCTCGACGCCACCCGGGCCGCACTCATCGACCTGCCCGGCGTGGAGCAACTCCTGGACGACGAGGGCAAGAAGACCCATCACCTGGACCACCCGCGCTCCGGCGAACTGGTCGCCCTCGCGGGACCGGACGCCTGGTTCACGTACTACTACTGGCTCGACGACGCCCGCGCGCCCGACTTCGCGCGACTGGTCGAGATCCACCGCAAACCCGGATACGACCCGGCCGAACTCTTCATGGATCCGCTCGACCCTTACGTCAAGGTCAGGGCAGCCACCGCCCTGGCCCGCAAGAAGCTCGGCCTGCGCTACCGGATGGCGGTCGTGCCCCTCGACCCGTCACCTATTCGCGGCAGCCATGGCCGCCTGCCGCTGAGCGATGACGACGGTCCGCTCCTCATCTGCTCCACCCCCCGAGCCGTCGGCGACCGCGTCGCGGCCACCGATGTGAAGTCACTCCTGCTCCAACTCGCCGGTCTCACCGATCCGACTGGTCACCAGTGAAGCACTCACCACTGACAACGCCCTTCGACAGCGAGGAGTTCCAGGCATGAGCCGCATCTCCCGGCCCGACCCCGAACTGACCCACCGCCTCAGCAGACGAGGCATGCTCGGGGTGGCCGCGGGCACCACCGCCGCCGCCCTGCTGGGCGCCGTCGCCCCCTCCGCCACCGCGGCCACCGGGAAGGCCGCGGCCCCCGCCCCCGCCGCGGGCGGCGGCCGTCCCGTACTGCCGCCCGGACGACTCGGCGTCCAGCTCTACAGCCTGCGCGACAAGGTCGCCACGCTCGGCTTCGCCCCTGTCTTCGACGAGCTGGAGAAGTACGGCTACGACGAGATCGAATTCGCCGGCTACACCCAGGACGCCGTCGGCCCCATCACCCTCGCCCAGCTCAAGCGCCTGGCGAGGAACCACGGTCTGACCCCGATCGGCAGCCATGTCGGCTACTACTCCAGCGACCCGAACGCGTACACCTTCGCGCAGAACCTCACCCGGGTCCTCGACGACGCCGAAGCCCTCGGCCTCAAGCACATCGGCACCGCGTCGAGCCCGTTCCGCTACGGCTCGACGGTGGCCGCCTGGAAACGGGCTGCCGAGGAGTTCAACACCTACGGCGCGGCGGCCAAGGCGCGCGGCATGAAGTTCTACCAGCACAACCACTCCGACGAGTTCTCCTTCGCGAGCGACGACCCCGAGGTCCGCCTCTACGACGTCCTGCTCGCCGAGACCGACCCCGACCTCGTGTACCTGGAGATGGACATCTACTGGGCGTACGCGGGCCAGTTCCGCTTCTCCCGGCGACCCGACGGCACCCCCGCCCCCTTCGAACCCCTCGACTACGCCCTCGAGCACTCCCACCGCTACCCGCTCTTCCACGTGAAGGACGGGGTGAGCGACCCCTCGAACCAGTACGGCTACCGCATGGTGGACGTCGGCGACGGCGACATCGACTACGAGCGCTTCCTGTCGGCCGTGACCCGGCTGCGCGGCGAGCGCCTGGCCCACCACTGGCAGACCGAACACGACAACCCGTCGGACCCCTTCACCTTCGCCCGCCGCTCCAGCACGTACCTGCACTCCCTGCGCGGACGCCCCTGACGACGATCGGTAACGGCCGAATCACAACGCCCACGCTCGCCACCACGCCCTGGCAACGAAGCCACAAGAACCCGCTGACGTGAGTCTTCACGCGGACCGTAGCCGCATGGTGACCGTAAGCCACACCCGAGTCCCTGTCTCGCCCCCGCCCCTCCCCGCGCAGATATGCAGGTGAAAGCCACTCCGAAACCTTGGTATTGTTGTCCATGTCGCCGCGGGGAAGCCCCGAGAGGCGACAGACACCTAGTCCGGGTGGCGGAATGGCAGACGCGCTAGCTTGAGGTGCTAGTGCCCTTTATCGGGCGTGGGGGTTCAAGTCCCCCCTCGGACACAACGATTGGTGATACAGAGACGAGGACCACGACCTTGCGGTCGCGGTCCTCGTTGCGTGTTCGTAGGTGATGTCGATCCAGAGGGCTCCGCAGGGGAGGCCTTCAGTATCGGTATCCGCTGGGTGGATGCGTTGTGTGATGTCTTCAAGACCCTCGGTGACCTCTCGGATCCGTTGCGCGTCGAGTGGGGATTCCTTCTTCCGAGTGATGGTGGCAGCGCATCGGAATTCTTCCGCGCAGCCCCCTTGTCTCGTTGCGCGTCGTTGATCCACTGGGTGAACGACGGCTGGGTCGGCTCCGCTTCGAGGGCTGCGTGGTACCGGGCATCCGGCGGTGCAGTGCCGCCCGCCTGGGCCATCGACAAGATCCGCACCCAGCTCGTCGGACGCCAGACGACTTCTTCCGGCCATTCACGCCAGGTTCTGTTGTAGGCATGACCGTGCGTGGAGAAGACCCGGGGGTGGGCGTTCCATGGTGCCATGTTCAACATCAGCGACTGGGCTCCCTGGGACCTGTCCGCGGTCAACTCCATCTCGTCATGTCTGATCAATGGAGGGGCTCTATGCCTGTCAGTCGACGGCTTGCGAGGAAGATTGAGAAGGATTTTCCTGCGGACTGGGAAGCTGTAATTTCGATGCTTCACGAAATGGAACGTGAATCGTTCGGTGGTGATGCCGGCGAACGTCTACTGGCTGCCGTCATCCTGGTATCCAGGGGTGACATCGATAGGGTGGTTATGGCCTTGGAGTTTATGGCGGAGGACTGGCGAGATTTGCTGATGGATGCTGGCCTTGAGTCGGAAGATTGGGCTTCGAGATTGGATGAATTCTTCCTCGGGAGAGAGCTGACTTAGTCCCGTTTTAGAGGAGTCAAGGGGTTGGGATCCGCATATGTCGGTGGTGCGAGGACGGGACGCGGGTCCATGGGATGTGACTGAGACTGGCTGGGCGGGAGTCAGCCTGATGGACCTGGGAGGCCTCAAGATTCCTCTGCCGTCGGGTCTCGATGAAGTCAGGCTGGAAGCAGGGGGCAACTGGGTCCCGGTTGTCGTAACTGTGGTGTACGGAAGAACAGCTATCCAACTTCAGGCGTTTATGGGTTAGCGCCCGTAGAAATTGGACCTCCATACACGGCGAATTGATGAAGAGTATCAAGGGTTCCGGTGGAACAGTCAAGGAGTGGGCAGGCCTGGCGGGTGTCGGGCCCCGTGCCGAGCTTCAGATTGCAAAGCCATCGAGGTGTATGAGTGTCAGGATGCTGGGGTGTGACGGGCCGCGGTGGATCCTGAGGGGGATTGTATCCGGGGATGGCGCGCTGCGCGACAGTCAAGACACGTGGGCCCATAGCGTGTTCTCTGACACGGTTGTTTCGCCAGCGCACTCTAATCGAGAGGGAATGGCGGTTTACTTGAGGTTGCCAGAGAATTGATAATCAGCGATTATGCCAATGTGTGGTGACCTGGCGGACCATCCTGTGCTCGTCGGCTGCCGCCCTGGCCGAGGTCGGTGGCCTGGATGCCATCAATGCCGCTGCCTGCAGAGAGCCTGTCATCTCCGAGGGCCGCAGGTCGGCTACGTGCTCGCGGTCGCCTGCTCGGCCGAAGTCAGCACCGGTGCGGGGAAGTTCCGCGCGGTCGCCCTGGCCGCGAAGGTGCCCAGGCGGGCCTGGCAGAAGCTGTCGGCAGGGGCCGGCGCCAAGGGGCACCGCTTCTACGGCTGGGCCGTCATCGACCTGGTCGAACCCCGGCCCGGCAGCCATCAACTGCTGATCCGCCGCGACCGCAGAACCGGTGAACTCGCCTACTACCGCTGCTGGTCACCCGCCCCCATGCCCCTGACCAACCTGGTCCGCGTCGCCGGATCGAGATGGCGAGTGGAAGAGACCTTCCAGGCCGCAAAGGGGCTGGCCGGACTGGACGAGCACCAACTCCGCCGCTTCACCTCCTGGCTCCGCTGGGTCCCTGGCCATGCTCGCCCACGCCTTCCTCGCCGTCGTCTGCGACCACGACCACACCAGCTATCCCGCCCCGGACGAACTGATCCCGCTCACCTGCAACGAGATCCAGCGACTGTTCACAACGCTGGTCGTCCAACCCGTGCACGACGCAGCCCACCGGCTCCGCTGGTCCGACTGGCGACGTCGCCACCAGGCCCGAGCCCAGGCCGGCCATTACCGCCGACAAGCCGCGAACCAGACATGAAGATGACGGCGCACGGCTGGAGTACTAGCGTCCGTCTTCAAAGTGATCTTGTCGGTGCGATCATGTTGTCGTGCGTCGACATGAACTGACCGATGAAGAGTGGGAATTGCTCGCTCCGCTCATACCCGGCTCCGGGATGGGGCGCCCACGCGTGGACGACCGCCGGGTGATCAACGGGATGGTGTACAAGATCCGTACCGGGATCACCTGGCGTGACCTGCCCGAACGCTACGGGCCGTGGAAGACGGTGTACACCCGCTTCCGCCGCTATGCCTTGACGGTGTCTTCACCCACGCCCTCCAGCAGGTCCAGGCCCAGGCGGACGCGGCCGGTGACATCGACTGGCTGGTGCAGATCGACTCCACCGTAGTCCGGGCCCACCAGCACGCGGCGGCCACCGGCCGAAAAGGGGGAAGCACCGGCGGGACGAACCGGACGATCACGCCCTCGGCCGATCCCGTGGAGGCCTGACCGCCGCAGGCCGCCACCTCGACTCTGGTCCCTCCAGCGGCTGGAAGGTCAAGGCAAGGCTGGTGCGCAGGGAGTCCGCGCCTCGACCACCGCCCGGTTGAGGCGGGTGCCGGGGGAGAAACAACAGGCAGCCCAACAACCATGAAGATCACGATCTACGGCTGGAGTACTGGGCGGTGGTGCAGTCGCGCTCCATGGTGGCGCCAGCCATCGTGTCGCAAGAGGCACACAGGGCGGTGGTGTCTGTCGACGGCGGTTCCGTGGCCGCGTGGTTGGCCCTGGGGGCGGGGGTCTTCCCAGGTCGTCCGCATCGTGAGGCTTGCGACAGACCTATGGAATGCCGATTCGGAACGGGCGCAGGACCGGATATTCGGGCGCCGAAGAGACGGGCGTTGGCTGGGCGGTACTCCAGTAGGTGAACAGCCCAACTTCGCGGCGGACCCCAAGGGAAAGGTGACGCCTTTCGACTCGCACGTCCGGCGGGGCGGCTCCCGACCGTCGTAACCCTCCGCCCCTCGTCCGCCGTAGTTACAGCTACGACCGGGGAGGCGAGGAGGTTGGGTTGAGGTTCTGGCGGTCCTGAATGACGAAGCATGCGCCAGTCCGTCACAGGTCCCGGAGCACGGGTGTCCTGAGCAGGTCCTCCAACCCGGCCCACGCGAAGAGGCAGACGGCCAGCACGGCGTGGTCCGTGGGGTCCGGCACCTCCCACTGATTGCTGAATGAGCCGAGTCCGATCTCCTCTCCGCGCTCGACAAGACGGAGGCTGAACGCGCGCGGCACGATCAGGACATCGATCGTGGGCCCTTCGTACATGACCGATCGGCGGGAGCGCCGCAGCGCGGACGTGCCGGTGAAACGGAGCGCTTCCCCGTCTGTCTCGCCCTCGAAACCCTTCCGGATCCGCCGCCGCAACAACAGCGGGTCCGCCACGAGCCGATGAACCTTGAGCGTGGCTTCTCCGTCCCGCAGGGACACCGTCCAGCTCTCCACCGCATCGGCGTGGTCTTCCGGGCGGGTCCGTGGGCCGCGTTCCCGGGTCAGGGTCACCTCACCGCGGGGAGTGGTGCACCGCGCATAGACCTCGGCAGCGATCGCCGGGTTTCTCCACTCTGCGAGCGGCATTCCCCGACTCACCTGGAAGTTACCCATCTACGCCCCCCAGCGGGTCACTTCGTGCTTCCGGCTACGCCAGTATCACCGGCATCGCCACAGGACGCGTACGTGCGTACGGGTATGCGGAGGACGGCGCGGGGCTGATGGCGACCGGTCGGTCGGGCGTGACTGGCAACAGCGAGTCTCAGCAGGCCGTCAATCGCTCCCACGCGCGCATCCGGGCCCTCAGTGAGCAAGCCGGGCGCCCCGGAAGACCTGGCTGCGGAAGCCGCGATGGTTGCGGGTTCGCACACCACAGGGGCTGCGCGTGAGGGCGTGGCCAGGAGAGGACGAGTCAGCCTGGCGAGCCGACGTCCGGCTTGCCTCCACTCGGGCGGAGGCAAGCCGGACGTTGCCTGCAATGACGCCTCGTAGGTCGGCGGGTGCCTGCCGGGGGCCAACACAGCCAGTGCCCGGCAGGCAACGTCGTCCCGTCAAGGGGCGGCGTTCGGTGGACAGATGTCAGCCACTGGTGACGTTGTCCGAGACGCGCATCCGCTCTCCCAGGAGACCGCCGAGTGCGGTGAGCAGAGCCAGCACGACGAGCAGCAGGGCCGCGGGCCACGAGGCCCCGTCGCTGACCTTCAGCAGCGCGGTCGCCGCGAAGGGGAGGAAGCCGGTGAGCGCGCCGGCGAGGTTGTAGGCCAGGGCCACGCCGCTGTACCGCAGCCGCGCGGGGAACAGCTCGGTGAGCAGCGCCCCGGAGACCGCGTAGGCGACGGACAGCACGGCGATGCCTGCCATCACGGCGAACACGATCGCCCAGGGGTTCTTGGTGTCGATCAGCCAGAAGACGGGGAAGGCGATCACAGCGCTGAGCACACCGCCCCACAGCGTCACCCGGCCGGGGCCGAGCCGCTCCGCCAGGCGCCCTACGACGAGGATCACCACGATCTCGACGGCGGCGGCCAACAGCGTCGCGTTGACCATCAGGGTGCGTGAGACCCCCAGTGTCTCGCTGCCGTAGCTGATCGCGAACGTGGTCAGCAGGTAGAACCCGCCGACGCCCAGCATCGCCGAGGCCATCGCGACCAGCAGTCGTCCCCAGGCCGAGCGGAAGACTTCGAGCGCCGGGATCTTGGCCCGCTCGTCCTGCTTCAGGAGTTCGTCGAAGAGCGGCGACTCCTCGACCTTGCGGCGGATGTAGACGGCGATGAGCAGCAGCGGGAAGGCGAACAGGAACGGCAGACGCCAGCCCCAGGCGTCGAACGAGGCGGACGGCAGGAGGAGCACCAGGGAGAACGCACCGGAGGAGAGCAGGGTGCCCACGGGCGAACCGACCTGCGGCAGCGCCGCGTAACGGCCGCGCTTGCCGGGAGGGGCGTGTTCGACGGCGAGGGTGACGGCACCGCCCCACTCGCCGCCGACCGCGATGCCCTGGAGCAGGCGCAGGGTGACGAGCAGCAGCGGCGCGGCGACTCCGATGCTGCTGTAGCCGGGCAGCACGCCGATCAGGCCGGTGGCGCACCCGATCATCACCACGGTGATGAGCAGGGCCGGTCTGCGTCCTATCCGGTCGCCGAGCCAACCGAAGAGGAGCGCACCGATCGGCCGGGCGACGAATCCCACACCGAACGTCGCGAAGGCGGCCATGGTGGCTGCCGTGGGGTTGAGCGTGGTGAAGTACAGCCGGTTGAAGACGATGGCCGCGGCGGTGCCGAAGAGGAAGTAGTCGTACCACTCCAGTGCCGTGCCGACGAAGGCGGCGAAGGCGACCCGCCCGGCGTCCTTGCCGGTGACGTCGGCCGAGGTGCCCGGTGGAGACTGCGGGGAGGCCTTGCTCAGGGTGTTCACATCTGACTCCTTGCGTGCGGCCGTGGCGGTGCGGCCGTGGGGACGGGGGGTGGGCTTCACCGGGGTGATGCAGCCAGTACGTCGGTGCCGTGTACGCAGGTACCGGCCACGAAGGTGGCAAGGACATCGATCGCGCCGATACGGCCGGCGTCGATGTCGACGGGATCGTCGGAAAGGACGACGAAGTCGGCGTGCTTGCCGGGGGTGATGCTGCCGCGCCGGTCCTCGTCATGGCTGGCCCACGCCGCGTCGAGGGTGTAGGCGCGCAGGGCCTGTTCGGCGGTGACCCGCTCGTCGGCGCCGAGCACGGTGCCCGCCTTGCTGAGCCGCTCGACCATGGACTGCATCCCGAGCAGCGGTGCCCCGGGCGCCACGGGCCGGTCGGAGCTGCCCGGCACCCGGACCCCCCGGTCGAGGAAGGAGCGGTGCCGGTACATCCACGGGGTCCGTGCGGAGCCGAGAGCCTCGGCCATGGTGTCCCCCACCTCGTAGAGGAAGTGCGGCTGGGGTACGGGGACCACGCCCGACTCGGCGTAGCGGTCGAGCTGATCGGGGCGGACCACGCCGGAGTGCTCGATGCGGTGCCGTACGTCGTGGCGTGGCGCGACGCGGTGGGCCTCGGCGAACGCGTCGAGGGCGAGGTCGACGGCACTGTCACCGATGGCGTGCGCGGCGACCCGCCAGCCGGCCCGGTGCGCCGCCACGACGAGTCGGCGCATGTCCTCCGGGCCGTTCTGGAAGACGCCTGTCGCGTGGGCGTGTCCGCAGAACGGCTCCGAGACCGCGGCCGTGCGGCCGATCAGGGATCCGTCCAGCCAGATCTTCATGGGGCCCAGCCGGAGCCGGTCGTCGCCGAAGCCCGAGCGCAGTCCCAGATCGAGTCCTGTGGTGATGTTGTCGTCGGCGTGCGCGCGCAGGGCGTGCAGGTTGTCGGCGGCCACCATCAGCTCGACCCGGGTGCTCAGCGTGCCCCGTTCGCGGGCGAGTTGGTAAGCGGCGGCCTCGACAGGGCTGCGGCCGATCAGCCCGAGTCCGATCCCCGCCTCCACGACGTGGGTGAGGCCTTCGGAGGCGTACACGGCGCTCGCCCTGGCGACGGCGTCGGCCAGTTCGGTCACCGGGTAGGGCATGACGAGGGCGGACACCAGGCCCTGGGCCCGCTCCTGGAGCAGGCCGGTCGGGGCGCCGCGGTCGTCGCGGACGATGACGCCGCCCTCCGGCTCGGCGGTGGTGCCGTCGAGAACGCCGGTCCTGCGCAGTACTTCGCTGCTGACCGCGCACATGTGCCCGGAGCGGTGTTTGAGCCACACCGGTCGTCCGCCGGCCGCCCGGTCGAGCTCGCCGCGGTGCGGGTGCGCACCCATGACGGTGTCGTCGTAGCCGGAGCCCACGATCCAGGCGTCGGAGGGGAGGCCGGCCGCCCGGCGGGCGACCGCCTCGTAGATCTGCGGCAGCGTGGTGGCCCCGCTGAGGTCGAGTTCGCCCAGTGACTGGCCGAACCAGACCATGTGGTTGTGGGCGTCGCCGAAGCCGGGGACGATGACCGCGCCGCCGCAGTCCAGTGTGGTGCGCGCAGGCAGGTCCTCCACCGCTTCGTCGAGTCCGACGATGCGCCCCGCGAAGACGCCGAGGGTATGGGCGCGGGGGCGGTCGTCGTCGACGGTGCGGATACGGGCGTTGCGTATGAGGAGGTCGAGCATGGGGTGACTTTCGGATCTCAGGCCAGGTTCTGCAGCCGGGTCAGCGGCAGGTCGGCGGCGTGGTGGATGTCGATGGGCCGTCCGTCGACCAGGACCGCGTCGGGGGTTCTGGGCACCTGCACATCGGGTACGGCCGTGTTGGCGACCATGTCGCCCCGGGTCAGACCCCGGCTGTTCCGCAGCGCGGTGTAGCGGACTCCTCGGGGGAGCGCCTCGGCCGCGGCACGGTCGTCCAGGCATGCCTGGGAGACGAAGACCGTGGACAGTCGGCGCGGAGCGCCGCCGAGACCGCCGAAGTAGGGCTTCATCACCCGGGGCTGGGTCAGCCGGGTGGAACCGGAGCCCGACCCGGACAGCCCCCAGGCGACGAAGCCGGACTTCAACACCAGCTCCGGCTGCGCACCGAAGGTGGCAGGGCGCCACAGCACGACATCGGCGATGCTGCCGGGCCGCAGCGATCCCACGTCCGAGGCCATGCCATGGGCGATCGCCGGATTCAGTGTGATCTTGGCCAGATAGCGCAGTACGCGTTCGTTGTTGACGACGTCGGGGCCGGTCTCCCCGGCCAAGTGGGCCTGGACATGGGCGAGTTGCCAGGTGCGGCGCGCGGTCTCGGCGATCCGTCCCATGCCCATGGAGTCGGAGTTGACGATGCTGATCGCGCCGAGGTCGTGCAGGGCGTTCTCGGCGGCGATGGCGTGCTCGCGCACCCGGCTCGCCGCGATCGACACATCGGTGTCGATCCCGTGGTGGCCGCGGTGCACGGTCATCGTCATCGGCAACAGCTCCGCGACGGTCGCCGGTGTCAGCGGCAGCGTGGGCGTCGTGGAGGAGGTGAGGACGTGCGGCTGGGAGACGATCTCCAACAGGTCGGGATGACCGCCGCCCCCCTCGACGTGATAGGCGTGCACGGTGCGCCCACGTGTGGCGGCGAGGGTGTCGGCGAGGTACCCGGACTCGTTGAGGGTGTCCGTGTGCAGTGCGACCGGAAGGTCGGCGTGCTCGGCGACGCCCAGGCAGGTGTCGACGATCCGGGGAGTGGCTCCCCAGTCCTCGTGGATCTTGAACCCGCCGGCGCCGGCGAGCACCGCGCGCTCCAGCAGTTCCTGCGAGGACGAGGAACCGCGAGCCAGGAACGCCACGTTGACGGGGGCGTCGCGCCAGCCCTCGATGAGGCTGTGCAGGTTGTAGGCCGGGTTGGCCCCGACGTCCCACACGCCGCCGATGCCCATGCCCACCAGGCTGGTGACGCCCGCCGCGAGCGCCGCGGGCACCACCTCCGGGCTGGAGAGATGGACGTGCGAGTCCACCACACCGGGGGTCGCGAGGAGCCCTTCGCCGGTGATCATCGCGGTGTGGGAGTCGACGACGAGTTCCACACCGTCGACCGTCTCGGGGTTCCCCGCCCGGCCGACCCCGACGATGCGGCCGTCCTTGATACCGATGTTGGTCTTGCGCACGCCGATCAGCGGGTCCAGGACGACCACGCCGAGGATCACCATGTCCAGCGCGCTGTCGCGGTCGGCGCGGCCCGCCACGAGCAGACCGTCGCGTGCCGTCTTGCCACAGCCGCCGAGCAGTTCCTCGCCCGGCTCCGTGTCATCGGCCTCGACCTGTATCCACAGGTCGGTGTCGGCCAGCCGGATCCGGTCGCCGGTGGTCGGACCGTACAGGGACGCGTACGCGCGCCGGGACAGTCGGCTCATCGTTCTCCTCCTCGGGGCACCGCGGTCACGGTGCGCGCCCGGCCGGGTTCGAACTCGGTCGAGGTCCCGGCGGGAAGGTCCAGCCGGTGGCCGCGGGCGGCCTCACGGTCGAACTCGAGGGCGCTGTTGGCCTCCTCCAGCGGGAAGTGCGAGGACATCCAGACGGGCCTCGGGCCCCGGTTGGTGACGGTCAGGTGCTTGCGGGGGCGGCCCGGGGCGAGTTCCGCCTCGCCCTCGGCGACCAGCACACCGCCGGGGCCCGTGTCCTCGGCGGACCCGAACGGCTCGGGTACGTGGACCAGGGTGGAGCCGTGCGGGAAGAGGGCCTCGACCTGGATACCGGGCACGGTCTCCGCGACACCGGGCAGCAGCCGGTCCCGCGGCACGATGCCGGGGGCGCGGTCGAGGATCTCCGGGAGCGGTACGCCGTCCCAAGCCATCTCCAGCACCTCGTCGCACACCAGGGCGATGGCCTCCGTCGCACCGAGCGACGCCCCACGGGCCAGCCGTCGCCGTGCGAGCTCGGCCGCTGTGAAGAGCGTCAGCCTCTCCTGTTCGCGCGGTGTGAGGTGCATGGGGTCGTTCCCTCCGGATCCTGCGCCGCCCGGTGGCCACGCTGAGGTGTACACCGCACTCTGCCCGGTGGATCCGGGGGTGAACAATGACGAATCGCTCCACGATGGGGCACGGATAATGGGCATATGCACAATCCACTGAGCGGCGACGATCCGGTGGGCGGCGCTGTGTCGCGGCCGGGAGACGAGGCCGGGGCACCGGTCTCCGCCGAGCTGAGGGCGCTCGTCCGCGACTGCCTGGACGACGTGGACGCGCTGGTCGTCCGCTATGTCGCCGAGGTCTCCACGTTCGAGGACTACCGGTCGACGGTCACGCACGACGACCTGCGCGATACCGCGCGCGCCTGCTTCGAACTGCTTCTCCGCCTCATCGGCGGCCTCCCGGTGCCCGGTGAACTGAGCGGAGTGCCGGAGCGGTTGGGGCGCCGCCGGGCCCACCAGGGCATACCGCTGGAGCGGCTGCTGCAGGCGGTACGCATGGACTTCCGGGTGCTGTGGACCGCGTTCCTGGAGCGCACCCGGCCGGCCGATCTGCCGGAGCTGACCCGAGGCGCGGTGCGGGTGTGGGAGGTCGTGGAGTTCCATACCGTGCAGGTGCACGCCGCCTACCTCGACGAGGTCGCCGTACTGGCCCGCGAGCGGGAGCGCGAGAGGACAGCGCTCATGGGCAGGCTGCTGGCGTCGGACGGCCGGGACCAGCAACTCGTCGCGCAGGTGGCGACCCTGCTCCAGGTGAGTACGCAGTCGGACTTCGCGGTGGCGACGGCGCCGCCCGAGTTCCAGCAGGAGCTGCGCAGGGCCGTCGCGGCACGGATGTCACATCATGTGACGCACCTTCAGGAGCACAACGGCATGCTGGTGCTCGTGGCCAGACTGCCCCGCGCGGCGCGCACACCGCCGCCCGACTGGCTGGACGGCGTGCCGTGCGCCCTCGGCCCGGTAGCGCACGGACTGGCCCGCGTTCCCGATGTGGTCCGGGTGACCGAGGCGATCGCCGCGACGCTGGACGGCGACGAGACGTCGGGGCCCGTGACGCTGAGCGATGCGTGGATGCCCGTGGCCGCGGCGCGGCTGGGTCCTGTCGGGGAGATGCTGGCCGACGCGGTGCTGGCACCACTGGACCAGTTGCCTCCGCAGGAGCGGGAGCGGCTGCTGACCACGGTGATCACGTACTGCGCGTCCGGGTCGGTGGCGGAGACCGCGCGGCAGTCGTACTGCCACCGCAACACCGTACTCAACCGGCTGAGCCGGTTCGCAGAACTCACCGGCTACCAGCCCACGAGACCCTCGGAGGCGGCCACTGTGCTGTTCGCCCTGCGCTGCTCCCGCGGCCGGGCGGTACGGGACACGTAGATCCGGACCCTCGCGAGAGTCTGGCTCGGCGAGGCGTTCTGCCCGAAGAACGTGGGCAGCGTTGCGGAACGCATACCGCGTCGACCAGTCGTTGTTTGGCCGGATCGGCCGCTACGTATGCGTGCACTATCGGATACGTTTGCACGTTGCAGACCAGATCGGTACTTCGCCCATCAGAAGGATGGACTGCGCATGGCGGATGCGAAGAGTTCTTCGAACGCCAGTGATGTGGTGGACCTCGCTGGTCTCGGCCATGACTTCGCTTGCGACCCGTACTCGGTATACGCGGCGCTGCGCGCTCAAGGCCCTGTGCACCGCGTACGGATGCCCGAGGGGGCAGAAGCGTGGCTCGTCGTGGGTCACGAGGCGGGGCGCGCGGTGCTGGCGGATCCGAGTCTGTCCAAGGACTGGTCGAACGCCTCCCCGGGCCTCGGTCTGCCGAACCTGGCTGCCGGCCGCCACATGCTGAACTCCGATCCACCGCACCACACGCGACTGCGCAAGCTGGTGGCGAAGGAGTTCACGCCTGCGCGTGTGCGGGCCCTTGAGCCACGGGTGCAGGAAATCACCGACGGCCTTCTGGACGCGGCGCTCGGCAGGCCCGGTGGCCGCGCCGACTTGGTCGAAGTGCTGTCCTTTCCATTGCCCATCGCCGTGATCTGCGAGCTCATCGGCGTTCCGTCCCTGGACCGCGAGGCGTTCCGGACATGGTCCAACACTGCCCTGACGTCCCAAGACGCGGACGAGCGAGTTGCCGCGGCGGACGCCGCGAGCGCGTACATCGCCCAGTTGATCGCGCGCAAGCAGCGGGAACCCCAAGACGACCTGCTGAGCGCACTGATCCGCGTCACCGACGAGGACGGCGACCGGCTTTCAGCCGGTGAACTGTTGGGCACCGTCTGGCTGCTTCTGGTCGCGGGTCACGAGACAACGGTCAACCTCATCTCCAACGGCGTCCTGGCTCTGCTGACCCACCCCGAGCAATCAGCGGCCCTGCGAGCCGATCCCTCACTGCTGGAGAACGCGGTCGAGGAGATGCTGCGCTACGACGGACCGGTGGAGACCCCGACGTACCGTTTCACCACCAAGCCGCTCGACATCGGCGGCACGGTGGTGGCGGGCGGCGGGGAACTGGTGCTTGTGGCCTTGGCAGATGCTGACCGCGACCCCGCGCGTTTTCCCGATGCCGAGCGCTTCGACATACGTCGTGACGCACGTGGCCACATGGCCTTCGGCCATGGCATCCACCACTGCCTGGGCGCGCCGCTGGCACGTCTGGAGGGCCGGGTCGCGATCGGCACCCTGCTGCGGCGCTGCCCCGACCTCGCACTCGACGCCGATCCTGCCACGATCACCTGGCGGGGCGGCATGCTCATCAGGGGACCGGAGCGGCTGCCCGTCCGACTGCGGTGACAGCCGGGCCGACCGCTCCGGGTTCGTGCCTCCCCCGGCCGCTTCCTCAGGCCGTCGCCACTCGGCCCGCGTACCGCTGGGTCCAGCCCGTTCCGGTGTCGGCGGTGATCACCACGTCGTAGTAGCCCTGCTCGGTCGGCCAGTTGATGACCACCGGCTTGCCGCGGGACACGGTACAGCGCCGGGTGCCGCCTGCGTAGTCGTTCGCTGTCAGGGTGTAGTGGATCGCGCGTCTGCCGTCGTTGTGCAGGGTCAGGCGGAGCTTGGCGGTGGGGCCGGGGACGAGTTTCGCCTCGACGCGGGGGATCGCGGCGTTGGTTCGGGCGGCGGGGGTGAGTCGGCCGGCGAAGGAGCGTAGGAAGCCGTCGGGGCCGTAGACGGAGAAGGCGTACTTTCCGTCCGTCTCGTTCGTGTTCCAGGTGTATCGGCGAGGAGTCGAGGCCGAGACGGTGAACGGGGTGTTCGAGAAGTCCAGGTACTTGTCCGGGAAGACCTGGAGGCTCACGGCCTTGCCTGCCGGGCCGCCGGTCAGTGTCATCGACAGGGTCACCGTGCCGGTGGCGCGGTCCTCGGTGAGCGTGGCGTGCGGGTGGAAGGAGAGGCCGCGTGGCTTCAGTCCGCCCTCCGGCAGCGTCGGCGGCGTTCCGTCGACCGGGTCGGCGATCTCCACGGGGCCCGGCCGGGGGTGGGCGAAGTCGAGCGCGCTGGTCAGGTCACCGGCGATCGAGCGGCGCCAGTCGGTGATGTTCGGGCAGGTGAACGGCTTGCCCAGGTGCGCGGCCCAGGTCTCGAGGAACCGGATGACCGACGTGTGGTCGAACACCTCCGAGGCGACATGGCCGCCGCGCGTCCAGGGTGAGACCAGCAGCATCGGCACCCGCGGACCGAAGCCGTACGGAGTGGTGCCGGAGAACTCGCCCGCCGTGCCCGGCTCGGGGCGCGGTGGCAGCACATGGTCGAACTTCCCGTCGTTCTCGTCGTAAGTGATGATCACCAGGGTGTGGTTCCAGATGCGCGGGTTGCTCTGCAACGTCCGGAGCACCTTGTTCATATAGCGCTCGCCGTGCACGGTGTCGAAGTCGGGGTGCTCGCTCCATGCAGCCGGCATGACGACCCATGACACCTCCGGCAGCGGGTGCTCGGCTCCCGGCGCGCAGGCCGCGATGAAGTCCCTGAGTACCGCGTCCAGGTTCTCCTCGGAGTCGTCGTCGGGCGTGGTCGCGCCCGAGTAGACGAAGGAGTTGGCCTTCCAGATCCTGCCGGTGCCCGGGGCGAGGTCCGCCTCGCTCGCGATCCGCGGGTCGAACGCCCGGAAGCTGTTCGTCACGTTGCAGCCGTACTCGCCGACGAATCCGCTCTGCAGGCTGCCGCCGACACCATGGCCACTGTTGTCCGAGTAGACACGCCAGTCGATGCCCGCCTGCTGCAGTTGCTCGGGCACCGTCTGCCAGGTCCGGGTGTAGTCGTTCTGCCCGGCGTTGGTGGTCTCGCCGCCCGCCGTGCCGGACATCAGGTAGTAGCGGTTCGGGATGGTCGGGCCGTGCAGCGAGCAGAAGTTCATGTCGCAGACGGTGTACTGGGACGCGAGCGAGTACATCCAGGGCATGTGGTCGGGGGTGTAGTACCACATGCAGTGGTCGCCCTTGTCCTTCACCCAGGTGTTCCAGCGGCCACCGTTGGCGCCGTAGAAGTTGTGGTTGTCACCCCAGGTGGCGGTCGAGACGGCCGGTGTCACGATGGTGCCGTCGGCGGCCCGCTGCTGGAACACGTCGGTGCCGTCCTGGAACTTCAGCACCTGCTTGTCGTGATGCCCTCGTACGCCCGGCAGTTGACCGAGGTAGTGGTCGAAGGAGCGGTTCTCCTGCATCAGCACCACCACGTGCTTCAGGTCGGACATGTCGCCGTTGAAGCCCTTCGGCAGGACGTGGTCGGCGGCGCGCGCGGTCGGCGCGGCGGCGACATCGGCGACGGCGCCGACGGCCAGCGCTCCCAGGGCACCCGCGGCGGTCTGGAGCGCTCTGCGTCGCGTGACGCGGAGTTCAGCGTGGGGACTCTCGGGGGATGCGGACGAGGGCTCGGTGAGGGTGGGCTTCATCAGTGGGACCTCCGGGGAGAGAACGCTGAGAAGGGGCGGGGCGCGTCGCGGGGGAGGGCGGGGGCAGGGAGTGGTAACGCGGACACACCGTCAGCCATGGGAGGAACCGTAACTTCCGAGTGGCCGGACCGGGTATGGCCGTGGTCGAGGAACTCGTGGGGGCAGACGGGAATTTGACGACAGGCCCTAGGCCCGACGGCGCTCCTTCCGGGAGGGGAAGGAGCGCCGTCGGGGCTCTTGGTGGTGTCGCGTGCGGGTCAGATGTTCAACATCCCCGATGTGTCGATGACTTGACGGATCGCCCGGCCCGACGCCAGTTCCTCCATCGCCGAGTTGATGTCGGTCAACAGCAGGGTGGCCGTGTGCATCCGTTCCACCGGCATGAGGCCCGCTCGCCACAGGTCCAGGAACCGGGGTATGTCGCGGCGCGGTACGGCGTCGCCCATGTACGAGCCCAGCAGGGACTTGCCCTCGCCCGCGAACGCCAACGCCGGTACCTCCAGCACCCGGTCGGGGGCGGGCAGGCCCACCGAGACGACCGTGCCGCCCCGGGCCACGGCCGTCAGACACTCGGCCATCACCTTCGGGCTGCCCACCGCCTCGACCGCCAACTCGGCTCCACCGGAGGTGAGTTCACGGATCGCCTCGACCGCCTCGCCGGGGGCGTACGCATGGGTCGCGCCCAGGCGGAGGGCCAACTCGCGCTTCTCCAGCACCGGATCGACCGCGATGACCGGGTACGCCCCCGCCGCGCGGGCGCCCAGCACCGCGGACAGGCCCACGCCGCCCAGGCCGTAGACCACCGTCGACTGGCCGGGGCGCAGCCCCGCCGTGTTGATGACGGCTCCGGCGCCGGTCAGGACCGCGCAGCCGAACATCGACGCCACCGTGAACGGGATGTCCTTCGGGATCGGCACCACCGACTCCTGGGCCAGTACCGCGTGTTCGGAGAACGCGGAGACACCCAACTGGTGGTGGACCGGGGCGCCGGAGGCGTCGGTCAGCAGCGACGGGCCGTGCAGCAGCGCCCCTGAACCGTTCGCCGCGGCGGCCCGCGCGCACAGGGCGGGCCGCCCCGCCGCGCAGTCGGCGCAGAAGCCGCAGCTCGGCACGAAGACCAGGGCCACATGGTCACCGGGACGGACCCGGCTCACGCCCGGTCCGGTCTCCCGTACGATGCCCACCGCCTCGTGCCCCAGCGCCATCGGCAGCGGGCGGACCCGGTCGCCGTTGACCACCGACAGGTCCGAGTGGCAGAGCGAGGCGGCGGTGATCCGGACGAGCACCTCGCCCTCGCGCGGGGCGCCCAACTCCAGCTCCTCCACCTCGACCGGGCGGGTCTCGCCGTAGGGGCGGGCGGTCGAGACGGCGCGCAGGACCACCGCACGGGTCTTCATGCCCGCACCTCGGGGCGCGGGGTGCAGCGCAGCACCTCACGGGTCTCCAGCAGCGGGACGACCTTGCCGAGCACGATGTCCTGGAAGTGCGGGGTGGCGCAGTGCGCGGTGAAGTCGGCCTCGGAGACGTACTCCTCGTACAGCACGATCGCCCGCGGGTCCTCGGTGCCCTGGTGGACGCGGTAGGCGAGGTTGCCCGGCTCCTGACGGGACGCGGTGGCCATGGTGTCGAGCAGCGGGAGGACGGTGTTCTCCGCGCCTTCCTTCGTGCGGTAACGGGCGACGACGACGTATGACATGGGGTCTTACTCCTGGGACGGTGCGGGAGGCCTCTTCAGAGCGGCGGGCGGAACCGGCGGAAGCCGGTCCCGGCGCAGATGCCAGAGGCGAGGGTCGGACGTGGCGGCGGCGACGGCCCCGAGAGCCAGCGCCAGCGCCACGTCCGCGGGGCTCTCCACGAAGCCCGCGGCGACCGACGGGGACATCGCGCGCTGTGCCTGCTCGCTCATCCGGGCGACGATCGGGGCGGGCATGATCTCGACCAGGTCCGGCGCCCCACGGGAGACCGCGTCCGTGGAACGGCGCAGATTGGACCGGTCGGTGACGAACACCTTCATCATCGTCAGCAGGCCGAGCGGCCGGCCCTTCTCTATCAGCGAGAGCCGGGTACTGACCACGCCCTGCGCGCCCATGTTCTTGATGAACTCCAGCGCGCCCCGGTCCTGGGCCAGACCGGGGCTGCTGTCCACGTTCACGAACACGGTCTTCCCCGCCCGCGCCAGCGTCGGCACGACCTGGGGCAACTGCCCCACCGTGAGCGACGCGACGATACACACCTTGGCCGGTGCGCCCAGGAACTGCCGCAGCGGCTGGGTGCCGACGACCGACGCGATGACCGGGACCTCGGCCAGCGCGGCGACCAGCCGGGCGTCGAGTGCGGCACTGGAGCGGGACGGGAGAGGACTCATGACGGGGCCTGCCTGGAGATGAGGGGTCCGTGGCTGCTGAGGTCAGTTCAGCGGAGACGTACCGAAACGGCTGGGAAGGCCCAGCTTGCCAGGGTTGAGGATGCCGGCCGGGTCCAGGGACCGCTTCACCGCGACGAACGTGGCGAAGGCGGCCCCGAGGGATTCCTCCAGGTAGGGGCCGCGCAGCAGACCGCAGCCGTGGTGGTGGCTGAGCGCCGCGGCGTGCTTGATGAGGACGGCGTTGGCCGCGTCCCACACCGCGCGGTACCAGTCGCGGCGCGCCTTTGGCGCCACGTCCCCGCGGAGCGAGAAGTAGACGCAGGCGCCGTCGGTGTACGCGTGGGACTGGTGGGCCGAGGCGGCCAGCGTGCCGTCCACCGCCTCGATCGCGGCGACGACCTCCTCGTAGATCACCGGGAGGTCGGTCCAGGACGCGGCCATCTCCAGGGTGTCGGCGACGAAGCCCGGCCCCGGGGTGAAGCCCTCGGCGGACTTGCCGACCAGCATCCGCTCGTCCAGCCAGCGCTCGAAGACGGCCTGGCTGTCCAGCTCGGGGCCGTACTCCTCGCAGACCTCCCTGGCCACCTTGATCGACGCGTCGACGATGGCCGGGTCGCCCTCGTCGGCGATGAGCAGGAGGTTGGTCTCCGGGTGGCCGAAGTGGGTGCCCGACTCCAGGGCGTCGTACAGACGCAGGACGGCCGGGGTGGCACCGCGCTGCATGATCCTGCGGCAGGCGTCCAGGCCCTGCGCGAACGACGTGAATCCGTACGCCACGGCGCTCGCGTACTCCGGCAGCGGGTGGACCCGCAGGCGGGCCGAGACGATGACGCCGAGCGTGCCCTCGGAGCCGACGAACAACTGGCGCAGGTCGGGGCCGACCGCGGCGCGCGCGTAGTCGCCGTACGTGGCGCGGGTGCCGTCCGCGTGCACGACGTCGACGCCGACGACCATGTCCTCGATCTTGCCGTACCGGGTCGAGAGCTGACCGGCGCCGCGGCAGGCGATCCAGCCGCCGACGGTGGAGACGGCGAACGCGGACGGCCAGTGGCCGGTGGTGACGCCGTACTCCTCCTGGAGCTGCTTCTCGAAGAGGTCGCCGAACATGCCGGCCTGGACGTCCACCACGTTCGACTCGGCGTCGAAGCCGGTGATCCGGTCCAGCCCGCAGACGTCCAGGACGACGCCGCCGAAGACGGGCAGCGCGGCGCCGGTGACGTTGGAGCGGCCCGCGGACGGGGTGACCGGGACACCGGCGTCATGGCAGATCCGCAGCACGGCCGCGACCTGGTCGGCGTCGGCGACCTCGACGATCACGGCGTTCGGGGTCGCGGGACGGCCCTCGGTCTCGCCGATCATCGAACCGGCCCACCAGTCACGGGTCCGGGTGACGACCTCGTCGCGGGAGGTGTGTACCGCGTGCGCGGCCTCACGCAGCGCCTCGACCACGGACGCGGGGACCTCGACCGGGTCCACCTGGAGCGCGGCCTCGCCGTCGCCGATCGGCGTCTTCTGCGCCCACTTGGCGAAGCTGGGGGCCCCGACGGTGTAGTTGCCCCGGTTGAACGGGTGGGTGATGGTCTGACGGCTGATCATGCTGCTGCCCCTTCGAGGAGTACGGACTTCTCATGACGGACGGCCGCGAGGTACTCGGCGACCGAGCGCTCGACCTCCGCGTCCGTGAGGTTCAGTTCCCGGCCGAGGATCGCGCCGACGGCCTCGGCGGCGTCGGCGGAGGCGTCCCGGGCGAACAGCCGGGCACGCGTGCGGCGGGAGAGGACGTCGTCGACCGACCGGGCCAGTTCGGCGCGGGCCGCGTACACGACCTCCGCCTTCGTGTACGGGAGTCCCGCGACGATCGGCTCCGCCAGCGACGGGTCGTCCTGGATGAGATCGCCGACGAACCGGGCTTCGGTGCCGAAGCGCTCGCCCAGGTGCGCGGCGACGCCACCGGACGCGGCGACGGCCTCGGAGTCGTAACCGGCGCCGCCGAGGAGCGGGAGGTCGGTGGTGCGGCTCCTGCCCTTGCGGCCGAGCACCGTCATCACCTTGTCGATGACCAGCTCGCCCATGTGCCGGCTCGTGGTGAGCTTCCCGCCCGTCACGGTCACCATGCCGGTACGGCCGATGGTGATGTGGTGGTCGCGGCGCATGTCGAGGGTGGCGCCCTCCTTGCCGCCGACCAGCGGGCGCAGACCGCCGATGGAGCCGACCACGTCGTCCGGGGTGAGCTTCCCCTCGAAGGCGGTGTTGGCGCCCTCCAGCAGGAACTCCATCTCCTGGCGCGTGCAGTGCACGTCGTCCAGGGAGCCCTGGTAGTCCTCGTCGGTGGTGCCCAGGACGACGTTGTTGCCCCAGCGGGTGCAGGTCGCCCGGCGGGCCCGGCCCGGAATCGGCACGGTGACCGTGCAGTTGATGCGCACCTTGTCCCAAGGCACCACGATGTGAACGCCCTTGGCGGGCCGGACCTGCGGCGTGTGGCCGTCGTCCGCCTTCGCGTCCAGTTCGTCGGTCCACACCCCGGTGGCGTTGACGACGGCCCGCGCGCGGATGTCGATGCTGTCGCCGTCCGCCAGGACCCGCGCACCGGACACCCGGCCCGCCTGCGTCAACAGCCCTTCCGCCTTGGCCCCGTTGAGGACCGTCGCACCGAGCGCGGCGGCGGTACGGACGATGGTGAGGACGAGACGGGCGTCATCGGTACGGGCGTCGAAGTACATCAGCCCGCCCTTGAGGTTCTCCGCGCGCAGCGTCGGCGCCTGAGCGAGCACCTCGGGCACGGTGAGCCGCTGATGGAGCTTGCCGATACGCCACCCGCCGACCAGGTCGTACGTCCACAGCAGGCCCTCGAAGCCCTTGGCGAGGCGGGCGTCGAAGACACCCTCCTTCTCCAGGATCGGGAAGAGGAACGGCAGTCGGTGCACCAGATGCGGTGCGTTCTTCCGGAAGCGGTGACGCTCCAGCAGCGAGTGCCGGACCAGATTGACATTGCCCTGCTCGATGTAGCGCAGGCCGCCGTGCACCATCTTCGACGACTTCGACGAGGTGCCGGAGGCGAAGTCGTCCTTCTCGACCAGGGCCGCGCGCAGACCGCGCGAGGCGGCGTCGAGCACGGCGTACGCCCCGGTGACGCCACCACCGATGACGAGGACGTCGTACGTGTCGTCGGCCAGCCGGCGCTTGATGGCGGCCCGGTCGAGCAGCAGCGGCGTCCGGCGGGTCGCCCCGGCGTTGCGCCGCGGTTTCCGGGCGGGCATGGTGATCACAACATCAACTCCTGGTGTTTCGGTTCGACGGCCCCGTCGGTGCGGGCCGCCGGTGCGACGACCCGGGGCCGTCAGTGGGGGGCGTGAGGTTCGGGGGTATCCCGCAGGGGGAGCAGCGCGGGGTCGTCGAGATGGGCGATCAGCACGTCGCGCCAGGCGGCCCGCGACTCGGTGCGCTCGGCCTCCGGGATCGACGGTTCGAAGACCCGGCCCCGCTCCTGCGCCTCGACGACCTCCTCGAGCGAGGACCACAGACCTTGGGCGACCCCGGCCAGATACGCGGTGCCGCGCAGGCTCGCGGTGGCGGAGTCGGAGACCCGTTCCAGCGGCAGGCCGGTCAGGTCGGCCTGGATCTGCATCAGCGGGTCGCTGCCGGACACGCCGCCGCCGACCCGGAGCCGGGTGAACGGTGTGCCCATGGTGCCTGCGACCCCGTCGATCAGGTCGCACACCGAGTGCGCGATCCCGTCGAGCGCGGCGCGTGCGAGGTCGGCGCGTGTGGTGGCGAGGGTGAGTCCGGTGAGCGACGCCGTGGCCTTCGGGTGCCAGACCGGCGTACGGATCCCGGCGAACGACGGGACGAGACACGGGGTGCGGCCCGGTCGGCGGGGGACCCGGCCCGCTTCCTCACCGAGTTCCTTCGGCGAGGCGAACAGCCCCAGATCGTCGCAGAGCCAGCGCAGCGCGGACCCCACGGTGGAGGCGTACGCCTCCAGGCTGTAGTGGCTGATGTCGCCCTGCCGCCGGCCGGGATGGGCGAGTACTCCGGTGATGTCGGGCCGGGGCAGGGCGGGGGTGGTGCCGGTCGCCGCGTCGACGAACGCACCGGTCCCGTACACGCACATGCCCTGTCCGGCCGCGAGCCCGCCGAGCGCGATCAGCGCGGCGTGCTGATCGCCCATGGAGGCCGCCAGGGGGACGGCGATACCGAGCGCGGCCGGGTCGGTCGTACCGAAACCGGCGTCGTCGGAACGGAGTTGGGGCAGCAGGTCGAGGGGGAAGCCGAGGTGGGCGATCCACGCCTCGTCCCAGGCGTGTCGCTCCAGCAGATAGCCCCCGGTGGACGCGGCGTTGGTCGGAGTGGTGGCGTGCACGGCGCCACCGGTGAGGCGCCAGATCAGCCAGGTGTCGACGGTGCCGAAGAGCAGGCGTCCCGCCCGGTGCGCCTCGGCCACCTCCGGGTGCGCGGTGATCTGGTGGGCGGCCCAGAGGAAGGGGGAGCGGGCGCCGACCGGGCGGCCCTGCCGGGCCAGCAGAACGGCGTCCCACTCCGCTTCGTAGGCGGTGAGTTCGTGTGCGTTGCGCCGGTCCTGCCACACCACCGCGGGCAGCAGCGGGCGCCCGGTGACCCGGTCCCACAGCATCGCCGTGGCCCGCTGGGTCGACAGCGCGACCGAGGTGATCTCGATGCCGTCCTCACGCGCCCGGCCGACGGCCCGGCGCGCCACCTCGAGGGTGGCGCTCCAGATCTCCATCGGGTCCTGCTCGACCGAGAGGTCGTCCGGGTGGCTGACCTTGATCGACCGGTAGAACACCTCGTGGGCGGCGCCCGATTCGAGCACGATCCCGGCCCGGGTGCCCGTGGTGCCTTCGTCGATGGACAGCACACCGCGCCGTGGGGAGGCGCCGGGGAACGTCTGCGTCATGGCAGCCCTTTCAATCGAGCGATCCGAGCGATCCGAGCGATCGAGCATCGCGAGCGAGGCGAGTCGTGTGGGGGAGGGGAAGTGGTGCGGGGACGGGGAAGTGGTGCGTGGGGCGTGTGCGCCAGGTCGCGGCGGGCGGGGTCAGCGCGCGGTCGCGGAGACCGTGGCAGCGGTGTCGCGGTCCTGCCCGGCCGTCCCGTCGGGCGAGGCGGCCTTCGTCGGGTCCCACTTGATCAGTACGCAGGTGATCAGGCCGATCAGCGGTACGACGGACAGCACAAGGAAGGTGTCGGCGAGTCCGAGCGAGTCCTTGATCTGCGGAAACACATACAGGCCGGCGACACTGCCGAAGCTTCCGACCATTCCGGTGACCCCGGTGCCCAGGGCGCGTACGTCGCTGCTGTAGGAGAGCGCGGCGATGGACTTGCCGTTGGCGCCGGGGCCCGCCGAGTGGCACAGGATGAACAGCACGGGCAGCAGGAACGCCACGGCCGTGGGCACCTTCTCGAAGGTCAGCCCCATCGCCACCAGGGCCACGAAGACCCCGGCGAAACCGGCGGCGGAGCTGAGCCGCAGCCCGAGACGGCGGCCGAAGTACGCGGACAGCAGCCCGCCCGCGATACCGAAGGCGTTGAACACCATCGACCCGACGGTGGCCTTCTCGAAGCTCTCGCCGAAGATCGTCAGGCTGATCAGCGGGAGGTACCAGCCGACCGCGAAGTACTGCATCGACTGTCCGAGCGAGATCACCGAGGAGAGGACCGTACGCGGCAGGTACTCGCCCTTGAACAGGATCCCCGCCTGGCGGAACCCGATCGCGGGTGCCTCGGCCGCGGTGCGGGTCGCCGCGTCGGGCGTACCGGCGACGGCCTTGATCCCGTAGATCCGGTCCAGGTTGGCGACGGACTCGTCCAGCCGGCCCTTGCTGGCCAGCCAGGTCGGGCTCTCCTTGAGCAGCAGCGCCTGGCCCAGCAGCAGCGCGACGGCGACGACCGAGGCAGAGCCGACCGACCAGCGCCAGATGTCGGGGCCGACGTCCAGGTTGAAGAAGACCAGGGCCAGGGCGAGGTTGCTGGTGGTGGCGACGTACCAGACGGCCTGCCACAGGTTGAGCCGGCCGCCGAGCTTCGCGGGCGTGTACTCGGCGAGCAGCGCCATGGCCACCGCGAAGTCGATGCCGTACGCGATACCGACCAGGACCCGGCCGAGCCAGACGACGGTGAAGTCACCGGAGAACGCGGCGAGCAGGGCACCCGCGATCGCGAACACCTTGGCGATGAGCAGCGGGGGAACGCGGCCGATGCGGGTGGCGAGCCAGCCGCCGAGGGGGTTGAAGATGATCGCCAGGGCCGGAGCGGTGGCCGTGAGGATCGAGACCTGGGTGCTGGTCAGCTCCATCTGGGACGTCATCGGCCCCAGACCGGCGCTGAGCGCCGCGTTCGAGTAGGCATCGAGGAACAGCCCGCCGAACACGAGGAACCAGAGGACCTGGGCCCGGCCGGTGATCTTGCCCAGCCCATCGATGAGCGCAACGACGTCTGCGACGCCTCTGACGCTCGGACGTTGTGCCATGAATCCCGCCTTCGAGGAAGACCTGACGGCGGCATAGGGGGCACAGAAAACAGGCACGACCAAGCCACCGACAGGTGGTCTATGTCTGTGCCTGCCAAAACACTGCGGAAAGCGCCGCAGCACGTGAACTGCTGGAACTGCTGGAACTGCTGATTACGCGGTTCAGTGAGGTTAAGAACGAGCGAGGAGGAACGTCAAGGGTTTCGGCCAGGTTACCGAAACGTGACGGGCGCCCAGCGGCCTCGGCATCGCTCACCCGGTGAGGTGTCGGTCCTCACCGCCCGGGGTGACTTCGGTGGTGGGGCCCGGGGTGCTGTTTCGGGTGAAGGCCCACAGCACGAGCCCGAGGCAGCCGAACGCGGGGTGAAGGCCAGGGGCAGCCCGTCATCGTGGCGCTGCGGCAGTGGGGCGAACAGAACTTCTTCGCCCCCGACGAACCCCACTCACAGTTGGTCGACCGCCGACAGGGACAACGCCTGCGCCCACTGGAAGTGCTCTCCGCGGACGGGCGCCGGCTGAACCCCGACGACACCACCGTCCACAAGGTCTCCGCCCGGTGAACCGAGCCGGAGCCCGCAGACCGCCGACGAGGGCGAGGCGGAAAGGTTCGCCGACGCGGACTGGCTGGGCCGGGCGGTCGACCTACTGGCAACGCAGCGGCCCCGGACGCAGGGTGCGATACGCGAGGCGGTGAGCAGGGCCCGTCAGTTGTGATGACCCTGAGCGGCCCTCGTCGAGTCTGCGGTGGACGGCCGGTTGTGTGGTTTCCGAGGTCGCTGTCAGGTGGTAGACACTGCGGGGCCATAGTTCCTGTCCGCCAACAGGAGGGTTACCCATGTCCGAGACCAGGTCCGACAGCACGCCCGAGAGCGGTCGCACGGTGAACCGACGTCAAGTACTCGCTCGCTCCGGTGCCGTGGGGTTGGGCATCGCGTTCAGCGGAGCCCTCTCGGAGCTCTTCGCGGGTACGGCGAGTGCGCTCGGCCGCTCCGGCTACGGACCGCTCGTGCCCGATCCGAACGGCCTGCTCGACCTGCCGGCGGGGTTCCGCTACCAGGTGCTCTCCCGCGAGGGTGACCGACTCCGTTCCGGTGAGGGGACCGTCCCCAGCAACCACGACGGTATGTCGGCCTTCGCGGGCAAGGGCGGCAGCGTGCACCTCGTACGCAACCACGAGAACCGCGTCACGGCACGGTTCGCCGTCCCGACCGTCGAGGGCATCACCTACGACCCCCAAGGCAAGGGCGGGTGCACGGCGTTGACCCTGGACCACCGCGGCACCGTGGTGTCCGAGCGGGTCGCGATCGCCGGTACGGCCGTCAACTGCGCGGGTGGACCGACGCCTTGGGGTACCTGGCTCACCTGCGAGGAGACCGAGGACAGAGCCGGTACCAACGGCTACACCAAGGACCACGGCTTCATCTTCGAGGTCGATCCGGTCGATCCCCACCGCACCGGGGCCGTACCCCTCACGGCCATGGGCCGCTTCCAGCACGAAGCGATCGCGATCGACCCCCAGCAGGGCATCGTCTACGAGACCGAGGACGCCTTCGAGAAGCCCTTCGGTCTCTTCTACCGGTTCCTGCCCAACCGCCCGCGCGGCGGCGTCGGTTCACTGCGCGCGGGCGGTCGGCTTCAGGCGATGCGCGTGCCCGGCGTACCGGACCTCTCCTCCGTCCAGGAGACGGGCGCCTCGTTCGACGGCATCGAATGGGTGGACGTCCCCGACCCGCTCGCCACCCGAACGCCCGTCCGTCTGCAGGACTTCGGGCCGAGGGGTATCACCCACGCCCAGAAGCTGGAGGGTTGCTACTGGGGCGGCACGTGCGTGTACTTCGTGTCGTCCTTCGCGCACAGCACGGAGGGCTCCGCCGCGGACCACTTCGGGCAGATCTGGCGCTACGACCCCGCGGCCCACCGCCTCACGCTCGTCATCGTCTTCGGCCCGGACACGGAGGTGCAGTTGCCCGGCGAGTCACCGGACAACATCTGCCTCGCGCCCGGCGGCGGCCTCATGGTCTGCGAGGACGGCAACGGCGCGCAGCATGTCTTCGGCGTGAGCCGCCGCGGCGAGGTGTACGCCATGGCCCGCAACCGCCAGAACATCGGCACCCCCGAGGCCCCCGAGTGGGGCGAGTTCGCGGGCGTCACCTTCGCCCCGGACGGACGGACTATGTACGTCAATTGCTACACCCCCGGCACGACGTTCGCGGTGACGGGGCCGTTCCACGGGTAGTCACGGTGTCGGCGCCGACACCGGCGCCGCGTCCTGCGCCCGCAGCCGCTCCGTGATCTCGTCCGCCTTGAGTACGAGCGCGAATCCCTTGCGCAGCACGGCCAGTTCGGGTTCCTGGCGGGACTCGTCGTCGGTGGCTGTGACGTCCGCGCCGAACACGACGTGGTAGCCGCGCTCGTACGCCTGGCGTGCGGTGGTGCCGCAGCAGTAGTTGGTGAGCGTTCCCGTGACGATGACCGTGTCCCGGCCGAGGTTGCGCAGGATCGTGTCGAGCGGGGTGTCGTAGAACGCGCCGTAGGACGGCTTGCGGATCAGCACCTCGTCGGCGCGGTGGCCCATCTCGTCCCAGACCTGGGCCGGTTCGGGTCTGCGCCAGTCGGTGTCGGCGTGCGGCAGGTGCCGCAGGGCGTGCGGGCGGTCGAGGCCGAGGTGGGTGTCGTCGAAGATCGTCCAGATCACCGGGACATGAACGTCCCGGCAGTGGCGCACGAGGCGGCGCAGACGCGGAGCCATCCGGGTCGCCGCGGGGACCCAGTACGGGCTCCAGCCGGGGCGGACGAACTCGTCCTGCATGTCGATGACCAGCAGCGCCGAGCGCTCGGGACGGATCTCGAAGGTCGCCAGCCCTTGTTCGTAGGCGGTCCGGGCCCGAGCGGTCACCCATTCCTCGGTGTAGGTCATGACGCGTGCGTCCCTCATGACGCGTTCCTCCCCCACGGCGCTTCGAGTCGCGGCGCCTTGACTTGGATACCTCGTTTCGAGGTATGTCGTTTCGATGTGCGACGATAGCAGCATGCTGGAGCTGGCGATCCTGGGATTCCTGGCCGAACGGCCCTTGCACGGCTACGAGTTGCGCCGTCGGATCGCGGCGCTGTCCGGGCATGCTCGCCCCGTCAGCGACGGGAGCCTCTATCCGGCGATCAACCGCCTGCGCAAGGCGGGCATGGTGGAGCAGCGCGCCGAGTCCGGTACGTCGGCCGCCCGGCGGAACGTGCTGAGCCTGACCGAGGACGGCCGTGGTGAGCTGCATCGGCGGCTGCGGACACCGACGGACCACGACATCAGCGACAGCACCCGGTACTTCACCGTCCTGGCGTTCCTCTCCCAGCTCCCCGACACCAGCGCGCAGCATGCGGTCCTGCGCCGGCGCCTGGAGTTCCTGGAGCAGCCGGCCGGGTTCTTCTACGAGGGTGATCGGCCCCTGTGTGCGGAGGACATGGACGATCCGTATCGCCGGGGCATGCTGGTGATGGCCCGTGCCACCAGCCGTGCCGAGCGTGCCTGGCTGCGTGAGACCCTGGCCTGATCTCCTGTCTATAGTTGGCCCCATGAGCCGTTGGACGGATTTGACCGGGAACGCGTCCGGAGAGGACTACGCCGCGCGGTTCGCCGCCCTGGCCCGGAGCGGGAAGGACGTGCACGGGGAGGCGCGGTTCTGCGCGGCTCTCGTGCCCGTCGGGGCGCGGGTGCTGGACGCCGGGTGCGGGACCGGACGGGTCATGATCCGGCTCGCGGAGCTGGGGTACGACTGTGTCGGGGTGGATCTCGATGCGTCGATGCTGGCGGTGGCGCGGCAGCAGGCTCCTGAACTGCCCTGGTTCCAGGCCGACTTGACCGAGTTCGAGCCCCGTGCGCTCGGTGTCGCGGCGGACTTCGATCTCGTGGTCGCCGCCGGTAACGTCCTCCCGCTGCTCGCTTCCGGGACCGAGGCCGCGGTGGTCGGGCGCCTGGCCGCGGCCCTGCGGCCGGGCGGTCTGCTGGTCGCGGGCTTCGGCCTGGACGCGGCCCATCTGCCCGTGCCGCCCAGCATCACGTCGGCCGAGTACGACGAGTACTGCGCCGCGGCAGGCCTCACGTTCATCGACCGCTTCGCCACGTGGGACGCCGATCCGTACGACGGTGGTGGGTATGCCGTGAGCGTCCATCGGCGGTGAACCCGCGCGCCGCACCGGGCAGGCGCGCACGCACCGTGTGTGTCTACTGACCCTGCGGAGCCGGTACGAGGCCGTCCGCGACCAAGCCCGTGAGGACTGCTTCGCCGAGGGCCTGGACAGCGGACCGAGGCCGGACCATGACCGTGATCTCCTTGATCCGGCCGTCGTCGTCGAAGTGCAGCAGGTCCATGCCGTGGATCTCCTTACCGGCCACCGTGGCACGGAAGATCAGCACCGCGGAGGGTACGGACGCGTCGTCGGAGCTGGTCTGCGAGGTGCCGGTGTGGTCGCCGATGTAGCGGAAGTCCTCGAACGTGCGCAGCAGGACCTGGAAGAGGGCCAGTACCATCGGCTTGCCCTCGAAGGGGGTGAACTTCACCGGGCTGTAGAGGCGGATGTCCTCGGTGAAGAGCTCGCCCAGCGCCGCGAGGTCACGGCGGTCCACGGCGGCGCGGAATCGGTCGGCGGTCGACATGATCATCTCCCTGGACATGAGTCGAACAGTGCTGCGCGCCCGTCGGCCCCGGACCGACGGGCCGGGCCGTCACATGACGGCCTCGGCCCGGTCACCCCGTACGGCCGGGGCCGTCACGGCTTGCGTGCCACTCCCGCGTACCCCGCGCTGATGACGTCCTCCTGCCCCGGCACCGGCTGCGCCAGCTCCGGGTGCCAAGCCTCCGAGGCCACCACACCCGGCTCCACCAGGTCCAGGCCGTCGAAGAACCGGGTGAACTCCGTACGGCTGCGCAGCGCGAGTGTGAGCCCGTTGGCGGAGTACATGTCCGTGGCCCGCTCGGCCTCCTCCGGCGGGTGGAAGTCCGCGGTGGTGTGGGAGAGCACCACGTAACTCCCGGGCGCCAGAACGCCCTTGAACCTGTCGACCAGCTCGTACGCCCCGGCCTCGTCGCTGACGAAGTGGAGCAGCGCGATCAGCGACAGGGCGACCGGCTGGTCGAAGTCCAGGGTCTTCCCGGCCTGTTCGAGGATGGCCTCGGGGTCACGGGCATCGGCCTGCACGTAGTCGATGGCACCTTCGGCGCTGCCTCGCAGCAGAGCCTCCGCGTGGGCCAGCACGATCGGGTCGTGGTCGCAGTAGACAACGCGCGTCTCGGGGGCGACCTGTTGGGCGACCTGGTGGAGGTTGGGCTCAGTGGGTATGCCGGTGCCGATGTCGAGGAACTGCCGAACCCCTTGCCCCGCAAGCCACTTGGTGGCCCGGTGCATGAACGCGCGGTTGATCTTCGCCATCATCGGGGCGTTCGGCTCGATGGCCATGAGCTGTCGGCCCATCGCCTCGTCCACCGGGTAGTTGTCCTTGCCGCCGAGGAACCAGTCGTACATCCGCGCAGGGTGCGGGCGACTGGTGTCGATCAACGGGTTGGTGCTGTGGTCCGCTTGGGACATCCGGCCTCCCAGGGCCTGTCACAGTCGATGAGTGGGCGCTCATCCTAGCCTGCGGTCCGATCGCCCTCGTCCTCGCCTCGGACTGGCTGACGGCGCGTCAGAAGGTGCGTGCCAGCAGCATGATGCCCATCGCCAGCATGGTGGCCGCGACCAGGGAGTCCAGTACCCGCCAGGCGGCAGGGCGGGCCAGGACGCCGCCGAGGAGCCGGGCCCCGTAGCCGAGGCCGGTGAACCAGGTCAGGCTCGCCAGCATCGCGCCGAGGCCGAAGGCCCAGCGCAGCGAGCCGCGGTCGGCCGCGACCGAGCCGAGCAGCAGCACGGTGTCCAGGTAGACGTGCGGGTTGAGCCAGGTCAGGGCCAGGCAGGTGAGGACCGCGGTGCGGACGGAGCCCGCCGACGTGCCCTGTGTCGTGAGTCCCGCCGCCGCGGCGGGGCGCAGCGCACGGCGGGCGGCCAGGACGCCGTAGCAGGTGAGGAAGGCGCCACCGGCCAGACCGACCACCGTCAGCGCGGCGGGCCACGCGGTGACCACGGCGCCCAGTCCGGCCACACCGAGGGCGATCAGGACCGCGTCGGACGCGGCGCAGATGCCGACCACCGCGAGAACAGCGTGCCGACGAGCCCCCTGGCGCAGCACGAACGCGTTCTGCGCGCCGATGGCGACGATGAGGGACAGGCCTGTGCTGAACCCGGCGACGGCCGCCGGGAGGATTCCGCTGTTCATGGCATGGGACGCTAAGGACCAGCGAGCCATCAGTACAGCTAAAGTTTCTTAGCTAGCATTAGCAGACGTGATGAACGAGCTGCCCTTCGACCAGGTACGTACGCTGCTCGCCGTCGTCGACGAGGGCACCTTCGACGCCGCTGCCGCCGCTCTGCATGTGACCCCGTCCGCCGTCAGCCAGCGGATCAAGACGCTGGAGCAGCGCACCGGGCGGGTGCTGCTCATGCGGACGAAGCCGGTCCGGCCGACGGAGTCGGGCGAGGTGGTGGTGCGTTTCGCACGCCAACTCGCCGCCCTGGAACGGGACATGCACAGCGAACTGGGCATCGCGGCCGAAGCGGGTCCGGTCCGGGTGCCCATCGCGGTGAACGCGGACTCCCTGGCCACCTGGTTCCTGCCCGCCCTGACCCGGGTGCCGCAGGACCCGCCGATCTGCTTCGACCTCCACCGCGAGGACGAGGCCCACACCGCGGCGCTGCTGCGCGAGGGGCGGGTGATGGCGGCGGTGACGTCGTCGGCGGAGCCCGTGGTGGGCTGCACGGTACGTTCGCTGGGCCGGGCGCGGTATCTGCCGGTGGCGAGTCCGCGGTTCGCCGCGCGCCATCTGTCGGCCGGACCGCTGGAGCGCTGTCTGTCCGACGCGCCGGTGATCGTCTTCGACCGGCGTGACGAGATCCAGGACCGGTTCGTGCGCTCCCTCACCCCTCAGGGGTCGGGCGCGGGTCGGCTCCGGCACTACGTCCCCACGTCCGAGGGGTTCTGCGACGCCGTGGCCGCGGGTCTCGGCTGGGGCTTGGTCCCGGAGCCGCAGGCGGCACCCCTGCTGCGGTCGGGCGCCCTCAGGGAACTGGTGCCGGGGCGGCGGGTGGACGTACCGCTGTACTGGCAGCAGTGGAAGCTGGACGTCCCGGCACTCGCCCTCGTGGCGGAGACGATCGCCGACGCGGCGGCGGAGTCCCTGCACGGTCAGGACTGACGCCAGGCAGGGGTGACCGGCCACCGGCCACCCCCGGTTCGGTGTGTCAGTCGAGGCCCAGACCGCGCCGCCCCGTCTCGTTGAGGTCGTCGATCGTGAAGCGGTCCGGCCAGGTCCGCTCGTAGTGCTCGGCGGGGAAGTCGCTGGGGCTGGAGCCCGTCACGAAGGCCTTGCGCACCTCCGCGGCGTAGTGCTCGTTGCGGGCGCACCAGGGGGCGGCGGGGATGTAGACGACATTGCCCCAGCCTTTCTGGTCCTCGACCGGAGCGACGCTGTGGATCATGTCGCAGTGCCACCAGACCGAGTCGCCGGCTTGCACGTCGGGGATCGGGGTGAGGGCGCGGTAGAGCGTGGGGTGCCAGCGCTTGGTGACCGGGAAGACCTGGTTGGTGCGCACGCCGCACAGGGAGTCCTCGGGGACGTCCGGCAGCAGGGGGCGCAACAGCAGGTACGCCATGATCTCCGGGATCGGGATCGTGTGCAGGACGCCTTGGTCGGCGTCCATGTCGGACAGGGCGGTCCAGCCCTGGAAGGTGCGGAACGCCGAGCACATGGTGGAGCCCGGATACTGCGGCCCGGTGGTGCGGTGGGCGGCGTCCCAGGGGTCGTACTGCTCGGCGGTGCCGTCGAAGAGGTGGCGGAACGCCTTCTGGTACTCCTCGGTCATCCACAGGTCGAGGGTGCCGGGGTCGCAATGGGTGCCGAGGCCCGAGGAGTCGGTGCCCGGCGGGCGGCGCCGTATGCGGTCGGGGTACAGCGCGTCGCGGTCGGGGTCGAACCACTGGGTGCCGTCGTCGGAGGTGTGCTTCCAGAAGGAGTTGAGGAAGGACTGGACGGTGGCCATGCGGTCGGACTGGCGGGCCTGCATCTGGGCCCGGGACCAGTAGACGGGGTAGATCTCGGGCTTGGAACCGACACTGCCGAAGAAGTCGTCTCCGGGGCCGGTGTACTGCTCGAAGAACCCGTTGCGCTCGACGTAGTCGACGATGTCCGCGTCCCAGGCCAGGGCCTGCTCGCGCGGGAAGTGGCCGCGGACGACGAGGCAGCCGCGCTTGCGCACCTTGGCGAGCTGGTCCGGCGTGACCGTTCCGTCGGCGATGGCGGCGTAGTCGAGGACGGGCCAGACCTCCTCACCCCGTTCCCGGTCGGCTTCGATCTCGGCGATACGGGCCTCGATGCGCCGCTCGACAGCCGCGAACACCTCGGGGACGGTGCGGCCGGAGGACTCGATACGGGCCCGCAGGGCGGGCTTGATCTCGCGGATGGCGGCCGCGAGGTCGGCCGGGGCCTCCGCCCAGTGCGGCAGGGCGGGGGAGGCGGGGGGTTCAGCGGCGAGCGGCACGCTCGACTCCTTTTGGTGAAGACTCCTTACTGGTACGGGAAGGTAAGCCCTCGGGCGCATTTAGGCAAGGCTCCTTACTAGACTGTGGGTATGGCCCCGTCGAAACCCTCGCTGGAGATGCTGCGCGCGCTGACCGACGAGAACGTGCTGCGCTCCCTCATGGACCACCCCCGGCTGACCCGCGCGGAGATCTCCGCGCACACCGGGATCTCCAAGCCGACGATCTCCGACAGCGTCCAGCGCCTGAACGAGAGGGGTCTGGTCGTCGACACCGGCGAACGCACCACCGGGCGCGGACGGGTCGGCTCGTACTACGCCCTCGCCCCGAGCACCGGCGCCGCTCTGGTGGCCGGGATCACCCCGCAGGGCGTGATCGCCGAAGCCGTCGACGTCCGGGGCGCCGTCCTCGCGCGGTCCCACAGCGGCCTCGGCCACAGCGACGGACCACACCAGGCGGCACGTGCCCTCGGCGAGGCTGCCGCCGACCTCGCCGCGCGCACCACGGTCGCGCTGCGCACGGCGGTGGTCAGCGCGGCCGACCCCGTCGACCGGGCCACGGGCCGGCTCGTCCATCTCCCGGACGCGCCGTTCCTCGTCGGCGAACTCGACCCGCCCGCCGTTCTCGCCCCCCATGTCCGGGGACCCGTCCTCGTCGACAACGACGTCAACTGGGCGGCCCAGGCCGAGCATCACCAGGGATGCGCCGTCGACGTCGCGGACTTCGTCTACCTCCACCTCGGCGAAGGCCTTGGGTGCGCCGTCGTCAACGACGGGAAGGTGCGTCGTGGTCACCACGGTCTGGCGGGCGAGATCGCGCATCTGTGGACCGTGGGTCCGGACGGTACGGCGATGCTGTTCACCGAGGTCTTCGCCGCTCTCGGTCTGCGCCGGCCCGGTTCGACCGCCATCGACACGGCCGCACTGGTCGCGGAGTCGACTGCCGGAGCCGATCGGGCGGCGCGGTTGCGTACCGCCCTCGCACGCGCCATCGGCGGTGTCCTGGCAGCCGCCGTCTCCCTGGCCGACCCGCGCATGATCGTCATCGGGGGTGAATGGGGGGCACAGGCCGATATCGTGGCGGAGGTGCGCGAACATTTCGCCCGGACTCCGCGTCCCGTCCCTGTCGCCGTCGCCACGCTCGCCCGTCCGGACCTGGTCGGGGCGCGTACCAAGGCGGTGGACGAACTACGCGCCCTCATCGTCCGATCGGCCCGCCCGGACCGCGGCGAGGAGGGCCAGGAGCCGAGCAACTCCCGGGACGCGTAACGACGGTTGCGGGCCCGTCCGCGCCGTGGTGGCGTGGCCGGGCCCGGTCCGGCGGGGCGGGGGGATCACACCACGCCGCTCTCCCACCACCACGAGCCCGAGCCGTAAGAGGCGTACTGCACACGGCTGTCGACGTGCTGCCACGAGTGCGAGTACGCCTCGAGGCCGGAGAAGCCGCAGGTCTCGGCGATCTTGTAGGTCTGCAGGGTGCTGTGTCCCGAGACGACGATGTCCGCGGCGACACCGTAGAGATGCATGCTGTTGGACGCGCCGCCCGACGCGGCGTTGTGCGCGATGCTGCGGAAGCCGGAGTTGATGGTGATCGCGCTGTTGCCGGCCTTCTTGCGCACGGCCTCCAGCTTGTACATCAGCCGCCGTACGTTCTCCTTGACCGTCGCCGCCCCGACCTTGCCGTTGTTGAAGGCGGCGCCGTCCTTGGAGTAGAACTCGCTGAAACTGAAGTGGGCGGTCGAACCGTCGCCCGCCTCAAGGCTGTTGAGCACGCTCTGTGTCGCCGGGCCGACGACGCCGTCCGCGCTCAGGCCGTACGCGGACTGGAAGCGCTGGACGGCGGCGGCCGTGGCCGGGCCGAAGGCGCCGTCCCAGGCGACATACGTCTGCTGGGCGCTGCCGGCGGCCCAACCGCCCACGCGGATCTGCAACTCCACCACATCGGCGCCGGACGCGCCCTGCTGAAGGGTGCGGCTCCAGCCGTAGGCCGAGGCGCTGCCCGCCGTCGCGAGACCGGCCGTCGCCGCCAGGCCGAGCGTGGCCGTGAACCCCGCCGCGCCACGCAACAGAGTGCGGCGGTCGATCCCGCGCGCGAAGTGTCGTGCCGTAGTCATGGAAGTCTCCTCCTCGGGTGATGACGCGCCGAAGGTCAAGCGACCAGGGCCTGCCAGGTGTTGGAGCCGACGATGCCGTCCACGGTGAGGCCGTGTGCGGACTGGAACGAGCGCACCGCGGTGTCGGTGGCGGGCCCGAACGAGCCGTCCACGGTCAACGCGGCACCGTGTGCGTTGAGTTGGCGCTGCACCGCTTGGACGGCAGGTCCGGACGACCCCTGTCGTACGGTGACGACGAGCGCCTGCCAGGTGTGGGGGCCGACGACGCCGTCGACGGTGAGGCCGTGTGCGGACTGGAACGAGCGCACCGCGGTGTCGGTGGCGGGCCCGAACGAGCCGTCCACCGTCAACGCGGAGCCCTGCGCGTTGAGCAGGGACTGCACGGTCTTGACCCGCTCACCGCTCGCCCCCTGCTGCACGGTGGGCCAACCGGCCGTCGGCGGTGGGGTGTAGCCGCCTCCCTTGGCGAAGGCCTGGAGGTCGGTGAGCGTGCCGTTGAAGGTGTCCTGGTCGCCGGGGAAGGTGCCCGAGTCGGCGTACTGCCAGATCGTCTGGGCGGACCAGCCCGCGGGCAGCGTGCCGGGGTCGGCGGCGTAACGGGCGATCCACAGCGGGTTGGTGGCACCGAAGCTGCTGTTGTTGCCGGTGCACGTCGTCCACCAGTTCGTGGTGGTGTAGATCGTCGGGTAGCGTCCGACCTTGGCGCGCACCTCGTTGCTGAAGTCCCGGATCCAGGACACCATCGCGCTCTGGCTCAGCCCGTAACAGGTGTCCCCGTAGGGGTTGTACTCGATGTCCAGCGCGGGCGGCAGCGTCTTGCCGTCGGCGCTCCAGCCGCCGCCATGGCTGACGAACCAGTCGGCCTGTACGGCACCGCTCGAATTGCCGGGCAGCGCGAAGTGGTAGGCGCCGCGGATCAGTCCGGCGTTGTACGCACCGTCGTACTGCTGGGAGAAGGAGGGACTCGTGTACGTCGTACCCTCGGTGGCCTTGACGTAGGCGAAGGCGGCGCCCTTGCTCCTGACGGACGCCCAGTCGACGTTGCCCTGGTGGCCGCTGACGTCGAGGCCCGCAGGGCCCGTGCTGACGGCGGCCGTCGCCCCGGCCGACAGGGAGCGCGCGGTCAGCCGCTGGAGCCCGGATCCGGCGTGGTCCTCCTCCGGGTGCGTCATGCGTACCGGGGTGCCGTGCTCGGAGGTGCCTTGGTCGGGGGAGTCCGCCGCCGAGGCGGTGCCGGGCGCGAGCAGTACGGTGAGGGCGGCGGCCAGAAGTGCGGCGGCACTGGCGAGCGTTCGGCGGGGGCCGGTACCCGGGTGACCGGATCTGCGGCGCGTGAGAGTGGCTGCGGGCATGGTGCTCCCAGGTGTGTGGAGGGATACCGCGATGCGCTCGGGCCGGGGCGGCCGTAGCGCGTCCTTCGACGGTCGGTGGGGGCGTCGGAGCCGGGTGGGGTGGGGGTGTCAGAGGGTCACGCGCGCGTCGTCAACGCCGCTGTCTGTGAGGTGAGTTGACGCGCGTAAACGTAAGGGATGAGTTGACATGACCGCAACATGCTCGTGGTTGCGGGAAGGTGAACCCCGCCGGTGGTGGAACTGCTCGTGTCCGCCGCGGGCCGCGGGGGCGTCGGTGATCGCGGTGCGCGCCGAAGGACGCGGCACGCCGGACGGCCCGCTCGCGATCCTGCCGGACATGTGGGCGGTGGGGCGATGGCTGACGGACGGAAGTCCTACTGTGAACTGCTGGGCTGTCGTGACCAGTTGACGGTATGTGTTTCGCGAGTCGGGGGTCACGCTGAAGGCGTGCCGTGCGTCAGTCCTGTGCACTCCCCTCTTCGACCCGCTCGGCGATCACCAGGTCGAGCAGGCCGGGGAACACCGCGTCGAACTCCTCGCGGCGCAGGCGGTTGAGGCGGCGTGGGCCCTCGTCGCGTTGCTCGATGATCCCGGCGGCGCGCAACACCGCGAAGTGATGGCTCCGGGTGGCCTTGGTGACCGGCAGGTCGAAGGTCCCGCACGCCTTCGTCCAGTCCGGCAGTCCGGCCAACTCCCTGACGATCGCGCGCCGTACGGGGTCCGCGACCGCGGTCAGCGCGTCCTGCAAGGGGACGTCGCGCGGATGCGCGTGAGTCAGGCCACGAGCCCGCGCACTGTTCGATGTTTGTCGTACACTCATGTGGTCGACCTCCATCGAACACTCTAGGGGTTCTCATGGCACAGCAGCTCGACATCTCCTTCGGCCCCGGTTCCCGCAACCGGATCGACGAGACGGTCACCCCCGGCATCGACGGTGCGCTGGCCGCGCTGGAGACGTTCTACTTCTCCTTCAACAACCGCGATCTCGACGTCTTCTCACAGGTGTGGACCAAGCATCCGCTGGCGCAGCTCAACAACCCGCTCGGCGGCATCCTGCGCGGCGGCGACGCGATCACCGCGCTGTACGACCAGGTCTTCCATGGCCCGGCCAAAGTCACCGTCACCTTCGGCGACGTGGTCGAGTACGCCGACGACACCCACGCCGTGTTCGCCGGACGCGAGACCGGGGAGTACGCGGTGAACGGCGGCGAGGCCGTACCCCTGTCGATCCGCACCAGCCGCTACTTCCGCTACGACAACGGCCGTTGGAGCCAGTTCCACCACCACGGCAGCATCGACGACGCGGCGGCACTGGCGGCGTACCAGGCCGCGATCCGGGGCTGAGAGGTTCCCGCGAGCGGTAGCCTTCCGGACACTGAGCGGTCCGTCCGGAAGGGGCGAGGAACAGCGATGCGGTACATCGTCATCGGGGCCGGTGCGGTCGGCGGATCCATCGGCGGGCGGCTTCACGAGAGCAGCCGGGACGTCGTGTTGGTGGCGCGTGGTGCCCACGGCGCGGCCCTGCGCGAGGACGGGCTGAGGTTCACCACCCCGGAAGGCACGCGGCAGGTACGCGTGCCCGTGGCGGGCGGGCCCGAGGACGTCGAACTGCGCCCCGACGACGTCCTGGTGCTGGCCGTCAAGACGCAGCACACGGCCGACGCGCTGACCCGGTGGGCGGGTCGGCCCGTCGCGGGTGGCGGCACGGCGGGTGAGTCACTGCCGCTGGTGTGCGCGCAGAACGGAGTGGAGAACGAGCGGCTGGCCCTGCGTCTCTTCCGCCGCGTGTACGGCGTGTGCGTGGTGCTGCCCGCCTCCTTCCTGCGTCCGGGCGCGGTCACCGCGGCCTGCGGCCCGTACACCGGGGTGCTGGTGCTGGGCCGTTACCCGGACGGCACGGACGACACCGCTCGCCGTATCGCCGCGGACCTGGAGGACTCGGTGTTCCGCGCCCCGGTGGTCCCCGACGTCATGAGGTTCAAGTACGCCAAACTGCTGGGCAACCTGGCCCAGACGGTGGAGGCGCTGTGCGGTCCCGTGACGCCCGGGAGCCCCGCGGCGGAGCTGGCCGAGCGGGCTCGGGCCGAGGGTACGGCGGTGTTGAAGGCGGCCGGTATCGACTGCGCGGACACCGCCGAGTTGGCCGCGCTGCGCGAAGGCGCCGTGGAGGCGCGGCCGATGCCGGAGGGCGAGCGTGCGCTGGGATCGACGTGGCAGAGTCTGGCACGGGGCGCCGGTTCCGTCGAAGTGGACTATCTCAACGGGGAGTTCCTGCTCCTGGGCCGGATGCACGGGGTGCCCACGCCCGTCAACGAGACGCTGCTGAGACTCGCCAACGCCTCGGCGGCGCAAGGGCGGGAGCCCGGCGCTACGGCGGCTGTCGACATCCTCGCGCTGTTGAGGGCTGTCCCGTAAGTCCTTGCGGGCGCATCCCGGTCAGCCCAAGCGGCGTACCGGTTCGCCCGCGAGGAACGCCTGGATGTCCTCCACCGCATGGCCGTAGTACGTCGCGTAGTTGGCCTGCGAGACGTAGCCGAGGTGCGGGGTGGCGAGCAGTCGCGGGGCGGTGCGCAGCGGATGGTCGGCGGGGAGCGGCTCGATGTCGAAGACGTCGATGCCCGCCCCGGCGAACCGGCCCTCGTGCAGAGCGGCGAGCAGCGCGTCCTGGTCGACCAGGGCCGCGCGCGAGGTGTTGATCAGGTAGGCGGTGGGCTTGAGCAGGGCGAGTTCGGCCGCGCCGAGCAGGCCGCGGGTGCGGTCGCCGAGCGCGAGATGGATCGAGACGAAGTCGCTGTCACGCAGCAACTCCTCTTTGGAGGCGGCCAGTTCGACACCGACCTCCTCGGCGCGCTCCTTGCTCAGGTTCTGACTCCAGGCGCTCACCCGCATCCCGAAGGCCAGCCCCACCTGCGCCACCCGGCTGCCGATCTTGCCCAGGCCCAGCAGACCGAGCCGACGGCCGTGCAGATCCGTGCCGACCGTGGACTGCCAACGGCCGCCCGCCCGCAGCCCGTTGCTCTCGGCCACGAGGTTGCGGGCCAGCCCGAGCAGCAGTGCCCAGGTCAGCTCGACGGGCGGGGTGGAGGAACTGGCCGTGCCGCACACCGTCACCCCGCCCCGCTTCGCCGCCGCGTAGTCGATGACCGAGTTGCGCATACCGGAGGCGACGAGCAACCGCAGTCGGGGCAGGCGGTCCAGCAGCGTGGCCGGGAACGGCACCCGCTCGCGCAGGGTGACGACGATGTCGAAGTCGGCGAGAAGCAGGGCGAGTTCGTCCTCGTCGGCGATGTGTTCGCTGAAGGTGACGACCTGGACGCGGTCCTCCAGCACACTCCAGTCGGCCGAGCCGAGGGCGGCGTCCTGGAAGTCGTCGAGAACGGCGCAGCGCAGTCGCATGTCGATGGTCTCCCTGAGTCTGTGCGAGTTCGATCACGGACGACCAAGGAAGAGTACTGTCGGCGACGGACGGCCAGGCCGCCGGGGAACGGGAGTTGGGGGATCCGGAGCAGCGGGGACGCGGCCGGGCGTCGTAGCCACAGCGACGAGGAAGAGGAACAGGGGAGCCATGGCAGACGTCAACGAAGCCGCAGCCGCCGTCGGTTGGGCGGACATCCCGACGACCACCCTCGCTGACGTGCTGGGCCGTGCACAGGTCATGGACATCGGCATCCGTCCGTTGTGGCAGCCGGTTCCCCGCGTCGCCGGGCCCGCGTTCACCGTGCGGTGTCCGCCGGGCGACAACCTCATGCTGCACGCCGCGATTCACCGGGCCGAGCCGGGGACGGTCATCGTCGTGGAGTCCGGCGATCTCGACTACGCGCTGGCCGGAGGCAATGTCTGTGCCGTCGCCCAGCGCCGGGGCGTCGCGGCCTTCGTCGCGGACGGGCTGATCCGCGATCTCGCGGAGGTGCGCGCGATGGGCTTCCCCGTCTTCGCCCGCGGGGTCATCCCGATCCCCGGCGGCAAGCGGGCCGTTGAACCGCTGAACGTCGAAGTGCGGTGCGGCGGGGTGTCGGTGAACGCGGGCGACATCGTGGTGGCCGACGAAGAGGGCGTCGTGGTCGTCCCGTTCGCTCGCCGGGACGAGGTGATGGCCGCGGCTCGCGCCAAGTCGGCCAAGGAGGCGGGCGAATCACTCGATGCGTGGGAGAGGACTCATCGCACCCGCATCGACAAGATCCTCCGGGATCAGGGATTCGAGGGCTGACGCCGAGCGGCAGGGTGCCGTCGGGTGGCGGGGTGCCGTCAGGTGGCGGGGTGCCGCCTCCCTCAGCGTGGAGGCGGCACCCTCAAGAACTCACTCAGACGAGCCAGCCCACGAAGTGGAGGACGCCGGCGAGCAAGTTGGTCAGAACGTTCATTACTGATTCTCCATGTGTGTGCAGTCGCGTGCGTGGGACTACGCACGCTTCACGTGCCGGGCACGTGAGGGACATGCGCGAAGATTCGGTCTGCAGCCCGTTTCCCGCGCACCACAAGAATCGTTGAACAACAGGGCTCTCCGCAGGCACATGTGTACCGTGCACCCGTTCTGGGGAGTACCTGCCCGCCTGTTCGAATCTTGGACCGCGACTCTTGGGCCTCGGTGCGTGAGGTTCACCGGATGCGGTGGCTCTCCCAGAAGGAGGTCAGGTCCTTGTCGGTCATGGACTGCGCCGTCTTCTTGAAGTCGGCGGTGGTGGAGATGCCGTACCAGTGGTCGGCGGCGTAGCGCTTCATGACACGTGCCATGGTGGCGCTGCCCAGCGTGCGCTCCAGGTCGAACAGGGCGCAGGGGCCGGACGTGTAGATGAGGTGGTACCAGTTGGGCTGCTGCGACCAGTAGGACATCGAGCTGGTGAGCGCGGCGTCCTCGTCGGGCCAGTCGTCCGGGTCCCAGCAGTCGACGGTGTCCACGCCGTAGAAGCGGTAGTTGGCGTACTGGGCGAAGCTCTCGTCCAGCCAGGGCGCACCGTACTCGTCGTTGCCGACGATGCCGTACCACCACTGGTGGGCCACCTCGTGGACGACGGCGTTGCCCTCCTCCGTGGTGCCGAGCAGCACCAGGCCGGGGTACTCCATCCCGCCGCCGAACTCCGGTGTCATCACCAAGTCGAGTTCACCGTACGGGTAGTCGCCGAACTCCTCGCCGAACCGGTCGACGGCGGCGGCACCTTCCTGGCGGCCCAGGCGCACACCCTCGGCGGGCGTGTCGGGTGACCAGTACGACCTGACCCGTACACCACCCGGCGTGGTCTCCTCGGCGGTACGGAACGGGCCCGCCGCCCAGGCGAAGTCCCGTACGTGGTGCGCGACGCTGTGCGTGCGGGTGCGTCCCGGTGCGCCGGGGCCGCTGCTCGTGCGGCCGGTCGCCGGGACCCGGAGGGTCGACGGGTGGTCGAGCGTGACCTGGAAGTCACCGGCCACGGTGTAGAAGCTCTCGCCGGTCGCCACGTACGGATCGAGGTGCGGGCCCGCTGCGTCGTGCACGGCCAGGACGGGCAGCGCGTTGCCGAGGAAGCGGAACGCGCCCTCGCTGCCGAAGCGTTCGTTGCGGCCGGGCACGGTGAGGGACACGTCGAAGGAGACGGCGGTGCGCCGACCGCGTTCGAGCGGCGTGGGCAGGGTGACACGCAGCGCGGTGCAGTCCACGTCGAGCGACCCCGCCGTACCGCCGCGCACCCGGGACACGGCGACGGGGGAGGGGCTGCCCGAAGTGCCGCAGCCGTCCACGCCGTTGCCCCACAGCCGCAGGTACACCTCGCGCAGGGGCTGCTCGGAGGCGTTACGGAACGACACGCGCTCCTGGCCCGTCCAGTGGGTTCCGTCGGTGTCCGCGCGCAACGTCACGTCGTAGCGTGGGAGATCGGGTGTCGCGGCAGCCGTGGACTCCGGGGCGGCCTCGGCGACACCGGTTCCGGCCGCGAGGAGCGCTGTCGCCAGGGCAACGGGCAGGCGGCGGCGGGCAGTTGACAACCATGTGGGTAAGAACGACATGGCAGCCGATCGTGCCACAGCACTTCGGGCACGGCCCCCCGTGTACCGGAAACGACACGCCCCCCCGTGAACCGGAAGCGAACAGGCTGCTTCCGATGGCCACTTGCCGGTCGTCCTGGCCGCCCGGTCACAGCGGCAGCGTGATCCAGATGCTCTTGCCGCCGCCGTCCGCGTCTCCCCGTAGCACCGCGGTGCCGCCCAGTGAATGGGTCAGTTCGACGACCGTGCCGAGGCCGCTGCCCGGCGACGCGGCGTGTGCCCCGTACAGGGTCGGCTGGTGGGGGTGGCGGTCATGGACGGCGAACGCGAACGTGTCCTTGCTCGCCGCGTAGATGACGGTGACCGTCTCGGACAGCGCGGCGGCGTGCCGCACGCTGTTGGCGACCAGCTCGGACAGGATGAGCAGCGCCGGGTCCACGCTCGGATGCCGAGCGGGGACCCCCCACTCCGCGAGCACCAGTTCCGCCGTCTCCCGGGCCAGGCGTACGGCCGAGCCCATCGTGGGCAGGGTCAGGACGTGCCGCAGCGGCAGCCCCGCCGCCTGGGCGGCCATCATCGGACGGCCACCCCGGTGGCGGGTGCGGGTACGGGCTCCAGCAGTCCGGCGCCTTCGAGATACGCGCGGGCCCCCGCGATGGCCTCGGGCGTGGTCGCGTACTCCCGGCCCTCCAGACGCAGCAGGTCCAGCGCGCCCACGGAGTCCAGCACCTGCCGCTGACCGGGCCGTATGCCCGAGCCCATGACGACGATGCCGCGCCGGTTGAGCTTGTCGACGGCGTCCTTCAGGACCAGGGCGCCGGTCGCGTCGACGGTGGACACCCGCGACATCCGCAGGATGACGACGCGGACGTCGGCGACCTCCGACAGTTCCAGCAGGAAGCGGTGCGCGGCGGCGAAGAACAGCGGTCCGTCGATGCGGTAGGCGACGATGTGCTGCGCGAGCAGCGCGTGCTCCTCCTCGCTGTGCTCGCCGGGCAGATCGGGGCGGAAGTCGACCTGGTCGAGCCGGGCCTGGGAGGCGACCGCGCGCAGCGCCAGCGCCCCGGCGACCACGAGGCCGATGATCACCGCGTAGACCAGGTCGAGCGCGAGGGTCGCGACGGCGGTCAGGACGAGGACGACCGCGTCCGCGCGGGTGGCCTTGGCCATCGCGCGCAGCGAGCCGACCTCGACCATCCGGATCGCGGTCGCGATCAGCACCCCGGCCAGCGCGGCGAGGGGGATCTTCGCGACCAGCGGGGCCATGGCGAACACGATGACCGCGAGGACGGCGGCGTGGACGAGGGCGGCCAGCCGCGAGGAGGCGCCGGTGCGCACATTGACCGCGGTACGGGCTATCGCGCCGGTCGCCGGGACGCCGCCGAACAGCGGGGCGGCGATGTTCGCCAGGCCCTGGCCGAACAGCTCCTTGTCCGGGTCGTGCTTCTGCCCGACGGTCATGCCGTCGGCGACCTGCGCGGACAGCAGCGACTCCAGCGCCGCGAGGGCGGCCACCGCGACGGCCGGGGCGAGCAGCGACGGGAACGCGGAGAGATCGACGAAGCCGAGGGACGGGGCGGGCAGCCCCGCGGGCAGATCGCCGATCGGCGCGGCGTCGTCGAGGTGGCAGATCTGCGCCACGAGTGTGGCGGCGATCACGGCGATGATCGAGAACGGGATCGTCGGCCGCCACCGCGCGCCCAGCAGCATGACGAGCGCCACGGCCGCGGCGAGCCCGACGGCGGTCCAGTTCGGCGCCTTGGCGAACGCCTCCAGGGCGTGCCAGGTCACCACCAGGACCTTGTCGCCCTCGGGCTTGGCCACGCCGAGCGCGTTCGGGACCTGCTGGAGGCCGATCACCAGAGCGATCCCGAGGGTGAAGCCCTCGACCACCGAGGCCGGGATGTACGCCATGTAGCGCCCCGCCCTCAGCAGGGCCAGGCCGACCAGCAGGACGCCCGCGATCAGCCCCACCATGAGGACGCCGCCGGGGCCGTGCTGGGCGACGATCGGCACCAGTACCACGGTCATCGCGCCGGTCGGGCCGGAGACCTGGAGGTTCGAGCCGCCGAACAGGGCGGCGAGGGCGCCCGCGACCACGGCGGTCGCCAGACCCGCCTCGGCGCCGAGACCGGAGGAGACGCCGAAGCCGAGCGCGAGCGGAAGCGCGACGATCGCCACGGTCAGCCCGGCCAGCAGGTCACGCTTGGGGTTGCGGCCCATCACCGCCCAGTCGGCGCGGGTGGGCAGCAGGGAACGGAACCGGGCGAGCGCCGGGGACACCAGGGAGCTCACCGGTTCGTGACCTCGGCTTCCCGCAGCTCGTCCAGCAACTCGCTCTGTCCCGCGAGCATCTCGGTCAGGATGCGGCGGGCCGCGCGCATCAGCTCCGCGACATCGCCTCCGGCGAGCTGGTAGATGACCGTGGACCCCTCGCGGGCGGAGGTCACGATCCCCGAGCGGCGCAGCACCGCGAGCTGCTGGGACAGGGCGGCCGGCTCTATCTCGAGCGCGGCGAGCAGGTCACGTACCGCCTTGGGCCCGTCCTGCAACAGCTCCAGCACTCTGATCCGTACCGGGTGCCCCAGCATCCGGAAGAAGTCCGCCTTCGCTTGGTACAGCGGAACCGGCATTGCTTGGTCTCCTCCTCGATGACGACACTGCCGTGCTTCCTGCGGGATGGGGGGTACGGGGTACGGGGCAGTACGGCGTACGGAGCACCGGTGGCGGGTACGGCAGACCGTCCATCATGTGCCAAATTGCAAAACTTTGCAATTCGTCAAGCCGAGGGGTGGTGGCCTGCTCGATGCCCGCGCCGTCGCTGCCGCCGAGAGGCGGTGACTGTGACTCCGGGCGTCGCCGGAGCGCCGTGGATCCCGCCATGCGGAATACGCGCGACCGGGGAGCGGTGCGTGGGGGCGCGCGGCGGGACCGGAAGGCGGATGCCGCGCTGTCCAACGGTCGCCGGGCATGTCAGGGCAGTCGGTGCCGTACTGCCCCGGCTGTGCCTGTGCAGATTCTGTGAGCCTGCTGTCGAGGGCCCGCGGAAGCGATGAGTGAATTCCAGGATTTGACCTTCACCAAAGACTTCCTTGGGGTGACCGAAAGGCACCTTGTTGCTCAACTCCCGGCGCAGCAAGGTGAGTCGCGTACCTGAGCATCAGGAGCCACAAGCGTTGCCCGACTCGGAACCCGAACATCCTTCCGCCGCCTGCCTCTTGGTGCCTTCGTCCGGTGCCCGCAACAGGGACAGGAGGGGGAATGCCGATGAGCGCGGTGAGCGCCGCCAGGCCGACGTATCCCGGCGTCTACGTCGAAGAGCTTCCCAGCAGCACCCGCACCATCTCGACCCTGACCACATCGGTGACGGCCTTCGTCGGCCACACCCGGCGCGGTCCGATCGACGAGCCGGTGCGTGTCACCAGCTTCGCGGAGTTCGAGCGCCGCTTCGGCGGCCTCAGCGCGCGCAGTGCCATCGGCTACGCGGTCCACCAGTTCTTCGGCAACGGCGGCACCACCGCCGTCGTCGTCCGCGTCACCAAGGCGGGCAGCGGACAGTGCGCACACGTCACCCTCAGGTCCACCGAGGGACACAGCGACTGCGACGTCCTCGAGGTGCGCGCCAAGGAACCGGGGGTGTGGGGCAACGGCCTGCGCGTGGCCGTCGACCACCACACGCTGTGCCCCGACGACACCTTCAACCTGCGCGTCTTCGACGTCCGGGGCCGGGCCCGCGAGAGCTTCACCGCCCTGTCCATGGACGCGGACAGCGACCGCTACGCACCCACCGTCGTCGGCGCCGGCTCCCGGCTGATCCGCGTCGAAGCGGTCGGCGAGGGCCGCCCCGACCCGTCCGGCACCGTCTCCAAGCCGTTCGGCCACCACCTGCCCGACCTCGCCGTCGACCTTACCGTCAAGATCGGCGACGTGGAACGCGAGTTCACGCTCTACGACCCCTACTGCGACGGCGAAGTGCCCTGCTCCGTCGCCGAGTTGGGCCTACTGCTCGAACGCAAGCTGCGCGCCCTGCCCGACGCCCACGGCCGACACGCCTTCGCGGGCACCGAAGTCACCGCCTTCGGCCGCCGTCTCCAAGTGGTCGCCGGATCCACCGACTCCGGGGACGTCGTCCGCTTCCTCGGCGAGTGCGCCAACGACCTCGGCCTGGAGGCCTCCGTCAACCCGCCCGTCTTCCCGCTGACCGGCGGCACGGACGGCGAGGCCCCGGGTCCCCGCGACCTGATCGGCTCCGAGGCCGACAAGACCGGCATCCAGGCGCTGCGCCAGGTCGCCGACGTCAACCTCCTCGTCCTGCCCGAACTCGCGGCGTACGAGAAGACCGAGGACGTGCTCACCGTCGTCTCCGCCGCCCGACTCCTGTGCCAGGAACGGCGGATCTTCCTGCTCGTCGACGCCCCCGGCAAGTGGACCGGCGCCGAGGCGGCGCGCGCCGGTATCGCCGCCTTCGACGCCGTACGCGGCAACCACGCGGGCCTGTACTTCCCGCATCTGCACCTCACCGACCCGCTCACCGGACGGCTGCGCGCCTTCCCGCCCTCCGGCGCGATCGCGGGCGTCATCGCGCGCACCGACGCCGAGCGCGGCGTATGGAAGGCACCGGCCGGAACCGGGGCACGGCTCGCGGGCGTGCACTCCCTCACCGTCGACCTGACCGACCGCGAGACCGGGCTGCTCAACCCGCTCGGCGTCAACTGCCTGCGCAGCCTCCCGGCGACCGGCCCGGTCGTCTGGGGCGCCCGCACCCTGGAAGGCGCCGACGCGCTCGACAGCGAATGGGCGTACGTCCCCGTACGCCGACTCGCCCTGCACATCGAGGAGAGCCTCCAACGCGGCCTGCAATGGGTGGTGTTCGAGCCCAACGACGAGAGCCTGTGGCAGCAGATCCGCCTTGTCGCGTCCTCGTATCTGCACACGCTCTTCCGGCAGGGCGCCTTCAAGGGCAGCACCCCGCGCGAGGCCTACTTCGTCAAGTGCGACCGCGACACCACGACCGACGAGGACATCGCGAACGGCATCGTGAACGTCCAGGTCGGTATCGCACCGGTCCGCCCCGCGGAGTTCGTGATCGTCAACATCCAGCAGATGTCCGGCCAGTTCAGCCAGTCGGGCCAGTTCGGCCAGTTCGGCCAGTTCGACCAGTTCGACCAGTCCGGCCGGTTCGAGCTGTAGTCCCGCGGGAATCTTGGAGAGCTGAAGGAATCCGATGGCAGAGTTCACCGTCAACGCCCATCGTTTCGACCCCTACAAGAACTTCAAGTTCCTAGTCCTGTGGGACGGTCGGACGGTCGCCGGTATCAGCAAGGTCAGCCCGCTCAAGCGCACCACCGAGGTCGTCAAGCACCGGCACGGCGGCGACCCCAGCTCCCCGCGCAAGTCGCCGGGACGCTCCGAGTTCGAGGGCATCACACTGGAACGCGGTGTCACCCACGACCCCGAGTTCGACCGCTGGGCCAACAAGGTCTGGCAGGTCGGCGCGGGCCTCGGCGCCGAGGTCTCCCTCGCCGACTTCCGCAAGGACATCGTCATCCAGGTCCTCAACGAGGCCGGGCAGGTCGCCGTCTCGCACAAGCTGTACCGGACCTGGCCCAGCGAGTACCAGGTCCTCGGCGAACTCGACGCCAACGCCAACGCGGTGGCCATCCAGTCGCTGAAGCTCGAATGCGAGGGCTGGGAGCGGGACTACGAGGTCCCCGAGCCCGAAGAGCCCTCCTTCCTCAACCCGGCCTGATCCCGACCAGGCCCTGTCCGACGCGAGGTGAGGACACCGGGAGACCACATGGCGAACACCGGGGCGGCCGAGCTGCTGGCCACCTGGGAGGCGGGGCTCGCCGAGACGCCCGCCGGGCGCGCCCTGCTGCTGCACGGCACGGCGCGCCCGGACCTCGACCCCGCGGCGCTGCCCGCCGTACCGCTGGGCGAACGCGAGGGAGACCTGTTCGCCCTGCGCCGCGCCCTGTTCGGGGAGCGGATGCAGGTACGGCTGGACTGCCAAGTGTGCGGCTCGGACATGGAGTTCGAGCTGGACGCGGGTGACCTCGCCCGCTCCCTCACCCGACCCGGGCAGCCGCTCGTACGGCTGACGGAGGACGGCTGGGACGTCACCTTCCGGCTGCCTGCCGCGGCCGACCTCGCGACCGCGGCCCGGTCCGCCGACCCGCGCGCCACGCTGCTCGCCCGCTGCCTGGTCTCGGCGGTCCACGACGGCACGCCGCACCCCGCCGACGCCCTCCCGGTGCCGGTGCAGCGGCGGATCGCCGAGGCCGTCGAGAGCGCCGACCCGGGCGCCGACGTCACCCTGAACATCAACTGCCCCGACTGCGACACGGCCTCCCGGGCCGACCTCGACATCGCCTCCTACCTGTGGAGCGAACTCGACGCGTGGGCACGGGACATGCTCCTCGACGTCCATCTGCTCGCCACCGCCTACGGCTGGAGCGAGCCGGAGATCCTGGCGCTCAGCCCGCTGCGGCGCCGCTACTACCTGGAGCTGTGTGCGGATGTCTGACTCCCGAGCGCCCGACTCACGCATGTCTGATCCACGAGTGTCCGACCCCTCCTCGCGGGCGCCCGCGCCGGAACCCGACTTCCTGGACCGGCTGCTCGCCCGGCACGCCGCCGCGGCACCGGACACCGCCCGGCTACGGCCGCGGCTGCCCGGCCCGTTCGAACGCGTCGAAGCCGTACGGGCCCGCGCGCCGGAACCGGACGTCCCTGATGCCGCGGCAGGGACGCCCGCCACCTTCGCGGTCCTGCCCGACCGGGACGGTCCCCGGCCCCCGGCCGAGATCCGACGGCACACGGAACACCAACGGACCGTCGTTCACACCGAACCTCCCTTCGCGGCAACGGAGTCGGTGCGACCCGCCCCGGCCGCCACCCTGCCCGAAGCACCGCTGCTGCGTCCCGCCGCGCCCTTCGCGGCCGGGCCGCTCCCGGTGTCACGGGCCACTCCGCGCGACACCGGGCGTTCCGGCCCGGACGCCGGCGCGGACCGAGTCGCGGCGTCCGCCCCCACCCCCCTGGGCGCGGACGCCGCTCCCGCCGCCGTCGTGTCCACGGCACCGCACCCCAGCCCCGCGGACACGACGGCGGCCCGCGCCGCCGCCGCACGGCAGGCGTCCGCACGCCGACCCGGGCGGACGCCCGAGCAGGTGGTGCATGTACAGATCGGCCGCTTGGAAGTGACCACTCGTCAGAAGTCTTCCGTGGCCGGTCAGGTACGGCAGGACGTGGCCCAGCGGCCGGGCGCCACCCTCGGCTTGGCGGAATACCTGGCCCGGGGGCGCAAGTGAACCATGTCGCGGTGGCAGGGGCACGAGTGGCCGTACGGGCGACACGACAGACAGGAACCGGGGAACCGACGCCATGAGCAACGCACTTGCCATCGCCCATGTCAGCCAGGCCCTCGCCCTGCTGATCGAGTCCCACCTGCAGCCGGAGATCGACATGGCCGTCAAGGTGGAGCCGCGCAAGCCGCCCGCCGAGCCGCCGACCGACCCCACCATCTCCGTCTTCCTCCACCAGGTCACCCCCAACACCTCGCGGCGCACCAACGATCTGCCGACCCGCGCCCCGGACGGCACGCTGGTACGCCGGGCCGCCGCGGCACTCGACCTGCACTACGTGATCAGCGCGTACGGCGACGAGACCGAACTGGTGGGGCAGCGACTCATCGGCTCCGTGGTGCGCACACTGCACGAGATACCGGTCCTGCCCAAGGACGTCATCGAACTCGCGGGCGAGAAGCCCTACTTGGCGGGCAGCAACCTCGCGGAGGCGGCGCAGCGGGTGCGGTTCACACCGATGGTGATGGACATCGACGAGACATCGAAGCTGTGGGGGATGCTCTACCAGACCCCGTACGCCCTGTCCGTCGTCTACCAGGCGTCCCTCGTCTTCATCGACGGCCTGGAGACGCCGATGACGGCCAAGCCGGTGGAGCGGCCTGAGGTACGGGTGCTGCCGTTCGGGGCGGAGGGGGCGCCGGAGCCGCCGGGGGCCGATACGGGCGAGGGGGCCACGGGGGCCGAGGCGGAGAAGCCCGGCACGGCGATCACGGAGATCACGGCCGGCCCGAAGATCACGAACGTCACGGACAGCGCGGAGATCACGGACAGCGCGGAGATCACGGCGGACTGAGCCGCCATGGGCGACACGACGGGGGCAGGTGAGCACATGGGCACGTACGAGGAGAGCGCGACCGAC
>NZ_JAMWMR010000014.1 GCF_023887685.1 Streptomyces macrolidinus | reverse complement strand
AATACTTCAGAGCTGGTCCCCGAACTTCGGTTCGGGGACCAGCTCTTTTGCGTTTCCCGTCACTTCGCGTTCACCGCGGCCCGTCAGCATCCCAGTCATGGGTACTGCTCGAATGCTCAGGGCCGCAGGTGTCGGTGCCGGTGACGAGGTCATCGTTCCGGCCTTCGGGAACAGCGAGTTGGCCGAGGCCGTGATCCTGACGGGTGCGACACCCGTCTTCGCCGACATCGACCCGGTGACGTACTGCCTCGACCCCGTAGCCGTCGAAGCCGTGGTCAGCGCGCAGACCGTAGCCGTCCTCGTCGTCCACCGCTTCGGGCGGCCGGCCGATGTCGCGCGGCTGCATGAAGTCGGGCAGCGGCACGGGCTTCTGGTGCTGGAACAAGGGGAGTCGGCGGCACCGTACGCCGAGGTGGCGCAGCGCCGGGAGCGAGCCGGCTACCTCGACCGGCGGCTGCGGGGCGTGCGGACACCCGAGACCAGCGGCGGTCACACCTACCAGCAGTACGTCGTACGGGTGGCGGGCAATGGGCGGCCCGACCGGGACGCGTTCGCAAGGGCCTTGCGAGCCAGGGGAGTTGACTGCCAAGTTCCGGTGAGGACACCCGTGCACCGGCTGCCGGGATTCCGTCGCGAGGTGTCGTTGCCCGAGACCGAGCGAGCCGCCGACGAGACGCTCGCGCTGCCGGTGGAGGCGTCGCTGACACGGCGTGAGATGAACAGGATCGTCTCCGCGTGCAACGCGCTGGGCGGATTGCTGCGGCCCGCGCTCTGAACCGGTGTGCACAGTTGGGAGCACACGCCAGTTCGGGGTATGCTCTGTTTCGTTGCCGCGAGGGAGACCTCGAAAGCGCAACAGGCCCCTATAGCTCAGTCGGTAGAGCGTCTCCATGGTAAGGAGAAGGTCAACGGTTCGATTCCGTTTGGGGGCTCAAGCAAAAGGCCTCGCCCATTAGGGCGAGGCCTTTTCCGTTTCCCCAATCCGTCGCGTTTCCCTGTCCCGTCGCGTTCCTTCGCGTTCCCTCAGTCCGGCAAGAGGCCCGGCACGCGCATCGCGAGAATCGCCATGTCGTCCGACGGGGCATCCGAGGCGAAGCGTTCCACCGCGCGGCTGATGCGGGCCGCCACCGCGCCCGCCGTCAGACCCGTACAGGTCGTCAGCACCTCCGCGAGACCGTCGTCGCCCAGCATGCGCGTGCCCTCGCGGCGCTCGGTGACGCCGTCCGTGACGCACAGCAGGACGTCCCCCGGATCGAGCGTCAGCGTCTGCTCGTACAGCTCCAGGTCCTCCATGACACCGAGGAGCGGCTGCGGTTCGGCGGCTGCTTCCACCGTGCCGTCCGGGCGCAGGCGCAGCGGCAGCGGATGGCCCGCGCAGACCACCTTCAGCTTCGCGCTGCCGTCCTCCTGCGGCCACAACTCGCCGTAGAGAAGCGTCAGGAAGCGGCTGCGGGGGCCCTCGTCGAGGATCGCGGAGTTCAGGCGCTCCAGGACAGCCGGGCCGCCGTAGCCCTCTCTGGCCAGCAGCCGCAGGGCGTGCCGGGCCAGGCCCGTGACCGCCGCCGCCTCCGGGCCCGTACCGCAGACGTCGCCGATGGCGAAGCCGTACGCGCCGTCGTGGATCGGGAACAGGTCGTAGAAGTCGCCGCCCACCTCGTTGCCCTCGCCGGCCGCGCGGTAGATGACCTCGACCTCGACGCCGTCGACATGCGGGTGTTCCGGCGGGAGCAGGCTGCGCTGGAGGGACTGGCTGATGGCGGTGCGCTCCGAGTACAGCCGGGCGTTGTCCAGGGCCAGTGCGGCCCGGCGGCTCAAGTCCTCGGCCAGTTCCAGGATCTCCTGGCGGAAGTGCTCGTCGGCCGGCTTGCCCAGGGTCAGCATGCCGATGACGCGGTTGCGGGCGACCAGGGGAAGGACGACCGTCTCGCCGCCCACCGCCGAGGCCGTGGCCTGGGTCGTACCGACGGTGGAACCGTCGCCCGGGGAGTGCTCGCCCAGGCCGAGGCCCCGCCAGGACGAACGCAGGGCCGCCTGGCGGGCCGCCTCCGCCGGGGCCGCCCAGACGCGGGCGCCCGGGGTGGGGATCGGCTCCGGCGGCGGGATCTTGGACAGCAGCTCCTTGAGGCCGTCGATGCGGTCCTCGTCCTCGTGCAGCACGTACGAGAGGTAGGGCTCCGAGGCCTGGTCGGCGATCGTGTACACCGCGCACCAGGTGGCCAGGGTCGGGATGGTCATCTGGGCCATCAGCGCCAGCGTCTGATCGCGGTCCAGGGTGCCCGCCAGCAGGTCCGAGGCCTCGACGAGGAAGCTCAGCGAGCCGCGGCGCAGCCGTTCCAGCTCGCCGAGGCGGGCCGACTCGACGGCGAGCGCGATGCGGTCGGCCGCGAACTGCAGGCGCAGCGCCTCCTCGTTGGAGTAGCGGGAGGGCGCCTCCGCCGCGACGCCGAGGGAGCCGGTCAGGCGGCCCTCCACCTTGAGCGGGACCGTCACCACCGAGCGCATGCCCGTGCCGCCCAGCAGCGGGACCGCGCCCGAGGCGGCCGTCAGGTCGTCGTGGACGGCCGGCATCCGGGCCGAGCCGTAGCGGCCGGGGCCCGCCTCCACGGGGACGCGGGCGAAGCGCTGGCGGGCGGAGGGCAGGCCGGTGGAGGCACGGACCTCCAGTTCCGTCTCGTCGTCCGTGGCCAGGAGGAGGAAGGCCGCGTCGCCGTCGAGGATGTCGCGGGCGCGTTCCACCGTGCGCTGGAGCAGGCCGTCGAGGTCGTCGGGGGCCGGGGAACCGATGAAGAGTTCGAAGGGGTCCGGGCTCTGGCCGTCCGTGGTGCTCGCCGTGTCGGGGGCCGGTGCGCGGGGCGGGGTCTGGAGCACGGCGCGTTCCTGGTCGCGGACGAGCAGGCAGACCGTGGACGGTTCCCCGGCCGTGTCGCGGACGCGCAGATGCGAGGCGTAGACGGGGATCACCCGGCCGTCGGCGCCGCGGATGCCGTAGCTGCCCTCCCAGCGGGAGAGCCGAAGGGCCTCGGCGATGCCCGTGCCGGTGCTGGGGGTGTGCGGCCAGGCCGCGAGGTCGATCAGGGGTTTGCCGATGACCTGGTCGGCGGCGTATCCGAAGAGTTCCTCTGCGTCCTCGTTCCACGCGGACAGGCTGCCGGTCCGGTCGATCTGGAGGACCGCGACGCGGACCCGGCCGTCGGTGAGCGGGAGCAGCTCGGTGGGCAGGGCGGGGCCTGCCGCGCGGGTGCCGATCGGGCGGTCGGGAAGGTCGAGCCGGAACCAGACCCGCTTGTGCGTGGGCGTGTACTCCACGCCCCAGTGGCCGGCCAGGGCGGCGCAGAGCTGGAGGCCGCGACCGCCCTCGCGGTCGGGGCTGCCCATGCTGACGGCGGTCGTCTGGAGCGGGATCTCACGCTCGGGATAGCGGTCGGCGACCTCGATGCGTACGCCGTCGTCACTGCGCAGGCAGAGCACTTCCGCGGAGGTGCCCGCGTGGACGACGGCGTTCGTGACGAGTTCGCTGGTGAGGACCACGGCGTCGTCGGCGATGTCGGCGAAGCCCCAGCCCTGGAGCGTGTCCCGGACGAAGGAGCGGGCGGAGGCGACCGCCCGTCCGACGGGTTCGAAGCGGGCGGACGCGCGCGCGGTGACCCCGGAACGGCTTCTCGGTTGCTCGGCGTGCGTGGTCCCGGGTCCTGTCCACTCCTGCCGAGGCAGTGGTTGACGGCCCGTGTCCCGGGGATCCTGGCGTGGTTCCTCGGAATGCAGTTCGGTGGTCATGGTGCGGCGCCCCTCCGATGCCTGCCCGCTCGTGCGTGTGCCACCGCCCAGGCCGGTCGACCGGTGCGGCTGGACAGCCGCATGCAAGGTTACTTACCTTCGCCGCCCGAGCCGATGCCGGACGCCGGTGTTCACACCCGGAGTGTGTGCGGACCGTGTGCGAAGCTGCCGAACTGTTATGGCCGGGTTCAGGCAGGGTGAAACACTGGGCAAGCTTCCAGAGAAGGTGCGGGCAGCCCACGTGCCTTCCGCCACACCGGGCGGGAGCATGCGCACGTGCCTGGTCAACCGGGCAGAAGTACCCAGAGTTGAGCGGTACGCCCGGCCGTACCGCTGAGCACGGCAGTGATGGTCGACCCCTGCGGGAGGGACACAGTGGAGTCTGGCGCAGCGACGCGGGGCACGAAGACGCGCGCGAAAGGCGGACGGTCCCTGAGCAACCAGCGCACGGCACGCAAGGGAACCACCGAGGTGGACACGGCGGCCCTGAACCGGCTGCTGGCCGCTCTCACGGCGATGCGGGACGGCAACTTCCGCAGGCGGCTGACGGTCTCGGGCGACGGGGTGATGTCGGAGATCGCCGCCGCCTTCAACGAGGTGGCGGACCGCAATCTGCATCTCACCAGCGAGTTGGCGCGGGTGCGGCGCATGGTGGGGCGTGAGGGCAAGCTCGCCGAGCGGCTGGAGACAGGGGCCAGTGAGGGCTCCTGGGCCAGCGCGATCGAGGCGTCCAACGCGCTCGTCGACGATCTCGTACGTCCGGTGTCCGAGGTCAGCCGGGTGCTGTTCGCGGTGGCCGAGGGCGATCTGTCGCCGCGGATGGAGCTGCGGACCCAGGGGCCGGAGGGGGCGGGGCAGCCGCTGCGCGGGGAGTTCCTGAAGGTCGGGCGCACCGTCAACAACCTGGTCGACCAGTTGTCGACGTTCACCGACGAGGTCACGCGGGTGGCCCGTGAGGTGGGTACGGAGGGCAAGCTGGGCGGGCAGGCCCGGGTGCGCGGGATGTCCGGTTCGTGGAAGGACCTCACGGACTCGGTCAACACGATGGCGTACCGGCTGACGGCGCAGGTGCGGGACATCGCGCTGGTGACGACGGCGGTCGCGAAGGGCGATCTGTCCCGCAAGGTCACCGTTCAAGTCGCCGGTGAGATGCTGGAGTTGAAGAACACCGTCAACACGATGGTGGACCAGCTCTCCTCCTTCTCCTCCGAGGTGACGCGGGTGGCCCGCGAGGTGGGCACCGAGGGCGAGCTGGGCGGTCAGGCGCAGGTGCCCGGGGTGGCCGGGGTGTGGAAGGACCTCACCGACTCGGTGAACCTGATGGCGGGCAATCTGACCGCCCAGGTGCGCGGGATCGCGCAGGTGACGACGGCGGTCGCCAGCGGTGATCTGTCGCAGAAGGTGACGGTGTCGGCGCGCGGCGAGGTCGCGCAGCTCGCCGAGACGATCAACCAGATGACCGAGACGCTGCGGACGTTCGCGGACGAGGTCACGCGGGTGGCCAACGAGGTCGGCGGCGAGGGCCGGCTCGGCGGGCAGGCGAACGTGCCGGGCGCGGCGGGTACGTGGAAGGACCTCACGGACTCGGTCAACACGGTCTTCCGGAACCTGACCACGCAGGTGCGGGACATCGCGGCGGTCACCACGGCCGTGGCGAACGGTGATCTGTCGCAGAAGGTCACCGTCGATGTGGCCGGTGAGATGCTCGAGTTGAAGAACACCGTCAACGGGATGGTGGACCAGCTCTCCGCGTTCGGTTCCGAAGTCACGCGCGTGGCGCGGGAGATCGGGGTCGAGGGCGAGCTGGGCGGGCAGGCGCAGGTGACCGGCGCGGCGGGTACGTGGAAGGACCTCACGGACTCCGTGAACACCGCGTTCCGCAACCTCACGGGTCAGGTGCGCAACATCGCCCAGGTGACGACGGCCGTGGCGAACGGTGATCTGTCGCAGAAGGTCACCGTGGACGTCTCCGGTGAGATGCTCAAGCTGAAGAACACCGTCAACACGATGGTGGACCAGCTCTCCTCCTTCGCCGATCAGGTCACGCGTATGGCGCGGGACGTGGGTACGGAGGGTCGGCTGGGCGGTCAGGCCGTGGTGCCGGGGGTCAGCGGCACCTGGAAGGAGCTGACCGACTCCGTCAACTTCATGGCGGGGAACCTCACTTCGCAGGTTCGGCAGATCGCCCAGGTGACGACGGCGGTGGCCCGCGGTGATCTGTCGCAGAAGATCGACGTGGACGCGCGCGGCGAGATCCTGGAGCTGAAGAACACCATCAACAACCTGGTGGATCAGCTCTCCGCGTTCGCCGAGCAGGTCACCCGGGTGGCCCGTGAGGTGGGTACGGAGGGCCGCCTCGGCGGTCAGGCGCAGGTGCCCGGGGTGGCCGGGGTGTGGCGTGACCTGACCGACTCGGTGAACGGCATGGCCGGCAACCTCACCACACAGGTGCGCAACATCGCGCAGGTCGCGACGGCGGTGGCCCGTGGTGATCTGTCGCAGAAGATCGACGTGGACGCGCGCGGCGAGATCCTGGAGCTGAAGAACACCATCAACACGATGGTCGACCAGCTCTCGTCCTTCGCGGAGCAGGTGACGCGGGTGGCGCGCGAGGTGGGCACCGAGGGCATGCTCGGCGGGCAGGCCGAGGTGCAGGGGGTCTCGGGCACATGGAAGGACCTCACGCAGTCGGTGAACTTCATGGCGAACAACCTGACCATTCAGGTGCGCAACATCGCCGAGGTCACGACCGCGGTCGCCAAGGGCGACCTGTCCAAGAAGATCACCGTGGACGCCAAGGGCGAGATCCTCGAACTGGTCACCACCGTCAACACGATGGTCGACCAGCTCTCGTCCTTCGCGGACGAGGTCACGCGGGTGGCCCGCGAGGTGGGCACCGAGGGCATCCTCGGCGGCCAGGCGCATGTGCCGGGCGTCACCGGCATCTGGAAGGACCTCAGCGACAACGTCAACCTGATGGCGAACAACCTGACGGTGCAGGTGCGCAACATCTCCCAGGTCGCGGCCGCCGTCGCCAACGGCGATCTGACGCGGACGGTGACGATCGAGGCGCGCGGCGAGGTCGCGCAGCTCGCGGACACCTTCAACACCATGGTGAAGACGCTGAGTTCGTTCGCCGACCAGGTCACCAAGGTGGCCCGCGAGGTGGGCACGGACGGCATCCTGGGCGGTCAGGCGCATGTCCCGGGCGTGGCCGGTACGTGGAAGGACCTCACCGAGTCGGTGAACCAGATGGCCTCCAACCTCACCGGCCAGGTGCGCAACATCGCCATGGTGACCACCGCCATCGCCAAGGGCGATCTGACCAAGAAGATCGACATCGACGCGCGCGGCGAGATCCTGGAGTTGAAGAACACCATCAACACCATGGTCGACCAGCTCTCCTCCTTCGCCGAGGAGGTCACGCGGGTGGCGCGCGAGGTGGGTACGGAGGGCCAGCTCGGCGGCCAGGCGCGGGTCCGGGACGTCGACGGCACCTGGCGTGATCTGACCGAGTCGGTGAACGAGATGGCCGGGAACCTGACCCGGCAGGTGCGCGCCATCGCGCGCGTGGCGACCGCGGTGACCCGGGGCGACCTCAACCTGAAGATCGACGTGGACGCCTCCGGCGAGATCCAGGAACTTCAGGACTACATCAACAAGATGATCGCCAACCTGCGCGACACCACGATCGCCAACAAGGAGCAGGACTGGCTCAAGGGCAACCTCGCGCGTATCTCCGCCCTGATGCAGGGCCGCCGGGACCTCGCGGACGTGGCCTCGCTGATCATGAGCGAGCTGACGCCGGTGGTCACCGCGCAGCACGGCGCGTTCTTCCTCGCCATGCCGCTGGTCGACGGCAAGGACCTGGGGTCCGGTACGGAGGACGCGTACGAGCTGCGCATGCTCGGGTCGTACGGGTACTCGATGGGCTCCATGCCGACGTCGTTCCGGCCGGGGGAGGGGCTCATCGGGACGGCCGCCAGGGAGCGGCGCACGATCCTGGTGGACCGGGCGCCCAGCGGCTATCTGAGGATCTCCTCCGGGCTCGGAGAGGCGCCGCCCGCGCAGGTCATCGTCCTTCCGGTGCTCTTCGAGGGGAAGGTGCTCGGCGTCATCGAGCTGGCGTCCTTCACGGAGTTCACGCACATCCAGAAGGACTTCCTCAACCAGATCGCCGAGATGATCGCGACGAGCGTCAACACCATCTCCGTCAACACCAAGACCGAGGTGCTGCTGCGCCAGTCGCAGGAGCTGACCGAGCAACTGAGGCTGCGCTCGGAGGAGTTGGAGCAGCGGCAGAAGGCCCTTCAGGCGTCCAACGCCGAACTGGAGGAGAAGGCGGCGCTGTTGGCCCGGCAGAACCGCGACATCGAGGTCAAGAACACGGAGATCGAGGAGGCGCGGCAGATCCTGGAGGAGCGCGCCGAGCAACTCGCCGTCTCCATGCGGTACAAGAGCGAGTTCCTGGCCAACATGTCGCACGAGCTGCGGACGCCGCTCAACTCCCTGCTGATCCTCGCGAAGCTGCTCGCGGACAACGCGGAGGGCAATCTCTCGCCCAAGCAGGTCGAGTTCGCCGAGACCATCCACGGCGCGGGCTCCGATCTGCTCCAGCTCATCAACGACATCCTCGATCTGGCGAAGGTCGAGGCGGGCAAGATGGACGTGTCCCCGACGCGTATCGCGCTCGTCCAGCTCGTCGACTACGTGGAGGCGACCTTCCGGCCGCTGACCGCGGAGAAGGGCCTGGACTTCTCCGTACGGGTCTCGCCGGAGCTGCCCGCCACGCTGCACACCGATGAGCAGCGGCTCCTCCAGGTGCTGCGCAACCTGCTGTCCAACGCGGTGAAGTTCACCGACATCGGCGCCGTCGAGCTGGTCATCCAGCCCGCGGGCGGCGATGTCCCGGTCGCCATCCGGGAGCAGTTGCTGGAGGCGGGCTCGTTGCGGGAGCCGGACGGCGAGATGATCGCGTTCTCCGTGGCCGACACGGGCATCGGCATCGCGGCCGGCAAGATGCGGGTGATCTTCGAGGCGTTCAAGCAGGCGGACGGCACCACGAGCCGCAAGTACGGTGGTACGGGCCTCGGGCTGTCCATCTCGCGGGAGATCGCGCGGCTGTTGGGCGGCGAGATCCATGCGCAGAGCGAGCCGGGACGCGGGTCGACGTTCACCCTGTATCTGCCGCTGCACCCGAGCGAACTGCCGCCGCAGGGCTACGCACAGCTCACGTCCGACGGGGAGGCCTACGAACTGACGGCGGTCGACACGGAGTTGTCCGTGCTGGACATCGAGACGCCGTCCGAGGTGAAGTCGTACCAGGCGACCCAGAACGGGCCCGCGGCGCTCTTCAGGCGCCGCCGCAGGGCGGTCACCGCGGGCGCGCAGCACGGCGGCGGCGAGCAGCAGGAGCAGTGGTCCGAGGGCCGGGAGGTCACGGCACAGCCGCGGCAGAGCGTCCGGTTCGACAGCGAGAAGGTGCTCATCGTCGACGACGACATCCGCAACGTCTTCGCGCTCACCAGCGTGCTGGAGCAGCACGGCCTGACGGTGCTGTACGCGGAGAACGGCCGGGAGGGCATCGAGGTCCTGGAGCAGCACGACGACGTGGCGGTCGTCCTGATGGACATCATGATGCCCGAGATGGACGGGTACGCCACGACCACGGCGATCCGGCGGATGCCGCAGTTCGCCGGGCTGCCGATCATCGCGCTGACGGCCAAGGCGATGAAGGGCGACCGGGAGAAGGCGATCGACTCGGGCGCCTCCGACTATGTGACCAAGCCGGTCGATCCCGATCATCTGCTGTCCGTGCTGGAGCAGTGGATGCGTCAGGAACGGCGGGACGTCTGAACGTTGTCGCGTGAACTCGTCGCGTGACCTCGTCGCGACGTCGCTGACGCACGGTGTCCGTGGCGGGGAGGAACCGCGGTGCGCGGGGAACCTTCTGGTCTTCCGCCACGTTCCTGCTACGTGCACAGTGACATCGCGGTGACAGGGTGTGGTGACGGGCGGGGTGCGGCTACGATGACCGGCACAAGGGCGGGCGGCGCAAGGGAGTCGTCCCCCGGGGCGGCAGATGGTGGCGCCGCCTCGAATCCTGCGGACAGGGGCGGCCCCAAGCCGGGGCGAGGAGGGCGGGCCATGGTGCAGAAGGCCAAGATCCTCCTGGTCGATGACCGGCCGGAGAATCTGCTGGCGCTGGAGGCCATCCTCTCCGCGCTCGATCAGACGCTGGTCAGGGCATCGTCCGGGGAGGAAGCGCTCAAGGCGCTGTTGACGGACGACTTCGCGGTCATTCTGCTGGACGTCCAGATGCCGGGTATGGACGGTTTCGAAACCGCCGCGCACATCAAGCGACGGGAGCGGACCCGTGACATTCCGATCATCTTCCTGACCGCCATCAACCACGGTCCGCATCACACCTTCCGCGGCTATGCGGCCGGTGCGGTGGACTACATCTCCAAGCCGTTCGACCCGTGGGTGCTGCGCGCGAAGGTCTCGGTGTTCGTCGAGCTGTACATGAAGAACTGCCAACTCCGCGAGCAGGCCGCCCTGTTGCGGCTGCAGTTGGAGAGCGGCGGTAGGTCCGCGCTCGGCGAGGGCAGGGAGCCGGTGGGTCTTCTCGCGGAACTCTCCGCGCGGCTCGCGGCGGTCGAGGAGCAGGCCGAGGCGCTGTCCAAGCAGCTCGACGACGACGCGGCGGGCGCGGCGGCGGTGGCGACCGCGGCCCATCTCGAACGCAAGCTCACGGGCCTGCGCAGAGCGCTGGACGCGCTGGAACCGGGCACGGGCAGCGGCACCCCGCAGGTGCCGTCGCAGAACTGACGGCCCGTTGGGAGAGCTGACGGCCCGTCGGCCAGAACTGGCGGCCGTTGGGCGGTCAGAATCCGGAGAAGCCGTCCTCCCGCGCCGCCCTGTCCGCCGTACGGCGCACCCCTCGTGAGCGCACGTCAGTTTCGTGCCGATCACCGGGCGACACGAACGGGTGAAGCAGGAGGCACACGTGTCCCCTGCCGCCTCCACCGGTAACCTCACACTCATGGCCTCACGTCCCGCTGCCAAGAAGTCGCCCGCGAAGAAGGCGACCGCTCCGAAACAGGCTCCGGCGCGCAAGGCCCCCGCGAAGAAGGCCGCCGCGAAGAAGGCGGCGCCCGCCAGGAAGGCGGCGGCCAGGAAGCCCGCCCCCGCGCCGGCGCCCAACCCGACCGCGGGCGTGTACAAGCTCGTACGCGCCCTGTGGCTCGGCGTCGCGCACGCCGTCGGAGCGATGTTCCGCGGCCTGGGGCGGGGCGCGAAGGGGCTCGATCCGGCGCACCGCAAGGACGGCATCGCACTCCTGCTGCTCGCTCTGTCCCTGATCGTCGCCGCGGGCACCTGGGCCCATCTGCGCGGCCCCGTCGGCGATCTCGTCGAGATCCTGGTGACCGGCGCCTTCGGCCGCCTCGATCTGCTCGTGCCGATCCTGCTCGGTGCCCTCGCCGTGCGCCTGATCCTGCACCCGGACCGCTTGGACGCCAACGGCCGTATCGTCATCGGCCTGTCCGCGCTCGTCATCGGCGTGCTCGGCCAGGTGCACATCGCCTGCGGAGGGCCCGCCCGCAGCGACGGCATGCAGGCGATAAGGGACGCCGGCGGGCTCATCGGCTGGGGCGCGGCCACCCCGCTGACGTACACCATGGGCGACGTCCTCGCCGTACCGCTGCTCGTCCTGCTCACGTTCTTCGGCCTGCTCGTGGTCACCGCCACCCCCGTCACCGCCATCCCGCAGCGGCTGCGGCAGCTCGGCCTCAGGCTCGGGATCGTGCACGACACCCGCACCGCGGACGACGAGCGCTACGACGAGCAGTGGCGCGAGGCACTGCCCCGCTCCCGGCGGCGCGGGCCCGCCGACGCCGCGTACGACCCCTACGATCCGGACGCCGCCGAGCAGGAGGCGCTCGCGGGGCGTCGCAGCCGTCCCCGGCGCCCCGCCGTGCGGCAGCCCGACCCGGGCCGGCGGATGGACGCGGTGGACGTCGCCGCTGCCGCCGCTGCCGCGCTCGACGGAGCCGTGCTGCACGGCATGCCGCCCTCCCCGCTCGTCGCCGACCTCACCCACGGGGTGAGCATCGGGGAGAACGAGCCGACCACGCCGACGCCGGTACCGGCCGCGCGCCCCCGGCAGGACAAGCCCGCGGCCAAGGCGGCGGTGCCCGACCTGACCAAGGCCGCGGTCCCCGATCCGGCCGAGGCCGCGGTACCCGATCTGACCAAGGCGGCCCCGCAGCCGCCCCGCGACCTGCCGCCCCGCGCCGAGCAGCTCCAGTTGTCCGGCGACATCACCTACGCCCTGCCCTCGCTCGACCTGCTCACGCGCGGCGGACCCGGCAAGGCGCGCAGTGCCGCCAACGACGCCGTCGTCGCCTCCCTGACCAACGTCTTCAGCGAGTTCAAGGTCGACGCGGCCGTCACCGGCTTCACCCGTGGTCCGACGGTCACGCGGTACGAGGTGGAGCTGGGCCCCGCCGTGAAGGTCGAGCGGATCACCGCGCTCACCAAGAACATCGCGTACGCCGTCGCCAGCCCCGACGTACGGATCATCAGCCCGATCCCCGGCAAGTCCGCGGTCGGCATCGAGATCCCGAACACCGACCGCGAGATGGTCAACGTCGGTGACGTACTGCGGCTCGCCGACTCCGCCGAGGACGACGACCCGATGCTGGTCGCCTTCGGCAAGGACGTCGAGGGCGGCTATGTGATGCACAGCCTCGCCAAGATGCCGCACATGCTGGTCGCCGGAGCGACCGGTTCCGGCAAGTCGTCCTGCATCAACTGCCTGATCACCTCGATCATGATGCGCGCGACCCCGGAGGACGTGCGCATGGTCCTGGTCGACCCCAAGCGCGTCGAGCTGACCGCGTACGAGGGCATCCCGCACCTGATCACCCCGATCATCACCAACCCCAAACGGGCCGCCGAGGCGCTCCAGTGGGTCGTACGGGAGATGGACCTGCGCTACGACGACCTCGCGGCGTACGGCTTCCGGCACATCGACGACTTCAACAAGGCGGTCAGGAGCGGCAAGGTCAAGCCGCCCGAGGGCAGCGAGCGCGAGCTCCAGCCCTACCCGTATCTGCTGGTGATCGTCGACGAGCTGGCCGACCTGATGATGGTCGCGCCCAGGGACGTCGAGGACGCGATCGTGCGCATCACGCAGCTCGCGCGTGCGGCCGGTATCCATCTGGTGCTCGCCACGCAGCGGCCGTCCGTGGACGTCGTCACGGGTCTGATCAAGGCGAACGTGCCCTCCCGGCTCGCCTTCGCCACGTCCTCGCTGGCCGACTCGCGCGTCATCCTCGACCAGCCCGGCGCCGAGAAGCTGATCGGCAAGGGCGACGGGCTCTTCCTGCCGATGGGCGCGAACAAGCCGACGCGTATGCAGGGCGCGTTCGTGACCGAGGACGAGATCGCGGCCGTCGTCCAGCACTGCAAGGACCAGATGACGCCCGTCTTCCGGGACGACGTCGTCGTGGGCGGCCAGAAGAAGAAGGAGATCGACGAGGACATCGGCGACGACCTCGACCTGCTGTGCCAGGCGGCCGAGCTGGTCGTCTCCACCCAGTTCGGGTCCACCTCGATGCTCCAGCGCAAGCTGCGCGTCGGGTTCGCCAAGGCCGGACGGCTCATGGATCTCATGGAGTCGCGCGGCATCGTCGGCCCCAGCGAGGGATCCAAGGCGCGTGACGTCCTGGTGAAGCCCGACGAGCTGGACGGGGTGCTCGCCGTGATCCGCGGGGAGTGAATCCCGCCTGCAGCGGCGGCCGTTGCGGGGAGCCTCACCCGTAGCGGCGGTCGTGAGCGGCTCGTACGACTCGCAAGGCTCGTCCGTGACCGACTCGTAAGGGGGCGTCGGGCAACCCTTTCGCGCCGTGCGACGTCAAGGTGAGCAAGGGAGCAGGTATATGTCCCGCCATCCGGATGACCGGCCGTTCTGATGGAGTACAAAATCCTATCGGCCGGTTGCCTCACCCTTTCGTCACCCCCCTAGACTGAACCTCCAGCACAGGTGGCTACACGCTCGAAAGGCGCCCCCCGTGTCCATCGGCAACTCTCCTGACGGCAACTTCCCCGAGGACGAGCGTCCGTTCGAAGACGATCGTGAACACGCCTCCACGTCGCATCGCCGCCCGATCGGTCTCGCCCTGCAACAGGCGCGCATCGCGGCCGGGCTGAGCGTCGACGACGTCAGCGAGGCCACCCGGGTCCGCGCCGCCATCGTGCACGCGATCGAACGGGACGACTTCGCGCCCTGCGGCGGCGACGTCTACGCCCGCGGTCACCTCCGCGCGCTGGCGCAGGCGGTCCATCTCCCTCCCGAACCCCTGCTCGAGCAGTACGCGGCCGAGTACGGCGGACGGCCCGAGCCGACCCCCGCCGCCCCGCTCTTCGAGGCCGAACGCATCCGCCCCGAGCGACGCAGGCCCAACTGGACCGCGGCCATGGTCGCGGCGATCGTCGTCGTGATCGGCTTCGTGGGCTTCACCATGGTCAAGGGGACCGGCGGGCAGAGCGTGAAACCGCAGGGCGCCAAGGGCTCCGCGCCGAGCATCGGGAAGTCCGTCTCGCCCTCGCCCAAGAGCAGCGAGCCCGCACAGCGGAGCCCCGAGCCGTCCGACAGCGCCATCGCCGCCGCGCCCCGCGACAAGGTCACCGTCCAGGTGAGCGCCACCGACGGCCGTAGCTGGATCTCGGCCAAGGACCACAACGGCCGCACACTCTTCGACGGGCTGCTCAAGCAGGGCGACTCGCAGTCCTTCCAGGACAAGGAGAAGATCGACCTGGTCCTCGGGGACGCAGGCGCCATCGAGCTGTACGTCAACGGCAAGAAGATCGAGGACGACTTCCGGCCCGGCCAGGTCGAGCGGCTGTCGTACACCAAGGGCGACCCGGTCACCGGATGACCTGTGCCCCCGCGAGGAGGCGAAGTTCCGCCGGACGGTCCGCGACGCACGGGGTTGACCAAGGTCGGTCAACCCCGTCGACATGGGCCGTCGGCGGGACGAAGTAGTCTTGAGCCCATGCCTGAACGCCGTACCGTCGCACTCGTCACCCTTGGCTGCGCCCGTAACGAGGTGGACTCGGAGGAGCTCGCAGGCCGTTTGGAGGCGGACGGCTGGCAGCTCGTCGAGGACGCCGCCGATGCGGACGTCGCGGTCGTGAACACCTGCGGCTTCGTCGAAGCCGCGAAGAAGGACTCCGTCGACGCCCTGTTGGAGGCCAACGACCTCAAGGACCACGGCAGAACGCAGGCCGTCGTGGCGGTGGGCTGCATGGCCGAGCGGTACGGCAAGGAACTCGCCGAGGCCCTCCCGGAGGCCGACGGCGTCCTCGGTTTCGACGACTACACCGACATCTCGGACCGGCTCCAGACCATCCTGAACGGCGGCATCCACGCCTCGCACACCCCGCGTGACCGGCGCAAGCTGCTGCCGATCAGCCCCGTGGAGCGGCAGTCCGCCTCGGACGTCGCCCTCCCCGGGCACGGCGCCCCGACCGACCTTCCCGAGGGCGTGGCCCCGCAGTCGGGCCCCCGCGCGCCCCTGCGCCGCCGACTGGACGGAACCCCGGTCGCCTCGGTGAAGCTCGCCTCCGGCTGCGACCGGCGCTGCTCCTTCTGCGCCATCCCGTCCTTCCGCGGCTCCTTCATCTCGCGCCGCCCGAGCGATGTGCTGAACGAGACGCGCTGGCTGGCCGAGCAGGGCGTCAAGGAGATCATGCTGGTCTCCGAGAACAACACCTCCTACGGCAAGGACCTCGGCGACATCCGCCTCCTGGAGTCCCTGCTGCCCGAACTCGCCGAGGTCGACGGCATCGAGCGCGTCCGCGTCAGCTACCTCCAGCCCGCCGAGATGCGCCCCGGACTCATCGACGTCCTCACCTCCACGCCGAAGGTCGTGCCCTACTTCGACCTGTCCTTCCAGCACTCCGCGCCCGGTGTCCTGCGCGCCATGCGCCGCTTCGGTGACACCGACCGCTTCCTGGAACTGCTCGACACCATCAGAAGCAAGGCACCGCAGGCCGGTGTGCGCTCCAACTTCATCGTGGGCTTCCCCGGCGAGACCGAGGCCGACCTCGCCGAACTGGAGCGCTTCCTGAACGGCGCGCGCCTGGACGCGATCGGCGTCTTCGGCTACTCCGACGAGGAGGGCACGGAAGCGGCGACGTACGAGAACAAGCTCGACGAGGACGTCGTCGCCGAGCGGCTGGCCCGGGTCTCCCGGCTCGCCGAGGAACTGGTGTCGCAGCGCGCCGAGGAGCGCGTCGGCGAGACCGTCCAGGTCCTGGTGGAGTCGGTCGACGACGAGGACGGCGCCTACGGCCGTGCCGCGCACCAGGCGCCCGAGACGGACGGCCAAGTGCTCTTCACGGAGCGCGAAGGACTCGTCGTCGGCCGTATGGTCGAGGCGAAGGTGATCGGTACGGCGGGGGTCGATCTGGTGGCCGAGCCTTACGCGGGCTCGCTCGAGTGTCCTGAGGAGGCGGGCAGATGACCGGAATCCCGGCATCCGCGGCGGGCGGCTCCTCGAGCGCGCGCGGTACGGGCACCCAGGGTGCCTCCGGCGTTCCGGCCGCCGAGTCGGTGCAGGGTCCGGGCGCGCCCCATGCCTCCGGCGCCGGGGACGGCGCACGGCCGGCGCGGGGCGCCAAACTGGCCGCCGCCGCGGTCAACCAGGCCAGCGTCTGGAACGTCGCCAACCTCCTGACGATGCTCCGTCTGGTCCTCGTACCGGGCTTCGTCGCGCTGATGATGGCCGACGGCGGATACGACCCGGCATGGCGCTCGCTCGCCTGGGCCGCCTTCGCCATCGCCATGATCACCGACCTGTTCGACGGTCATCTGGCGCGCACCTACAACCTCGTCACCGACTTCGGGAAGATCGCCGACCCCATCGCCGACAAGGCGATCATGGGCGCGGCGCTGATCTGCCTGTCCTGGCTCGGCGATCTGCCGTGGTGGGTGACCGTGGTGATCCTCGGCCGTGAGCTGGGGGTCACCCTGCTGCGCTTCCTGGTGATCCGCCACGGTGTGATCCCGGCCAGCCGCGGCGGCAAGCTGAAGACGCTGACGCAGGGCGTGGCCGTCGGGATGTACGTCCTGGCCCTCACCGGATGGCTCGCGAGCCTCAGGTTCTGGGTGATGGCCGTGGCGCTCGTCCTGACCATCGTCACCGGGCTCGACTATGTGCGGCAGGCCGTGGTGCTGCGCCGGCGTTCGATCGCCGCGCGCCGGGCCGCGGCCGAGGAGACCGAGCGGTGACGGCCCTGGCCGTCGACGTGCTGCGGCTCCTCACGGCAAGAGGCGAGACGCTCGCCGTCGCCGAGTCGCTGACCGGGGGCCTGGTGGCCGCGGAGATCACGGCGGTGGCCGGGGCCTCCCAGGCCTTCCGCGGTTCCGTCACCGCCTACGCCACCGATCTCAAACGGGACGTCCTCGGCGTCGACGCCACCCTGCTGGCCGCGCGCGGTGCGGTGGATCCGCAGGTCGCGGCCCAGATGGCGGCCGGTGTCCGCAAGGCGCTCGGCGCGGACTGGGGGGTGGCCACGACCGGAGTGGCCGGGCCCGAGCCACAGGACGGGCAGCCGGTCGGCACGGTCTTCGTGGCGGTGGACGGACCGCGCGGGGCCGCGGGTGAACCGGGTGGCGGGAAAGTGGCGTCCTTGCGGTTGAGAGGTGGCCGTGCGGACATCCGTGGGGAGAGTGTACGGAGCGTACTCGCACTGCTGCTGCAAGAGCTGGCGGGCGAACAGGCCGCGAACGAGCGGGCACAGGATACGGAAGAGAACGGGGGGACTTGATGGTTACAGCCCTTAGTGAACACAACAGCGCTCCCCGCACGGCCGCGGCGCAAGGCGGTACGGTGGGGCGTGAAGGATGCGGTTTCGCGGTCCGAGGAGGGAGCCACCGATGATTCTGCTCCGTCGCCTGCTGGGTGACGTGCTGCGTCGGCAGCGCCAGCGCCAGGGCCGTACTCTGCGCGAAGTCTCCTCGTCCGCCCGAGTCTCGCTCGGCTATCTCTCCGAGGTGGAGCGGGGGCAGAAGGAGGCGTCCTCCGAGCTGCTCTCCGCGATCTGCGACGCGCTGGACGTACGGATGTCCGAGCTCATGCGGGAAGTGAGCGACGAACTCGCACTCGCCGAGCTGGCGCAGTCCGCGGCGGCCACCGAGCCGGTGCCCGCTCCGGTGCGTCGTCCGATGCTCAATTCCGTGTCCGTCACCGGCGTCCCGCCGGAACGGGTCACGATCAAGGCGCCCGCCGAAGCGGTGGGCGTGGCCGCCGCCTGATCTTCACACCCCGCCCGGTCCTCACACCTGTGGGCGGGTGAGCCGACGGCAGATGTCAGAGCCTCGGCCGGGGCCCTTCCGGACAGTTCCGGAGGGGTACGGCCGGGGCTCTTGTGTGGTTCGGGGGCAGCGGGGCCGGTGGCGGCGGTGGCGGCCTTCCCGTTGCCGGGCCCGCGTGCGGCGGTCATGGTGGAGAAGGCGGGGGCTCGGGGTCGTACGAATCCTCGCGGAGGAAGTCGATGTACGTCGTGAAGAGCCCGCTGTCCGACGCGGACCTCAGGACCGTCTCCGAGGCGCTGCAAGGCGCCCTGGTCGACCTGGTGGACCTCTCCCTGGTGGCGAAACAGGTCCACTGGAACGTGATCGGACCGCGCTTCCGTTCCATCCATCTCCAGCTCGACGAGGTCGTCGACAGTGCGCGGCTGCATTCGGACACCGTGGCGGAGCGGGCCTCGGCGCTGGGCGTCCCGCCGGACGGCCGGGCCGCGACGGTCGCCCAGGGCAGCGGCATCGGCTCCGTGCCCCAGGGCTGGGTCAAGGACACGGACGCGGTGGGCACCCTGGTGGCGGCGCTGGGCGCGGTGATCGCACGGATGCGGGAGCGGGTGGAGGCGACCGCCGAACCGGATCCGGTGAGCCAGGACATCTTCATCTCCATCACCGCGGACCTCGAGAAGCATCACTGGATGTTCCAGGCGGCGCACGGGTGAGGGCAGAGGGCTCGGATCCGGGCGCGGCCCGGTGCGCTCGGCGGTGTGCCCGGCGGTGTGCGCCGGGTGCGACGGTCGCCGTGGGTACGCGCCGGGCGCGGTGCGCCCGTGTGCCGGTGGTGCGCCCTCCCCGGCCGTGACAGGTCGTTCTAGGGTCTGGTTTCTCGGGTGGGAGGTGACGGCCATGGCGGGGCGTACGGCGCGCTGGGGGGTGGCGCTGGCGCTGGGTGCGCTGTGGTGGTGGGGGGCACTCCGACTCGTGCTGGCACCCGATGCGGGGGTGCTGGAAGGTGCGGTCGTGACCGGGGGGTGGGGGCTGAGCCTCCTGCCGGTGCACTGTGTGCCCAAGGCCCGTGCCGTGGGGGCGGCGGGGCCGGACGGATGGGTGCGGTCGCGGCTGCAGTGGCGGGCTGCGCGAGAGCGAGGCCAGGGCGTGTGACCGGGGTGAGGGGTGTTCACCTCGGGGTCGTCCTGGCGCTCGCCGCGCAGACCCGCCCACCGGCGCACCGGCGTATCGACGCATCGGTCGGTGAAGCGAGCGATTCCTGATGGGGCGTCACCTACGTGTGTCGGGGCGGGTGTCGGGTCTGTTCGTGTCGGTCGGGGTCGGGCCTGGCTGGCAGGACGGGCACCAGTAGGTGGGGCGCTCACGGGAGCCGTCGCCCTGGTCGGCCACCCGGACCGGGGTGCCGCAGCGCAGACAGGGCCGAGGGGCGCGGCCGTAGACGAAGAGTCTCGGGTCGCGCCGCCCGGTGGTGCTGCGCGCGGGGCGGTCGCGGTTCGCCACCAGGAGCTTCCTTGCGAGGGCGGGCAGCCGGGCGGCGTGCTCGGCGGGCAGGTCGCCGATCGGGAGCCAGGGGGTCACGCCCAGCAGGAAGCACAGTTCGCTCTTGTAGACATTGCCGATTCCGGCCAGGTTGCGCTGGTCGAGGAGGGCCTCGCCGACGGGGCGGGCGGGGTCCCGCAGCAGGTTCTCCAGCGCCCTGTCGGGGTCCCAGTCGGGGCCCAGGAGGTCGGGTCCCAGATGGCCCACCGCGCGGTGCTCGTCGGTGGTGCGCAGCAGTTCCAGGACGGGCAGTCGGTACCCGACGGCCGTACGGTCGTCGGTGGCGAGAACGGCCCGGATCTGGTGGGCGGGGCCGCCGCTCCAGCGCTGCCCCGGCGCGTAGACCTTCCACGCGCCGTCCATCTTCAGATGGGAGTGCAGCGTGAGCCCGCCCTCGATGCGGGCGAGGAGATGCTTGCCGCGGGGGACGACGTCCAGGACCGTACGCCCCGTGAGATCTGCCGTGGCGTACCTGGGCACCCTGAGGTCGCAGCGGGTCAGCACCTGGCCCGCGAGAGCGTCGCGCAGCCGCGTCGCGGCTTGGTGGACGGTGTCGCCTTCGGGCATGGGTCCAGGGTGGCATGCCGCTGGGGGTACCGGCCGGGGGTGCGTCCGTGGCTGGTGTCCGGCTCGGGGCGCCGCGGGCTTACGCGCGTATGCGCAGCCCTCGGGGGGTCGCGATGAAGCCCGCTCCTTCCAGCAGGATGCCGAACGGGGACGAGAGGGCGGAGGCGCCGTTGACCCGCTCCACCGTGACCGTGCCGAGGGAGCCCGCGTGTGCCGCCGCCGCGAGGGCCTCGGCGGCCGTGCGCAGGCGGGCGTCCTCCGTCGGGCCGGTCTGCGGGGTGATGGGCCAGGCCAGCAGGGTCTTGCCGCCGCGCTCCATGTAGAGGACCAGATCGCCGTCGACCAGGACCACCAGTGAGCCCGCCTTGCGCCCCGGCTTGTGCCCCGCGCCCGTGGGCGGCTCGGGCCAGGGCAGCGCCGAGCCGTACGCGTTCGCCGGGTCGGCGGCGGCGAGGACGACGGCGCGAGGGGAGTCGGTGGAGCGGGTGCGGTGCGGCGGCAGGCCGCGGGCGGAGGGGAAGCGGGAGGCGGTGTCCGCGGCGGGGAAGCCGGAGCCCGAGCGCGGGCCTCCGTACCCCGGGGCCGACAGCGGGTCCGGCACCGTCCCGCCTGTGTCGAAGGGGTCGGCGGCGAACGGGTCCGCCGCGCCCGGGTCCGGCAGTGTCTCGCCCCGCTCGCGCGCGTTCGCCACCGCGCGCAGCCGGTCGACCGCGCCGTCCATCGCGAACTGCGCCGCGCCGAGTCCCTCGACGACATAGCCGCGCCGGGCCTGACCGCTGTCCTCGAAGGCGGACAGGATGCGGTACGTCGCCGAGAAGCCGCCCTCCACACCCTCCGCGGCGACCGCGCCCCGGGTCACCACACCGTGCCGGTCCAGGAGCGTGCGGGCCAGGGCGTGGGCGCGGACGGTGGGGTCGGCCTCGCGGGCGGGCAGCAGCGACCAGCGCCCCGCGACGGTCGGCGGGCCCGTACGGGACGACGGGCGGGCGGCGGCGGTCAACGAGCCGTAGCGCCCGCGCGGGACCGCGCGCTTGGCGCGGTGGGCGGTGGAGCCCGCCGTGCGGCCTGAGCCGAGCAGCGACCGCATCGGCGCGAGCGTGTCGTTCGTCAGCCGTCCCGACCAGGTCAAGTCCCAGATGATGTCGGCCAGTTGAGCGTCCGTGGCGTCCGGGTGCGTCGTGGCGCGGACGCGGTCGGCGATCTGGCGGAAGAAGAGGCCGTAGCCCCCCGCGAGGGCGTCGAGGACCGACTGGTGGAGGGCCGTCAGCTCCAACGGGTGCGGCGCGGGCAGCAGAAGGGGGGCGGTGTCCGCCGGATACAGCGAGACCCAGCCGTCCTTGCCGGGCAGCGCGCCCGCGCCCGCCCACACCACCTCGCCGGCGGCCGTGAGTTCGTCCAGCATGCCGGGCGCGTAGGAGGAGACGCGGGAGGGCAGGACGAGCTTCTCCAGGGCGGACGCGGGCACGGACGCGCCCTGCAACTGCTCGATCGCGCGCACCAGTCCGTCGACGCCCCGCAGGCCGTGCCCGCTGCCGATGTGCTGCCACTGCGGCAGGAACTGGGCCAGGGCCGCCGGAGCCACCGGCTCCACCTCCTGTCGCAGCGCCGCCAGCGAACGGCGCCGCAGCCTGCGCAGCACCGTCGCGTCGCACCACTCCTGGCCGATCCCCGCCGGGTGGAACTCCCCTTGCACGATCCGGCCGGACGCGGCGAGCCGGTGCAGCGCGCCCTCCGTGACGGCCACGCCGAGCCCGAACCGCGCGGCGGCGGTGGCCGAGGTGAAGGGGCCGTGCGTGCGGGCGTACCGCGCGAGGAGGTCGCCGAGCGGGTCCTTGACCGGCTCCGTGAACGCCTCCGGGACGCCCACCGGCAGGGCCGTGCCGAGGGCGTCGCGCAGTCGGCTCGCGTCCTCGACCGCGGCCCAGTGGTCGGCACCCGCGATACGGACCCTGATGGCGCGGCGGGCGGCGCCCAGCTCCTCGGCCCACTGCGGCTCGGCGCCGCGCTCCGTCAACTCCGCGTCCGTGAGCGGTCCCAGCAGGCGCAGGACGTCCGCGACGCCTTCGACGTCCTTGACGCGCCGGTCCTCGGTGAGCCACTGCAGCTCGCGCTCCAGCTCGGCCAGGACCTCGGCGTCGAGCAGCTCGCGCAGCTCCGCCTGGCCCAGCAGCTCGGCCAGCAGCCGGGAGTCCAGCGACAGCGCGGCGGCGCGCCGCTCGGCCAGCGGCGAGTCCCCCTCGTAGAGGAACTGCGCGACATACCCGAACAGGAGCGAGCGGGCGAAGGGGGACGGCTCGGGTGTGGTGACCTCGACCAGCCGCACCTTGCGGGACTCGATGTCGCCCATCAGCTCCACGAGTCCGGGGACGTCGAAGACGTCCTGAAGGCACTCGCGGACGGCCTCCAGGACGATCGGGAACGAGCCGAACTCGCTCGCTACCTGGAGCAGTTGGGCGGCGCGCTGGCGCTGCTGCCACAGCGGGGTGCGCTTGCCGGGGCTGCGGCGCGGCAGCAGCAGCGCGCGAGCGGCGCACTCGCGGAACCGGGACGCGAACAGCGCCGATCCGCCGACCTGGTCGGTGACGGTCTGGTCGACCTCGCCCTTGTCGAAGACGACGTCCGCCGCGCCGACGGGCGCCTGGTCGGCGTCGGCCGCCGTGTCCCAGGAGGTGCCCGTCTTCGACGGGTCCTGGTCCAGCAGCTCCAGGCTCATCAGCTCGGCGTCGGGCAGCCGCAGCACGATGCCGTCGTCGGCGTGCATGACCTGGGCGTCCATGCCGTACCGCTCGGCGAGCCGGGCACCGAGCGCGAGCGCCCACGGGGCGTGGACCTGGGCGCCGAAGGGGGAGTGCACGACGATCCGCCAGTCGCCCAGCTCGTCGCGGAACCGCTCGACGACGATCGTGCGGTCGTCCGGGACATGGCCGCAGGCCTCGCGCTGTTCGGCCAGGTACGACAGCACGTTGTCCGCGGCCCAGGCGTCCAGCCCCGCGGCCAGCAGCCGCCGCCGCGCGTCCTGTTCGGGCAGCGAGCCCACCTTGCGCAGGAACGCGCCCACCGCACGGCCCAGTTCGAGCGGGCGGCCGAGCTGGTCGCCCTTCCAGAAGGGCAGCCGGCCGGGGACGCCGGGCGCGGGGGAGACCAGGACGCGGTCGCGCGTGATGTCCTCGATCCGCCAGGAGCTGGTGCCCAGGGTGAACACGTCCCCGACGCGGGACTCGTACACCATCTCCTCGTCCAGCTCGCCGACCCGGCCACCGCCCTTCTTCGGGTCGGACCCGGCGAGGAACACCCCGAACAGGCCGCGGTCCGGGATCGTGCCCCCGGAGGTGACGGCCAGCCGCTGGGCGCCCGGACGGCCCGTGATCGTGCCCGCGATCCGGTCCCACACCACCCGGGGGCGCAACTCCGCGAAGGCGTCGGAGGGATAGCGCCCGGCGAGCATGTCCAGCACCGCCGTGAACGCCGACTCAGGGAGCGAGGCGAAGGGGGCCGCCCGGCGGACCGTCGCGAGGAGGTCGTCGAACTGCCAGGTGTCGAGCGCGGTCATGGCGACGAGCTGCTGGGCGAGCACGTCCAGCGGGTTCGCCGGGACCCTCAGCGACTCGATCGCCCCGGTGCGCATCCGCTCCGTGACCACGGCGGACTGCACGAGGTCGCCGCGGTACTTGGGGAAGACCACGCCCGTGGAGACCGCGCCGACCTGGTGCCCGGCGCGGCCCACGCGCTGGAGCCCGGACGCCACGGACGGCGGTGACTCGACCTGGACGACGAGGTCCACCGCGCCCATGTCGATGCCCAGCTCCAGGCTGGAGGTGGCGACCACGGCGGGCAGCCGGCCCGCCTTGAGGTCCTCCTCCACGAGGGCACGCTGCTCCTTGGAGACCGAGCCGTGATGCGCGCGGGCGAGCACCGGGGGCGCGCCCCGGGCCGCGCCCGAACCGCCCATCAGCTCGGCGGGCGCGTGGTGCTCCGCCGGCGTCTCGCCGGTGGTCCGCTCGTAGGCGATCTCGTTGAGCCGGTTGCACAGCCGCTCCGCGAGGCGGCGGGAGTTGGCGAACACGATCGTGGAGCGGTGGGCCTGGACCAGATCGGCGATCCGCTCCTCCACATGCGGCCAGATCGACGGGCGCTCCGCGCCCTCGGACGCCTCGGCGACCGGGGAGCCTCCCAGCTCGCCGAGGTCCTCGACGGGGACGACGACGGAGAGGTCGAACTCCTTGCCGGACTCGGGCTGGACGATCTCCACCTTGCGGCGTGGCGAGAGGAAGCGGGCCACCTCGTCCACCGGGCGGACGGTGGCCGACAGGCCGATACGGCGCGCGGGCCGCGGCAGCAGTTCGTCGAGCCGCTCCAGGGAGAGCGCCAGATGCGCGCCCCGCTTCGTACCCGCGACCGCGTGGACCTCGTCCAGGATCACCGTCTCCACGCCCGTGAGCGCGTCACGCGCGGCCGAGGTCAGCATCAGGAACAGCGATTCCGGCGTGGTGATCAGGATGTCCGGTGGCCGCGTGGCCAGGGAGCGGCGCTCGGCGGCCGGGGTGTCGCCGGAGCGGATGCCGACCTTCACCTCCGGCTCGGGCAGGCCGAGCCGGACCGACTCATGGCGGATGCCCGTGAGCGGACTGCGCAGATTGCGCTCCACGTCCACCGCGAGGGCCTTCAGCGGGGACACGTACAGCACCCGGCAGCGCTTCTTGGGGTCGGCGGGCGGCGGGGTGGAGGTCAGTTGGTCGAGCGCGGCGAGGAACGCGGCCAGGGTCTTGCCGGAGCCGGTCGGGGCGACCACGAGCACGTCCGATCCCTCGCCGATGGCGCGCCAGGCCCCGGCCTGGGCCGCGGTGGGCGCGGAGAACGCCCCCGTGAACCAGCCGCGGGTCGCGGGCGAGAAGCCGTCGAGGGCTCGGAGTGCGGAACGGACCATGGATCCATCCTGCACCCACCCACTGACAACGCCGCTGACCTGCGTAGACGCCCGATGTAGGGGCAGGAGCGCGCCCCGGCGCGTCCGGGGTCCGTCAGCGCTTCTCCTGCGGCAGGTCCATGGCCGCGCACACCGCGTGCCACACGTCCTTGGCCGCCCAGCCGGCGTCCAGTGCCTGATGCACCGTGCGCCCGCCCAGCTCGGACATCACGTGATCGCGCGCGAACGTGTCGGCGTACCCCGCACCGAAGTGCTCCGCCATCCGCTGCCAGAAGACCGTCAACCGCATGGCTCCAGTATCCCGTCCGGAGAGCGGTGCCGGGTCGCGCTTGACACCAAAATCGAACATCCATTCTTATGGGGGTTCCGGCGCGGTTCTCGGTGGGGGAGTGCCCGAGTTATCCACAGGCCGGACGGGCGTCGAGGCGCATTGTCAGTGGCAGGCGTTAGCGTCTTTGACGTGAAGCGATCGACTCAAGCAAACCGGGTGGAACCCATGGCAGGAACCGACCGCGAGAAGGCCCTGGACGCCGCGCTCGCACAGATTGAACGACAATTCGGCAAGGGCGCGGTCATGCGCATGGGCGAGCGGTCGCAGGAGCCCATCGAGGTCATCCCGACCGGGTCGACCGCACTCGACGTGGCCCTCGGCGTCGGTGGCCTGCCGCGCGGCCGAGTGGTCGAGATCTACGGACCGGAGTCCTCCGGCAAGACGACCCTGACCCTGCACGCGGTGGCGAACGCGCAGAAGGCCGGCGGCCAGGTCGCCTTCGTGGACGCCGAGCACGCCCTCGACCCCGAGTACGCGCGCAAGCTGGGCGTCGACATCGACAACCTGATCCTCTCCCAGCCGGACAACGGCGAGCAGGCGCTGGAGATCGTGGACATGCTGGTCCGCTCCGGCGCGCTCGACCTCATCGTCATCGACTCCGTCGCCGCGCTCGTCCCGCGCGCGGAGATCGAGGGTGAGATGGGCGACAGCCACGTGGGTCTCCAGGCCCGTCTGATGAGCCAGGCCCTGCGGAAGATCACCAGCGCGCTCAACCAGTCCAAGACCACCGCGATCTTCATCAACCAGCTCCGCGAGAAGATCGGCGTGATGTTCGGCTCCCCGGAGACCACGACGGGTGGTCGGGCGCTGAAGTTCTACGCCTCGGTGCGTATCGACATCCGCCGCATCGAGACCCTGAAGGACGGCACGGAGGCCGTCGGCAACCGCACGCGGTGCAAGGTCGTCAAGAACAAGGTCGCCCCGCCCTTCAAGCAGGCCGAGTTCGACATCCTCTACGGGCAGGGCATCAGCCGTGAGGGCGGCCTGATCGACATGGGCGTCGAGCACGGCTTCGTCCGCAAGGCCGGCGCCTGGTACACGTACGAGGGAGACCAGCTCGGCCAGGGCAAGGAGAACGCGCGCAACTTCCTGAAGGACAACCCCGACCTGGCCAACGAGATCGAGAAGAAGATCAAGGAGAAGCTGGGCGTCGGGGTGCACCCGGAGCAGCCCACCGCCGAGCCGGGCGCGGACGCAGCGGGTGCCACGCCCGCGGCCGGGGACACCGCCAAGACGGCGCCCGCGGCCAAGTCCGGCAAGTCCAAGGCCTCGGCGGCCAAGAGCTAGCCCATGACACGACGAACCGACTGGGCCGAGTACGCCGACCTCGACGTCGCGCAGGGGAGGCGTGACCGGGGCGACGGGGGAGCCGCCGGGCACGGCGACGAGGCGTACGGCACGCCGCCCGGCGACGGGGGCGCGGACGAGGGCGCTCGGCTCGGTGACGGTGGCGCGCGCGGGGGGCGCCGAAGAGGCCGGCGGCGCGCCGCCGGAGAAGCGTCCGGTGGCGGACCGGACCTAGGCTCTTCCTTCTCGTCGAGGGCCGAGGAGGAAGAGCCCGCCGGGGCCGGTGACCCGGCCGAACGGGCGCGGGCGATCTGTCTGCGCCTGCTCACCGGAAGCCCGCGCACACGCAAGCAACTCGCGGACGCCCTGCGCAAGAAGGAGATCCCCGAGGACGTGGCGGACGAGGTGCTGTCGCGGTTCGAGGAGGTCGGACTGATCGACGACAGCGCCTTCGCGGACGCCTGGGTGGAGTCCCGGCACCACGGCCGGGGCCTGGCCCGTCGCGCGCTCGCGCGGGAGTTGCGGACGAAGGGCGTGGACTCCGCGCTGATCGAGGAAGCGGTGGGACAGCTCGACGCGGAGCAGGAGGAGGAGACCGCGCGCGAACTCGTCGCCCGCAAGCTGCGCGCGACGCGCGGCCTCGACCGCGACAAGCGCCTGCGCCGCCTCGCGGGCATGCTCGCCCGCAAGGGCTACGCCGAGGGCATGGCCCTGCGGGTGGTCCGCCAGGCCCTGGCGGACGAGGGGGAGGACACGGAGGGACTGGACGACGCCGCACAGTGGGGTTAGCCCCCGCTGAAGACACCGGAGCTCCGCAGCGCGCGGGCCCCTGTGCACGGACGAGTGTGTACACGTAACCACCACGCGTACGCCGCCGACCTCGCACCCGGTACTCCGCACCCCCGTACTCCCCGTGCCGGCGAGCCGTCCGTCCTTTCCGGCACAAGGAGTCGAGCCGTCGTGATGCTGCGCCATGCCCTCCGGACCGTCCGCGCCCGTAAGGCCGGATTCCTCGGCGCCCTCTTCGCGTTGATGTGCGCGGCCGTCCTCATCACCGCCTGCGGCACCCTGCTCGAAACGGGGCTTCGCGGCACGATCCGCACCGAGCGCGATGCCGCCACGCCTGTGCTCGTCTCCGCCGATCAGAACGTTCATCGGACCACCGTCAAGCACAAGAAGGGCAAGACCAAGGCCAAACACAAGGCCAAGCCGATCACCGAACGCGCCTGGCTGCCCGAGGACTTGGGCGACTGACTTCGGGACGTGTCCGGCGTGTCCCGTGTCGTGTCCGAACTCACGTTCCTCGCCCGGCCGTTGGGGCCTGCGGCAGCCGCCGATGGCTCCGCGCCCGTCTTAGGTCACGCCTGGGACTCCGCCGCGCTCACCCCGTACCGGCTCACCACCGGCAGCGCTCCCAGGGCGGACATCGACCTCGTCATCGACCGGAGTCCCGCCGACCGGGCCCGGCTGCGCCCCGGCGACCGGCTCACCGTGCAGTCGGCACAGCCCCCGCGCACGTACCGCATCACCGGGATCGCCGCGCCGGACACGGCGGTTCGCCACCAGACCTCCCTCTTCTTCGCCACCGCGGAGGCCCGTCGGCTTGGCGACGAGCAGGGACGTGCCGCCCATGGCGCCGCCGATGCTGATGAGCCGGATCCGGGCGGCGGACGCGTCCAGGAACTCCACAGGGCCACGCGCCGCGCCCGCGCTGACCTGGGCTGTGGTTCCGTGCAGGGCGGCGGTGACGGAGCGCTGGAGCGCGGCGGTGTCGGCTCCGCGGACGGGCAGCCGGCCGAAGGCGTGACCTGCCCGGGGCGGTCGGCCCGTCCTCGTGGTCGTCGGCACCTTCGGGCTCTCCGTGCAGCACTGTGATCGGCCTGCGCTACGTCGGCCGTCGCATCAGCAGCGTGACCAGCTTCCCGGCATCTGTCCCAGGGCGCTGACGCCGGACGGCCTGTGACAGGACCGGACTAAGGCCGCCTGCGGGTCCTCCTTCTGCTTTCCCGATGACGGCTGGTGCGCGGACGACAGCGGCAGGGCCGCCCGATGGGCTTCCGGAGACCCCCTCCTGCGAGTGCCGCTCAGGCTGGAGGGCAGCGGTCGCTGACTCGGCCTGAGCCGTGGGTCGAGCGGCGAGGGAGCTCCGGTGAAGACGTTTCGCAGGACGACACCGTCCAGAGCTGGAGCCGACGGGGGGCGGCGTCCGTATCTCGTTCAGGCCGTGGTCTCCGGCTTCGCGGGGGCGATCTCGGCGATCAGGCCTTCGATGAGGGTCTTGATCTCGTCGCGGATCGGGCGCACGGCTTCGACGCCCTGTCCGGCCGGGTCGTCGAGCTTCCAGTCGAGGTAGCGCTTGCCGGGGAAGACGGGGCAGGTGTCGCCGCAGCCCATGGTGATGCAGACGTCCGACTCGCGGACCGCGTCGATGGTGAGGATCTTCGGCGTCTCCTGGGAGATGTCGACGCCGACCTCGGCCATGGCCTCGACGGCGGCCGGGTTGACATGATCACCGGGGTTGGAGCCGGCGGAGCGGACCTCGACGCGGTCTCCGGCCAGGTGGGTCAGCCAGGCGGCGGCCATCTGGGAGCGGCCGGCGTTGTGGACGCAGACGAACAGGACGGACGGCTTGTCGGCCATGGTGATCGTTCTCTCTCGTCGCATGGCGGAACTCTGCCGCCGGTGACTTCAGTCCCCGCTGGTGTCAGCGGGTGATGATGTGAGAGTATCAGTGCATGCTGACTTCAGTCGATCCTGATGTGATCCGGGTGCTGGGCGATCCGCTCCGCCTGAAGATCGTGACTCTGCTGGCGCGCGAGACGCTCTGTACGACGCACCTGGTCGAGGAGACCGGAGCCAAGCAGACCAACCTGTCCAACCACATGAAGGTGCTGCGAGAGGCCGGGCTGGTGGCGACCGAGCCGTGCGGCCGTTTCATCTACTACAAGCTCAAGCCCGAGGTCCTGGCCGGTCTGTCCGCGCAGTTCGCCGAACTGGCCGCCTCCGCCCGTAGCGCCGCCGAGAACAAGAGGGCCTGCCCGTGACTTCCCCCGAACCGACCACCGCCTCCGCTCAGGGCGCCGGCCCTGGCGGGGACGACTCGATCGTCAAGAAGCTCTCCACCCTCGATCGCTATCTCGCGGTGTGGATCCTGCTGGCCATGGCTGTCGGCCTGGGCCTGGGGCGTCTTGTCCCGGGCATGAACGATGCGCTCGCGAAGATCGAGATCGGCGGGATCTCCCTGCCGATCGCGCTCGGTCTGCTGGTCATGATGTACCCGGTCCTTGCCAAGGTCCGCTACGACAAGCTCGACACCGTCACCGGCGACCGCAAGCTGATGGTGTCCTCGCTGGTCATCAACTGGATCGTCGGCCCGGCCGTCATGTTCGCCCTGGCCTGGATCTTCCTGCCTGACCTGCCCGAGTACCGCACCGGCCTGATCATCGTCGGCCTGGCGCGCTGCATCGCCATGGTCATCATCTGGAACGACCTCGCGTGCGGCGACCGCGAGGCCGCCGCCGTCCTGGTCGCCCTGAACTCGGTGTTCCAGGTGCTCGCGTTCGGCCTGCTGGGCTGGTTCTACCTCGACCTGCTGCCGCGCTGGATGAACCTCGGCGACGGCCAGGGCCTGGACGTGTCCGTGTGGCACATCGCGCTGAACGTCATCATCTTCCTGGGCATCCCGCTGCTGGCCGGCTTCCTCACCCGCCGCATCGGCGAGCAGAAGATGGGCCGCGCCGATTACGAAGCGAAGTTCCTGCCGAAGATCGGCCCGTGGGCGCTGTACGGGCTGCTGTTCACGATCGTCATTCTCTTCGCCCTGCAGGGCAAGACCATCACCTCGCAGCCGCTGGACGTCGCCCGGATCGCGCTGCCGCTGCTGGTCTACTTCGCGGTCATGTTCTTCGGTACCTTCCTGCTCGGCAAGGGCCTGGGCCTCGCCTACGACCGCACCGCGACCCTCGCCTTCACCGCGGCGGGCAACAACTTCGAGCTGGCCATCGCCGTCGCCATCGCCACCTTCGGCGTCACCTCCGGCCAGGCCCTGTCCGGCGTCGTCGGCCCGCTCATCGAAGTCCCGGTCCTGATCGGACTCGTGTACGTCGCCCTGGCCTGGCGCAAGAAGTTCGCCCCCGCAGCACTCGCCACCCCGGGAAGGGACAGCTGATGCACTGCCTCGACTGCCGCACCGCAGGAACGAACAGCCCCACCGTCGGCGTCTGCCAGGGCTGCGGAGCCGGGGTCTGCGCGGCACACGCCCGCATCACGTCCCGGAGCGTGCGTCGGGGCAGCCTCATCGGCACCCCCGGCGAGGCTGAGGCGCGAACGGTGCTGTGCACGGTGTGCGCCGAAGCCGAGGCACCGGCCGCAGCGGCTCCGGCCCTGTGACCAGGGCAGCGGATGTTGTGGTGATCGGCGGCGGGCAGGCCGGGCTCGCTGCCGGTTACCACCTGCGCCGCCAGAACCTGGACTTCGTCGTCCTCGACGCCCAGAGCACGCCAGGCGGGGCCTGGCAGCACACCTGGGACTCCCTGCATCTGTTCTCCCCAGCCGCGTTCTCCTCCCTGCCCGGCTGGATCATGCCCGCTCAACCACGCCAGGAGTACCCGGACGCCAGGCACCTGGTGGAGTACCTGGCCGACTACGAACAGCGCTACGACCTGCCCGTCCAGCGTCCGGTCCACGCCCGGGCGGTGCGCCGGGACAGTGGCCGGCTGCTGGTGGAGACGGACGCCGGTGACTGGTCGGCGCGGGCCGTGATCAGTGCCACCGGCACATGGTGGCGTCCCTTCCTGCCCGCCGTCCCCGGCCGGGAGATGTTCGCCGGCCGCCAGCTCCACACCACCGGCTACCGGCGCCCGTCCGATTTCACCGGACAGCGAGTGGTCGTGGTCGGCGGCGGGAACTCCGGCGCGCAGATCGCCGCCGACCTCGCCCTCGGCGGCGTCGACCTGACCTGGGTCACGCAGAGGCCGCCCCGCTTCCTCGCCGACGACATCGACGGCCGCGCCCTGTTCGATGCCGCCACCGCCCGCCGCCGCGCCTTGGACGAGGGCCGCACCGACACCGGCGGTGTCGCCTCGCTCGGCGACATCGTCGCCGCCCCACCGGTTCGCGAGGCGCGGGACTCCGGGCTGCTGAAGGCTCAGCCGATGTTCGAACGGCTCGTCGCCGACGGCATCCGATGGAGCGACGGAACATCCGCCCCCGCGGACACGGTGGTCTGGTGCACCGGCTTCCGTCCCGCCCTTTCCCACCTCGCCCCGCTGGGCCTGCGCGGGACTCGCGGCCAGATCGCCACCGACGGCACCCGCGCGGTCGGCGAGCCGAGGCTGCACCTGCTCGGCTACGGCGACTGGACCGGCCCGGCTTCCGCCACCCTCATCGGCGTCGGCCGCCCGGCGCGCGACGCGGCCCGCGCGATCGCACAGCTTCGGTGACGGTCAGGTGATGCGGGACTGCGGCGCTCGACCACGTCCGCGCACCGCGTCCCGCTCACCACTTCCCCCTGCTCCCGTCAGGCGGCGGCTGGTACGGCCAGCAGCTTGCCCATCGCGGCAAGCACCGACGGCTCGACGCGGTAATAGACCCAGGTGCCGCGCCGCTCGGAGGTGAGCAGGCCGGCCTCCTTCAGCTTCTTCAGGTGGTGGGACACCGTGGGCTGGGAGACGCCGACGTCGGAGATGTCGCACACGCACGCCTCGCCGCCCTCGTGAGAGGCCACGGCGGAGAACAGGCGCAGGCGGACCGGGTCGCCGAGGGCCTTGAACATCCGTGCGGCGCTCTCGGCCTCCTCGGCGGTCATCGGTCGCTCGGTCAGCGGCGGGCAGCACGGCACCACGGCGTCGGACTCGAGCAGCGGCAACACCTTGGCATTCGGCATATGTTTATGTTGACACATGTCGAACCAGAGGGGGGCGGATCGTCACCGGCGCGCGAGACAGGCGGCCAGGCGCCGCGCGACTCGCTCCGCGTCCCGGCCCACACCGCGCAGCGAATTCGACGACAGACTGCGCTGCCATTCCAGCCCGACGAACGCCAGCCCCGGCACCCCGATGGCGACCCCCTCGCGGCGTCGGGGATTCCCGTCGCTGTCCAAGGCGCCGTGGAGGGGAGCGAGGTAGGGCAGGTGAGGCCGGTAACCGGTGGCCAGCACGATCGTCTCGACTTCCTCACGCTCCCCGTCCGGCCAGATGAGCTTGGCTCCGTCAGCACCAGTGAACAGCGGCCGCCGGTCGGGCTGTCCGGCGGCCAGGGCGGCCCGGTAGCGGCCGTCGTCAATGACAAGCTGCGTCGGCGGGCGCGGCAGAAACCGCCCAAGGGGTGCGATGTCCAGGCCGGTGCGGGCCAGCCAGAAGTGCAGGTCGCGGCCGAGGACGCGCTGCGCAGCGAACTTCACCGGCCCTCGGGTGGCGAGCGTGACGCGTGCGGTCTCGGCGAGCTCGGCAGCGATCTGCACCGCGGAGTTCCCGGCCCCAACCACCACGACTCGGCGGCCCGCGAATGGGGCCGGCTCGCGATAGTCGGCCGCGTGCAGCACCTGACCAGCGAACTCCTCCAGGCCCGGCAGCGCCGGCCGGTGCGGGCGCCCGAACGTCCCGGAGGCCGCCACGACGGCCCGCGCGGACAGCCGAGCGCCGCCCTCCAGTTCCACAGCGAAGGCGTCGCCGACGCGCTGGATCGCAGTGACGCGGCTGCCAGTGCGGATCTCGGCGTCCAGGTGCTCGGCGTAGGCGGTGAGGTAGGCGACGACCTCATCGCGGTGCGGACAGCGGTCGCGGTCGGCGCCGGGGAACGGCATCCCGGGCAGGGAGCTGTACCGGGCAGGCGAGAACAGCGTGAGGCTGTCGTAGTAGTGCGGCCACGATCCAGCCGTGCGGTCGGATGCCTCCAGCACCACCGGCCGCAGCCCGCGGCGCAGCAGGGCGTGGGCGGCGGCAAGTCCGGACTGGCCGCCACCGATGACGGCGACGTCGATGTTGTCCATCAAGTGAACCTCCTGGCTTCGATGAGTGTCTATGTTGACGTCTATCGATACAGGTGCCATGCTGGGTCTCGCAAGTCATCGACAGATGTCGAAACACTCAAGGAGTCACCCGTGAACGCGCCCGCCACCACCGAGCTGCCCGTCGTCGTGATCGGGGCCGGACCCGCCGGCCTGGCCGCTGCCGCCCACCTGATCGACCAGGGCATCCAGCCTCTGGTCCTAGAGGCCGGGCAGACTGCTGGCGCCGCGGTACGCGAGTGGTCGCACGTGCGCCTGTTCTCCACCTGGGGCGAGGTCGTCGACCCGGCGGCCGAGAAGCTGCTGGCCCCCACCGGCTGGACGCGCCCCGCCCCGGCCACCTACCCCTCCGGCGGCGACTGGGCCGACCTCTACCTACAGCCGCTCGCCGACGTCCTCGACAACCGCGTCCGCTACGGCGCTCGCGTCACCGGCGTCTCCCGGGCCGGCCGTGACCGCATCGTGGACGCCGACCGCGAGCAGCAGCCCTTCGTCGTACACATCGCCCACGCCGACGGCCGTGAGGAGCGCGTCTTCGCCCGCGCAGTCATCGACGCCTCCGGCACCTGGGCCACGCCCGGCCCGGCCGGAGGCAGCGGCCTGCCCGCCCTCGGGGAGAAGGCCGCCGCCGACCGGATCGCCTACCGCGTCCCGGACCTGAAGGACCCGGCCGTCCGCGCCCGGTACGCAGGCAAGCGCACCGCCGTCATCGGCTCCGGCGCCTCCGCCTTCACCGCCCTCGCCTACCTCGCCGACCTCGCCAAGACCGACGACGGCGCGGGAACGAAGGGCGTGTGGATCCTGCGCCGGGGCATCTCCGGCTCCACCTTCGGCGGCGGTGAAGCCGACCAACTCCCGGCGCGCGGCGCCCTGGGCCTGGCGGCGAAGGCCGCCGTCGACGAGGGCTACGCGGACGCGGTCACCGGCTTCCGCACGGACGCGATCGAGCGCGACAGCGAGGGCCGCCTGGTCCTGGTCGCCGAGGACGGGCGCCGCCTGGAGCCGGTCGACGAGATGATCGTGCTGACCGGCTTCCGCCCCGACCTGTCCTTCCTGGACGAGCTGCGCCTGGGCCTCGACGAGCGCCTCCAGGCACCCGTCGCACTGGCTCCGCTGATCGACCCCAACCAGCACTCCTGCGGCACCGTCTACCCGCACGGCCACCGCGAACTCTCCCACCCCGAGCAGGGTGTGTATCTGGTCGGCATGAAGTCCTACGGCCGCGCCCCGACCTTCCTGGCCATGACCGGCTACGAGCAGGTCCGCTCCATCGCCGCCGCGATCGCCGGCGACCTCGACTCCGCCGACCGCGTCGAACTCACCCTTCCCGAGACCGGAGTCTGCGGCGGCGCCGGCCTCTTCGACGCCCCCGAGGCCGCCCAGGAGGGCGACGGCGGCTGCTGCGCGCCCGCGCCGCAACTCGTCCAGCTCGGCGCCCCCGCCACGGTCGGGGCAGCTGCCGAAGAAGCTCCGGCGGGCGGCTGCTGCGGCTCGTGACCGACCCGGACACCCTCGCGCGCGGGGCCGCGACCGGAACAGGGGACCGGTCGCGGCGGCCCCGCGCCGCCCTGCCCGCCCTCTGCGCCACGCAGATCGTGAGCTGGGGCATCATCTACTACGCCTTTCCCGTCCTCAACCCGCAGATCACCGCCGCGACCGGCTGGTCGGCCGGGGCGACCACCGCAGCGTTCTCCCTCGGTCTCGTCGTCTCCGCTCTCGCCGGGATCCGCGTCGGGCGCATCATCGACCGGCGCGGCCCGCGCACCGTCATGACCGTCGGCTCCGTGCTAGGCGTGGGCAGCCTGCTGATCGTGGCCGCGGCCCCGAACGTACCGGTCTTCTACGCCGGTTGGGCGCTGGCCGGGCTCGCGATGGCGGCCACCTTCTATCAGCCCGCGTTCGCCGCCCTGACCCGGTGGTGGGCTCCCGACCACGTGCGCGCCCTGACAGTCGTCACCCTCGCCGGCGGGCTCGCCTCCACCGTCTTCGCACCCCTGACCGCGGCCCTCGCGGACCATCTGTCCTGGCGCCACACCTACCTTGTGCTCGCCGCCATCCTCGCCGCCGTCACCATCCCCGCTCACGCCCTGACCCTGCGCGCACCCTGGCCGGACGCCCCACCTGCCCCTGCACACGCGGCCGCAGGCGCGGCCACAGTCGGGCGCAGCCGACCATTCCTGCTGCTCGCCGCCGCCTTCACCCTGTCCAGCTTCGCGACGTACGCCGTCGTCGTCGCCCTCGTCCCGCTCCTGCTGGAACGCGGGTACACCACCAGCCAGGCCGCCTGGGTCCTCGGTATCGGCGGCGCCGGACAGACCCTCGGCCGCACCCTGTACGCCGCCCTCGCTCGCCGCACCACCGCCCCGGCCCGCACCACGGTCCTGGTCGCGCTCGGCGGGCTGACCACCGCCGCCTTCGCCACCGTCCCCGGCCCGTACGGCCTGCTCATCGCCGTGTCGGTCGTGGCCGGCATGGTTCGCGGCAACCTCACCCTCCTCCAGGCCACCGCCATCACCGACCGCTGGGGCACAACGCACTACGGCCGCCTCTCCGGGCTCCTCGCGGCGCCGGCCACCACGGCGGCTGCCCTCGCGCCGTTCGCCGGCGCCGCCCTGGCCATTCCGCTCGGGGGCTACGGAGCACTGTTCTTCGTCCTGGTCGCCGTCTCCGTGGCCGCCGCCTTCATCGCACCGTGGACAGCCAATGACGCCGTGCGCCACCGATCCGGACCCGACGACGTCGACTCCGCGGGCCGGTAGTGGCTGCAGGGCAGGCGCAGACGCCACTCGCTGCCGGTGAGCCGGGACCAGATCAGGGCGGAGAAGCCGATGCGGATCCGAGTACCCCTCTGGGAGCCGCCAACGATGAATCGGCGTCTGCGGGCGTAGTTCTCGACAGTTGTCTCCTCAGCTGCCAGAGCCGTCACAGGCGGGAGGAGGAAGACCTTGCGCCGGTCCCGCCGGTCGCTGCGGACCGCCCACTGCCCCCCATGCCGGCCGCCGCGGGCTGAGGGGCCCTGGAAGCGGGGCTCGTCCAGCACGGGGTCGTAGTAGTAAAGGCCGAGGATCTTCACCCCGCGACGGGGGTGGATCATCACGTGGTGCTTGCGCAGGAGCTTGTAGTAGAGCTCGGGCGTCGGGATCTGCATCGCCCAGCCGCCCTGGAGCATCGCCGCGGCGAACAGGGAATCCGGGCTGTGATGGCCCCCCGGCTCCCAGCGGGCGCGTACTCGCCGAGCGCGTGGTTCTGCCACATCTTCACGATCAGGTCGCGAGGACGTGTTCCATCTGCCCGATGGTCAGCACCGCGTCGGCTTCGGGATCCATCACCGTCCTCGCGGTAGCCGGATTGCTGGCCCTGATCGCCACCACACTGCCGGGACACGTGGCACTCAGGCCCCGGCCGGTGACGGTGGCGACGGCCAAGGACTGAGAGGCCCACGCAGTTCGGCCGGCCCGCTCACCTTCGGCCGGCCCGGCCCCACGCACCCCGCCCCCGTCAGCTCGCCTTGGCCGGTGCCTCCGTCTCCGTCGGCGCCTCCGTCTTCGTCGGGGCGCCCAGGGTTGCCTCCGCTGCTCCGTACAGCTCCGAGGGGCGGACGCCGTTCAGGGCTGTGACCAGGTGGCCGTCCGGGCGGATCAGGAGGACCGTGTGGGCCGCCGCGCCCGGATAGTCCTCGGTGACCAGCAGTTCCGCCGGGTGCGGCAGGGCCGTCACCGCTGCCGCCAGGCGGGGCATGATCCCGGCCGACACCCAGTGCTTGCGGTCCCACACACCCGTGCCCGGAGCGACCAGCACCACCAGCAGCGCGCCGCGCCCCAGCCGGTCGCGGAGTCGTACGAAGGAGCCGTCCTCCGCCGTCACCCGTACGTCCACGACCTGTGCCCCGGGCTCGGTTTCCAGCCGAACCACAGAATCGGTGTGCGCCGGTGTGAGCGGCGAGGCCGTGTACGCCCCCGGTGCGCCCAGTGCGCCGCGTCCCAGATGGCCGTCCGCGAGCAGCGCGTCCCGGCTGCGGGCGGACCCGGACACGTACGCGCGCAGGTTCTTCCCGCCGCGCAACGACGGAAGTGCCTGGTCGGCGGTGCGCAGTCGGGCCGCGACCACGGCGCGGCGCTCCGCCTGGTAGCTGTCGAGCAGCTCCTCGTGCGGGCCGTGGTGCCAGGCGACAGCCAGCTTCCAGGCGAGGTTGTCGACGTCCCTGAGGCCCTCGTCCAAGCCCTGCGTGCCGAGCGCGCCGAGCAGATGCGCGGCGTCCCCGGCGAGGAAGACCCGGTCGGCGCGCCACCGGCGGGCGAGCCGGTGGTGCACCAGGTGGACCCCCGTGTCCAGCAGGTCGTACACGGGCTCCGCGTCGCCGCTCCAGCCCGCGAGGGTCTCCCGGACGAGGGTCAGCAGCACATCGGGCGTGACCAGGTCCTTGCCGGGCGGCAACAGCCAGTCCAGGCGCCACAGGTCGCCGGGCAGCGGGCGTGCCGTGACCTCGCTCACCGAGGGGCCCGAGGTCCGCCACGGCGGCGTGCGGTGCAACAACGCCTCGCCAGGGCGGGGCAGTTGGGTACGCAGGGCCGCAACCGCGTGCCGTTCCACGGCCGTTCGGCCCGGGAAGCGGATGTCGAGCAGCTTGCGCACCGTCGACCGCGCTCCGTCGCAGCCGACCAGGTAGCTGCCGCGCCACCAGGTGCCCCGGGGGCCGCGGGTGTGGGCCAGGACGCCCGACGGCTCCTGTTCGAGGTCGTCCAGGCGGCTCTCCACAACGACCCTGACCAGCCGCTCACCGGCGATGGCCCGGCGCAGGGCGGCGGTGAGGGCGTGCTGGGCGATGTGCAGCGGGGCCACGCCCCCCTCAAGGGCACCGCCCCCGGCCCTGCGGCCCTCGCCGCTCCCGTCACCCGTGCCCTTCCGGCCCTCGGCGCGCCCGGAGCCCTCCGACTCAGGCCCGCTACCGGTGGTTTCGAACGCGACCTCCCGCGTCACCTGCTTGCGCCGCATCGACCGCCAGCCGCTCCAGCGCAGCCCCGCCCTGTCGAGCTGCATCGAGGTCAGGCGTTCCATCAGGGCGGCGGTGTCCTCGTGCAGGACGACCGTGCGCGCGGCGCGCTGTTCGTCCCGGCCCGAGCCCTCGTCGAGGACCACGGACGGTACGTCCTGGCGTGCCAGCGCCAGCGCGAGCGAGAGCCCGACGGGCCCCGCTCCGACGATGATCACCGGGTCCACGGCGCGGCGCCCCCCGCCCTGAGCGACATCATGAGGAACACGAGGAACACAACGGAACAACCAGTTGGAGCGGGGTGCACGATCACAGAACGTATGCAACCCACTGCCGCTGTCCGCGTCAAGCGACGGGGGCGGTGGCTGGTACGCCACCGCCCCTGTAGAGCAACAGGATTGAGCCGTCGTCAGGCGGACGCCCCGGTCGAGTCGGCCCCCGCGACCGCCGCCGCGGGCAGCACCGCCCCGGTCGACTTCTTGCCCCGGCGCAGCCGCTTCTCCAGCCAGCTCGCGAAGCTCGTGAGCGAGAAGTTGATGGCGATGAAGACGATCGCCACGATCGTGAAGCTGGCGATGGTGTTGGCGCCGTAGTACGAGCTCATCGGCGAGACGGCGGCCAGCAGGTCGGGGAAGGTGAGGACCGCGCCACCGAGCGCCGTGTCCTTCACGATCACCACGAGCTGGCTGATGATCGCGGGCAGCATCGCCGTGACCGCCTGCGGCAGCAGGATGAACCGCATCACCTGGTTCTTGCGCAGACCGATCGCCAGCGCGGCCTCGCCCTGGCCCTTCGGCAGGGACTGGATGCCCGCCCGGACGATCTCCGCGAGGACCGAGGCGTTGTAGAGGACCAGGCCCGTGACCACGGCGTACAGCGGACGGTCGTCCGAACCGACGGTGGTGTACTCGGCGAACAGTGCGAGGCCGAAGATCATGAGGACGAGCACCGGGATGGCCCGGAAGAACTCGACCACGATCGCGACGGGAACGCGCACCCAGGCGTGCTCCGAGAGCCGGGCGATGCCGAGGACCGCGCCGAGCGGCAGCGCGATGATCATCGACAGGGCCGCCGCCTCGAGGGTGTTCTTCAGGCCCGGCCAGATGTACGTCGACCACGCCTCGGTGCCGCCGAGGAACGGCTTCCACTTCTCCCAGGCGAGCTGGTCCTTGTCGTTGAGACCGCTGATCACCCACCACAGCACGGCGGCCATGACGAGCAGGAAGCCCACCGTGTAGAGGATGTTGCGCCGCTTGGCCCGGGGACCCTGGGCGTCGTAGAGGACGGAACTCATCGCTTCACCGCCACCTTCTTGCCCACCCAGCCGAGGATCAGGCCGGTCGGCAGCGTCAGACACACGAACCCGAAGGCGATCACCGCGGAGATCAGCAGCAGTTGGGCCTCGTTCTCGATCATCTGCTTCATCAGCAGGGCCGCTTCGGCGACACCGATCGCCGCGGCCACCGTGGTGTTCTTGGTGAGCGCGATCAGGACGTTCGTCAGCGGGCCCACGACCGCGCGGAACGCCTGCGGCAGCACCACCAGGGTGAGGACCTGGACGAAGCTCAGCCCCAGCGCACGGGCCGCCTCCGCCTGTCCGACGGGCACGGTGTTGATGCCTGCCCGCAGCGCCTCGCACACGAACGCCGAGGTGTAGGCGGTCAGTCCGAGCACGGCGAGCCGGAAGCCGATGACCTTGAAGTCGGTCGCGCCGAGGCTGATGCCGAGGGTGTCGTTGAGGCCCAGCGAGCTGAACAGGATGATCACGGTCAGTGGAGTGTTGCGCACGATGTTCACGTACGCGGTCCCGAAGCCGCGCATCACCGGCACCGGGCCGACCCGCATGGCGGCCAGCACCGTGCCCCAGATCAGGGAGCCGATCGCGGAGATGACGGTGAGCTGCACCGTCGTCCAGAACGCTCCCAACAGGTCGTAGTGATCAAGAAAGTCGAACATGAGGTCCCGCGCTTCCGCGTGTCGGACAGGCTCCGGTGCGCCGCCCCGGTCGCGGGGCGGCGCACGCTGTCGGGCCTGGATTACTTGACGATGTTGCCGATCTTCGGCGCGGGCTCGTTCTTGTAGTTCGCGGGACCGAAGTTCGCGTCCACGGCCTTCTGCCACGAACCGTCCGAGACCATCTTCTCCAGGGCGGAGTTGATCTTCGCCTTGAGGTCGCTGCCCTTCTTGACGCCGATGCCGTAGTTTTCGTTGGTCATCTTGAAGCCGCCGAGCTTGAACTTGCCCTTGAAGGCGGCCTGCGAGGCGTAACCGGCGAGGATCGAGTCGTCGGTGGTGAGCGCGTCGATGGCCTTGTTCTGCAGACCCGTCAGACACGCCGAGTACGTCGGGTACTCCTTGAGGTTGGCCTTCGGGGCCAGCTTGTCGTGGACGTTCTGCGCCGAGGTCGAGCCCGTCACCGAGCACAGCTTCTTCGAGTTCAGGTCCTTGGGCTCGCCGATGCCCTTCTCGTCGGCACGCAGCAGCACGTCCTGGTGGGCGAGCAGGTACGGGCCGGCGAAGTCGACCTTCGCCTCGCGCTCCGGGGTGATCGAGTACGTGGCCGCGATGAAGTCGACGTCGCCGCGCTGGAGCATGGTTTCGCGGTCGGCGCTCTTCGACTCCTTCCACTCGATGTGGTCCTTGTCGTAACCGAGCTGCTTGGCGACGTACGTGGCGACGTCCACGTCGAAGCCGGTGTAACCGTTCGGCGTCTTCTGACCGAGACCGGGCTGGTCGAACTTGATGCCGATCTTGATCGTCTTGCCGCCGGAGGAACCGCCGTCGCTCTTGTCGTCCGAGCCGCAGGCGGTGAGGGCGGTGGCGAGGGCGAGAACGACGGCCGTGGCCGCGGTGACCTTGCGGAGCTTCATGGTGAACATCCTTTGCGTGGTGAAGAGATGCGGACCGGGGTCCGTGAAGCGGGCCGCCGGCGGTCCGGGGAGACGGACCGTCGGCGGCCGGTGACGTGGATCGCCGGTGGCGGCGGTGACGTATGTCAGGCGTCAGGCGTCAGGCGTCAGTTGTCAGGCGTCAGTGGTGCAGGATCTTCGACAGGAAGTCCTTCGCCCGGTCGCTGCGCGGGTTGCTGAAGAACTGTTCCGGCGCCGCCTCTTCGACGATGCGGCCGTCGGCCATGAACACCACTCGGTTGGCGGCCGACCGGGCGAAGCCCATCTCATGGGTGACGACGACCATGGTCATGCCGTCCCTGGCGAGCTGCTGCATGACCTCGAGGACCTCGTTGATCATCTCCGGGTCCAGAGCCGACGTCGGCTCGTCGAACAGGATGACCTTGGGGTCCATCGCCAGCGCACGGGCGATCGCCACGCGCTGCTGCTGGCCACCGGACAACTGTGCGGGGTACTTGTCGGCCTGGGTGCCGACGCCGACCCGGTCCAGCAGGGTCCGCGCCTTCTCCTCGGCCACCTGCTTGTCGGCCTTGCGGACCTTGATCTGCCCCAGCATCACGTTCTCGAGCACCGTCTTGTGCGCGAAGAGGTTGAAGGACTGGAAGACCATGCCGACGTCGGCACGCAGCCGGGCCAGCTCCTTGCCCTCCTGGGGCAGCGGCTTGCCGTCGATCAGGATCTCGCCGGAATCTATCGTCTCCAGGCGGTTGATGGTGCGGCACAGGGTGGACTTGCCCGACCCTGAGGGTCCGATGACCACGACGACCTCGCCGCGGGCGATGGTCAAGTCGATGTCCTGGAGCACGTGCAACGCGCCGAAGTGCTTGTTGACACTCTTCAGGGCGACCAGTTCGTCGGTCGCGGACACCGACTCCTTGACCATTGATGCTTCGGTCATTGCTGGCTGGCTCCGTCCTCACTCGGTTTCGGAGGACAGTAGTAAGCCGTGCGACCTGCGTCATTACATCTGAGGGAGATCTGAGCATCACAATCCGGTAGCGGCCGGACACTTGGGGTATCCGGTGCGCGAGGCGGCGTACCGGCTGGATAACGGAAAGACGTTTGCAACCGGAAAACCCTTGACGGGGCCCGTGTTCATCGGCGTCACTGCCATGGTGCACGCGCGCGTGTGCTCGCGTTCGCTCGCAGGACGCCTGACGGTGAGAGCGCGGGACGCCTGGCGATGACAGTGCGGGACGTCTCGCGGTGACAGTGCGGGACGCCTCGCGGTGACGACGCGGGACGTCCCGCAGCGACGGCACAGGACGCCTCGCGGGGGCAGCGCGGAACGCAAGTGACAGGGCAGAACGAACAGGAGGCCGGGCATGAGACTGCTTCTCGTCGAGGACGACAACCATGTCGCCGCCGCCCTGTCCGCGATCCTGTCCCGGCACGGCTTCGACGTCACCCATGCCCGCAGCGGCGAGGAGGCGCTCCAGGCGCTGGTCCCCGAGGGCACCTGCTTCGGTGTCGTCCTGCTCGACCTCGGCCTGCCCGACCAGGACGGGTACGAGGTGTGCGGCAAGATCCGCAAGCGCACCAGCACCCCGGTCATCATGGTCACCGCGCGCGCCGACGTCCGCTCCCGCATCCACGGCCTCAACCTCGGCGCCGACGACTACGTGGTCAAGCCGTACGACACCGGGGAACTGCTCGCGCGGATCCACGCCGTCAGCCGCCGCATCCCGCACCAGGACGACACGGGCGCCACCCGCACCGCGCTGCACCTCGGCCCCGTACGCATCGAACTGCCCACCCGCCAGGTCAGCGTGGAGGGCGCGCCGGTCCAGTTGACCCGCAAGGAGTTCGACCTGCTCGCCCTGCTGGCCCAGCGCCCCGGGGTGGTCTTCCGCCGGGAGCAGATCATCAGCGAGGTGTGGCGCACCAGTTGGGAGGGGACCGGGCGCACCCTGGAGGTGCATGTCGCCTCCCTGCGCTCCAAGCTGCGGATGCCCGCGCTGATCGAGACCGTGCGGGGCGTCGGGTACCGGCTCGTCGCCCCGGCCGCCTAGCGGGTCCGCGTGCGCGCACGACTGCTGCCGCTGCTCATCGTCCTCATGGCGGCCGTGCTGCTGGCGCTCGGCGTCCCGCTCGCCGTGAGCCTCGCGGCGGCCGAGCAGCAGCGCGTCGTGGTCGACCGGATCGACGACACCGCGCGCTTCGCGGCGCTCGCGCAGTTCGTCACCGACCGTCCCACCGGCTCCCGCGTGGGCGTCACGGACGAGCGCGGCGAGACCCTGCGCAAGGAACTCGCCATGTACTACAGCGTGTACGGCATCCGGGCCGGGGTCTTCTACCGCGACGACCTGCCGATGGCCAACGCGCCCGAGACCTGGTACCTGCCCAAGGTGGGCGAGGGCCGCGACGCCTTCAACGAAGCCCTGCTCGGCCGCCGCAGCCACGACCCCGAGCAGGTCTGGCCGTGGCAGCGTGGCGGACTCGTGGTCGCCTCCCCGGTCATCCGCGACGGTGACGTGGTCGCCGTCGTCGTCACCGACTCGCCCACCGGGCGGCTGCGGTCGCAGATCCTGCACGGCTGGCTGCTCATCGGGGCCGGTGAGTTCGCCGCGATGCTGCTCGCCGTGGGGGCGGCGCTGCGGCTGACCGGCTGGGTGCTCAAGCCTGTACGGATCCTGGACGCCACCACCCACGACATCGCGACCGGCAGCCTGAAGTCCCGGGTCGCCGCGGCCGGTGGACCGCCCGAACTCCGGCGCCTGGCCCGGTCGTTCAACGAGATGGCGGACAACGTCGAGAGCGTGTTGGAGCAGCAGCGCGCCTTCGTGGCCGACGCCTCCCACCAGTTGCGCAACCCGCTGTCCGCGCTGCTGCTGCGTATCGAGCTGCTCGCTCTCGAACTCCCCGAGGGCAACGAGGAGATCGCCTCGGTGCGTACGGAGGGCAAGCGTCTGGCGGAGGTCCTGGACGACCTGCTCGACCTGGCGCTCGCCGAACACGCCGAGGCGGACCTGCAGATCACCGACATCGGCGCGCTGGCCGCCGAGCGGGTCGCGGCCTGGGAGCCGAGCGCGCGGGCCAAGGGCGTACGGCTGACCGGGAGTTGCCCGGCCACCACCGCCTGGGCCGACCCGGTCACGCTGTCCAGCGCGCTGGACGCGGTCATCGACAACGCGGTGAAGTTCACGCCTGAGGGGGAGCGTGTCGAGGTCCGGGTGGAGGCGGCGGGCGAGAGGGCCACGGTGGTGGTCACCGACGGCGGTCCGGGCCTCGGCGAGGAGGAACTGGCCCGCGTCGGCGACCGGTTCTGGCGCAGCCCGGCACATCAGAACATCAAGGGGTCGGGGCTCGGTCTTTCGATCTCGCGGGCGCTGCTGGCGGCGGGCGGCGGATCGATCGCGTACGCGCACCACGAGCCGCACGGCCTGAAGGTGACGGTGACGGTGCCGCGGACGGCGCCGCGTGTCACCAACGTCCCCGAAAACACACCTAGGGCTTGACCGACCGGTAGTACCGCCGCGCCCCCTCGTGCAGTTCCAGCGGGTCCGTGTAGATCGCCGAGCGCAGGTCCACCAGTTGGGCCGCGTGGACCTGGGCGCCGATGCGGTCACGGCTGTCGATCACCGTGCGGGTGAGCTTCTCGGTGAGGTCCGCGTCCATGTCCGCGCGGGTCACGAGGACGTTCGCGACGGCCAAGGTCTGCACCGAGGAGCCGTTCTCGGCCGGGGGATAGGCGTCGGCGGGCATCACCGCGGCCCGGTAGTACCGCGAGCCGCCGCCCTGCGCGTGCAGCTTGGCCACGAGGTCGCTGCCGATCGGCACCAGCCGGACCCCGGACTGCTGCGAGAGCTGTGTGATCGCGCCGGTGGGCAGTCCGCCCGACCAGAAGAACGCGTCGATCCGGCCCTCCTTCAGCAGCGCGGGCATGGTGCCGATCCCGGCGGTGTGGGGCGTGATGTCCGTCTTCGGGTCGAGTCCGGCCGCCGCGAGCACATGGTCGGCGATCAGCCGCACCCCCGACCCGCCGGGCCCGACGGCGACCGTACGGCCCTTCAGGTCGGCCACGGACTGCACGGGCGAGGAGCGCGGCACCACCAGGTGCACATAGTCGTCGTACAGCCGTGCGCAGCCGCGCAGCCGGTCGGCGCCCGGCCCGTCCTGCAGGATGTACGCCTCCACCGCGTCGGCCGCCGCGATCGTGAAGTCCGCCTTGCCCGTGGCCACGCGCCGTACGTTCTCCTGCGATCCGTCGCTGTTCAGCAGCCGTACGTCCAGCCCCGGCAGGTCCTTGTCGATCGCGGTCCGCAGTAGGACGCCGTACTTCTGGTAGACGCCGGTCGGGGTGCCCGTGCTGAAGGTGACCGTGCCCCTCGGGGAGTCCGGGCCGATCGGCAGCAGCCACCACAGCAGCAGTCCGAGGACCGCGCACACGGCGACGGAGCCGAGCAGTGCGCGGCGCCTGCCGATACGGGGGAGTGCCTGGAGCATGAGCGCGATCCTGCCAGCCCGCACGCTCCGCTGACCAGGGCAAGGGTCACACAAGGGGAGGTTCCTGCCTCGGCCGCCGGGATTCGGGCGGGCGCCCCAGGTCGAGTTCGCGTTCCAGGTCGTCCAGCGCGCGGCGGGCCGTGGCGATGCGGTCGCGCAGGGCCGACGACGGCTGGGTGGGGGCGCGTTGGTGTGTGCGCTCCATGTCTCGGGCCTCGTCGAGGGAGGTGATGACGACGCCGATCAGGACGTTGACGAGGACGAAGGAGGCGAGCAGGACGTAGGAGGCGTAGTAGACGATGCTCCAGCGCGAGACCTCCAGTCCGGCGTGGACGGCGTCGCCGATGCCGTCCAGGGTCATCAGCAGGAAGAGGGTGAGGACCGCGCGGCCGATGGAGCCGTAGTGCTCGGGGTCGGCGCGGGCGAAGAAGACCCAGCCGATCATGGCGTACACATACAGCAGCAGGGCCCCGACCAGCAGGAAGCTCAGGGTGCCGGGGAGGCTGCGGACCACGGCCACCATGATGATGCGCAGTTGGGGCAGGAAGCGGGCGGTGCGCAGCACGCGGGCCAGCCGCAGGAGCCGCAGGACGGTGGTGTTCTCGCGGACCAGCGGCAGGAACGCGCTCACCACGACGAGGAGGTCGAACAGGTTCCACGGGTCGCGGAAGAAGTCCGCGGGGCGGTCCGCGTGGGCCGCGAGCCGCAGCAGGATCTCCACGGTGAACGCGGCGACACAGAGGTGTTCGGCCAGACGTAACCAGTGGTGCCACTCCGCGGCCACCCCGCTGTACGTCTCCAGCCCGAGGAGCCCGGCGTTCACCAGGATCAGGGTGAAGACGGTGACGGCGAACCAGCGCCTCTCGGTGAGGTCACGGCAGTGCCGCGCCAGTGTCTCGCGGGCGGAAAGCCGCTCGGCGGCCACGTCCGTCATCGTTCTCGTCTGTCCCTCCGTACCGCGGGGCGCCGCCGACCGGGGGTCACGGGCGGGCCTCTTGGTGATCATGTTTCTGGAGAGACTTCTACAACACCGCAGTTCATGGGGTCACAGGTGGTGGGCAGCCGAAGGGCCGACCGCGACCCGCGTCCGCAGTTCCTCGGTCGGCCCTCCTGTCGCTTCGGTTCAACTGTTGCGAGCAGCCTCCGAGTTGCTGTGAGCCGCGTCACTCGCCTCGTCGTCGGGCGCGAGGTCCGGCTCGCCCTCCGCCGCCACCGGCCGGGACGCGGGGCCTCCGCGGCCGAGGGCGCCGGTCAGCCGCGACGCCAGGGGCTCGGCGAAGCGGGCCGTCAGCGGGCCGAGGATGACGAGGATCAGGACGTAGGCCGTCGCCAGCGGGCCGAGCGAGGGCTCGATGCCCGCCGTCACCGCGAGCCCCGCGATGACGATCGAGAACTCGCCGCGCGCCACGAGCGCGCCGCCCGCCCGCCAGCGGCCCTTGACGGAGATCCCGGCGCGGCGGGCCGCCCAGTACCCCGTCGCGATCTTGGTCAGCGCGGTGACGGCGGCCAGCGCGAGCGCGGGCAGCAGGACCGGCGGGATGCTGTTCGGGTCGGTGTGCAGCCCGAAGAAGACGAAGAACATCGCCGCGAACAGGTCCCGCAGCGGGCTGAGCAGCGTGTGAGCGCCCTCGGCGACCTCGCCCGACAGCGCGATGCCGACGAGGAACGCGCCGACCGCCGCCGACACCTGGAGCTGCTGGGCTATGCCCGCGACCAGGATCGTCAGACCGAGCACGACCAGCAGCAGCTTCTCCGGGTCGTCGCTGGAGACGAACCGGGATATGACCCGGCCGTAGCGGACGGCCACGAACAGGACGAGCCCGGCCACGCCCAGCGCGATCGCCAGCGTCAGGCTTCCGGCCGCCAGACCCGCCCCGGCCACCAGCGCGGTGATGATCGGGAGGTACACGGCCATCGCCAGGTCCTCGAGGACGAGGATGCTGAGGATCACCGGTGTCTCACGGTTGCCGACCCGGCCGAGGTCGTTCAGGACCTTCGCGATGACACCCGAGGACGAGATCCAGGTCACGCCCGCGAGGACCACGGCGGCCACCGGGCCCCAGCCGAGCAGCAGCGCGGCGAGCGCGCCGGGCAGCGCGTTGAGCGCGCAGTCGACCAGGCCCGAGGGGTAGTGCGTCTTGAGGTTGGAGACGAGATCGCTGGCCGTGTACTCCAGGCCGAGCATCAACAGCAGCAGGATGACGCCGATTTCGGCGCCCGTCGCGACGAACTCCTCGCTCGCGCCGAGCGGGAGGAGCCCGCCCTCACCGAAGGCGAGACCCGCGAGGAGGTAGAGCGGGATCGGGGAGAACCGCAGCCTGGCGGCGAACCGGCCGAGCAGGCCGAGGGCGAGGATGATGGAACCGAACTCGATCAACAGGACAGCAGAGTGCACCCTTCACTCCTGCCCGAGGATCGCCACGGCGGCGTCCACGCCCTCGCGGGTACCGATCACGATCAGCCGGTCGCCGCCCGCGAGCCGGAAGTCCGGCGTCGGCGACGGGATCGCCTCGGCGCGGCGCAGCACCGCCACGATCGACGCCCCGGTCTCGGTCCGCATCCGGGTGTCGCCCAGCAGCCGTCCGTTCCAGCGGGAGGCCGCCGGCACCTCGATGCGCTCGGCGATCAGTCCGAGGTCGGTGGTGTACAGCAGACTGGCGCTGTGGTGGGACGGCTTGAGAGCGTCGATCAGCGCGCCCGCCTCGGAGCCGGACAGGCGCAGCGACTGAGCACAGGAGTCGGGGTCGTCGGCTCGGTACACGCTCACGGTGCGGGCGCCGTCCCGGTGAGCCACCACCGACAGATGGCGGTTCTCGCGCGTCATGAGGTCGTACTGGACCCCGATGCCCGGCAGCGGCGTCGTCCGGAGGCGTGGAGCAGACACGTTTCTTCCCTTGCTCATGGTTGTACGGGTGCGCGTACAAGGCTGCCATGCTGTCATTCCTCGTACGGTGTTCCTATGGGTGTCATGACGGATGGACGCGGAGGACGCACGACGGGCAGGGTCACAGGGGTACTCGCGTGGCGGCGAGCCGGTGACGATCCGTCTGACTGCCCACGGAACAAGGCCAGTTGGCGAGCCGGTCACGCGACGGGCGCGGGCGCGACGGCCGGAGGCGGTCGCCGATGAGGGCGCCGACCCGGGTCCTGCTCGCCGACGACCACGCGCTCGTACGCCGTGGTGTACGTCTCATCCTGGACGCCGAACCGGACCTCACGGTCGTCGCCGAGGCCGGTGACGGTGCCGAGGCCGTGGCGCTGAGCCGCACCACGGAGATCGACCTCGCGGTCCTGGACATCGCCATGCCGAGGATGACCGGGCTGCAGGCGGCCCGCGAACTCTCCCGCAGACGGCCCGGCCTGCGCATCCTCCTGCTGACCATGCACGACAACGAGCAGTACTTCTTCGAGGCGCTCAAGGCCGGGGCCTGCGGCTATGTCCTGAAGTCCGTCGCCGACCGCGACCTGGTCGAGGCGTGCCGGGCGGCGATGCGTGACGAGTCGTTCATCTGCCCCGGCGTCGAGCGGGCCCTCGTCCGTACCTACCTCGACCGCCTGCGCCGGGGCGACGGCCTGCCCGAGCGGGCCATCACCGATCGAGAGGAGGAGATCCTCAAGCTCGTCGCCGAGGGCCACACCTCGAAGGAGATCGGCGAACTCCTCTTCATCAGCGCGAAGACGGTCGAGCGGCACCGGGCGAACCTGCTGCACAAGCTGGGCATGCGCGACCGCCTGGACCTCACGCGCTATGCGATCCGCGCGGGCCTGATCGAGCCCTGACCCGCGCGTCGGAGCCAGGGCCCGTCGCGGCGGGTGGGCCGCACCCGGCGGCCACGCGGGAAGGGGCGCTCCCGACACCGCCTACCCTGGAGGCATGACCAGCAGCGACCGGAGCCAGGCAGTGGGCGTCAAGACATACGAAGTGCGCACCTATGGGTGCCAGATGAACGTCCACGACTCCGAGCGATTGTCCGGGCTGCTCGAGGACGCCGGATACGTACGCGCCCCCGAGGACTCCGACGGCGACGCCGACGTCGTCGTCTTCAACACCTGCGCCGTACGGGAGAACGCCGACAACCGGCTCTACGGCAACCTCGGCCGCCTCGCGCCGAAGAAGGCCTCGCGGCCGGGCATGCAGATCGCCGTCGGCGGCTGTCTGGCCCAGAAGGACCGCGACACCATCGTGAAGAAGGCGCCCTGGGTGGACGTCGTCTTCGGAACGCACAACATCGGCAAGCTGCCCGTCCTGCTCGAACGCGCCCGCGTCCAGGAAGAGGCGCAGGTCGAGATCGCCGAGTCGCTGGAGGCGTTCCCCTCGACGCTGCCGACCCGCCGCGAGAGCGCCTACGCGGCCTGGGTGTCGATCTCCGTCGGCTGCAACAACACCTGCACCTTCTGCATCGTCCCGGCGCTGCGCGGCAAGGAGAAGGACCGCCGCCCCGGCGACATCCTGGCCGAGGTCGAGGCGCTGGTCGCCGAGGGCGTCAGTGAGATCACCCTCCTCGGGCAGAACGTCAACGCGTACGGCTCCGACATCGGCGACCGCGAGGCCTTCAGCAAGCTGCTGCGTGCCTGCGGCGCGATCGAGGGCCTGGAGCGCGTCCGGTTCACCTCGCCGCACCCGCGCGACTTCACCGACGACGTCATCGCCGCCATGGCCGAGACGCCGAGTGTGATGCCGCAGCTCCACATGCCGCTCCAGTCCGGCTCGGACACGGTCCTGAAGGCGATGCGCCGCTCGTACCGCCAGGAGCGCTACCTGGGGATCATCGAGAAGGTGCGCGCCGCCATCCCGCACGCCGCGATCACCACCGACATCATCGTGGGCTTCCCGGGCGAGACCGAGGAGGACTTCGAGCAGACGCTGCACGTGGTCCGCGAGGCACGCTTCGCCCAGGCCTTCACCTTCCAGTACTCCAAGCGCCCCGGCACCCCGGCCGCCACCATGGAGGACCAGATCCCCAAGGAGGTCGTCCAGGAGCGCTACGAGCGCCTGGTCGCCCTTCAGGAGGAGATCTCCTGGGAGGAGAACAAGAAGCAGGTCGGCCGCACGCTGGAGCTGATGGTCGCCGAGGGCGAGGGCCGCAAGGACGGTGCCACCCACCGGCTGTCCGGCCGCGCCCCCGACAACCGGCTGGTCCACTTCACCAAGCCGGACGAGGAGGTGCGCCCCGGCGACGTGGTGACCGTCGAGATCACCTACGCCGCCCCGCACCACCTCCTCGCCGAGGGTCCCGTCCTGAGCGTGCGCCGCACGCGCGCGGGAGACGCCTGGGAGAAGCGCAACGCGGCCGAGGCCGCGAAACCGGCCGGGGTGATGCTGGGCCTGCCGAAGATCGGCGCGCCCGAGCCGCTGCCGACGGCGCCCGCCGGGGCGTGCGGCTGCGGCGACTGACACCCTCTCCCGTGGGGTTACGCTGCGCAGCATGCTTGTCGCCGCTGCTGTCTGCCCCTGTCCGCCGCTGCTCGTGCCCGAGGTCGCCGCGGGCGCCGCACCCGAACTGGACGGCGCCCGTGCCGCGTGCGCGGACGCCCTGCGGGTGCTCGCCGCCGCGCGCCCCGGGCGACTGGTGGTCGTGGGGCCTGCCGAGGAGAGCGAGCAGGGCCCGTACCCGGCGGGGACCCGCGGTTCGTTCCGCGGCTTCGGCGTCGACACCGACGTACGGCTGGGTACGGCGGACGGCGGGACGGACCCGGTGGCACCGGAGCGTGAGCTTCCGCCCTCGCTCGCCGTCGCCGCGTGGCTGCTGGGGTGGGCGAGGTGGTCCGAGGCGCCCGTCGAGGGGCTCGCCGTGGCGGAGGCCCTGACCCCTGATCGATGCGTCCGGACGGGGGCGGACCTCGCCGGTCAGGACGAGCGGGTCGCCCTGCTGGTCATGGGGGACGCCAGCGCCTGCCGGTCGCTGAAGGCACCGGGCTATCTGGACCAGCGTGCGGCGAGCTTCGACGCGCAGGTCGCGCGGGCGCTGGGGGCGGCGGACGTCGCGGCCCTCAAGGCGCTGGACGCGGATCTGGCACAGGAGCTGAAGGCCCTGGGCCGGGCCCCCTGGCAGATCCTCGCGGGCGCCGCCGAACAGACGCGACTGACCGGCGACCTGCTGTACGACGACGCGCCGTACGGCGTGGGCTACCTGGTGGCGGCCTGGGCGTAGCGAACGCGGGCGCGGGGCGCCGGTACGAACGGACGCGGGACGCGGCGGACGGCCGGGCTGTGCGCCGTGCGGCCGTCCGCCGCGGTGCGTCCCGTGGTCCCGTGTTCCGTCGTCAGGGCACGGGTGCGGTCACATGCCGGGGGGCGGCGACGTGTCCGAGGGCGGGCCGCCGGGCGTCGTACCGGTGTCCGGGTGCGCGATGCGCCCCATCGCCTGTTTCGCCTTGTCCGAACCCGTGTGGATCTTGTCGCTGTACTTGCCCTTGGTCTTCTCGTCGACCATCTTCGCGGCCTTTTCGATGCCCTGCCCGACCTTGTCCTCGTGCTGCTGCGCGAAGTCGGTGACCTTGTCCTTGGCAGGGCCGAGCTTGGCTTTCAGGTTGTCCAGGAGACCCATGATCCACCTTCCCTGGCAGGGGAGTTACGTGCGGGCGCTCTCGTCGCCGTCGGCTTCGTGGCCTCCGCTGACACCGACCGCGTCCCTTCCGTCGTTCTCGACCTCCGGAGAATTCTGGCGAAAACGCCCATATCAACTCCATACGTTACCTGTTCGGGTGAAATCTCGCGTGGCTCGGTTGGTGGTCGGCCTCGGGCTTGGTGTCGAACAAGTGATCGGTGTTCGTCGGATTCGGCCCGGGGCGGCGGCGTTCCCCCGGCTGGTTCGAGGAGTGGTCCCGGGGTTTGGGAGACTGGTGCGGTGAGTAGTGCAGCCCCCGCGCCCCGGGTCATCGCCGTCGTCGGACCGACCGCGGCCGGAAAGTCAGATCTGGGTGTGTTCCTTGCCCAGCGCCTCGGTGGCGAGGTCGTCAACGCCGACTCCATGCAGCTCTACCGGGGGATGGACATCGGCACCGCCAAGCTGACGCTCGAGGAGCGCGGCGGTGTGCCGCACCACCTGCTGGACATCTGGGACGTCACGGTCGCGGCGTCCGTGGCCGAGTACCAGCGGCTCGCCCGCGCGCGTATCGACGCGCTGCTCGCCGAGGGCCGCTGGCCCGTCCTGGTCGGTGGCTCCGGACTGTACGTCCGCGGCGCGGTCGACAACCTGGAGTTCCCGGGGACCGACCCCGAGGTGCGCGCGCGCCTGGAGGAGGAACTCGCGCTGCGCGGCCCGGGAGCGTTGCACGCGCGCCTGGCCGCCGCCGACCCCGAGGCCGCGAAGGCCATCCTGCCCGGCAACGGCCGCCGTATCGTGCGCGCGCTGGAGGTCATCGAGATCACCGGACGGCCCTTCACGGCGAACCTCCCGGGCCATGACTCCGTCTACGACACGGTGCAGATCGGCGTCGACGTGGCCCGCCCCGAACTCGACGAGCGCATCGCCCGCCGCGTCGACCGGATGTGGGAGGCGGGGCTCGTGGACGAGGTGCGCGAGCTGGCGGCGAAGGGTCTGCGCGAGGGGCGTACGGCGTCGCGTGCGCTCGGGTACCAGCAGGTGCTCTCGGCGCTCGCGGGGGAGTGCACGCTGGAGGAGGCGCGCGCCGAAACCGTGCGCGCCACCAAGCGCTTCGCGCGCCGTCAGGACTCCTGGTTCCGGCGCGATCCGCGGGTGCACTGGCTCAGCGGTGCGGTCGCGGACCTCGGGGAACTCCCGCACCGGGCACTGACGTTGGTCGAACGAGCGGTTACAGCCTGATCACGTGATGGCATCGGGTCGCTCCGGCCGTCATGAGGGCCTGTGGCGGCGTGCCATCATCGAGCGTCGATCGATCGAGTCCGAGAGTTGGGAGGGCGCGTGGCGATGGAGGCCGCCCCTCGTGACACCGCACACGGCACGGAGCACGGCATCGCGGAAGACGAGGACCAGCGGGGTCCCGACGGGTACGGACCGACCACCGACGGGGACCGGCTGAGCCCCGACGGTCCCGACGAGCAGACTCCGGACTCGGTGAGCGACGACGGCCCCGACGAGGACGAGCTGTCCTCCGGGCTCGAGGTCGAGGTCGAGTTGCGTCCGCAGCGCCGACTGCGGATCTGGCAGCTCGCCCCCATCGTGGGGCTGGCCGCGCTCGGCTCCCTGATGTTCGCCTTCCCGCTGGCCTTCGAGTTCGGCGACAGCGGTGCCGTGGTCGCCATGCTCGGCCTGCTGATCTGCTCCTGCGCGGCCGGTTGGGGCATGATGGCCGCCCGCCGCGTCGGCTACACCTGGCCGGGCCTGCCCCAGCGAGGCTCCGGCCGCCGCCCGGACTGGCGCGTCGTCCTGGCGTACGCCGTGGTGATGGCGGCGGTCGCGATCCTGGCGGTATGGCGCGTGGCCCGACTGCGCTGACCCCGACGCCTCGGGGCGCCTGAGGCCCCTGGCGGGTCCGGGAACCGTGGCGGCTGCGGCCTGTGGCTGCGGGGCCAGGCCGAAGGCGACCCCTGCGGCGGTGGTGGCGCGCACAGGGCCCGCCCCCGGGCGGACGAGGGCAATCATCAGGCGGCCCTGGCGGCACGCGGTGCCGTTCCGACCCCGTACGATCGTGGAATGAGCACGCGGATCGCCTTCCTCAAGGGGCACGGCACCGAGAACGACTTCGTGATCGTCCCGGACCCCGAGAACGCCGTCGACCTGTCCCCGGCCGCCGTCGCCGCCCTGTGCGACCGGCGCGCGGGCATCGGCGGTGACGGTGTGCTGCATGTCGTGCGCTCCGCCGCCCACCCCGAGGCCCGGGAGATGGCCGACGAGGCGGAGTGGTTCATGGACTACCGCAACGCGGACGGCTCGGTCGCCGAGATGTGCGGCAACGGCTCGCGGGTGTTCGCGCGCTACCTCCAGCGCGCCGGGCACGTGAGCGAGGGCGACGTTGCGATCGCCACCCGCGGCGGCGTGAAGACCGTCCACATCGCCAAGGCCGGGCCCGTCGGCGCGGGTGACATCACCGTCGGCATGGGCAAGGCGCTGCTGCCCGCCGGAGAGGTCACGGTGAGCGTCGGCGAGCGCGCCTGGCCCGCGCGCAACGTGAACATGGGCAACCCGCACGCGGTGGCCTTCGTCGACGACCTCGCGCACGCGGGCAACCTCTTCACCCCGCCGCTCTTCACCCCGGCATCGGCCTACCCGAACGGGGTGAACATCGAGTTCGTGGTCGACCGCGCCCCCCGGCACGTGGCGATGCGCGTCCACGAGCGCGGCTCCGGCGAGACCCGCTCCTGCGGCACGGGCGCCTGCGCGGTGGCCGTCGCCACGGCCCGCCGCGACGGCGTGGACCCGGCGGTGACGGGCACCCCGGTGACGTACACCGTGGACGTCCCCGGCGGCACGCTGGTGATCACCGAACATCCGGACGGCGAGATCGAGATGACAGGCCCGGCGGTGATCGTCGCCGAGGGCGAGATCGACGCCGACTGGCTGGCCTCCGCCACCCGCTGACCGGAGCTGCTACGTGAACTCGCGCCGCCACAGGGCACTTTGGGGGGCGAACAGGCGGCGCGCCGAAGCACGGTGTGGCACGCGGAGGGCGATCGTCCGCGGTCAGGGCTGGCCGGAAACCGCGGTCGGCCGCCCCGGTCCGTCGCTCCGTATCGCAGCTTCCGGCCGCCTCGGACGCCGTGATCCGCAGCCCGGGGCGCGGGGAGAGGTACGAATCGACGGTCCGCGTCCGTTCCCCTGGCGCGATTCCGTAAACCTTCGGACGTTCGCTCGAATGGGTGATCCGGTTCCTCCTCGGCGAGAGCCGGTCGGGCGGGCGTGATGGGCTCGATAGCATCAAGCACCGGCCCGGACGGGGGACCGTCGCCATCCCCGCGCCGTGTCTGCCATGGGGCACTCCGTCCACCGGTCCACGCAGCCGGAGGTGCCCAATGAGTGCGGAGGCCACGAACCCTGCCACCCCCGTCCCCGTGACGCCCGGGGTGTACCGCAGGAAGAGCCGTCCCCGGATCGACCTGCGCCGTCTCGGCCGGGCCGCCCTGCTCGGCTCCGCCACCCGCGACCGGCTGCCCGACGCCATCGGCCACGTCGCCGAGGCGCACCGCGCCCACCACCCCGACGCCGACCTCGAACCGCTGCGTCGCGCCTATCTGTTGGCCGAGTCCTCGCACCGCGGCCAGATGCGCAAGAGCGGTGAGCCGTACATCACCCACCCCCTCGCGGTGACCCTGATCCTCGCCGAACTCGGCGCGGAGACCACCACGTTGACCGCCTCCCTGCTGCACGACACCGTCGAGGACACCGAGGTGACCCTCGACCAGGTGCGCGCGGAGTTCGGCGAGGAGGTGCGCTATCTCGTCGACGGCGTCACCAAGTTGGAGAAGGTCGACTACGGCGCGGCGGCCGAACCCGAGACCTTCCGCAAGATGCTGGTCGCCACGGGCAACGACGTCCGGGTGATGTCGATCAAGCTGGCCGACCGGCTGCACAACATGCGCACGCTCGGCGTGATGCGCCCCGAGAAGCAGGAACGCATCGCCAAGGTCACCCGCGACGTGCTCATCCCGCTCGCCGAACGCCTCGGCGTCCAGGCGCTCAAGACCGAACTCGAGGACCTCGTCTTCGCGATCCTGCGCCCCGAGGACTATCAGCGCACCAGAGAGCTGATCGCGGAGAACAGGGCGCACGGCGACGACCCGCTCACCGAGACGGCCGAGGAGGTGCGTACGGTCCTGCGCGAGGCCGGTATCCCCTCCGAAGTCCTCATCCGGCCACGGCACTTCGTCTCCGTCCACCGCATCTCCCGCACCCGGGGCCCGCTGCGCGGCGCGGACTTCGGACGTCTGCTGGTGCTCGTGAACGACGACGCCGACTGCTACGGCGTGCTCGGCGAACTGCACACGTGCATGACCCCGGTGGTCTCGGAGTTCAAGGACTTCATCGCCGTCCCCAAGTTCAACCTCTACCAGTCCCTGCACACCGCCGTCGCGCGCAAGGACGGCGAGGTCGCCGAAGTCCTCATCCGCACCCACCAGATGCACAAGGTCGCCGAGGCCGGAGTGATCGCGCTCGGCAACCCCTACGCCCCCGGGTCCGAGGACCCGTCCGACGGCGAGCGCGCCGACCCCACCCGCCCCGGCTGGCTCTCCCGGCTCCTCGCATGGCAGGAAGCGGCCCCGGACACCGACACGTTCTGGTCGACGCTGCGCCAGGACCTGGCCCAGGACCGGGAGATCACCGTGTTCCGCCCCGACGGGGGAACGCTCGGGCTCCCGGCGGGCGCGAGTTGCGTGGACGCGGCGTACGCCCAGTACGGCGAGGACGGGCACGCGTGCATCGGCGCCCGCGTCAACGGCCGCCTCGTGACGCTGAGTACGGTCCTGAAGGACGGCGACACCGTCCAGCTCCTCATGGGCCAGGACCCGGCCTCCGAGCCCTCCCGCGAGTGGCTGGACCACGCGCACACGCCCGCCGCGCGCATCGCCATCCAGCGCTGGCTGACGGCGCATCCGCTGCCCGGAGACCCGGCCGAGGGCGCGTCGGAACCGGGTGTGGCACGGCCCCGCGCCGGAGCCGCCGCGTACACGGGCGCGCCCGGTCCCGCCGCGCGCCGACCGGCGCTTCCCGCGCGCCCCACTCCGGACGCCCCGGACGCGCCCGGCCCGCGCGACGCCAACGCGGTCGTCGATCTGCCCGGCGCCTCCGTACGTCTCGCGGGCTGCTGTACGCCCGTACCGCCCGACGAGGTCACCGGATTCGCCGTGCGTGGCGGCGTGGTGACGGTCCATCGCGTCGAATGCGCCGGAGTGGCGTGCATGAAGAGCACGGGGCGCGCGGAGATCGGCGTGCACTGGGGCGACACCACCGAGTGCCGGGTGACGCTCGTCGCCGAGTCCTTCGGGCGCCCGCATCTCCTCGCCGACCTCACCGAGGCCATCGCCCTGGAGAACGTCGCGATCGTCTCCGCCACCGTCGAACCCCCCAGCCAGCAACGGGTCCGGCACACCTACACCCTCCAACTCCCCGACGCCGCCCACCTGCCGACCCTGATGCGCGCAATGCGCAACGTCCCCGGCGTGTTCGACGTGAGCAGGGCCCAACACCCGGCGGCGGCAGCCCACTAGAGACCCACTCGGGCGGCAGCCCACCAGAGACCCACTCGTTCGGGTGGAACGGCGCGCGTCGTCACCGCGGGGCCGGTGCGCGCTGGTAGCCGTGGTCCATGCCGCAGACCCCCCGTTCCGTGATCCCTCGTGCCCGGCGTGCCAGGGCGGCCCTGCTCGCCTCCGCCGTCTCCGTCTGCCTGATCGCCGCGAGCGCCCCCACCTCCGCCCACCCCCAGGGCATCGGTGACCGGCTCTTCCCGACGCTCGGCAACCCCGGCTACGACGTGGGCGCGTACGACCTGTCCTTCACCTATCCCGGCCGCAACGACAAGCCGCTCACCGCCGTCACCACCGTGCTCGCCCGCGCCACCGAGCCCCTGGAGCGCGTCAACCTCGACTTCGCCCGCGGCACCGTGCGGTCCGTGGACGTCAACGGCCTGCCCGCGGACTTCACCAGGACCGGGGAGGACCTGGTGATCACCCCGTCCGTGCCGATCCCCGAGGGCGGCACCCTGCGGATCACCGTGCGCCACACCAGCGACCCCGTGTCCCCCAAGGGCAGGGACGGCGGCTGGGTACGGACCGACGACGGGCTGGCGATGGCCAACCAGGCCGACGCCGCCCACCTGGTCTTCCCGTGCAACGACCACCCCTCCGACAAGGCGATGTTCACCATCCGCGTCACCGCGCCGAACGGCTACACGGCCGTGGCGAACGGCCTCCCGGCCGGGGTCCGGCGCGCCGCGCAGTCCACCACCTGGACGTATCGCACCGCCCACCCCATGGCCACCGAACTCGCCCAGGTCTCCATCGGCCGCAGCGCCGTGACGCGACACCAGGGGCCGCACGGGCTGCCCCTGCGCGATGTCGTCCCCGCCCAGGACCGCGAGGCCCTCGCGCCGTGGCTGAAGAAGACCTCCGGGCAGGTCGCCTGGCTGGAGAGCAAGGTCGGCCCGTACCCCTTCGAGCGCTACGGGCTGCTGATCGTCCGGGCGAAGACCGGGTTCGAACTCGAGACGCAGACGCTCTCCCTCTTCGAGAAGCGCCTGTTCACCGAGCCCGCCTACCCGAAGTGGTACGTCGAGTCGCTCATGGTGCACGAGCTGTCCCACCAGTGGTTCGGTGACAGCGTCTCCCCGCACACGTGGTCCGACCTGTGGCTCAACGAGGGACACGCCACCTGGTACGAGTCCCTGTACGTCCAGGAGACCGCGCACCGCCCCATGGAGAAGCGGATGAAGGCGGCGTACGGCCTCTCCGACTACTGGCGTGTCACGGGCGGCCCTCCCGCGGCGCCCAAGGGACCCAAGCCCGGCCAGAAGATCAGCATCTTCCGCCCCAACGTGTACGACGGCGGCGCGCTCGTCCTGTACGCGCTGCGCCAGGAGATCGGCGCCCCCGCCTTCGAACGGCTGGAGCGGGCCTGGGTCGGGCTGCACCGCGACAGCTCCGCGACCACCGCCGACTTCGAGCGCCTGGCGTCCCGGACGGCGGGGCGCGACCTGAGCGCGTTCTTCGAGGGCTGGCTCCACGGCAGGAAGACCCCGCCGATGCCGGGGCACCCGGACTGGAAGAGCAGCGCCACCCCGCCGCCCCCCGTGCGGCGGTAACCCGGATGACGAGACGGGCCGTGCCGTGCGACCATCGTCAGGTCGGCGACGCGGCCCGCGGGGCCGGGGTGACCGGGAATCTCCGGGGGTACCCGAGCGTTGTCACAGGAGACGAGTCCCGCAGGCCCGCAGCGGCTCGCGGCTCGTCACCGCCAACGGAACCCCTTCGACGTAAGGACCCAATGACCTCCTCTTCTTCCCCTTCCCAGGACACCAAGCGCTTCGCGCGCACCACCACCGAGGGTCTTCGGGCCGATGCCCTGATGGAAGAGGACGTCGCCTGGAGCCACGAGATCGACGGAGAGCGGGACGGCGACCAGTTCGACCGCTCCGAGCGGGCGGCGCTGCGCCGTGTCGCGGGCCTCTCCACCGAACTCGAGGACGTCACCGAGGTCGAGTACCGCCAGCTCCGCCTGGAGCGCGTGGTGCTCGTCGGGGTGTGGACCTCGGGGACCGTGCAGGACGCGGACAACTCCCTCGCCGAGCTGGCGGCCCTCGCGGAGACCGCGGGCGCGGTCGTGCTCGACGGTGTGATCCAGCGCCGTGACAAGCCGGACGCGGCGACCTACATCGGGTCCGGCAAGGCCACGGAGCTGCGGGACATCGTCCTCGAGACCGGCGCCGACACGGTCGTCTGCGACGGTGAGCTGAGCCCCGGCCAGCTCATCCACCTCGAAGACGTCGTCAAGGTCAAGGTCATCGACCGTACGGCCCTGATCCTCGACATCTTCGCCCAGCACGCCAAGTCCCGTGAGGGCAAGGCCCAGGTCGCGCTCGCGCAGATGCAGTACATGCTGCCGAGGCTGCGCGGCTGGGGTCAGTCGCTGTCCCGGCAGATGGGCGGCGGCAGCGGCGGCCTGGCGACCCGTGGTCCCGGTGAGACCAAGATCGAGACGGACCGGCGGCGGATCCGCGAGAAGATGGCGAAGATGCGCCGGGAGATCGCGGAGATGAAGACCGGCCGCGAGATCAAGCGCCAGGAGCGCCGCCGTCACAAGGTGCCCTCGGTCGCCATCGCGGGCTACACCAACGCGGGCAAGTCCTCCCTGCTCAACCGCCTCACCGGCGCGGGCGTCCTGGTCGAGAACGCGCTGTTCGCGACCCTGGACCCCACCGTGCGCCGGGCCGAGACCCCGAGCGGGCGGCTGTACACGCTCGCGGACACCGTCGGCTTCGTCCGGCATCTGCCGCACCACCTGGTCGAGGCGTTCCGCTCCACGATGGAGGAGGTCGGCGACTCCGACCTGATCCTGCACGTGGTGGACGGCTCGCATCCGGTGCCGGAAGAGCAGCTCGCCGCCGTGCGCGAGGTGATCAGGGATGTCGGCGCCACCGATGTCCCCGAGATCGTCGTGATCAACAAGGCGGACGCGGCCGACCCGCTGGTCCTCCAGCGGCTCCAGCGCAACGAGAAGCGCTCCATCGTCGTCTCGGCCCGCAGCGGCCAGGGCATCGACGAACTGCTCGCGCTCATCGACGCCGAGCTGCCGCGGCCCTCGGTCGAGATCGAGGCCGTCGTGCCGTACACGCACGGCCGACTGGTGGCCCGCGCCCACTCCGAGGGCGAGGTGATCTCCGAGGAGCACACCCCGGAGGGCACGCTGCTCAAGGCGCGGGTGCACGAGGAACTGGCCGCGGAACTGGCGCCGTACACGCCCGCAGCCGCGCTCTGACCCACCACCCGCTCACGAAGAAGGCCCGCCCCCGAGGGACGGGCCTTCTTCACGGATCAAGCGCGTCGAGCGCGTCAGGCGTCACGCATCGAGCGCGTCGAGCGTCGAGCGTCACGCTTCAAGGTCGTCGAGCGTCACGCATCGAGCGGCAGCGTCACCGCCCCGCGAACTTCTTGCTGACCGAGTCGTAGACGCCCTTGGCCACCGGGCCGAGCCGCGGACCGGCCAGCCAGCCTGCCTGCACCGGGCCGATCGAGGTGTTGGAGACCAGCGCGGGCTTGCCGTCCGCGCCCGTCTCCACCCAGCCGCCGCCGGACGAGCCGCCCGTCATGGTGCAGCCGACGCGGTACATCGTCGGGTCCGTCCGCACGATCGAGAGGCGGCCCGGCTTGTCCTGGCACTGGTAGAGCGTCTGGCCGTCGTACGGCGCCGCCGCCGGGTAGCCGGTCGCCGTGATACTGGCGGCCTTCGGCACGGCGGGCGCGTTGAAGTTCACCGGAAGCGCCGAACCGACGGTCTCCTCGAGGGACTTGCCGTCGCCGCCCTTCTCCGGCGTCACATGGATGACGGCGTAGTCGTACGCCGCGCCGTCGCCGCCGGTCTCGCCGCCCTGCTCGATCCACTGGTCCGAGGTCTGGGCCCAGTCACCCCACCAGACGCCGTACGGGGCGATCTCCTCCCGCGGCGCGCTCTTCAACGCCGCCGTCGGCTTACCGGAGTTGTTGTACGACGGCACGAACGCGATGTTGCGGTACCAGCCGCCCTTCTTGCCGGCGTGCACACAGTGACCGGCGGTCCACACGAGGTTGGACTTGCCCGGGTGCGCCGGGTCCTGGACGACGGTCGCGGAGCAGACCATCGTGCCCTTGGGGGAGTCGAAGAACACCTTGCCGGCCGTCGGCGCGTTCTGGTGGTACGACGCCGCGACGGCCCGTGCCTTCACCGGGACAGGGGTCGGATCCGTGACGCCCTGGTCGCCCGAGAGGTCGTTGTCGTCGACGCCCTTGTCCTTGTCCGGGTCCTCGGCCCGGCGCATCCGGTCCGGGTCCCACAGGCCCTTGATGATCGGGTTGATGTATTCGTCCGCCTCGCGCAGCCAGTCGTCCTTGTCCCAGTTCTTCCAGGCGCCGTTCTTCCACTTGTCGATGTCGATCCCGTGCTCCTTGAGCTTCTGCTTCAGCTCGTCCGGGATCTTGATCTTGTCGTTGCCCGCCGTGGACGCCACCGGGGCGGGCTTGCCCTCCGCGTCGGCGTCGCCGTCCGGACCGCACGCGGTCGTGGTGAACGTCAGCGCCGCGGCGAGGCCGACTGCCGCCAGCACGGGGGAGGTTCGACGGCGCACGCTCCCTTCTCGGCGGGCGGCGAAGAGTGGGCGTATGGGTCGCATGGTGTGAACTCCCCCTGGGATGAACCTGTGTGGGCACCACACACGATGATGCTGTGTGGGCACCACACACTATGCGGTCGGTGTGGGGGACTTCAGGCCGTACGGCAACGGTTCCGCTACAGGTGATCGGCCCGGGGCACGGAGGCCGCGGTGCCGCGCGAGACGGGCGGCGGGGTCGTGGCACGCCTCCGGTAGACCAGGTAGGGGCGGACGAGATAGCCGATCGGGGCGCTCCACACATGGACGAGGCGGGTGAACGGCCAGGCCGCGAAGAGCAGACAGGCGGTCAGCGCGTGGAGCTGGAACAGCAGCGGGGCGTCGCTGATCGCCTCGGGCCGTGGCTGGAGGCCGAAGATCCCGCGGAACCAGACGGAGACGGTGGCGCGGTAGTCGTAGCCGGGGCCGACGAGGTTGTGCGCGGCGGTGGCCGCGATGCCGAGCAGGACGGTGGCCGACAGCAGCGGGAAGAGCAGCTTGTCGCTGCGGTCGGTGCCCAGCCGGATCCGCCGGGTCAACAGGCGGCGGGCGCACAGCATGCCGAGCCCGGCGACCATGGCGGTGCCCGCGACCGAGCCCGCCCACACCGCCGTGGTGTGGTAGGCGTGTTCACCGATTCCGGCGGCCTCGGTCCAGGAGGCGGGCACGGCCAGGCCCACCACATGCCCGGCGATCACCATGAAGGCGCCGAGGTGGAACAGTGGGCTGCCCCAGCGCAGCCAGCGGTGCTCAAGGAGTTGGCTGGTGTGGGTGGTCCAGCCGAACTGGTCGTGCCGGTAGCGCCAGACGTGCCCGACGGCGAACACGGCCAGACAGATGTAGGGGACGGCGACCCACAGCAGCAGATCGCCTCCGCTCGCGGCGGCCAAGGGGTGTCCCGTGGTGCTCATCGGGGGCCTTCCGGGGGTGAGAGGGGCGGCATGAGGGTGGGCGGGGCCGGGTGCGGCGGGACGAAGGTGCCCGGCGGCGCGAACTCACCTGCCCCGTACGGGTCGAGGCCGACGTCCTCCTGCGGCGGGCCCTGCGCGGCCAGTTCGGCCACGGCCGCGAGGTCCGCCTCGGTGGGCGGGGGCAACAGGGCGAGCAGCGCGGAGAGGACGTGCCGGTAGGGCGAATCGGCGTCGGTCAGCGCGTGCTGGATCAGCTCCAGGCCCCGTCGGTGCTGCCGCAGCGGTGCCTCGCCTGTGCGGTGCCCGGCGAGGGCGGCGAACTCCAGGACGACCGGGAGGTGGTCGGGCAGTTCACCGCCGGCGCTCTCCCAACCCGAGGCCCGGTAGCGCTGGGCCAGGGCGAGCAGGGCCATGCCGCGGCGCCGGGTGTCGCCGTGCAGGTAGTAGGTGAGGTAGAGGCTGCTCCGGCGGCGCAGGTCGAACGTCTCGACGTAGTGCCGCTCCAGGGCCTGGGGTTCCTGGTCGGTGAACCAGGCGGTGAAGGCGGCCAGGTGCTCGGCCGACGGGGACGGCGCCAGTGCCTCGACGGTGGTGGTCAACACCGGCCGGGCGGTGGCCAGTTCGGCGTCCGGGTACTGCAGCAGCAGTGAGCACAGCCGGAGCAGCAGGGCGCGTTCCTCGGCCTCCTCGGGTGTGAGCCGGGCCGGGCGGCGCGCGGCTGCCCGCAGACGGGTGCGGTCGGGGGCGGGCCGCGGACTCATGCGTGCTCTCCGGTGGATGCGTCGGGCGGACGGTGGCGCTGAGTGGGGATGCCGAGCATGACGCGGCGGCCCCCGGCGGACCCGGGATCGCCGGAGGACTCCACCGGGCAGCGGTTCTCCAGGGCGGTCAGCGCGGCGGCGTCCTCCTGGTGGGCGGCCGGAACGACGTACCGCTCCCGGTACTTGGCCACCGCGAGCAGCCGGTGCAGGTCCTCGCCCTCCCGTGCGGTGAGGCCGACCGCCTTGAGGACGGCCTCGTCGCCCGCCTCGCCCAGCGAGCGTGCGCGCATGTACGAGCGCAGTGCGGTGAGCTTCATCAGCACCCCGGCGACGATGTCCGTGTCCCCGGCGGTGAACAGGTTCGCCAAGTAGTCGAGGGGGATGCGCAGTCGGGTGACGGCGGCGAAGACATGGTCGGGGTCGTCCTGGTCACCGCCCGCCCCGCTGACGGCGTCGAGGATCGGGGAGAGCGGGGGGACGTACCAGACCATCGGCAGGGTGCGGTACTCCGGATGCAGCGGCAGCGCCACCTTGTACCGCGACACGAGGTCGTACACAGGGGAGCGGCGGGCGGCGTCCAGCCAGTCCTCGGGGATGCCCGACTCCCGTGCGGCGGCCCGGACTTCAGGGTCGTGCGGGTCGAGGAAGACGCCCCGCTGGGCCTCCAGCAGGTCCCGCTCGTCGGGGGTGGCCGCCGCCTCGCCGACCCGGTCGGCGTCGTAGAGCAGCAGCCCGAGGTAGCGCAGCCGTCCGACACAGGTCTCGGAGCACACGGTGGGCAGGCCCGCCTCGATACGCGGGAAGCAGAAGGTGCACTTCTCGGCCTTGCCGGTGGCGTGGTTGACGTAGACCTTCTTGTACGGACACGCGGTCACGCACATCCGCCAGCCGCGGCAGCGGTTCTGGTCGACCAGGACGATGCCGTCCTCGACCCGCTTGTACATCGCGCCCGACGGACACGCCGAGACACAGGCCGGGTTGAGGCAGTGCTCGCACAGCCGCGGCAGATGGAACAGGAAGGTCTGCTCGAACTCGAACCGCACCCGCTCCGCCCATTCGCCAGTCAAGTTCGGGTCGCCGCCCGCGTGTTCGGGGGCACCGCCGAGACCGTCCTCCCAGTTGGCGCCCCAGGTGATCGCCGTCGGCTCGCCGGTGAGGGCCGAGCGGGGGCGGGCGACCGGGGCGTCCGGTCCGGCGGGCGCGCTCACCAGGTTGTCGTAGTCGTACGTCACCGGCTCGTAGTAGTCCTCGATGCCCGGCAGATCGGGGTTGGCGAACAGCGACAGCAGCCGCTCGGCCCGGCCGCCCGAGCGCAGCACCAGCCTGCCCTTCGCGTCGAGCGTCCAGCCGCCCTTCCAGCGCTCCTGGTCCTCGTAGCGGCGCGGATAGCCGACACCCGGTTTGGTCTCGACGTTGTTGAACCAGGCGTACTCGACGCCGGGCCGGTTGGTCCACGTCTGCTTGCAGGTGACCGAACACGTATGACAGCCGATGCACTTGTCGAGGTTCATCACCATCGCGATCTGTGCCATCACGTGTCCGATAGTGGCTTCGCCACGGGGCATGTCAGTACTCCACGTCCTGCGAGCGACGCCGGATCACGGTGACCTCGTCGCGTTGGTTGCCGGTCGGGCCGTAGTAGTTGAAGGCGTAGGTGAACTGCGCGTAGCCGCCCGCGAGATGGGTGGGCTTGAGCAGCAGCCGGGTCAGGGAGTTGTGGACGCCGCCGCGCCGCCCGGTGACCTCGGCCTTCGGGACGTTCACCGTGCGGTCCTTGGCGTGGTACATGTACACCGTGCCCTCGGGCATCCGGTGCGTGACCACGGCGCGGGCGACGACGACGCCGTTGCGGTTGTACGCCTCGATCCATTCGTTGTCCCGTACGCCGATCTTCTCGGCGTCGGCGGTGGACATCCAGATCACGGGCCCGCCGCGGGAGAGCGCGAGCATATAGGCGTTGTCCTGGTACTCGGAGTGGATCGACCACTTGGAGTGCGGCGTCAGATAGCGGACGGTCACCTCGGCGCGGCCCGCGTCGTGCAGGTGCTCGTCGCCGTAGTGCCGCGGTGCGTTCAACGGCGGCCGGTAGACCGGCAGTTGCTCACCGAGTTCGGCGATCCAGTCATGGGCGACGAAGAAGTGCTGGCGGCCGGTGAGGGTGTGCCAGGGCTTCTTGTGCTCGACGTTGATGACGAACGGCGAGTAGCGGCGCCCGCCGGTCTCCGAGCCCGACCACTCGTACGATGTCATGACGGCACGCGGCTGCGTGCGGGTGTCGGCGAAGGTGATCCGCTCGGCCTCGCGTTCGGCGGCGAGCGCGGCCAGCCCCTCGCTGCCGGTGCGCCGCTCCAGCTCCCTGAACCCCTCGGTCGCCAGGCGCCCGTTGGTGGTGCCGGACAGGGCCAGGATCGCCTCGCACATGTCGCTGGCGGTGGCCAGCGAGGGACGGCCCTCGGCGATCCCCTCGCGGACGGTGCCGCAGCGGTGCCGCAAATCCTCGATCTCCCGGCCGGGTCGGACCGTGACGCCCTTGGTGGTCGTCCCGAGCGTGTCGAGCAGGGGGCCGACGGCACGCATCTTCTGGGCGACGGCCGCGTAGTCCCGCTCGACGGTGACCAACTTGGGCATGGTGCGGCCCGGGACCGGCGCGCACTCCCCGGCCCGCCAGTCGCGAACGACCCCGCCGGGCTGGGCGAGTTCGTCGGGAGTGTCGTGCGCCAGGGGCACGGCCAGGACGTCGGTCCGGGTGCCGAGGTGCTCGGCGGCCAGCTCGCTGAACCGGTCGGCGATCGTGAGGAACGTGTCGTAGTCCGTACGCGCCTGCCAGGGCGGGGCGATGGCCGGAGTGAAGGCGTGCACGAAGGGGTGCATGTCGGTGGACGACAGATCGTCCTTCTCGTACCAGGTCGCGGCCGGCAGGACGACATCGGCGAGCAGACCGGTGGAGGTCATCCGGAAGTCCATCGCGACCAGCAGATCGAGCTTGCCCTCGGGCGCCTCCTCGCGCCACACCACGTCCTTCGGACGGGCCTCGGGCGGCGCCTCCGCGCCGCGTACGGCGCTGTCGGTACCGAGGAGATGACGCAGGAAGTACTCGTTGCCCTTGCCCGAGGAGCCGAACAGATTGGCCCGCCACACCGTCAGCACACGCGGGAAGTTGGCGGGGTTGTCGGGGTCCTCGACCGCGAACTTCAGCCGCCCCGCCGTGAGTTCGTCCACGATGTGCTCGGCGACCGGCCGCCCCCGCGCGGCGGCCTCGTCGGCGAGGTCGAGCGGGTTGCGGTCGAAGCCGGGGTGGCCGGGCGTCCAGCCCAGCCGGACGGCCTGCGCGAGACAGTCCGCGAACGCCTTGCCCCGGAAGCGGCCCGCCCCCAGCGGAGACGCCAACTCGTCGGGCCCGAAGGCCTCGTAGCGCCACTGGTCGGTGGCGAGATACCAGTACGAGGTGCCGGCCATGTGCCGGGTGGGGCGCTGCCAGTCGAAGGCGAAGGCCAGATGCTGGAGCCCGGTGATCGGGCGGACCTTCTCCTGGCCGACGTAGTGCGCCCAGCCGCCGCCGTTGACGCCCTGGCAGCCGGTCATCGTCGTCAGCGCGAGGAACGCCCGGTAGATGGTGTCGGAGTGGAACCAGTGGTTCGTGCCCGCGCCCATTGCGATCATCGAACGGCCTTGTGTGCGCTCGGCGTTGCGGGCGAACTCACGGGCGATCCGCGCGGCCTGCGCGGCCGGGACGGAGGTGATCGTCTCCTGCCAGGCCGGGGTGTACGGCTGCTCGGCGTCGTCGTACGAGGACGGCCAGGCACCCGGCAGACCCGGGCGCCCCACACCGTACTGGGCCAGCATCAGATCGAAGACCGTGGTGACGAGACGGCCGCCGACCCGGCGGACCGGAACACCGCGGACCAGCGCCGAACCGCCTTCCGTGGCACCCTCGTCGAACCGGGGCAGCGCCACGGTCACCCGGTCCTCGGCCCGCTCCAGCAGGCTCAACTCCGGTACGACATCCCCGAGATCGAGGTTCCAGCGGCCCTCGCCCTCCGGACCCCAGCGGAAGCCGAGCGAACCGTTCGGGACGACCGGCTCACCCGTGGCACCGTCCAGCAGGACCGTCTTCGACTCGGCGTGCTCACCGCTGTCCCCGAGATCCGCGGCGGTCAGGAAGCCGTCCGGCACCAGGTGCTCCCCGTGCTGACGCAGCGTCACGAGGAAGGGTGCGTCCGTGTACGTGCGCAAGTAGTCCCGGAAGTACGGCACTTCACGGTCCACGAGGAACTCGCGCAGGATCACATGCCCCATGGCCATCGCCAACGCGCCGTCTGTGCCCGGATGCGGGGCGAGCCACTCGTCGGCGAACTTCACGTTGTCGGCGTAGTCGGGACTGACCGCGACGACCTTGGTGCCGTTGTAGCGGGTCTCGGTGAGGAAGTGCGCGTCGGGCGTGCGGGTCACCGGGATGTTGGAACCCCACATCACCAGATAGCCCGCGTTCCACCAGTCGGCCGCCTCGGGAACGTCCGTCTGGTCGCCGAAGACCTGCGGGGAGGCCACGGGAAGGTCGGCGTACCAGTCGTAGAACGACAGCAGCGTGCCGCCGATCAGCGACATGAAGCGGGCGCCCGCGGCGAAGGACGCCATCGACATCGCCGGGATCGGCGAGAACCCCGCCACCCGGTCCGGGCCGTACGCCTTGATCGTGTGCACCTGCGCGGCGGCCACCAGCTCGGCGACCTCGTCCCAGTCGGCGCGCACCAGCCCGCCCTTGCCGCGCGCCCGCTTGTAGGCGCGGGCCTTCGCCGGGTCACCGGTGATCTCGGCCCAGGCCGCCACCGGATCGCCGAGCCGCTGGCGCGCCTCGCGCCACAGCTTCAGCAACGCGCCCCGGACGTACGGGTATCGGACTCTGCTGGGCGAGTACGTGTACCAGGAGAACGACGCACCGCGCGGGCAGCCACGAGGCTCGTACTCGGGACAGTCCGTGCCGATCGACGGGTAGTCGGTGGCCTGGTGCTCCCAGGTGATGATGCCGTCCTTGACGTACACCATCCAGGAGCAGGACCCCGTGCAGTTGACGCCATGGGTGGAGCGAACCACCTTGTCGTGCGCCCAGCGCCCGCGGTAGAAGCCCTCCCACGCCGGATCGCCCGCGCCGAAGACAGCGCGCCCGTCGGCCGAGACCTCGCGACGGGTCAACAGCCTGCGGGCGGTGAGCGGCCAGCCTTCGGTGGTGCGCCGCTTGGGGTCGGGCGCGGTTGTGTCGTTCTCCATGGACCCGCACGCTAGGTCCCGCCGCGGTGGCGAGCCTGGGGCCGAACGGCCCCGGCGAACAGCCCGTCGGCCCCGGCCGATCGCTCCGATCGGCACTCAAGCCACCGGAGCGAAGGGGTAGTTGCTGCTCATGCGCGCCGGCCGGGCGGCATGTGCCATCCGGTCGGCCCTAGCCCGCCCGCGACACCAGGGACCTTCGGCCCACCGGCCTAGGGAAGTTCGGCCGCCGCGCCGGGTGCCACCGATGCCGGAAGCTTGCAGACGACTGATCCGGAGGTGACCCGTGTACGAACGCACCGAGCGCCCGCGCGGCTGTCTTCCTCGTCGTCCCCCGCAGCGGGCGCCCCGCACGGTCCGGACCAGTCATCGTCCGGCCGCCTGCCACGTCTGCCCTGACTCTCGGGCGGCCGGACGTACGACGCACACCCATATGGGACGGAGGACCCGGTGAGACGGAGGACCCGGTGAGCGGTGCGCGAGCCATCCGCCGACAGCACCAGAACGTCGCGGACAAGCCGTTCATCGTCATCTGGGAGTCCACGCGCGCCTGCCCGCTGGCCTGCGTGCACTGCCGCGCCGAGGCCGTGCCCGGCCGCGACCCGCGCGAGCTGGACACCGCTGCCGCGCAGGACCTGCTGCGCCAGGTCGCCGCGTTCGGGCAGCCCGCCCCGATCTTCGTGATCACCGGTGGCGACCCGTTCCAGCGCCCCGATCTGAACGAGCTGATCGCGTACGGCGAGGAGGCGGGGGTCCGCGTCGCCGTGTCCCCCTCCGGCACGCCCACCCTCACCCGGGACCGGCTGCGGGCCGTGCACGAGGCGGGCGCGGTCGGGCTCTCGCTCAGCCTGGACGGTTCCACCGCCGAGCTGCACGACGGATTCCGCGGGGTGAGCGGGGTCTACCGCTGGACCCTGGACGCCTGGGACACCGCCCGCGCACTCGGGATGAAGGTGCAGATCAACACCACGGTCGCCCGTCACAACCTCCATGACCTCCCCGACATCGCCCGCCTGGTCCTCGACCACGGCGCGATGCTGTGGAGCGTCTTCTTCCTGGTGCCGACCGGGCGCGGCCGTCAGCTCGGCACGCTCACCCCGGCCGAGGTCGAGGACGTCCTGAACTTCGTGTACGACGTCGGCCTGACCGTGCCCGCCAAGACGACCGAGGCCCACCACTTCCGCCGCGTCGCACTCCAGCGCAAGGTCCTGTCGGACGCCGGTGAGGACCATGTCGCGGTACTGGGGCTCGGCCCGCTCTACCGGCAACTGCGCGATCGCAGCGCCGAGTCGGGCCTCGCCTCCGGAGGGCGCCGGGCACGTCGGCCACCGCTGGACGTCAACGCGGGCCGCGGCTTCGTCTTCGTCTCGCACACCGGGACCGTGCACCCCAGCGGCTTCCTGCCGCTCGGCGCGGGCAGCGTGCGCGAGACGCCGCTGACCGAGATCTACCGCACCTCGGAGCTGTTCACCGGACTCCGGGACGCCGACCGGCTGGGCGGCCGGTGCGGGGCCTGCGAGTTCCGCCGGGTCTGCGGCGGCTCCCGCTCGCGCGCCTACGGCGTCACCGGGGACCCGTACGCCGAGGAACCGTGGTGCGGCTACCGGCCCGGGAGCTTCCCCCACCAGAGCGAGCTGGCCCCGCTGCTGGCCGACGGCCTCGCCGCGGCGCGGACCGGACGGCCGCCGGAAGCCGGGTGACCAGCGGCTCGGCAGGCCCCGCGGTCGGCGGTGGCGCCCGTCCCGGTACGCTCGAACAGTTCGGTTGGAGGGCCCGTGCGGCCCGGTGGAGGTAAGCAGCGGTGGGTACCGTCGGTCTCTGGTCCCTGGTGCGGTTCCTCCATGTCGCCGGGGCCGTGCTGTGGGTCGGCGGGCAGCTCGCCCTGAGTCTTGTGGTGCTGCCACTGGCCCGGCGGATGCTCTCGGCCAAGGACAGGGACGGCTTCGCGTCCGCGGCCGGGCGCCGGTTCGGACTGCTGACCGGGGCGGTGTTCCTGCCGGTGCAGCTGGCCACGGGGTGGGCCATGGCCTGGCACCGGGGCGTCACCTGGGCCTCGCTCGCCGACCCCGGCTACGGGCGCACACTGGCCGCCAAGCTCGTCCTGTTTCTGCTGGTCATGCTGGCCGCAGCCGCGCACGGCGTCGCGTACGCCAAGGGTCGCCCGAAGACGGCCCGAGTCCTGGCCATGGCGTCGCTGGTCGGCTCGCTGGGCGTCGTCCTGCTCGCCGCCGCGCTGCCCGTCACCTGACCGGCGAGCACCTCAACTCCCTTGCTGGCCCTGTCTGTTGGTGATCCCGGGCCGGGGGCCGTTCGGATGGAAACCGGGGACTGCCGGGTCGGGTGGTCGGGCCGGACGGCCCACCCCGCGCGGGCGTCCCGCTGTCGATAGTGGCTTCGGGCCACCGGCATATGGTCGGCGGGCCTGCGGCCCCGGGCCCATGATCGGGGCCGCCCCACCGTGCGTACGACAGGGGAGGGCGGCATGCTTCAGCCGTCTGCAGAGCGGGACCCGGAACCAGACCAGGGCCGGGGCCAGGACCAGGGTCACGGCCAGGACCAGGCCTTGGGCGACTCCGTGCCGGGGCGGGCCTGGCTGATGCTGGCGCTGGCGACCGTGGGCTTCGCGGTCAACTTCTGGGCCTGGGCGCTGCTCAGCCCGCTCGGCCCCCGGTTCAAGGACAGCCTGGACCTGACCTCGTTCCAGCAGTCGCTGCTGGTGGCGGTGCCGGTCGTGGTCGGCTCCCTCGGCCGTGTCCCGGTCGGCGCGCTGACCGACCGCTTCGGCGGGCGGGTGATGTTCCCCTGGGTCACCGCGGCCACCATCGTGCCCGTCCTCTACCTCGGCCTCGCCGGGCACTCCTCACTCACCGCGCTGCTGGTCGGGGGCTTCTTCCTCGGCATCGGCGGCACCGCCTTCTCGGTGGGCGTACCCGTCGTGAACGCCTGGTTCCCGCCGCGGCGGCGCGGCATGGCCATCGGTGTCTTCGGCATGGGCATGGGCGGCACCGCCATCAGCGCGCTGACCACCGTCAAGCTGGTCGACGCGCACGGGATGAGGACCCCGTTCCTGCTCACCGCCGGGGTCCTCGCGGCGTACGCGGTCCTCGCGGCGCTGCTGCTGCGCGACGCGCCCGGCAGGACCGTACCCACCGAGCCGCTGGGCCGCCGCCTGGCCGCCACCGCGAGGCTCGGGATCACCTGGCAGGCGTCGGCCCTGTACGCGGTGGCCTTCGGCGGCTATGTCGCCTTCTCCGTCTACCTGCCCACGTACCTGAAGACGGGTTACGGACTGACACAGGCGGACGCGGCGAACCGCATGGCCGGCTTCGTGCTGCTGGCGGTCGCGATGCGCCCGGTCGGCGGCTGGCTGTCGGACCGCGTGGGGCCGGTGCGGGTGCTGGCCGGGGCGCTGGCCGCGGTGCTCGCCGGGGCCTTCGTCCAGTCGTTCACCCCGGCGCTGGCGCCGGTCGGCACGATCGCGTTCCTCGTGATGGCCGCCGCGCTCGGCGCGGGCAGCGGCGCGGTGTTCGCCCTGGTGGCGCTGCTGGCCCCGGCGAACACGGTCGGCTCGGTCACCGGGGTCGTCGGCGCGGCGGGCGGCCTCGGCGGGTTCGTCCCGCCGCTGGTGATGGGCTCGCTGTACGGCGCGTACGGTTCGTACGCGGTCGGGCTCGTCCTGCTCGCGCTGGTGGCCGCGGCGGCGCTGGCCTTCACAGGGACCGGGGTACGGCATACGGTGACGCGGCGGGTGCCCGCACGCGCCGCGCACTGATCAGGCGGGCCGGTGTTCGGTGATCCAGCGGGCGGCGAGGAGGCCGGACCCGGCGGTGAGGACGGCGGCGGCGACCACGGTGGCGTTCAGCCCCAGGGTGTCGGCGAGGACACCGGCCACGAGGGCTCCCGCGGCGTAGCCGATGTCGCGCCAGAAGCGGTAGGTGCCCAGCGCGTTGGCCCGCCAGGTGGGGTGGGCGTGGTCGGAGATCGAGGCGATCAGCGCCGGGTAGACGAGGGCGGTGCCGACACCGAGCGCCACCGCCGACAGGACGCCCGCGAGCAGCGGTGTGTCCAGCAGGGCGAGGGCGAGGACGAAGCCACCGGCCTGGACGAACATGCCGGTGACGATGAGCGGCTTGCGGCCGATACGGTCCGCGAGGTGACCGGTGGCGATCTGCCCGACGCCCCACAGCAACGGGTACAGGCCCTTGATCAGACCGACGGCGGCCAGCCCCAGGCCGTGGTCGGTGAACAGCAGCGGGAAGACACCCCATGTCAGGCCGTCGTTGAGGTTGTTGACCAGACCGGCCTGGCTGGCACCGCGCAGCGAGCGGTCGTGCCATGAGGTCCGCGTGAACGTCCGGGCGAGGCCCATGGGCTGCTCGGCGGTGGCGGTTGCGGCGGTGGTGATGGCGGTGGCGGTGGTGGCGGTCGGTTTCGGGTGCTGGGTCAGCTCCAGCGCGACATGGGCGGCGGTGTCGCGCACGACCAGGGACAGACCGAGGCCCGCGGCCACGAACACGACACCGATGAGTTCGGGCGCGGGGCGCAGGCCGTAGGCGGTGGCGAGGTAGCCCGTGAACAGGGCGGTGGCGCCGACAGCGACGTAACCGGCGGCCTCGTTCAGCCCGGTGGCGAGCCCGCGACGGGCGGGGCCGACCAGGTCGATCTTCATGTTGACGGTCATCGACCAGGTCAGGCCCTGGTTGACGCCGAGCAGCACATTGGCCGCGACGATCCATCCCCACGACGGCGCCCAGGCGAGCGCGAACGGCACGGGGATGCCGACGAGCCAGCCCGCCACGAGGAGCTGCTTGCGGCGGAAGCGGGCGGTCAGCGCTCCCGCGGCCAGGTTCGTCAGGGCCTTGGTGACACCGAAGGCGACGATGAAGGAGAAGACGGCCAGGCCGCTGGTCAGCCCGAAGACCTCGGCGCCGATCAACGGGACGGTGGTGCGCTCCAGGCCGACCAGGCCGCCCACACAGACGTTGACGACGACGAGCAGCGTGAACTGCGGCCAGTTCTCCCGCAGTCCGAGCCGTACGGGTGGTCTGTCCCGTGGGGCTGCGGCGGGGTCCGGCGTCGATGTCGGGTGGTCGGCGGTGATGCCCACGGTGGTCCTCCGGAACGCGGCACAGGAACGACGAAGAGGGATGTGGGCCCCCGCGCCCTGCTCTACAATATTCCATGGAATTGTGGAGGAGTGGAGGCGGGTTCGTATGACGGAGATCGGCGACCGGCACGCGAAGGCACGGCTGTACGAGGCCTTCGCGGCCAGCGGCAAGGCGCTGGCCAGCGGGAAGCGCCTGGAACTGCTGGACCTGCTGGCCCAGGGAGAGCGCACCGTCGACGCCCTGGCCAAGGCGGCCGAGCTGAACCTGACGACCGCCTCCGCACACCTGCAGACGCTCAAACAGGCCGGGTTCGTCGCCACCCGCCGTGAGGGCACGCGAGTGCACTACCGCCTCGCCGGGGACGACGTAGCCCACCTGCTCGCACTGCTGCGCAGGGTCGCCGAGACCCATCAGGCCGCCGTACCCGTCGCCCGAGACGCCTACCTCGGCGAGGACGACGGGCGGGAGGTCAGCCGCGAGGACCTGCACGCGCGCGTACGGGCCGGGGACGTGGTGGTGCTGGACGTACGCCCGGCGGACGAGTACCGGGCCGGTCACATCCCCGGCGCCCGCTCCATCCCGGTGGGCGAACTGGCCGAGCGGATCGACGAGTTGCCCGAGGACACCGAGATCGTCGTGTACTGCCGCGGTGAGTACTGTGTCCTCGCCCACGACGCGGTGCGCCTGCTGACCGACCTGGGCCGCCGCGCGATCCGACTGGACGACGGCATGCTCGAATGGCGCCTGGCCGACCTGCCCGTGGCCATCGGCCTGCCCAGGGCCGCCGGGGAGCCGGTCTGAGGGCGCGCGCCGGGTGCGGCGGCGCGTATCCGCCCGCTGCGTGAACCGCCGCGCCCCGACCCTTGTACCGCCCTGACCCTTGTACCGCCCCGACCTCGGCCGGTCCGCCCCGCGCGGACCGGCCGAGCCCGACGCGGCCCCGGCCGCCGTGCAAAGGAGCACCGTGACGAGCACCGCCCCCGCGACCGCCGGTATATCGGCCCATCCAGAGGCCCAACGCCGCACCCTGACCGTCCTCGTCGCCTCCCAGGTCCTCAGCGGCGCCGGACTGGCGGCGGGCATCACCGTCGGTGCCCTGCTCGCCCAGGACGTGCTCCACTCCACCGACCTGGCCGGACTGCCCAGCGCCCTGTTCACCGCCGGGTCAGCGCTCGCCGCCCTCGCGGTGGGCCGCGTCTCCCAGGCGCACGGCCGCCGCCCTGGGCTCGCCGCCGGATACTTCACCGGCGCCCTCGGCAGCGTCGGCGTCATCGCCGCCGCCGCGCTCGGCAGCCCCGTCCTGCTGTTCCTCGCCCTGTTCGTCTACGGCGCCGGTACCGCCACCAATCTCCAGGCCCGCTACGCCGGGGCCGACCTCGCCGCCCCCGCCCATCGCGCCCGCGCCCTCTCCACCGTCCTGGTCGCCACCACTCTCGGCGGTGTCATCGGCCCCAACCTCGCCGCCCCCACCGGCGACCTCGCCGTGACCCTCGGCATCCCCCGTCTGGCCGGGCCCTTCCTCCTCGCGGGCGCCGCCTACTTCCTGGCCGCCGCGGTCCTGTTCCTCTGGCTGCGCCCCGACCCTCTCCTGCTCGCCCGCGCCCAGCAGGAGGCGGCGCCCGCCCCCATCTCGGTGACCGAACCCACCTCGGCGGCCGACCCGGTCGCGGCGGCCGAACAGCGGCGCCCCGGCGTGGTGTTGGGCGCGCTGGTGATGATCGTCACCCAGCTCGTCATGGCCGCGATCATGACGATGACCCCCGTCCATATGCACGACCACGGCCATGGCACCGCCGCCTCCGGCCTCGTCATCGCCGTCCATGTCGGCTCGATGTACCTTCCCTCCCCGCTCACCGGCTGGCTCGTCGACCGCTACGGCCGTCTCGCCGTCGCCGCCGCCTCCGGTCTCACCCTGCTGGCAGCCGGGATCGTCGCCGCCGCCGCACCGGCCGACTCCGTCGCGCTACTGGCGCTCGCGCTCGCCCTGTTGGGCCTCGGCTGGAACTTCGGTCTGCTGTCCGGCACCGCGATCATCACCGACGCCGTACCTCTGGCCACCCGGGCCAGGACCCAGGGCCTGGTGGACGTCTCCATCGCGATCGCGGGCGCCACCGGGGGTCTGGCCTCCGGCATGGTCGTGTCCGCCGCGAGCTATCCGGTCCTCGCCCTGACCGGCGGCGTCCTCTCCCTGGCGGTCCTGCCCGCCATCGCGGTCACGGCACACCGCCGCTGACGGGCCGGGACCTCGGCCGACCCGTCGACTGGGCGCTCGGCTGGATCTTCGGCCAGGCCTTCGGCTGGATCTTCCGTTCACGTTCACCCGCTTCCCCCGGGCGTCGACGTCGTTGGTAGGTACGGGGTGCCTGCCTGCCGTCCAGGCTCTGCCCCGCGCCCCATCGCCCCTGGAGAGCGGGAGGACCTACGTCGTGACCGTGACGGAGACCGCGGCGGTGCCGCACGAGGGCGAACCGGAAGGGCGCGCGGAAGCGGCGGGGGAGCGCGGGGCGCGCGTGACGGCGGAGAGAACCGAGGTCCCGTACGCTGCGCAGGACGGCATCCTGCGGCGGCAGTCGGCGCGGGAGTCCGCGGCGCGCACCTATGCGCGTGCCCTGCCCATCGTGCCCGTGCGGGCGCGCGGGCTCACCATCGAGGGTGCCGACGGACGCCGTTACCTCGACTGCCTCTCCGGCGCGGGCACGCTCGCCCTCGGCCACAACCACCCCGTGGTCCTGGAGGCGATCCGCGACGTCCTCGACTCCGGTGCCCCGCTGCACGTCCTGGACCTGGCCACCCCGGTCAAGGACGCCTTCATCACCGAGCTGTTCCGGACGCTGCCACCCGGCCTCGCCGACCACGCGCGCGTGCAGTTCTGCGGACCGGCGGGGACCGACGCCGTCGAGGCCGCGCTCAAGCTGGTGCGCACGGCGACCGGCCGCAGCGGGATCCTCGCCTTCACCGGGGCGTACCACGGGATGACCGCCGGAGCCCTCGAAGCGTCCGGCGGCGCGACCGACGTCCGCGTGACCCGGCTGCCCTACCCGCAGGACTACCGCTGCCCGTTCGGGATCGGCGGTGAGTACGGCGCCGAACTCGCCGCCCGCTGGACCGAGTCGGTGCTCGACGACGCCAAGTCGGGCGTACCACGACCCGCCGGGATGATCCTCGAACCGGTCCAGGGCGAGGGCGGCGTGCACCCCGCCCCCGACGCATGGCTGCGCCGTATGCGGCAGATCACCGAGGCCCGGTCGATCCCGCTGATCGCGGACGAGGTGCAGACCGGCGTGGGCCGCACGGGCCGCTTCTGGGCGGTCGAGCACAGCGGCGCGGTGCCCGACGTGATGGTGCTCTCCAAGGCGATCGGCGGCAGTCTGCCCCTCGCCGTCGTCGTCTACCACGAGGACCTCGACGTCTGGCGACCCGGCGCCCACGCGGGCACGTTCCGCGGCAACCAACTCGCCATGGCCGCGGGCGCGGCCACCCTCGCCTATGTACGGGAGAACAACCTCGCCGAGCGCGCCGCCGCGCTGGGCACCCGCATGATGGCCCAACTCCGCTCACTCGCCGCCGAGTTCCCCTGCATCGGGGACGTACGCGGCCGGGGCCTTATGATCGGCGTCGAACTGGTCGACCCCGAGGCGGAACCCGAACCGGCCCTCCCGAACGAAGAGTTGGCGGGTCCCGAAGCCGCTGGTCCGCGTCCCGCCGCGCCCGACCTGGCCGCCGCGGTGCAACGGGAATGTCTGCGGCGCGGCCTGATCGTGGAGTTGGGCGGTCGGCACGCGAGCGTGGTGCGGTTGCTGCCGCCGCTGACGATCAGTGACGAGCAGGCGACCGCGGTCCTGGACCGGCTCGCGGACGCCGTGGCAGCGGTGGCCCACAGGCCCGCACGCCCCTGAGCCCACGCACACACCACCGCCCTCCGCCCAAGCTTCCACACCCGTACCGCCCCGCACCCGTACTGCCCCGCACCCGTACCGCCCGGTCCGTCGCGCGACGAGCCGGAACGACCTCGCAAGGAACGCCCTTGAACGCCACCCCCACCCCCGACGGCGGCCCTCACCTCCCCACCCGAGAACCCGACCCCGCACCGACCGCCGCCGCCCCGGTACCGGAACGCGACACCGTCCCCCGGCAGCAGGCCGCGTCCCCCGAGGTGGCGCCCCTGCGCGGCGCCACCGTCGACCCCCTGGAAGACGCGGACCCATGGACGGCGGCCCAGGCCGCGACCCTGGAGAACCTCCTGCGCTGCTGGGTACGCGAGAACGACCTCGCGGCCCCCGCCGACAGCACACTCCGCATCCCCCTCCCCGCCAGCGGTACGACCCTCCACGTACCGGTCCACTACTGGTCCCCGACCGGCTGGCACCGCTTCGGCTCACCCCGCCTGGCCACACCGGAGCCGACCCCGCCCGTGGACGCGACAATGCTGGCGGCACTCCTGGCCCGGGAGACAGAGCCGAAGACCGAGGCGACGGTGACGGAGGCGGAGGCGGAGACCGAGCCGAAGACACCGGACCACCACGCCACCCCGGCCGCCCCACCCGCCCACCACACCGAACTGGTGAGCCGCGTCGCCGACTCCCTCCGTCTCACCGCGGTCTTCATCACCGACCGCCGAGCACACCCCACGGACGGAACCGATCTCTTCCTCACCGCGGAACAGGCGCTGCTGCTCGGCCACCCGACGCACCCCACGGCCAAGAGCCGCGAGGGCCTCTCCGACGCCGAGGTCCGGCGCTACTCACCCGAACTGCGCGGCCACTTCCCGCTGCACTGGATGGCCGTCGCCCCCTCGGTGGTCGCGGCCGACTCGGCCTGGACGGAAGGCGGCCGTCACGTGCCCGCGGGCCGACTGACCGAACGGCTCGCGGGCCCCGGCCTCGCGGTGCCGGACGGCTTCACGGCGCTGCCGCTGCACCCCTGGCAGGCACGCGAGATCCAGCAACGCCCCGAGGCCGCCGCCCTCCTGGACGCCGGGCTGCTCCGAGACCTCGGCTCACACGGCGACTCCTGGCACCCCACCTCCTCCGTCCGCACCGTCCATCAGCCGGGCGCCCCGGTGATGTTGAAACTGTCACTGGGCCTGCGCATCACCAACTCCCGCCGTGAGCACCTCCGTAAGGAACTCCACCGAGGCGTCGAGGTGCACCGCCTGCTGCGCCGAGGACTCGGCAAGCAGTGGCGGGCCGCGCACCCCGGCTTCGACATCGTCCGCGATCCGGCCTGGGTCGCCGTCGACGGCCTGGACGGCACTCCGGTGACCGGCCTGGACGTGATGATCCGCCACAACCCGTTCGCCCCGACGGACGACGCCTCCTGCATCGCGGCACTGGTCTCGCCCCGAGCCGGTGCCCGCCCCGCCGGACCGCACCACCGAGCCCCGCACTCCCGCCTCGCCGAGATCGTCACCCGCCTCGCGGGACGCACCGGCCGACCCCGCGGCGCCGTCGCCACCGAGTGGTTCCTGCGCTACCTCGAACAGGTCGTCCGCCCCGTGCTCTGGCTGGACGCGGAGGCGGGCATCGCCCTGGAGGCACACCAGCAGAACACTCTGCTCCTGCTGGACTCCGAGGGCTGGCCCGCGGGCGGTCGCTTCCGGGACAACCAGGGCTACTACTTCCGTGAGTCCCACCACGCGGAACTCGATGCCCGGCTGCCCGGCATCGGCGCGCACAGCGACACCTTCGTATCCGACGAGGTCACCGACGAACGCTTCGCCTACTACCTCGGCATCAACAACGTGTTCGGCCTGATCGGCGCCTTCGGCTCCCAACGTCTCGCCGACGAACGGCTGTTGCTCGCCGCGTTCCGCCGCTTCCTCACCGATGCCGCCACCGGCCCCGGCCGTCTGCGCACACCCCTGCCCGCCCGCCTGCTCGACTCACCCGTCCTGCGCTGCAAGGCCAATCTGCTGACCCGGCTGCACGGCCTCGACGAACTCGTCGGCCCGGTGGACACCCAGTCCGTCTACGTCACCCTCACCAACCCCCTTCATTCCTGAGGAACATGTCCCATCCCGTCTCCTGAGAGGAGCGTCGCCGTGCCTCCCACCGACGCGAGCCCCGACGCCGGCACCGCCTCCGCCCACGCCACGGAGCGCGACACCGGCACCGGCTCCGGACCGGATGCCGGACCGAGTGCCGGACCAGGCGCCGGGCCGGGTGCCCGACCGACTCCCGGACCCGGATCGAGCCGAGGCCCGCGGTCCGGCTCGGACTGCGAGGACACCCTCGACCTGAAGCTGCCGGAAGAGTTCATGGCCCTGTGCGCGGGGGGAGAGGCGGACCGGCGCGCCGCCGCCCCGGCCACCACGGTCACGCGTCCACCCCGAGCGACCGCCTCCTCTCCCGACGTCCCCTGGGACGACGACCTCCTCGACTGCCTCGCCGACTGGGGCACGATCGCCACCCCGGCAGGCGACTTCCGCCTCGCTCCCGTGGATCCCCGCCGCGATCTCCCACTCGTCGCCCGCTGGATGAACGACCCCGCCGTCGCGGTCTTCTGGGACCTGGCGGGAGACGAGTCGGTGACCGAGCGGCACCTGCGCGCGCAACACTCCGGTGACGGACGCAGCATCCCCTGCCTCGGCGTCCTGGACGGCACACCGATGAGCTACTGGGAGATCTACCGGGCGGACCTCGACCCCTTGGCCCGCCACTATCCGGCGCGTCCCCATGACACCGGGATCCACCTGCTCATCGGCGGTGTCGCCGACCGCGGGCGCGGCCTCGGCTCCACCCTGCTGCGTAACGTCGCCGACCTCGTCCTGGACCGGCGTCCTTCCTGCGCGCGCGTCATCGCGGAACCCGACCTTCGCAACACCCCCTCCATCGCCGCGTTCCTGAGCGCCGGCTTCCGGTTCTCCGCCGAGGTCGACCTGCCCGACAAGCGAGCCGCCCTGATGGTCCGAGACCGGTCCCTGCGCCATCTGCTCCAGCGCTATCACTCTCCGTAACGAGCCGCGTACGGTGCGGGTTCCCGAGAACGAAGAAATTCCCACGCCGATTTCGATCGCAAGCCCCACCAGTAGCGCCCCGCGCCCCACAAGACCGCCCCGACCTCCGCGCTCCCCATGAGCGCACCACGAGCCCCGGCGTCGATGCCCCAGTTGTCGGCGCCGGGCCGTAGGGTGGTCGCGCTATGACGAAGCCCTCACTCCCCGAACTCCTGCACGCTGCCGTCTCAGCCGTCGGCGGCACGGAGCGCCCCGGCCAGGTGACCATGGCCCAAGCCGTCGCGGAGGCCATCGACGACGGTTCCCATCTGCTGGTCCAGGCCGGCACCGGCACCGGCAAGTCGCTCGGCTACCTGGTGCCCGCGCTCGCGCACGGGGAGCCCGTCGTCGTGGCGACCGCCACCCTGGCGCTGCAACGCCAGCTCGTCGAGCGCGACCTGCCACGCACGGTCGAGGCACTGCACCCACTGCTGCGCCGCCGCCCGGAGTTCGCGATGCTCAAGGGCCGCTCGAACTACCTCTGCCTGCACCGTCTGCACGAGGGTGTCCCGCAGGACGAGGAGGAGGGACTCTTCGACCAGTTCGAGGCAGCCGCGCCCACCAGCAAGCTGGGCCAGGACCTGCTGCGGCTGCGCGAATGGTCGCAGGACACGGAGAGCGGTGACCGCGACGACCTCACGCCGGGCGTCTCGGACCGCGCCTGGGCCCAGGTGTCGGTGTCGTCGCGCGAGTGCCTGGGCGCCTCGAAGTGCGCGTACGGCGCCGAATGCTTCGCCGAGACGGCCCGCGAGCGCGCCAAGCTCGCCGAGGTGATCGTCACGAACCACGCCCTGCTCGCGATCGACGCCATCGAGGGCGCGCCGATCCTCCCGCAGCATGAGGTGCTGATCGTCGACGAGGCCCATGAGCTGGTCTCCCGGGTGACCGGTGTCGCCACCGGCGAACTCACCCCCGGCCAGGTCAACCGCGCGGTGCGCCGCGCCGCCAAGCTCGTCGACGAGAAGTCCGCCGACCAGCTCCAGACGGCCGCCGAGGGCTTTGAGCGGCTGATGGAGCTGGCCCTGCCCGGCCGTCTCGAGGAGATCCCCGAGGACCTCGGTTATGCCCTGATGGCGTTGCGCGACGCCGCCCGCACGGTGATCACCGCGCTCGGCAACACCCGCGACAAGTCCGTCCAGGACGAGGACGCCGTCCGTAAGCAGGCGCTGGCCTCGGTGGAGAGCGTGCACGAGGTGGCGGAGCGGATCACCAACGGCTCGGAGTGGGACGTCGTCTGGTACGAGCGCCACGACCGCTTCGGCGCCTCCTTGCGGGTCGCCCCGATGTCGGTGTCGGGGCTCCTCAGGGAGAAGCTCTTCGCCGACCGCTCGGTGGTCCTCACCTCCGCCACGCTGAAGCTGGGCGGCGACTTCAACGGCGTCGGGGCGTCCCTCGGCCTCGGCCCCGAGGGCGCGGAGGGCGAGGACCTCCCGCAGTGGAAGGGCGTCGACGTCGGTTCCCCGTTCGACTATCCGAGGCAGGGCATCCTGTATGTCGCCCGGCATCTCTCGCGGCCCGCGCGGGACGGCGACCGCGCCGACATGCTGGACGAGCTGACGGAGCTGATCCAGGCAGCCGGTGGCCGCACACTGGGCCTGTTCTCCTCGATGCGGGCCGCACAGCTCGCCGCCGAGGAACTGCGTACGCGAATCCCCGAGTTCCCGATCCTCCTCCAGGGCGAGGAGACGCTCGGCGAGTTGATCAAGAACTTCGCGGCGGACCCGAAGACCTGCCTCTTCGGCACGCTGTCGCTCTGGCAGGGTGTCGATGTCCCCGGCGCCAGTTGCCAGTTGGTGGTCATGGACAAGATCCCCTTCCCGCGCCCCGACGACCCGCTGATGAGCGCGCGCCAGAAGGCCGTCGAGGACGCCGGGGGCAATGGCTTCATGGCGGTCGCGGCGACCCATGCCGCGCTGCTGATGGCACAGGGCGCCGGCCGCCTCGTAAGGGCGACGGGGGACCGGGGCGTCGTAGCGGTGCTGGACCAGCGGCTGGCCACGGCCCGCTACGGCAGCTATCTGAAGGCGTCCCTGCCGGACTTCTGGTACACGACGGACCGCAACCAGGTACGCAAGTCGCTGTCGGCGATCGACGCCGCGGCGAAGGCGAACGAGGCGTAACAGAGAAGGCGCAACGAGACATACAGGGCGGGCTCAGGACAGCATGGGGCCCCGGAACCGGCGCAGGGGTCCCGGGGCCCGGATCAGGGGCAGGCGTGGAGAGGTCCGCCCGCCGCGGTCGGGTCACACCCGCCGAAGCACCGCCACCACCTTGCCGAGGATCGTCGCCTCGTCGCCAGGGATCGGCTGGTACGCGGAGTTGTGCGGCAGCAGCCACACATGGCCGTCCTCGCGCTTGAAGCGCTTGACCGTGGCCTCGCCGTCGAGCATCGCGGCGACGATGTCGCCGTTCTCGGCGACGGGCTGACGGCGGACGGTGACCCAGTCGCCGTCACAGATCGCGGCCTCGATCATGGAGTCGCCGATGACCTTGAGGACGAACAGCTCACCGTCGCCGACGAGCTGCCGGGGCAGCGGGAAGACGTCCTCGACCGACTCCTCGGCGAGGATGGGGCCACCGGCGGCGATGCGGCCGACGAGCGGGACATAGGACGCGGCAGGCTTGCCCGCGGTGTCGGTGGGCTGCATGGCGGTCGACTGGTCCGAACCGCGCACCTCGTACGCGCGTGGGCGGTGAGGGTCGCGACGCAGGAAGCCCTTGCGCTCCAGTGCCATCAACTGGTGGGCCACGGAGGACGTGCTGGATAGGCCGACGGCCTGGCCGATCTCCCGCATCGACGGGGGGTACCCCCGACGTTGCACGGAGTCCCGGATGACCTCGATCACCCGGCGCTGCCGGTCGGTGAGCCCGGAACTGTCCGCCCGGATGCCTGGCGGACGGCCGGGCAGGGACCTCTTGGGGCCCTCAGGGTTCGTGGCTTCGTTCATGGCATGCACCGGCTCGAGTCGGCCCTGGGGGCGGTCCTGGGCAGTGATGGTCGCACTGTCTGCGGTCGTGGTCACGTCGGCCCCTCTCGATGGTCTCCCGTGCAGCACAACGGTAATTGCTTTCGAAAGGTTGCACCAAACACACGTTCGAGTGAAAAACTGCGAAATGCCTTACGTGATCAGGAAGCCGGGTGTATGGCCTGTGCTGTGCCCCTGCGGACAAATGCGCTCATTGCTGTACTGTTCACCGCCGGGGTGACGGCCTGCCGGGTCGCCGCGGTCGGCGCTCAGTCTGCCATCCGCAGCCCCGCGGGCCGGGAACCGGCCCCTCGCCCCGCGGCGTCCCTGGCGACGCGCGACGTGCCCGCGCAGGGCCCGCTTCGGGGCGCTCTGGCGGCACGCGTCCGTCGGTCCATGTCGACGCGCGTCAACGACGTATGTATGAGCCGATCGCTACATGTAGTGGTTGGATTGCGACAGTGGCCCAGAAGTTGTGGTCCCTTGGTCTTGGCGGCTCTCTCGATCGCCTATGCTTGGGGCTGCTTCGAGGGGCCCGTGAGGCCTCGCGAGGTCTATGAGCCGTGCTGAAAAGGAGGGTTGGAGCCATGCACTGTCCCTTCTGCAGGCACCCCGACAGCCGCGTCGTCGACAGTCGTACGACCGACGACGGCACGTCGATCCGCAGGCGCCGTCAGTGCCCCGGCTGCTCCCGTCGCTTCACGACGGTGGAGACGTGCTCGCTGATGGTCGTCAAGCGATCCGGAGTCACCGAGCCCTTCAGTCGCACCAAGATCATCAACGGCGTGCGCAAGGCATGCCAGGGGCGGCCGGTCACGGAGGACGCGCTCGCCCAGCTCGGCCAGCGGGTCGAGGAGGCGGTGCGGGCCACCGGGAGCGCCGAGCTGACCACCCATGACGTGGGCCTGGCCATACTCGGTCCCTTGCAGGAGCTCGACCTCGTCGCCTACCTGCGGTTCGCGTCCGTGTACCGGGCGTTCGATTCGCTGGAGGACTTCGAGGCCGCCATCGCGGAACTCAGGAAGCAGCAGCAGGAGCGCCTCGTCGTGGACGACGACCCGGACGGGGCGTGCCAGGGAGCCGATCGCGGGTCCAGCGGGGCGGCCGACGCCCCCGTGCCCGCCACCGCCACCGACTGACGCGAGGGCCGGCAGGGGCCGGCCTCGTCGGCGGCGCACACACACCCGTCACGCGCGCCCGCGCACGGACGCGCGTGACAAGCAGACAGACGACACGGTGCCCCGGGAAGAAACGGGTACCTTTGGGCGTTTTGCCCGAAACAGGGAGGCGGCATGACAGAGACGGCGAGCGGTCCGGCACGAGGTTCCCGAGCGAAGGGGGCCAAGGCCACCAAGGGACTGCGGGTCGAGCGCATCCACACGACCCCCGGCGTGCACCCGTACGACGAGGTCGAGTGGGCGCGCCGTGACGTCGTCATGACCAACTGGCGCGACGGCTCGGTCAACTTCGAGCAGCGTGGCGTCGAGTTCCCCGAGTTCTGGTCGGTGAACGCGGTCAACATCGTCACCAGCAAGTACTTCCGTGGTGCCGTCGGCACCCCCCAGCGCGAGACCAGCCTCAAGCAGCTGATCGACCGCATCGTGAAGACGTACCGGAAGGCCGGTGAGGACTACAAGTACTTCGCCTCGCCCGCCGACGCGGAGATCTTCGAGCACGAACTGGCGTACGCCCTCCTGCACCAGATCTTCAGCTTCAACAGCCCCGTCTGGTTCAACGTCGGCACCCCCCAGCCCCAGCAGGTCTCCGCCTGCTTCATCCTGTCCGTCGACGACTCCATGGAGTCGATCCTCGACTGGTACAAGGAAGAGGGCATGATCTTCAAGGGCGGCTCCGGCGCCGGCCTGAACCTCTCCCGGATCCGGTCCTCCAAGGAGCTGCTCTCCTCCGGCGGCAACGCCTCCGGCCCGGTCTCCTTCATGCGGGGCGCCGACGCCTCCGCCGGAACGATCAAGTCGGGTGGCGCCACCCGCCGCGCCGCCAAGATGGTCATCCTGGACGTCGACCACCCCGACGTCGAGAACTTCATCGAGACCAAGGTCCAGGAGGAGGAGAAGATCCGCGCCCTGCGCGACGCGGGCTTCGACATGGACCTCGGCGGTGACGACATCACCTCCGTCCAGTACCAGAACGCCAACAACTCGGTCCGCGTCAACGACACCTTCATGAAGGCCGTCGAGAGCGGCGGGCAGTTCGGCCTGCGCGCCCGTATGACGGGTGAGGTCATCGAGGAGGTCGACGCCAAGTCGCTCTTCCGCAAGATGGCCGAGGCCGCCTGGGCCTGTGCCGACCCCGGCATCCAGTACGACGACACGATCAACCACTGGCACACGTGCCCGGAGTCCGGCCGGATCAACGGCTCGAACCCGTGCAGCGAGTACATGCACCTGGACAACACGTCCTGCAACCTCGCCTCGCTGAACCTGATGAAGTTCCTGAAGGACGACGGCAAGGGCCACCAGTCCTTCGACGTCGAGCGCTTCGCCAAGGTCGTCGAGCTGGTCATCACCGCGATGGACATCTCGATCTGCTTCGCGGACTTCCCGACCCAGAAGATCGGCGAGAACACCCGCGCGTACCGCCAGCTCGGCATCGGCTACGCCAACCTCGGCGCCCTCCTCATGGCGACCGGGCACGCGTACGACTCCAATGGCGGTCGCGCCCTGGCCGGTGCCATCACCTCCCTGATGACCGGCACGGCGTACAAGCGTTCCGCCGAGCTGGCCGCGGTCGTCGGCCCGTACGACGGCTACGCCCGCAACGAGAAGCCGCATCTGCGCGTCATGCAGCAGCACGCCGACGCCAACGCCACGGCCGTCCGCATGGACGACCTGGACACGCCGGTGTGGGCCGCCGCCACGGAGGCCTGGCAGGACGTGCTCCGCCTCGGCGAGAAGAACGGCTTCCGCAACTCCCAGGCGTCCGTCCTCGCGCCGACCGGCACCATCGGTCTCGCGATGTCCTGCGACACCACGGGTGTGGAGCCGGACCTGGCCCTGGTCAAGTTCAAGAAGCTGGTCGGCGGCGGCTCGATGCAGATCGTCAACGGCACCGTGCCGCAGGCGCTGCGCCGCCTCGGCTACCAGGAGGAGCAGATCGAGGCGATCGTCGATCACATCGCCGAGCACGGCAATGTGATCGACGCGCCGGGCCTCAAGCAGGAGCACTACGAGGTCTTCGACTGCGCCATGGGCGAGCGCGCCATCTCCCCGATGGGCCACGTCCGGATGATGGCCGCGATCCAGCCGTGGATCTCCGGCGCCATCTCCAAGACGGTCAACATGCCGGAGTCGGCGACCGTCGAGGAGGTCGAGGAGATCTACTTCGAGGCCTGGAAGCTGGGCATCAAGGCGCTCGCGATCTACCGCGACAACTGCAAGGTCGGTCAGCCGCTCTCCGCCAAGAAGAAGGAGACCACCGAGAAGCAGGCGCCGGTGTCCGCCGCGCAGCCCGCGGTCGAGAAGGTCGTCGAGTACCGCCCGGTCCGCAAGCGCCTCCCGAAGGGTCGTCCCGGCATCACCACCTCGTTCACCGTCGGCGGCGCCGAGGGGTACATGACGGCCAACTCCTACCCGGACGACGGGCTGGGCGAGGTCTTCCTGAAGATGTCCAAGCAGGGCTCGACCCTCGCGGGCATGATGGACGCCTTCTCCATCGCCGTCTCGGTGGGCCTGCAGTACGGCGTGCCGCTGGAGACCTACGTCTCGAAGTTCACCAACATGCGCTTCGAGCCGGCCGGTATGACGGACGACCCGGACGTGCGGATGGCGCAGTCGATCGTCGACTACATCTTCCGCCGCCTGGCGCTGGACTTCCTGCCCTTCGAGACGCGCTCCGCGCTCGGCATCCACTCCGCCGAGGAGCGCCAGCGGCACCTGGAGACCGGCTCGTACGAGCCGATCGACGAGGAGATCGACGTCGAGGGCCTGGCCCAGTCGGCGCCGCTCGCCCAGGAGCTGAAGACGGTCGTCACCCCGAAGGCCGAGACCGCGGCGACGCAGTCGGCCCCGAAGCAGGCGCACACCAACGCCGAACTGGTGGAGATGCAGCTCGGCATCCAGGCGGACGCCCCGCTGTGCTTCTCCTGCGGCACCAAGATGCAGCGGGCGGGCTCCTGCTACATCTGCGAGGGCTGCGGCTCGACGAGCGGATGCAGCTGACCTGACCCCCTGAGGGCGAACCTCGGAAGGGCGGCACGGCCGATGGTCGTGTCGCCCTTCGGCATACGAGGGAGCGGGCCGCTCAGGAACTGCGCGGTGCGCCCATGACGCGCGTGAAGCCCGCGGGGTCCGTGTCGTGGCCGTGCAGCCCCGGGGTGAACATCCACTTACCGGAGGCGTCGCGGACGAACTCGCCCACCGTCGTCGCGGTCGAGCCCAGTACGCCGCCGAAGTCGTCCTCGGCGAGCACCGTGTAGCCCTCGCGCAGCCGCACCCCCGGGTTCAGGACGTCGTCGAAGGTCTTGCGCCCCATGTGCTGCTGGATGACGACGCCGCACACCACGCGCGCGTAGCGGCTGGCGAGCCGGTACAGCTCCAGCGTCATGACCTCGTCCCAGCCGAAGCCCTTTCCGTCGGTGCTGTCGCGGTTCAGATTGATCGTGCCGTCCGGGGAACGGCTGTCGAAGTGCACGACGTAGTCGGGGTCCCCGTACGGATCCGTCGCCAGGTAGGTCGCTGCCACGATGTCGAGATCGGTGGGCGGCTGACCCGCCGGGCTCGGGTCCCACTTCAGTGCCAACTCCACCTTCTGGATGCCCTTGTTGAGAGCGCTCATCACACGTTCCTCCCCGATCCCTTGCACTGCTCCGCACGAACTCCAGTGCATCAGTGGCCAGTTGTCCATTGTGCCTCGCGTACCGGGCCCCTCGCCCGAGTGGAGTCCGCCGGACAGTGACCAAGGCCACGTACGGGGCCGTACGATGGCGCGGTGCTGGTCAAGTGGATTCGCTGCACCGTGGTCGATCGCCGCGGTTTCGAGCGGGGGCAGCGGAAATGGGCGGGGCTTCTGGGGGAGCCGGGATTTCGGGGACAGGGCGGAGGCTGGAGCCGGGGCAGGCCTGGTGTGGCGCATGTCTTCGCGTTCTGGGAGAGCCGCGCCTTCTACGACTCGTTCATGGCGCGTTCCCATGACCGGCTCGCCGCGTCGCAGTCCGGTACGTTCACGGACGCGCAGGTCAGGCTGTTCGACCACCGCTTCGATGTGAAGACCGGCTTCGAGCCCCGCTTCACGGACACCGATCTGGTGCGGGTCGCGCACTGCCGAGTCCACGAGGAACGGGCCGAGCACTTCGCGCTGATGCAGGAGAAGGTGTGGAACCCCGCCATGGCCGGATCGCCGGGCATGGTCCGCGGCCTGTTCGGCGAGGCGCCGGGCCATGAGTTCCTGGTCCTGTCGATGTGGCAGTCGGACGCCGAGCACGGCAAGTACCGGGTCGAACGCGTGGAGCGCCTGGCGCTGCGGGCACAGACGGAAGCGGACGTCGCGGCGCTCACGGGCGATGTCGTGGACCTGGAGCCGACGTGGACGGTATGAAGCCCGCGGACGCGATGATCACGGCGGTGTGAGCCCGCGGACGTGCTGATCAGGGCGGCGGTGGACTACCGGACACCGTAGGCGGTCCGATCACGACAAGAAGAACACCGCCCGCCACGGCACTAGGATTTTGCCATGGTACGACCACGGCGCATCGTCCTTGTCCGGCACGGCGAGTCGGCGGGCAATGCCGATGACTCCGTGTACGAACGCTCGCCGGACCACGCGCTGCCGCTCACCGAGCGGGGATGGCGGCAGGCGGAGGAGACGGGCAGGCGACTGCGGGAGACCTTCGGCCGGGAGCGCGTCAGCGTGTACGTCTCCCCCTACCGTCGTACCCACGAGACGCTCCACGCCTTCCGTCTGGACCCCGAGCTGATCCGCGTCCGGGAGGAGCCCCGGCTGCGGGAGCAGGACTGGGGCAACTGGCAGGACCGCGACGACGTACAGCTCCAGAAGGAGTACCGGGACGCCTACGGCCACTTCTTCTACCGCTTCGCCCAGGGCGAGTCCGGCGCCGATGTGTACGACCGGGTGGGCGGCTTCCTGGAGAGCCTGTTCCGGAGCTTCGAGGCCCCCGACCACCCGCCGAACGTCCTGCTGGTGACCCATGGACTGGCCATGCGGCTGTTCTGTATGCGCTGGTTCCACTGGACGGTCGCCGAATTCGAATGCCTGTCGAACCCGGGTAACGGCGAGACCCGCATGCTCGTCCTCGGCGAGAACGGCAAGTACGCCCTCGACCAGCCGTTCGAGCGCTGGCGTGATCCGGAGCCGTACTGGGTCACCGGATAGAGTGGCAGGGCGATGACCGCTGACTTCTCGACCGCAGACTTCCCTTCCCGGCGCCTGGAGCGCGCCCTGGCCAGCCTGCGCGGACTGGCGGTGGGGGACGCGCTGGGCTCACAGTTCTTCGTTCCCGCCAACTATCCGCTGCTCAAGCGCCGCGAGCTGCCGTCGGGCCGCTGGCAGTGGACGGACGACACGGAGATGGCCTGCTCCGTCGTATCCGTGCTGGTCCTGCACCGCCGTGTAGACCAGGACGCGCTGGCCCACTCCTTCGCCGAGCACCATGACTTCGACCGCGGCTACGGACCCGCCGTGAACCGTCTGCTGCGGCTGGTCCGCGAGGGCGGCGACTGGCGTGAACTGGCCGCCGCGCTGTTCGAGGGGCAGGGGTCGTGGGGCAACGGCGCGGCGATGCGGATCGCGCCCCTGGGCGCCTGGTACGCGGGCGAGCCCGAGCAGGCCACCCACCAGGCGGAGATCTCCGCGTACACCACCCACCAGCACCGCGAGGCCGTGGCCGGTGCCATGGCCGTCGCCGCGGCTGCCGCCCTCGTCGCCGCTCCGGCAGGTCCGCCGAGCGCCGAGGCCCTGCTCGACGGCGTCATCTCCCTCGTCCCGAAGAGCGCCGTCGGCGCCGGGCTGCGGCGGGCGCGCGACATGCTCGACTACGGCGACGCGGCGACGGTCGCGGCCGTCCTGGGCTGCGGACGGCGTACGACCGCGCACGACACGGTGCCGTTCGCGCTCTGGTCGGCCGCGCGCGCCCTCGGCGACTACGAACAGGCCTTCTGGACGACGGCCCAGGTGGGCGGCGATGTGGACACCACCTGCGCCATCGTCGGCGGAGTGGTGGCCGCCGAGAAGGCCGGGACACCGCCCGCGCACTGGCTGGAACGGGCGGAACCACTGCCTGACTGGGCACCTTCGTCGACGTAGCGGACCAGCCGGGCCTCAGGTCCGGTGGCCGAGGACGGGCACCCCGGGCCGTGCGGACCGGGCAGGGCCGCACATCCTGTGGCTGCTCAGCCCGCGGCCGGTCCCGCCGTGCCGGACAGGGCCGCCAGGTCGCTCTTGCGTACGCGGATGACCAACGCGGCCGTGGCCAGGGCCAGTACGGCCATCACGGTGGCCGGGACGAACGCCGTCGAGATGCCGTGCGCGAGGACCTCGTGCCCCCAAGGAGCCGGCAGTTGACGCGTCCTCGCGAACTCCGCCTTCTGCTCGGCTGTCCCGTTCGCCAGGAACTTCGGTATCTGCCGGTCCGCCTCGCTGCGGCTGGCCGTGCCGAACACCGTGGTCAGGATGGACAGGCCGAGCGAACCGCCCACCTGCTGTGTGGTGTTGAGCAGACCCGAGGCCGCACCCGCCTCGTGCGGGGCCACGCCCGAGACCGCGGTCAGCGTCAGCGTCACGAAGTTCAGACCCATGCCGAAGCCGAACGTCACCATCGGGCCGAGCACCCCCGTGACGTACGAGCTGTCCGGGCTGATGAACGTGAGCCAGACCAGTCCGATGACCACCAGTGTGGCGCCCGTCAGCATGAACGGCTTGGGACCCAGCACCGGCAGGAACCGCTGCGACAGACCCGCGCCGGCCACGATCGCCACCGTCACCGGAAGGAAGGCCACCCCCGCCGAAATCGGCGTGTACCCCAGCACGTTCTGCACGAAGAGCACGATGTAGAAGAACATGCCGAACATCGCCGCGGCCAGGCTCAGCATGATCACGTACGTGCCGGAGCGATTGCGGTCGGCGAACATCCTGAGCGGGGTGATCGGTTCCACGGCCCGCCTCTCGACGAAGACGAACGCGGTCAGCAGCACGACGGCCGCGGCGAAGGACCCGAGGGCCAGGCTGTCCCGCCAGTTCTCCTCGGAGACGCGGATGAAGCCGTACACCAGGGATGCCATGCCGAGCGTCGAGGTGAGCGCACCCGCGATGTCGAAGCGCCCCGGGTGGCGTGGGGACTCGCTGATGAACTTCGGTGTGAGCACGACGATCAGGGCGCCGATGGGTACGTTGACGAAGAGGACCCAGCGCCAGTCGAGCCACTCCGTGAGCATGCCGCCGGCCAGCAGGCCGATCGCGCCGCCACCGGCCGATACCGCGGCGAAGATGCCGAACGCGCGGTTCCGCGCGGGGCCTTCGGGGAACGTCGTGGTGATGAGCGCCAGCGCGGTGGGCGACGCTATGGCCCCGCCCACGCCCTGGAGAGCGCGCGCGGTCAGCAACTGCCAGGGCTCCTGCGCCAGTCCGCCGAGCAGCGAGGCCAAGGTGAACAGCAGGATGCCGGTCATGAAGACCCGACGCCGCCCGAGGATGTCACCGGCCCGGCCGCCGAGCAGCAGCAGACCGCCGAAGGTGAGCGTGTAGGCGCTGATCACCCACGTGAGATCGGTGGTGCTGAATCGGAGCGCGCCTTGAATGTGCGGCAGCGCGATGTTCACAATCGTCGAATCGAGTACCACCATGAGTTGGCAGGCCACGATGACGGCGAGTGCGATGCCCGGACGCCCTTCCCGGCGCGTGGCTTCCTGCTTCTGATCCCGGAGTAACGGAGAGGTTGTCACGGAGAGTCCCCCACAGGTGAGTTAGTGAACGGCCGCGTTCACTGTCACGTCCAACGGTAAGCAATCCCCTTTAGGGAACGCAAGCGTTCACTGAATTCGATTCCAACGACATCGCCCACCCGCTCGCCGCTTCCCCTGTGGTCCCTGCAGTCCCTGTAGTCGCCGCAGTCCCACGGGCCTCGCAATCCCCGTCCCCACGCTCAACGGAGATGTACAGATGGCTACTTCGTCCCCGACGGCCGCGTCCGCGCAGCCGGTCTCTCTGCGCCGGCGCGGTGCCGTGCTCGAACGCGCGATCCTCGACGCCGTGTTGGAGCAGCTCGGTACCGTCGGCTGGAACGGCCTCACCATGGAGGGGGTCGCGGCCGGCGCTCAGACCGGCAAGGCCGCGGTCTACCGCCGCTGGTCGTCCAAGGAGGAACTCGTCGCGGCGGCGCTCCAGGCGGCGCTGCCGCGCCTCGATCGGGCGCCCGACCTCGGGAGCGTGCGCGAGGATCTGCTGGCGCTGTGTCGGCAGGCGCGGGAGGTGATGTACTCGTGCCCCGGTTTGGCGCTTCGCTCGGTGATTCACGAATGCGACACGCTCCAGGCTGAACGCTTCCACGCCGTGATCTTCGAAGGTCTCGTCGAGCCGACCTCGAAGCTGCTGCGTGAGGTCACCATCCGCGGGATAGAGCGTGGGGAGGTGCGCGGTGGCGCCGCGAACGAGTACGTCTTCGATGTCATCCCGGCGATGATGATGTACCGCGCGAAGGTGTGCGGCAGTGAATGGTGCGAGCGGGATCTCGAGGAGATGATCGACCAGTTGATGGTTCCGCTGCTGCGGCCGGAAGGCGACTGAACCGGGCCTTCGGGTCGGCGCGGACACGGCTGGGGCGCGATCCCGCGCCCGCCCTGCGCCCGTCCTGTGGCCGTCCCGTGGCCGCCTTCGGGAAGGGGGCGGAGCGGGGTGCTCGGGCGTCAGGGGAAACCGGGGTGTCGCGCAGGGATCCCGGCGGCGTACGCTAAGGACGCCATGCCGTACGAACCCCCTACTCACACCGTCGAGCGCTCCCTTCGCGCCACGACCGGAGCGAAGGTCATCGCCGGTGTCGACGAGGTGGGGCGCGGTGCGTGGGCCGGCCCGGTCACCGTCTGCGCCGCGGTCACCGGCCTGCGTCGACCGCCAGAGGGCCTCACCGACTCCAAGCTGCTCACCGTCAAGCGCCGCACCGAGCTCGCCGGGCTGCTGGAGAAGTGGGTGACGGCGTACGCCCTCGGCCATGCCTCCCCGGAGGAGATCGACGACCTCGGGATGACGGCCGCCCTCCGGCTCGCGGCGGTGCGCGCCCTGGAGACGCTGCCGGTCCGCCCCGACGCGGTCATCCTCGACGGCAAGCACGACTATCTGGGGGCGCCCTGGAGAGTGCGCACCGTGATCAAGGGTGACCGGTCGTGTGTGGCGGTCGCGGCGGCTTCGGTGATCGCGAAGGTTCACCGCGACAAAATGATGGCCGAACTGGGCCTCGACCATGCAGACTTCGGTTTTGCTGCCAATGCCGGGTATCCGTCGCCCGTGCACAAGGCCGCGCTGGAGGAGCGGGGCCCCACCCCGTACCACCGCTTGTCGTGGGCGTATCTTGATGCGCTGCCCCAGTGGCGGCATCTCAAGAAGGTCCGCAGTTGGGCGGCTGGAACCGCGCCGGAGATCGAGGGCCAGCTCGGCTTCGACTTCTGACCGGTTCCGATCGCACTCATGTGCAACCCGCCGACGCGTCTCGTATCGGCGTTTGATAAAAATCAGCTCATGCCTCTCATTCCCGAGGAGTCTCAGATTCACGAGAGCGCCCAGGGTCCCCGCGTCACTCCGGCCAGCGGCCGCACCGCGCCGACCCCTCGTCCTGTACCCGGCCCCCGCCCCGCGGCCCCTGCGCGTCCCGGTCGTCCGGGTCCCGTTCGGCCCGTGCCGGCTCAGCGCGGCTCGCACGAGCCCGCGAAGCCAGGGCCGTCCGCTCCTGCTTCCACCCCGCAGATCCAACTGGTCCCGGCCTCCGCCGAGGGCGCGCTGGACGCCGCCGAGGAAGCCGTCGACCTGCTGCTGGACTCCGGTCGCGCCCCTGGTGAGGTGCTGGTGATCACCACCGGCGATCCGCACCCGTGGGCCGCGCACGAACTGTCCTTCGGCGAAGCCGCCTACTGGGCCCAGCACGAGGCCGGTGACGACGTCTTCTACGCGGACGCCTCCGTCGCGTCGCGTGCCGCCCGCCGCCCGGTGGTCGTGGTCGCCGTCAACGGCGGAGACGACGCCACTGTCGCCACGTCGCTTCCCCTGGCGCTCGGCCGGGCCGATGCCCTGCTGATCGTCTGCGGCAACCCGCAGCAGATCAACTCGGTGCTGGGCGCGGGAGTCTGAGTGGTCCGGCACTGCCGGACCACCCGCGTTCCGTCCTCGCGCCGCAGGTCCGGAACCCGGTCACCGGGTTCGGTCCGGGTCTCGGCCGGGGGCGGTGAGGGGGTCGCGTCGACGCCCCCGGCACAGAGGTCGCTTCGGCTTGTGCCCGCACCAACCCTGGCCGATGTGGCATCGCCACGGACCGGGACAGCCTCTGCGAGGTCGCCGCGTTCAGCGGGCGGTGGCCCGGCGGAGTACCTCCGAGGCGGCGCCCCCGGTCAGCGGGAGCGGTGGCGGTGCCCCCGGCGGAGCGGATGCTCCCGGCGATGACTGCGCGTTGGGGTGGCGTCCGCCCCGGCCCTCGCCGAGCACCTGCCAGCCGTCACGCGTCAGCGTGATGTACGCACCGCACCGCAGCCCGTGCAGCGTGCACGCGTCCCGCAGGCCCCACATCCACGCCCCGTCCTCCTCCGTCCAACGCGCCTCGCCCTCACGGCAGTAGAGCAGCACGGCGGTCCGTACGGGAGCCCGCCGCCGTAGATCGTGCGGGATGACCTGACGCAACCGGGCGAGCAGCGCGTTGCGGAGCACCCACCCGTCCGCCGGGGCGGGGAGCCGGGTGAACGACGCGCTCGCCCGCAGCCGTCCGTCCGGATCCAGAACGGCCACGACGGCCGTGGAGTGCCGTGGCTGATGCAGGGCGTGCAGCGCGCCGACGATCTCTCGGGGGTTGCGGAGCAGCGGAATCCCGGCGGCTGCCCACTCCGCAGGCTCGAGTATCCGGGCCAAGGGAGCCGAGGCGGCGGACGGTTCGGCGGCGACCGACAGGGATGCTGGTGAGGACGAAGTGAATCCGAAGGTCACGGTCCTCCCTTCGGCTACCCGCTCACGGGGCGGGCGGGATCGGACTGGGGGAGCGCCCACCACGGCGGAGCTCTGCCGGATCACGGACGAGCCGCGCGGGGAGCGGACCTCGATTCTCCCCGTCGAACGGACATGCGGCAACGAGCGCGATGAACCGCTGCTCGCCTTCTGGCGATATGTGACCTACATCCCCTGTCGGCCTGTGCAGACGTGCTCTTGGGCAGAGGCCGGCCGCGCGTACGCAACACGGATCAGCGTCAACGCGCTCTCCTGCCCTGCCGGTTGGGGGTATCTCGTGGCCACACCCCGAGAGGCGAGGGCACAGGCGCACCGTCGGCAAGGCGGTTGTCACGCTGAGTGAGTTGGCCGGTGGCCCTCGGAATCGGGTTGCATGGGGGTATGGACAACCTGGAGCTGCGTGCCGAAGCCGATGCCGTCCTCGCCGAGCTGGTCGGCGCCCCGGAGGGTGCGGCGCGGCTGCGGGAGGACCAGTGGCAGGCGGTGGCCGCCCTGGTGGAGGAGCGTCGGCGTGCTCTGGTGGTGCAGCGCACCGGCTGGGGGAAGTCGGCGGTGTACTTCGTCGCCACCGCCCTGCTGCGCCGACGCGGCTCCGGTCCCACGGTGATCGTCTCGCCGCTGCTGGCGTTGATGCGTAACCAGGTCGAGGCCGCGGAGCGGGCCGGTATCCGCGCACGCACGATCAACTCGGCCAATCCGGAGGAGTGGGAGACGATCTACGCGGAGGTCGAGCGTGGTGAGACCGACGTACTCCTCGTGAGCCCCGAACGCCTCAATTCCGTGGACTTCCGTGACCAGGTGCTGCCCAAGCTCGCGGCCACGACCGGTCTGCTGGTGGTCGACGAGGCGCACTGCATCTCCGACTGGGGCCACGACTTCCGGCCTGACTACCGCCGGTTGCGGGCGATGCTCGGCGACCTCGCCCCCGGTGTGCCGGTGCTGGCCACCACGGCGACCGCCAACGCGCGCGTCACGGCGGATGTGGCCGAGCAGTTGGGTACCGGTGCCGGGGAGGCTCTGGTGCTGCGTGGCTCGCTGGAGCGGGAGAGCCTGCGGCTCGGGGTCGTCCGGCTGCCGGACGCGGCGCACCGCCTGGGCTGGCTCGCCGAGCACCTCGACGAGCTGCCGGGCTCCGGGATCATCTATGTCCTCACCGTCGCCGCGGCCGAGGAGGCCACCGCCTTCCTGAAGCAGCGCGGCTTCAAGGTGGCTTCTTACACCGGCCGTACGGAGAACGCCGACCGGCTCCAGGCCGAGGACGACCTCAAGGAGAACCGGGTCAAGGCGCTCGTGGCGACCTCCGCGCTCGGTATGGGCTTCGACAAGCCGGATCTGGGCTTCGTCGTACATCTTGGTTCACCGTCCTCTCCGATCGCCTACTACCAACAGGTCGGCCGCGCGGGCCGCGGGGTGGAGCACGCCGATGTGCTCATGCTGCCGGGCAAGGAGGACGAGGCGATCTGGCGCTACTTCGCCGACACCGCGTTCCCGCCCGAAGAGCAGGTACGTCAGACGCTCTCGGCCCTCGCCAACGCCGGACGGCCGCTGTCCGTACCGGCCCTGGAGGCCCTGGTCGACCTCCGCCGCACGCGTCTGGAGACCATGCTCAAGGTGCTCGACGTGGACGGGGCGGTCCAACGCGTCAAGGGCGGCTGGATCTCCACCGGCCGGCCGTGGGTCTACGACGCCGAGCGCTATGCGTGGGTGGCGCGGCAGCGGGCGGCAGAGCGGCAGGCCATGCGGGACTACGTGAGCACGACCCGGTGCCGTATGGAGTTCCTGCGCGGCCAGTTGGACGACGAGGGTGCTGCCCCGTGCGGCCGCTGCGACAACTGCGCGGGAGCGTGGGCCGAGTCGTCCGTCTCGGCGGAGGCGTTGACCGGAGCGGTGAAGGAACTGGACCGCCCCGGCGTGGAGATCGAGCCGCGCCGGATGTGGCCCACGGGCATGCCCGCACTCGGTATCGACCTCAAGGGCCGTATCCCGGCCGGGGAACAGTGCTCCACCGGGCGCGCCCTGGGGCGGCTCTCGGACATCGGCTGGGGCAACCGGCTGCGCCCTCTGCTGGCCGAGAACGCGCCGGACGGGCCGGTCCCCGACGACGTGCTGCGGGCCGCGGTGGCCGTCCTCGCCGACTGGGCACGCTCTGCGGGGGGTTGGGCGCCGGACGTGCCGGACGCCTCTGCCCGGCCGGTAGGAGTCGTCGCCGTACCGTCCGTGGCCCGCCCGCAGTTGGTCGGTTCCCTCGCGCAGGGAATCGCGGCCATCGGGCACCTTCCTTTCCTGGGCACTCTGACCCACACCGAGCCGAGCGGCCTTCGCACGGCACACCGCAGCAACTCCGCCCAACGTCTCAGGGCACTGTCCGGGGCCTTCACGGTCTCCGAGGAGCTGGCCGATGCCCTGAAGCGTTCTTCGGGCCCGGTCCTGCTCGTGGACGACTGCACCGACTCCGGCTGGACCCTCGCCGTCGCCGCCCGCCTTCTCCGGCAGGCGGGCAGCGGCCAAGTCCTTCCGCTGGTCCTCGCCGCTGCGGGCTGAGTTCGGTCCCGGCGCGGGTGCAGCCACCGGCCAGGGGTGTGGCTTCGTTCGTCATGCGTCCATGTAACCCGAGCGGTCGGACATCGTGCGCGGAAGCCGGTCCGCCTGTGGACAACCCCTGGCGTGCTCATGGCCATGGTTATCCACAGGCTCAAGCGGAATTTCGGAATCCGCGAGATGGTCACGGCATGACGAACCACGACGAAGCGGCCGGCTCCTCCGGCATCGGCGATATGCATGGATCCGCGCCCCATGACGGCGGGCCCACCGTGTACACAGGACATGGCTCCTCGGCGAGCGTCGACGGCGGGCCCCAGGTCACGCTGCGCACCCCCGCCGAGCTGGCCGACGCCCTGCCGTATCTGCTGGGGTACCGCCCCGAGGACAGCATCGTGCTGGTTGCCCTGCACGACCAGGACAGGCGGGGAAGGTTCGGCGGGCGCGCACGGCTCGGCATTCCGCCCCACCCCGACGACTGGCCCTCCGCGGCACGGCAGTTGGTGCAGGGACTGGTGACCGGCAGCGAACGCAGAGGCGCCCGCCCGCAGAGCATGGTCGCCTACGTCGTCCAGGACCCGGCGTGCGGGGAGACGGGCCGTGACGTCATGGAACGCCTCAGGCCGCTCGCCCAAGTACTGCGCACCACCTGCGGCAGCCTCGACATCCCTGTGGTGGAGGCGCTGTGCATCTCCGACGGCCGCTACTGGTCCTACTGCTGCCCGAGTTCGGACTGCTGCCCGGCCGAAGGCCGGCCGATGGGCCTGCCCGGTACCTCCGTCCTGGCCGCCGCCGCGACCTACGCGGGCCTTCAAGTGCGGGGCAGTCTCAAGGAGTTCAGGGAGAGGCTCAGCCCCTGGGAGACATCGGCCGCGCTCGACCAGGAAGCGGCCCTGGACGCCGCGAGCCTGGCACTCGTACCGAGGATCCTGGACGACGGCACCCGTGAGGATGTCGCCGCGGAGACGCTCGGGCTGGCCGAGCGGGTCATGGCACGTCTCGCCGAGCTGTCCCCCGTGTCCGGCACACTGCCGTCGGATCTCCGTGACGACGAACTGCTTGCTCACGATGAGGCGGCGGCCCTGATCCTCGGCTTGCAGGACCGCACGACGCGTGACCGCGCGGCGGCGTGGATGGAGGGCGCGGAGGCTCCGGTGGCCCTGCGGCTGTGGCGTGCCCTGGCCCGCCGCTGCGTCGGATCGTACGGAGAACATGCCGCCGCGCCGCTGACGCTCGCCGGATGGGTCGCCTGGTCCACCGGCGACGAAGTCGAGGCCCGCGAAGCCTTCGCCATGGCCCTGGGCGCGGATCCCGACTACCTCTTCGCCCGCCTTCTGCACCAGGCCTGCAACGAGGGCCTTGACCCGGAGTCCGTCCGCCGATGCCTGCGCGCGGAGAGAGCGGATCGCGCGAAAGGGGCGGCCGGGCAAGGGCACGCCGAGCATGCCGCATCGCTCTGCGACGAGAACCCCGCCCCGGCCACGCCCGCTGCTCTGGCTCCTCGTCAGGGGAGGGCCGGCACCACGGGGCGGTCATGGCACGCCCGCACCCTTCCCCGACGGCCTCGCATGCCACGCCCGTCGGCCGGTCGCCGGCCGGGCAGCCGTTCTCCCCGAGCGCTCGGACTCCGCCACCGGCGCCCGTCCGACGCCCCGACCACCGGCGAGGCCTCGCGGCGGTCAGCGGACGACACGCGCAGCCACGCCCGGACCCGCCCCGAGCCTGGCCGGACCACGGGGGAGCCGCGTACGGGGGAGCAGGGCACATGAGCGTGAGCTGCCCTCCGGCCCCTTCGGTACACCGCCGTTCGGTCGGCTTCCCCGGCCCGGAGCGTGACCTGGGACAGGTCCTTTCCGTTCACCTGTGTGGCCGAACCCGCGCCCGGGGCGCGCCACCGCACCGCTCACGACCTCCGGAGCCCCTCACCCGGCGCCGGGCACGCCCCTGGCGTACCGAGCGCAGAGGAAGCCGTTTCATGCCCCTGTCCGCACTGCCCTTCGCCCCCGACGGCGACCGATCTCCCCGCCGCGAGCTGCCCCGGCCCGCGCCGCCGACAAGTACCCCACCGGCAGCGGCCGGGGACCTGGGCCGATCACCGGTGCCCATGCCCGCCGTCCGTCCGCAGCCGTCCGGCTCGCCGCGACGCCCTCCTCTCCCGCAGCGCCGCCTCGTCGACCTGCCGCCCGTCCACACAGCGCTGATCTGCGTCGCCCTGCCCGCACTCGCGATCTCCACGGACCAGGGGCAGTTGACCGGGAGTGGCCTGGAGGGGTTCTACCGCGCGGGTCGGCGTCTGCTCTCCCGCTGCCAGGTGCGGGTGGCGGGTCGGGAGCCGCTCGCCGTGCAGGCCCGGATGATCGAGGCCGACCGCGCCCACTTCGTGGGGACGGTGCACGCGTCCTCCGACACCGGCCCGGACCCGGATGTCGTCGTGGAGCGTGTCCGGCACGCGGACGGCACGGAGCTGATCACCCTGCGCAGCGCGGTCCCGCGCCCGCTGCGTCTGCCGGTGGAGGTGGCCCTCGGTACGGATCTCGCGGAGTTGAGTGCCATCGCCTCGGGTGGTGCCGGGCCCGAACTCTCCGCCAGCGTCCACGCGTTCGGGCTGCGCTGGTCCGGTAATACGGGCGACGCCGTGGTCACGGCTCACCCGCCGCCGTCCGACTCCCTCGCCTCCGCCGGACTCCTGCGCTGGGAGCTGGAGTTGCCTCCCGGCGGGACCAAGAGCCTGGAACTGCGGGTGCGGCCGGTGAGAGCCGGTCGGGTCGCAGCGGTGGGACGCGACGCCAGAAGTCCGCTCGCACCGGCCGTGGCCACGGGCGACGATCCCCGGGTTCAACCGCTGTTGCGTACCTGTGTCGAGGATCTCCATGCCCTGCTGCTGCGCGACCCCCTGCATCCGGCGGACCTCCAACTCGCGGCGGGGGCACCGTGGCGCTGCGGTCCGGCACCGGCCGAGGCGCTGGCCGCGGCCCGGATGACGCTGCCGCTCGGCACCCGGCTCGCCGCGGGCACGCTGCGCATCCTGGCCCGTACCCAACTCCGCGGCAGTGGAGCCGAATCAGGCATGATCCCGGGCCCTCGGCGGGACGCGGGCGCACACCTCCCACCGGGCTGCACGGGCACCGAGTCGACCCTGCTCTTCCCCGCGGTGCTCGCCGAGGCCCGGCGATGGGGCCTGCCCGAACGGGAGACGGAGGAGCTGCTGCCCGCGGCCGAGCGCTGCTTGCGCTGGCTGCGCACCACGGTCGGCGACGGCACCTACCTCCCCGACCCGCAACCGGACGGGCCGCACCGCTGCGAGATCCAGGCGCACGCCCATCGGGCCGCCCTCCTCGGCGCCGACCTGCTCGACGCTTACGGGCGCCCGGGGGCACCGGAGCTGCGTCAGTGGGCACAGGCGCTCCGGGAGGCGTTCCACGAGGACTTCTGGACCGAGGACCTCTCGGGCGGCAGACCGGTGGCCGCCCGCACGCCCGACGGACGAGTCGTGCCGCACCTCGGCGCGGGCGCCGCCCACCTCCTCGACACCGGCCTGCTCGGCTCCGGCACCCTGGCGCCCGGCCTGCTCGACCGGGCACGGACCGAGCAGCTCGCCCGGCTGCTGACGGAAACCGGGGTGAACTCGGGCTGGGGGCTGCGCGGCCTGAGCGCCGGCGAGGCGGCGTACAACCCGTTCGGACACCGCAGCGGGGCCGTGCGGATACAGGAGACGGCCATCGCCGTCGCCGGATTGGCCGCCGCGGGCCATGACAGGGAGGCGAGCGGGCTGCTGCACGGCATGCTGGCGGCGGCGGAGACCTTCGGACACCGGCTGCCCGAGATGTACGCGGGCGAGCCGCGCGCGAGAGGCGGCGCCCCGGTGGCGCATCCGGCGGCCTGCCGCCCCGCCGCCACGGCGGCAGCCGCCGGGGTGCTGCTTCTGACCACACTCGCCGGACTCCGCCCGGACGCCCCGGCGAAGACGGTGACACTGCGTCCGATGCACGGCGCGCCGCTCGGCGAGATCGTCCTGACCGGCCTGAGGCTTGCCGGAGCCCCCTTCTCCGTACGGATCGGCCGGACCGGCCTCGCCATGGTGGAGGAGGCGGCCGACGGACTACAGCTCGGGGGGTGACCCCCGGTGACCTGGTGGACGAGCGGGGAAGGCAAGCCGGTGATGAGACCTGTATCGGACAGAAGCGGATCAGCCGTCGCGGCAGTAGGCGAACGGAGTGTTTATCGTCAGGCAGACGACTATGATCGCGGCATGCCCTACGACCCGTCAGCCTTCCCGCCCTTCGCTGTCACCGTGGATCTGGTCGTGCTGACCGTGCGCCGTCACGCACTGTGCGCGCTGACGGTCCGCAGGGGCGAGCCGCCCTTCCAGGGGCGCTGGGCGCTCCCGGGCGGCTTCGTCAGGGACGACGAGGATCTGGCGCAGGCCGCGGCGCGCGAGCTGGCCGAGGAGACGGGACTGCGGGCCCACGATCCGTCCGCCCCGGCCCAGGACAACGGTGCGCATCTGGAGCAACTGGCCACCTACGGAGACCCGAAGCGCGACCCCCGGATGAGAGTCGTCAGCGTCGCCCATCTGGCGCTCGCCCCCGACCTGCCCGCGCCCCGGCCGGGCAGCGACGCCAGCGGCGCCCGCTGGGCGCCCGTCGAGGAACTGCTCCAGCAGGGCGGCCACGGCAGGGACGGGGAGCAGGCGGCGCCGCTCGCCTTCGATCACGCGCAGATCCTGGCGGACGGTGTCGAACGCGCCCGCTCCAAGATCGAGTACTCGTCACTGGCCACCGCGTTCTGCCCACCCGAGTTCACCGTCGGTGAGCTTCGCAGGGTCTACGAGGCCGTGTGGGGCGTCGCGCTCGACCCGCGCAACTTCCACCGCAAGGTCACCGGCACCCCCGGCTTCCTCGTCCCCGCGGGCGGTACGACCACCCGCCAGGGAGGCCGCCCTGCGCAGCTCTTCCGCGCGGGCGGCGCCACGCTCCTCAATCCGCCGATGCTGCGCCCCGAGGTCTGACCACCGGCCGACGCGGGACGGTCGGCGCACTGATCACCAGCCGACGCGGGCCGGCGGGCGCTCTGGCCACCGGCCCACGCAAGGACGGTGGGTGGTCGGGCCACCGTCCCACGCGGGGACGGTTGGCCCCGGACAGACGTCCGAACGGGGAGCATATGGGGGCCGGTCGCCTTCAAGATGACCGGAAAATGGGCATATCACGCTATCTTGCTTCGGGTGATCCAGGCGATCGGACTGACCAGCATCCCCCTCAAGGACCTTCCGCCCGCCGTCGGCGACGTGTCCTTCGAGGCGCGCGCAGGCCGCGTCACCGCGCTCCTCGGGGCCTCCGGCGCGGGTAAGACGACGGTGCTCGGGCTCATGCTCGAACGTCGACCGGGCCGAGGCGTCACCTGCTTCCGGGGTCGGCCGCTGCACCGCGTCGCCCGCCCCTGGCAGGAGGTCGGCGTCCTCCTCGGCGATGTTCCCGGGCATCCGGCGCGCACGGTCCGCGGAGTGCTGCGCATGATGTCCGCCGCCGCGGGGGTGCCCGTCCGCCGCGCCGACGAAGTCCTCGAAGCGGTCGGACTCGGCGCGCTGCGCGACGCGCGCCTCAGCACCCTCACGCGTGGTGAGGACCGCCGCCTCGGCCTCGCCCGCGCCCTGCTCGCCGACCCGCACGCGCTCCTCCTCGACGACCCGACCCGCGGCCTCTCCACCCGCGAAGGCCACCAGGTGCACGCTCTGCTGCGCGCGCACGCCGCCCGGGGCGGCACCGTCCTGTTCACCACGCGCGACCCCGAGGAGGCCGCGCGCACCGCCGATCACGTCGTCACGCTCGACAACGGGCGGCTCGCCGCCGACCAGGAGGCCGCCGACTTCGCCCGCACCCGGCTACGGCCCCGCGTCAGCGTGCACAGCCCGCACGCCACCCGCCTCGGCACCCTTCTCACCAAGGAGGCCCGAGCGATGCGACGTTCCCTGGAAGTCGTCCACGAGGACGGCAACCGGCTGTCGGTGTACGGCAGTACGTGTGCCGACATCGGCGAGACCGCGTTCCGCAACGGCATCCTCGTCCATCAACTGGCCGACGAGACCGGTGACATGGGTCCGCGCGCGCTCGCCGAGACGGCCGCCCCGTCCTGCCCGGACGAGGCCGCGGAGGCACTCCCTCCGCTGCCGCCGCCCCTCCGTGTCCGGCCCGCTCACGCCCCGTCGCGACCGCTGCGCTACGAGGTGCGCCGCGCCATCGGAACCCCGACGGGATACGGCATCGCGGCGGCCGTGCTGGTCCTCTCCGTCCTCGTCTGCCTGCTCCTCGCCCGTAGCCGGCACACAGCGCAGGACCTCTTGCCGGCGGCCTGGCCCCGTGAACTCCCCTTGCCGCCCGCGGCACTCGGCGCGGGACTGCTCGGCGCCCACGCCTTCGGCGACGAGTTCCGGCACCCCGTTCTGACGGGATCGCGGGACACCGTCCCCCGCTCTGTGGGACTGCTCGCCGCGAAGCTCCTCGTCGCCGGGGTCGCCGCGCTGACCCTGGCCCTGCTCACCGTCGGCTGCGACCTCGGGACCCTCGCCCTCTTCCACGGACCCGACCTGGCCGAAATTCCCGCTGACTGGCCTTCTCCCGGCGCGAGTTGGCTAGGGCTGGTCGTGGGATGCGCCTGGGCCGGTGTGCTGGCCGCCGGGGTCTTCCGGTCCACGTCCGCCGGTCTCGCCGCAGTGCTCGCGGTGCCCGTCCTGATCGTCCCCCTCGCACAGAACGCCCTGGGAGAACGGGCCTTCCGCGGCGCGACGGATCTCAGCGCGTCGGCGCCGCGAGGGTCCTTCGGCGGGGAGAGCCGGTTGGCCGCCGTGGCGCGCGTGACGGCCCAACCTGTGGGCGGCGCACTGGCCTTGTCCATCACGGTGCTGTTGTGTGCGTATCTGCTCGCGACCCTGCGGAGCCGGGCCTGATGACCACCATCCGCGCGCATCCGGTCCCCTGTGTGCACAACTCCCTCGAAGCGCGCCCACTTCTTTCCGATAAGGCGTCAATTGCGACGCAGTGAGCGATCACCCTTTCGTGTGCTTTTCACCAAAGACCTCAAGGGAGTTGGAGACGGCGCCGACAAAGGATCCGTGAGTACCCTTGCGCACACCATGATGACCGCCGCCCGTTCCACAGACCCCGGCCTGGCCGGATCGGGCGAACTCGACCGATACCCCTACGCCGAGGCGCCCCCCGCCGACCGCGTCGGCGCACCTTCCTGGGAGGGGGCGGATCCGGAACTGGGCCGCGTCGGCCGACGCGCCTCCGGAAGCCGCGGACGCGGACTGCACGGCCAACTCGTCCAGCAGCTCGGCCAGATGATCGTCTCGGGGGACCTGGGCGCGGACCGTCCGCTGGTGCCCGAGGAGATCGGCCAGCGCTTCGAGGTCTCCCGCACCGTCGTCCGTGAGTCATTGCGCGTCCTGGAGGCCAAGGGCCTGGTCAGCGCCCGCCCGAACGTCGGTACGCGCGTGCGCCCGGTGAGCGACTGGAACCTCCTCGACCCGGACATCATCGAATGGCGGGCCTTCGGGCCGCAGCGCGACGACCAGCGTCGTGAGCTCAGCGAGCTGCGCTGGACCATCGAGCCGCTCGCCGCCCGCCTGGCCGCCGGGCACGGACGCGAGGAGGTGCAGCAGCGGCTCGGCGACATGGTGGAGATCATGAGTCACGCCATGGGACAGGGTGACGCCCTGACCTTCTCGCGCGCCGACGCGGAGTTCCACTCGCTGCTCATCCAGGTCGCCGGGAACCGCATGCTGGAGCACCTCTCGGGCATCGTCTCGGCCGCTCTCCAGGTCTCCGGCGGCCCGGTCACCGGGTGCGAGCGCCCGAACGAGGCCACGCTCACCCAGCACGCCCGGATCGTCGACGCGCTCGCCTCGGGCGACGGCGCGGCGGCCGAGAACGCCATGCGTCAACTGCTCACCGTCCATCCCGAGGTGGAGCGCGTGGTGCCCGCACCGCGCGAACACTGACCGCACACGGCGGGCGGTGCGGGCCGGCGGGCGGGCGCCTTCGTGCGTCGGCGCGCGGTCCGCGCGGGCACACACGCCGTTCACTCGCCGTCGGGCCCCGTCGGATTCTCCCGGGGCCCGGCGGCGTCCGACGGCGAGTGACCGTCTATGCCCGCATCCGCATACTTTTGAGTAACTACGGGGTGTGACTCGGGCCACGCAGATTCGGCGTAACGCTCTTCGAAGCTGTGCGATGACCTAAGAGGTGGCAGCCGAGGAGGGAATACAGACGCCGTTCACGGCGCTGTGTATCTTCCCGGCCCGCGCCCGCGCCGTCGGCCCATCCCCAAGCCGGCGGTCGGCCTCTGTCCGTGTCGGACGGGGCCGGAAGCCGTTTTCCAACGTTCCGAGAGGTTGTTCGTGTCGGCCAGCACATCCCGTACGCTCCCGCCGGAGATCGCCGAGTCCGTCTCCGTCATGGCCCTCATTGAGCGGGGAAAGGCTGATGGGCAGATCGCCGGCGACGATGTGCGTCGGGCCTTCGAAGCTGACCAGATTCCGGCCACTCAGTGGAAGAACGTACTGCGCAGCCTCAACCAGATCCTCGAGGAAGAGGGTGTGACGCTGATGGTCAGTGCCGCAGAACCCAAGCGCACCCGAAAGAGCGTCGCAGCGAAGAGTTCGGCCAAGCGCACGGCCACCAGGACCGTCGCGGCCAAGACGGTGACCACCAAGAAGGCCACTGCCGCCGCCGCGGCGCCGGTCGCCGACGACTCGGCTGAGGACGCCCCCAAGAAGGCTGCCGCGAAGAAGACGACCGCGAAGAAGGCGGTCGCGAAGAAGACGGCCGCCAAGAAGACCGCGGCCAAGAAGACGGCCGCCAAGAAGGACGACGCCGAGCTGCTCGAGGAAGACGTTCTCGAGGAGACCCCCGGCAAGGGCGGCGACGAGCCCGAGGGCGCCGAGAGCGCCGGTTTCGTGCTCTCCGACGAGGACGAGGACGACGCGCCCGCGCAGCAGGTCGCGGCGGCCGGTGCCACGGCCGACCCGGTCAAGGACTACCTCAAGCAGATCGGCAAGGTCCCCCTGCTCAACGCCGAGCAGGAGGTCGAGCTGGCCAAGCGCATCGAGGCCGGTCTCTTCGCCGAGGACAAGCTGGCCAACGCCGACAAGCTCGCCCCCAAGCTCAAGCGCGAGCTGGAGATCATCGCCGAGGACGGGCGCCGCGCCAAGAACCACCTCCTGGAGGCGAACCTCCGTCTGGTGGTCTCCCTGGCCAAGCGCTACACCGGCCGCGGCATGCTCTTCCTGGACCTCATCCAGGAGGGCAACCTCGGTCTGATCCGCGCGGTCGAGAAGTTCGACTACACCAAGGGCTACAAGTTCTCCACGTACGCCACCTGGTGGATCCGTCAGGCGATCACCCGCGCGATGGCCGACCAGGCCCGCACCATCCGTATCCCGGTGCACATGGTCGAGGTCATCAACAAGCTCGCGCGTGTGCAGCGCCAGATGCTCCAGGACCTGGGCCGCGAGCCCACCCCGGAGGAGCTGGCCAAGGAACTCGACATGACCCCGGAGAAGGTCATCGAGGTCCAGAAGTACGGCCGCGAGCCGATCTCCCTGCACACCCCATTGGGCGAGGACGGCGACAGCGAGTTCGGTGACCTCATCGAGGACTCCGAGGCCGTCGTCCCGGCCGACGCGGTCAGCTTCACGCTCCTCCAGGAGCAGTTGCACTCTGTCCTCGACACCCTGTCCGAGCGTGAGGCGGGCGTCGTCTCCATGCGGTTCGGTCTCACCGACGGTCAGCCGAAGACCCTCGACGAGATCGGCAAGGTGTACGGCGTCACCCGCGAGCGCATCCGTCAGATCGAGTCCAAGACGATGTCGAAGCTGCGTCACCCGTCGCGATCCCAGGTGCTGCGCGACTACCTCGACTAGCCTCCACCGCGGTGGCGAGGGCCCGACTTCCCGAGGGAAGCCGGGCCCTTTGCATGTGCGCGACGCCTTACATTGGATCACTGTGGGTGTTCCACGATCACCTCACAGTGAGGAACAGGTATGCGTCGTCCCTTCGCTCCAGCGCTGGCCCTCGCGGCCGCGGCGGCCCTGGTGCCGCTGTCGGCGCCCGCACAGGCGGCCCAGGGCAGCGTCGTCATCGGAGGCTCCCCGGTCGATATCTCGCAGAGTCCTTGGGCGGTCGCCCTCTCCAGCCGTGACCGGTTCGGTGGTACGCGGGCCGGGCAGTTCTGCGGGGGAGTGGCGGTGGACCGGTCCGTGGTCCTGACCGCGGCCCACTGTATGAGCAGGACCGTCCTCGGGGCGCCACCAGGGAAGGTGCGCGACCTGAAGGTCATCGCGAACCGCACCGATCTGCTGTCCCACCAGGGCAAGGAGATCCGGGTGTCGGCCGCCTGGGTCAATCCCTCGTACAACAGTTCCACGAACGCCGGGGACTTCGCCGTGCTCACCCTCGCCGATCCGCTGCCCGCGGGCTCGGTCATCGCCATGGCCGAGGCCGGTGACCCGGCGTACAAGCCCGGCACGGCCGCGACGGTGTACGGCTGGGGCGACATCACCGGGGGCGGGGACTACGAGCACAGCCTGCGGGCCTCGCACGTCCGGGTCCTGCCGAACGCGGCCTGCGAGCGGGCCTACCCCGGCGAGGCGGAGGGGAAGTACACGCCCGCTTCCATGCTGTGCGCCGGAGACCCCAAGGGGGGCCACGACGCCTGCCAGGGGGACAGCGGAGGGCCGCTGGTCGCCAAGGGGCGGCTCATCGGCCTGGTGTCATGGGGGAGCGGATGCGGTCGGGCCGGCAGCCCGGGGGTCTACACGCGGGTCTCGGAGGTCGTCCGCGCGCTGGCCGGTGGCTGAGCGACGACGGCGCTGAGCGTGGCGTCGCACAGGAGCGCCTTCGGGTTCCTACCCGAAGGCGCTTGTTCGTAGGGTCACGCCGACATGGAGCCTCCAGGACGACGTACGTCGTGAAGGTCGGCGCACTGCGCCCTACGAGTACGGGCGGCCACTGCCTGTGATCGAAGTGGCCGACCATTCACCGGCCTCGCGCCGGTGCGGGCTCGTCGTGAAGGCGAAGCGTCAGTGCTCCTCTTCGGGCGCGTGCGCCGGAACGGAGGTGAGCCGCTGCGTCTCGTCCTGTATCTCGGCCGCGATCTTCTTGAGTTCCGGCTCGAACTTGCGACCGTGGTGGGCGCAGAAGAGCAGCTCTCCGCCGCTCAGGAGGACGACGCGCAGGTACGCCTGGGCGCCGCAGCGGTCGCAGCGGTCAGCGGCCGTCAGCGGGCTCGCGGGGGTCAGAACAGTAGTCACGTCGCCTCTTCTCTAGCTCGACGAGCTGTCTTACCAGGGTCAACATCCAACCAGGCCGAAAACGTTCCCGCTCGCGGCTTTTCCTCGAAGATTTCTCTCCGTGGTGGCTGTCCGTTGCCGGTTGGCGGCGAATGAGCCGTATTGCGTGCCTTGCGTCGTACGGATTCGCGCTGTCTGTCGGGTGTCGGTCCTCCCGGCCGGGTTGCCGGTTATTGATGAGGACGTGCCCGGAGCCTAAAGGGTTCATGCCTCGAAGGGAACGTGATGTGCACTTCACTCGGGCTCAAGTTCGAACGCCCGTACGACTCTGGACTAGTCTGAGTTCAGACGAGGGTGGCGTGACAACGGCTCTATCAGGCCTCTGTACCCTCGGACCGGCGGCCGCCGCCGCCCCCCTTGTCGCCAAGGGCACCATCTGAAATTCAGCGAGGAGCGAACCGCGTGACCGCCGAGACGTCCGTGCCGTCCACAGCGCTGCTGACCGGAGCAGACCGGGACGGTTCCAACTACACCGCGCGGCACCTGCTCGTCCTCGAAGGCCTCGAGGCCGTGCGCAAGCGCCCGGGTATGTACATCGGCTCCACGGACAGCCGTGGCCTGATGCACTGCGTCTGGGAGATCATCGACAACTCCGTGGACGAGGCCCTCGGCGGGTACTGCGACCGCATCGAGGTGGTCCTGCACGACGACGCCTCGGTGGAGGTGCGGGACAACGGCCGTGGCATCCCCGTCGACGTGGAGCCCAAGACCGGGCTGTCCGGTGTCGAGGTCGTGATGACCAAGCTGCACGCGGGCGGCAAGTTCGGCGGCGGCTCCTACGCGGCCTCCGGCGGTCTGCACGGTGTCGGCGCGTCCGTGGTGAACGCCCTCTCCGCGCGCCTGGACGTCGAGGTCGACCGCGGTGGACACACCCACGCGATCAGCTTCCGGCGCGGCGTGCCCGGCGCCTTCGCCAAGGACGGTCCGGACGCCAGGTTCGAGGCCAAGGGGGGGCTGCGCAGGACGAAGAAGATCCCCAAGACCCGTACCGGCACGCGCGTGCGCTACTGGGCCGACCGCCAGATCTTCCTCAAGGACGCCAAGCTCTCCCTGGAGACGCTGCACCAGCGCGCCCGCCAGACCGCGTTCCTGGTGCCCGGCCTCACCATCGTCGTACGCGACGAGTACGGGCTCGGTGACGGCGGCAGCAAGGGCGAGGAGTCCTTCCGCTTCGACGGCGGCATCAGCGAGTTCTGCGAGTACCTGGCGAGCGACAAGCCGGTGTGCGACGTCCTGCGCTTCTCCGGGCAGGGCACCTTCAAGGAGACGGTGCCCGTCCTGGACGAGCACGGCCAGATGACGCCCACCGAGGTCACCCGGGACCTGGGCGTCGATGTCGCGCTGCGCTGGGGCACCGGGTACGAGACGACCCTCAGGTCCTTCGTCAACATCATCGCCACGCCCAAGGGCGGCACCCATGTCGCGGGCTTCGAGCAGGCCGTCGCCAAGACCGTGAACGAGGTGCTGCGCACCAAGAAGCTGCTGCGCGTCGCCGAGGACGACATCGTCAAGGACGACGCTCTGGAAGGGCTCACCGCGGTCGTCACCGTGCGCCTGGCCGAACCGCAGTTCGAGGGCCAGACCAAGGAGGTCCTCGGCACCTCCGCGGCCCGCCGGATCGTCACGAACGTGGTCTCCAAGGAACTCAAGGCGTTCCTCACCTCCACGAAGCGGGACGCCGCGCAGCAGGCCCGGGTCGTCCTCGAGAAGGCCGTCGCCGCCGCCCGTACGCGGATCGCCGCACGTCAGCACAAGGACGCGCAGCGCCGCAAGACGGCCCTGGAGTCCTCGTCGCTGCCCGCCAAGCTCGCCGACTGCCGCAGTGACGACGTCGAGCGCAGCGAGCTGTTCATCGTCGAGGGCGACTCCGCGCTCGGTACGGCGAAGCTCGCGCGGAACTCGGAGTTCCAGGCGCTGCTGCCGATCCGCGGCAAGATCCTCAACGTCCAGAAGTCGTCCGTCACGGACATGCTCAAGAACGCCGAGTGCGGAGCGATCATCCAGGTCATAGGAGCCGGCTCGGGCCGGACCTTCGACATCGACGCGGCCCGCTACGGCAAGATCATCATGATGACCGACGCCGATGTGGACGGCTCCCACATCCGTACGCTGCTCCTGACGCTCTTCCATCGCTACATGCGGCCCATGGTCGAGGCGGGCCGGGTGTTCGCCGCGGTGCCGCCGCTGCACCGCATCGAGATCGTCCAGCCGAAGAAGGGCCAGGACAAGTACGTCTACACGTACTCGGACCGCGAACTGCGCGACAAGCTCCTGCAGTTCCAGAGCAAGGGCGTCCGCTACAAGGACTCCATCCAGCGCTACAAGGGCCTCGGTGAGATGGACGCCGATCAGCTCGCCGAGACGACGATGGACCCCCGGCACCGCACCCTGCGCCGGATCAACCTCTCCGACCTGGAGGCCGCCGAGCAGGTGTTCGACCTGCTGATGGGGACCGATGTGGCGCCGCGCAAGGAGTTCATCTCCAGCTCGGCGGCGACGCTGGACCGCTCGCGCATCGACGCGTAGCACGGCGCCCGGTGCGGCCCCGTCCTTCGGGGCCGCCCGCGTCACCTGTGTCACCCGTGCCGTGTGTCACCTGATGGGGTGAACGGGTCGGGGAAGCGGAGTCGGGGGTCGTCACGATCTGCCCATCCTTGGGCATGCAGTCAAGCGATGGCCGTCCCCGCGGGCACGGAGACGGCCCTGAGAGTCCGGTGGAGAAGTACGAGGGCCGTGACCCGGCCCCCGCGGACGTGGGGGCGTCGGAACGGCCGAGGTACGACGATCCTTGGTACGACGCGCTGGCCTCGGGCTGGGGCGAGACGGACGGGACGGGCTCCCCGGCGCCCGTCGTGCCGCCCGCGCGCCAGGAGCGTACGGGCGATGCGGCCGAGGTCTATCTGGAGGTGCGGCGCAGCGAGGCGTTCCAGGAAGTACGCAGCCGGTACCGCAGGTTCGTGATCCCGGGCCTGGCGCTGTCCCTCACCTGGTACGTGGGCTATGTGGTGACCGCGCAGACGGCACCCGGGCTGATGGCGCGCCCGGTCGCGGGCGCGGTGAACGTGGCGATGGTGGCCGGGATCGGGCAGTTCCTGACGACGTTCCTGTTCACGTGGGCGTACGCGCGGCACGCGCGCTTGCGCCGGGACCGGGCCGCGCTCGATCTGCGCTGGAACACCCAGGAATTGACGCGCGGGCTCAGGGGTGGGGCGCGATGACTGGACACCATCAGGCCCTGGCGCTCCTGCTGTTCGGCGTCTTCGTCGTGATCACGCTCGCGATCACGACCTGGGTGAGCCGCGACCGCCATGGCTCGGCGGAGGAGTTCTACGCGGGCGGACGGCTGTTCTCGCCGATGGAGAATGGTTTTGCCATCGCCGGTGACTACACCTCGGCCGCCTCGCTGCTGGGCGTCACCGGGCTCATCGCGCTCTTCGGGTACGACGGGCTGCTGTATGTGGTGGGCTTCCTCGTCGCCTGGCTCGTGGTGCTCTTCTGCGTCGCCGAACTGGTGCGCAACTGCGGACGGTTCACGCTCGCGGACGTCGTCGTGGCGCGGATGCGCGAGCGTCCGGTGCGCATCGCGGCCGGGACGTCCTCGGTGACCGTGTCCGTGCTCTACCTGGTGGCGCAGATGGTCGGCGCGGGCAGCCTGGTGGCGCTGCTGCTCGGTGACACGAGCGAGGCGGCGCGCGCGTGGACCGTGATCGGCGTCGGCGCGCTCATGGTGATCTATGTGTCCCTCGGCGGGATGCGGGCCACCACCTGGATCCAGATCGTCAAGGCGGTCCTGCTGCTCGGCGGCACCATCGCCCTGACCGTGCTCGTCCTGCTGCGCTTCCACGGGAACATCGACGCGCTGCTGCGGACGGCGGCCGAACGCAGCGGACACGGGCAGGCGTTCCTCGCGCCCGGCCTCAAGTACGGCGGCGGCTGGGCCTCCCGGGTCGACTTCATCAGCCTGGGCCTGGCGCTGGTGCTCGGCACGGCCGGGCTGCCGCACATCCTGTCCCGCTTCTACACCGTGCCGACCGCGCGTGCCGCGCGTCGCTCGGTCGTCTGGTCGGTCGGACTCATCGGCGGCTTCTACCTGATGGCGATCGTGCTGGGGTTCGGTGCTGCCGCCGTCCTCGGACCGGACGCCGTACGGGAGTCGAACTCCGCCGGGAACACAGCGGTGCCGCTGCTCGCGCGGAACCTCGGCGGTGGTGCGGACTCCACCGGAGGAACGGTTCTGTTCGCCGTGGTCGCCGCGATCGCCTTCGCCACGATCCTCGCGGTCGTCGCCGGGATCACCCTCGCCGCCTCGGCCTCGGTGGCCCACGATCTGTATCCGTCGCTGCGGCGCCGTCGCGTCGCCCCGCGCAGCGAGGTGGCCGTGGCGCGGATCGCCGCCGTCGCCGTCGGCGTGGTCGCGATCACGCTCGGGCTGCTGGCCCGCGACCTCAACGCGGCCTTCCTGGTGGGGCTCGCCTTCGCGGTCTCCGCGTCCGCGAACCTCCCTGTGCTGATGTACTCGCTGTTCTGGCGCGGCTTCACCACGCGCGGCGCCGTATGGGCGGTCTACGGCGGCCTCGTGCCCGCGCTCGGGCTCGTGCTGCTGTCCCCGGTCGTCTCGGGGAGCCCCGACTCGCTGTTCCCGGCCGTCGACTTCCAGTACTTCCCGCTGGAGAACCCGGGCATCGTCTCCGTCCCGCTGGGCTTCCTCGCGGGCTGGCTCGGCACGGTCACCTCGGCCGAGCCACCGGACGAGGCGAAGCACGCCGAGACCGAGGTGCGGTCGCTGACGGGGGCCGGGGCGGTCTGAGACACCCACGGACGCGGGACACCCGTAGGAATCCGTACGAGGCCGCAGGCGCCCGCAGACGCCTGTGGGCACCCGGAGACACCCGGTGGGCACCGGGCGGGCCCTCCTGGCGCCGTACAGAGCCTACGAGAGCCCTCTACGGCGCCACCCAGGCGTACCGGTGCTCCGGCCGTCCCGTGATGCCGTACTTCAGGGACAGGCTCAGCCGGCCCGCCTGCTCCAGATGACGCAGATAGCGCTGGGCGGTGGAGCGGCTGAGGCCGGTCCGGGCGGCCACCTCGTGGGCGGACAGCGGGTGTTCGGCCCCGTGCAGCACCTCGCAGATGAGGTCCGTCGTCGGCTCCGAGTGACCGCTGGGCAGTCTGGACGCGGAGGGGGCGGGCGCGGTGCGCAGGGCGCCGAAGATGCGGTCGACCTGTTCCTGCCCCGTCACCCCTCGGCCGCTGACCCGGTCGACGGTGCGCCGCAGCGCCGCGTACGAGTCGAGGCGTGCGCGCAGACCCGCGAACGTGAACGGCTTGACCAGATAGTGCAGCGCGCCCAGGCGCATCGCCGCCTGCACGGTGGCCACGTCTCCCGCCGCCGTGATCATGATGACGTCGGTGCCATGGCCGTGCTCCCGCATGCGGTGGACCAGTTCGAGGCCGGTCCGGTCCGGCAGATAGTGGTCGAGCAGGACCAGATCGATCGGGGCGCGCTCCACCGCGGCGAGCGCCTGGGCGGCGTTGTGCGCGCGGGCGGCGACCCGGAAGCCGGGAACCTTCTCCACGTACTTGGCGTTGATCTCGGCGACACGGAAGTCGTCGTCCACGACCAGGACGTCAATCATCGGGCCTCTCCCTCAGGGCCGGGCGAGCGTTGAGCCCGTGTTTCAGTCCGTGTTGTAGCGCGCGCAAAACGAGCACAACAGACTCCTGTGAGCAGAAGTCGCGGTTGTGACCACAAGACTGCTGCGCCGGCCCGTCGCGTTCTACGGTCCCAGGCCATGAGCGCAGAGATCAGCCCCGCGATCGAGTTGCGGGGCGCGAGCAAGGTCTTCAGGACCCCGGCAGGGGGTCTGCACACCGCGGTCAGGGAGCTTGATCTGACCGTCGGGCGGGGTGAGTTCGTCGCTGTCGTCGGACCCACGGGGTGCGGCAAGTCGACGACGCTGACCCTGGTCAGTGGCCTGGAGGAGCCCACCGAGGGCGAAGTCCTGGTGGCCGGTGAGCCCGTCGACGGAGTCGGGGACAAGGTCGGCTTCGTCTTCCAGCAGGACGCCACGTTCCCCTGGCGCACGGTCCTGTCCAACGTCATGGCGGGCCCGCGCTTTCGCGGTGTGCCGAAGGCGGAGGCCAGGCAGAAGGCGCGCGAGTGGCTCGCCCGCGTCGGGCTCGCGGCCTTCGAGGACCGCTACCCCCACCAGCTCTCCGGCGGCCAGCGCAAGCGCGTCGCCCTCGCGGCCACCTTCGTCAACGACCCCGAGATCCTGCTCATGGACGAGCCGTTCTCGGCTCTCGACGTGCAGACCAGGGCCCTGATGTCGGACGAACTGCTGGAACTGTGGGAGGGCACGGGCGCCTCGGTCGTCTTCGTCACCCACGACCTGGAGGAGTCCATCGCGCTGGCCGACAAGGTGGTCGTGATGACCGCCGGGCCCGCGACCGTGAAGCAGGTCTTCGACATCGACCTGCCGCGCCCGCGCAAGGTCGAATCGGTGCGCCTGGAGCCGCGGTTCATCGAGATCTACCGCGAGATCTGGGAGTCCCTCGGCGAAGAGGTCCGCATCACGCGCGAGAGAGGTACCGCCCATGTCGCCTGAGGTCCTCTCCGCTCCGTCGTCCGTCGACGTCGTCAAGTCCGACCGCGCGCACTCACGCGCGCGTGCCGCCCGGAGACGCAAGGCCGTTGTCGCCCTCGCGCGTGTGCTGCTGCTGGTCGCCGTGCTCGGGCTGTGGGAAGTGCTGTCGCGGACCGGGACCATCGATCCGTTCAACTTCTCGATGCCGTCGAAGATCTGGGACCAGATCCACACCTGGGTCATGCACGGCACCGCGCTCGGCTCGCTCGGCGCGCAGATCTGGGTCACGCTTCAGGAAGCGCTCGTCGGCTGGATCCTCGGGGTCGTGTCCGGGGTGGTCTCCGGTATCGCGCTGGGACGGGTCGCCTTCCTCGCCGATGTCCTTGGTCCGTACATCAAGGTGCTCAACTCCATTCCCCGGATCGTCCTTGCCCCGATCTTCGTGATCTGGTTCGGGCTCGGATCGGCCTCCAAGATCGCCTCGGCCGTCGTGCTGGTCTTCTTCCCCGTCTTCTTCAACGCCTTCCAGGGCGCCCGCGAGGTGGACCGCAATCTCGTCGCCAACGCCCGCATCCTGGGCGCCAGTGACCGCCGTGTGACGCTTCAGGTCGTCATCCCGTCCGCCACCTCGTGGATCTTCACCAGCCTCCACGTCAGCTTCGGCTTCGCGCTCATCGGCGCCATCGTCGGCGAGTACATCGGCGCCACCCAGGGCATCGGTCTGCTCGTCGCCCAGTCCCAGGGCACCTTCAACGCGGCCGGTGTGTATGCCGCGATGGTCATCCTCGCCGTCGTCGCGCTGGCGGCCGAAGGCCTGCTCACCTTCGCCGAGCGCCGCATCTTCCGCTGGAAGCCGTCGGACTCCGGGCAGTGACCCCCGCTCGACACCCCGCACGGCACCCGAACTTCCTCCCGCACCGCCCTCTCACAAGGACGTGAACCACCATGCGCAAGTCCGCCAGATGCGCCGCCCTCGCCGCGGCCGGCCTGCTCGCCCTCACCTCGCTCACCGCCTGCGCCGATGACGCCTCCTCCGGTGCGGGCGGCGGGGGCGACGGCAAGGGCGAGAAGGTCAAGATCATGGTGGGTGGTCTGGACAAGGTCATCTACATGCCCGCCATGCTCACCCAGCGGCTCGGCTACTTCGACGCCGAGGGCCTCGAAGTGGAGCTGCTGAGCGAGCCCGCCGGAGTGCAGGCCGAGACCGCGCTCGTCTCGGGGCAGGTCCAGGGCGCGGTCGGCTTCTACGACCACACCCTCGACCTGCAGACCAAGGGCAAGCACGTCGAGTCCGTGGTGCAGTTCTCGCACGCGCCCGGTGAGGTCGAGATCGTGTCCACCCGGCGCGCGAAGGACATCACGTCGCCCAAGGACTTCAAGGGCACGAAGCTCGGCATCACCGGCCTCGGCTCCTCGACGGACTTCCTCACCAAGTACCTCGCGGTCAAGAACGGGGTGAACGTCAGTGAGTTCAGCCCGGTCGCCGTCGGCGCCGGTGCGACGTTCATCGCGGCCCTGGAGAAGGGCTCCATCGACGGGGGGATGACCACCGACCCGACCGTCGCGACGATCCTGCAGAAGAAGCTCGGCACGGTGCTCGTCGACATGCGGACACCGGAAGGGTCGCAGGAGGCGCTCGGCGGTCTGTATCCGTCGTCAAGCCTGTACATGCAGACGGAGTGGGTCAACAGTCACAAGGACACGGTCCAGAAGCTGGTCAATGCGTTCGTGAAGACCCTGAAGTGGATGTCCACGCACTCCGCGGACGAGATCGCCGCCAAGATGCCGGCCGACTACTCCCAGGGCGACAAGACGCTCTACGCGAGCGCCATCAAGAGCACGCTGCCCATGTTCACCAAGGACGGCGTGATGCCGGAAGGCGGCCCCGAGACCGTCCAGAAGGTCCTCAAGGCGTTCAACCCCAACATCAAGAACGCCACCATCGACCTGGACAAGACCTACACGACGGAGTTCGTCAAGAAGGCCGCGGGCTGAGCCCGTCGGCCGTGCCCTCGGACGCGGGCCGCCCGGACGCAGCGATGCCCGGCGCGGCCCGCGTCGCCGTGCCCGGCCGGCTCGGGCCGGACTCCTCCAGCGCCTCCGGCAGGACGACGACGAACTCCGCGCCCCCGCCGTGCGCTTCGCCCACCCGCGCGCTGCCTCCTTGGCGTTCGGCGAGGCGGCGCACCAGGGAGAGCCCGATGCCGCGCTTGCCGTGAGCCGGGGGCTCCTTGGTGGACCACCCGTCCGTGAAGACCAACTCCCGTCGCTCGGCGGGGATTCCGGGCCCGGTGTCGCGCACGCTGAGCACGGCCGTACGTCCCTCGGCGCGCAGATCGACCTCCACGCGCGCGTGCGGTGTGCCCGCGACGGCGTCCAGTGCGTTGTCGACCAGGTTGCCGACGATCGTGGCCAGCCCCTGGGGGTCGATCAACCGGTCCGGCAGCAGCGTGTGATCCGCGATCCACAGCGCCACCCCGCGCTCGCCGGCCACCGTGGCCTTGCCCACCAACAGGGCCGCGAGAAGCGGGTCGTGGATCTTCTCGGTGACCTGTTCCGCGGTGGCCCGGTGGTCGCCCACCACCTCGCCGATGAACTCCGCGGCGTCGTCGTACATCTCCAGCTCGAGCAGCCCCAGGAGGATGTGCAGCCGGTTGGCGTGCTCGTGGTCCTGCGCCCGCAGCGCGTCTGTCAGACCGCGCGTGGAGTCGAGTTCACGGCCGAGCCGCTCGAGTTCGGTGCGGTCGCGCAGGGTGGCGACGGCGCCTCCGTCGTCGGTGGGCATGCGGTTGGCGACCAGGACGCGGTGTCCGCACACGGTGAGCAGATCGGTGCCGGTGACCCGTCCGGCGAGCACATCGGTCGTACGGCCCTCGCCCAGCGCCTCGTCGAGGGACCGGCCGACGGCTTCGTCCCCGATGCCCAGCAGGCGCCGCGCCTCGTCGTTGAGAAGACGCACCCGGCCCGCGCGGTCCAGGGCGACGACCCCCTCCCTGATGCCGTGCAGCATCGCCTCGCGCTCGGCGAGCAGGGCCGCGATGTCGGAGAAGGCAAGGTCGCGCGTCTGCCGCTGGACCCTTCGGGAGATCGGATACGCGACCAGGGCGCCGATGGCCAGGGCCGCGCCCGCGTAGGCGAACAGCCCCGGGATCGCGTGGATCAGCCGGGTTCGCACGGTGGCGTACTCGATGCCCACGGAGACGGCGCCGATGATCCGGCCGTGCGCGTCGCGCAGCGGCACCTTGCCGCGGGCCGAGCGGCCCAGGGTGCCGCTGTCGATCTCCATCACCTCCTGGCCGGCCAGGGCCTTGCCCGGGTCGGTCGAGACGACCTTGCCGACCAGCGTGGGATCCCGGTGCGACCAGCGCACATGCCGCAGGTTCAGCACCACGACGTACTCGGCGCCGCTGGCCTTGCGGATGCGCTCCGCCGCCACCTGCACGGGCCCGTCCGGCGTCGGCCGCGTGGACCGCAGATCCTCGGCGATCTGCGGCTGGGCGGCCGTGCTCTGCGCGATGGCGAGGGCCCGGCGCATCGCCTGATCGTCCAGCAGATGGCTGAGCGGGGCCAGGAACAGCCCGGTGGCGAGCACGGCCACCCCCGCGGCGACCGCCATCTGCATCAGCAGGACCTGCGAGAACATCCGGCGGGGCAGCCCCAGACGCAGGCGTCGGGCAGGGGGAGGTGTCGTGTGCATGCGCCGACGGTACGGGGACGGGCGCGCCCCTGCCTCGGCCGTGCGCGCCCTGCCCTGTCTCAGCCGCGCGCGGTGCCCGCGTGGTCGTCGAGGCGCAGCTCCCGTACCGACACCACGTCCATCCGCGCCGGCGAACCGAGTGCCGAGCCGCAGCTCTCCGGGCGCGGCGGCAGGGAGGCGCCCCGTGCCACGACGACGCGCCACCGACGGCCGTCGGCGTGGGCGACCTCGACCTCCCAGCGCGGTGCGGCGCCCTCGGTGCGGACGACGGTCAGCGCGTTCGCGGTGTCTTCACGGGACGCGGTGCGCACCGCGAGTTCGGCGGCCTGGGCGGGCCGCTCCCAGGCCGAGCCGCCGCGGCAGCCCTCGACCACGACCCGGCCCTCCCGCACCCCCTGGAGGATCTCCTTGACGTGCGGGGCCTGCGCCCGCCCGTAGGAGTACCCGAACGGCAGGACGAGCAGCGTGGGCGAGAAGCGGTGGCCGCCGAGGTGGGTCACCTCCCAGACGCCGTCCACTCCGGAGGCGGCCAGCTCGGCCGCGAGGGGGCGGCCGAGAAGAGCGCAACAGCGGTCCCGCTTGCCGTTGGTGCAGACGAGCGCGAGCGGATCGCCGGTGTGGGGCCGTCCTCGGAGCACCGCGTCGACGGTGTGCGGGTCGCCGTCGCCGAGCGCGGCGAAGTCCAGGCCGAGCAGCCGTTCCGGCGCGGTCGTCGTGGCGCTGTACAGCCAGGTGCGTCCCGGAACGGTGTGCGCGGCGTACACCTGTCGTACGGCGGGTGTGCCGCAGTCGGCGTGGCGGCCGGGACGGCGGATGAGCGCGACCCGTACGCCGGTGCCCTCCGTGGCCGCTTCGAGGGCGCGGCCGAGCGCCGGGTCCAGGTGGCTGGAGGTGAGGGCCTTGGCGCCCCACGGGCCGGGCTGTTCCAGCAGCAGCCAGGTCCGCGCGGTCGCCGCGGTCCCGGCCAGTGGCTCGTCGAGGTGCCGGGAGGCGGCGGTGCACGTACTCACACAGGTGAGCCTAACCTGACTTCGTCCGCGGTGATTTCCGGCCGCGCGAGCGAGGCGACGGGCTCACGCGGGGAGCGGCTGCGGCGGACGCGGCCCTGCGTAGTGCCCGCTCGGGCGCATGCGGAGCGGGCGTTCCTCGTACTCCTCCAGGGTGTGGGCGATCCAGCCGGCCTTCGCGACGGCCCGCGTGGTCGGCTGGAGCGCCGTGGCCTGAGCGGTCCTGCCCGTTCGCCTCGCACCCTCCCCGGCCACTCGTATCCTGGGTCGGCATGACCTCCTGGGTCGGCATGCGACCGCGTACGGTGTGAGAAGGGACGGGCGTTGAGCCAGAAGTCGGGCCTGCGGCAGATTCCGGTCGTCGTCCTCGCCGGATTCCTCGGGTCGGGCAAGACCACGCTCCTCAACCACCTTCTGCACCACAGCGGGGGCAGCCGTATCGGCGCCGTCGTCAACGACTTCGGGGACATCGAGATCGACGCGATGGCCGTGGCCGGGGCGCTCGGGGACTCCACCGTCTCCCTCGGCAACGGATGCCTGTGCTGCGCCGTCGACGCGAGCGAACTCGACCTGTATCTCGACCGTCTCGCCCAGCCCGCGGCCGGTATCGATGTCATCGTCATCGAGGCCAGCGGGCTGGCCGAACCGCAGGAACTGGTGCGCATGGTGCTCGCCAGCGAGCAGCCGCGCGTGGTCTACGGCGGGCTGGTCGAGGTCGTCGACGCGGTGGAGTTCGACGCCACCCGCGCGCTCCATCCCGAACTCGACCGCCATCTCGCGCTCGCCGACCTCGTCGTGGTCAACAAGACCGACCGCGCCGAGGACAGCGAGCGCGTCCTCGGACTCGTACGGGCGCTCGCCGACCGCGCCGCCGTCGTCCCGGCCGTCCACGGGCGCGTCGACCCCGAGTTCCTCTTCGACTGCCGACCGGCCGAGGAGCGGATCGGCCAGCTCTCCTTCGACGACCTCCACCGGCACGAGCACGGGCCGGACGACCCCGCGCACACCCATCTGCACACGGGATACGAGAGCGTCTCCTTCCGTTCCGGCACGCCACTGGACCCCCGGCGGCTGCTGGACTTCCTCGACAGCAGGCCGGAAGGCCTCTACCGGATCAAGGGGTACGTCGACTTCGGCGCGGCCGATCCACGCAACCGGTACGCCGTGCACGCCGTAGGGCGGTTCCTGCGGTTCTACCCGGAGCCGTGGACGGCACGCGATGAGCGGCTCACCCAACTCGTGCTCATCGGCTCCGGCATCGACACCGACGCCCTGCTCAAGGAGTTGGAGGCATGCGCGGACGGCGCCCCGCACGCCGACGAGCGCGGCATGTGGGGCGTCCTCCGCTACGTGCAGGACAGGCAGCCGGACGAAGAACGGGACGAGGCGGCCGAAGCTCCCGAGAGCCCCGGCCGCCTCGAAGGCTGAGCTACAGCTCCGTCGCCACCGCCGCGATCGTCCTCGGCAGCGACAGGCCCGAGCCGTCGCGCCGCGGGTCCGGCTCCGGCAGGTCGGCCGGAGAGCCGTTCTTCTGCGCGGCCCGGGCCGGCGCCGCACCCGCCCAGGCGAACGACAGGCAGTCCTCGCCCTTCAGGAACCGCTGGCAGCGCACACCGCCCGTGGCACGGCCCTTGCGCGGATACTGGTCGAACGGTGTCACCTTGCCCGTCGTCTGGACCGAGTCGTCCAGCGTGCCGCGCGAGCCGGCGACCGTCACGACGACCGCGTCCGCCGCAGGCTCCACCGCCGTGAAGGAGATCACCTTCGCACCGGCCGAGAGCTTGATCCCGGCCATGCCACCCGCGGGACGGCCCTGCGGGCGCACCTGGGACGCCTGGTAGCGCAGCAGTTGCGCGTCGTCCGTGACGAAGACCAGGTCCTCCTCGCCGGTGCGCAGCTCGACCGCGCCGACGATCCGGTCACCCTCCTTCAGCGTGATGACCTCCAACTCCTCCTTGTTGGACGGGTAGTCGGGCACCACACGCTTGACGACGCCCTGTTCCGTACCGAGCGCGAGGCCCGGCGAGGACTCGTCCAGCGTCGTCAGACAGACCACCGTCTCGTCCGCGTCCAGGGAGACGAACTCCGAGACCGGGGCGCCTCCGGACAGGCTCGGCCGGGCCGCCGTCTCCGGCAGTTGCGGGAGGTCGATCACGTTCAGCCGCAGCAGCCGTCCCGCGGACGTCACCATGCCCAGCTCGCCGCGGGCCGTCGCCGGGGCCACGGAGACGATCACGTCGTGCTTCGCGCGCCTGCCGTCCGTGTCCTCCGTGAACGGGTCGCCGTTCGCCGTACGGGCCAGCAGACCCGTCGACGACAGCAGCACCCGGCACGGGGCGTCCTCGACCTGGAGCGGGGTCGTCGGGGCCGGGGCACCGGAGGACTCCAGCAGCACCGTGCGCCGCTCCGTGCCGAACTTCTTGGCCACCGTGGCCAGTTCCGCGGAGACCAGCTTGCGCAGCTCCGCGTCCGACTCCAGGATCCGGGTCAGCTCCTCGATCTCGGCGACGAGCCGGTCCTTCTCCGCCTCCAGCTCGATGCGGTCGTACTTGGTCAGACGGCGCAGCGGGGTGTCGAGGATGTACTGCGTCTGGATCTCGCTCAGCGAGAAGCGCCGCATCAGACGCTCCTTCGCCTGGGCGGAGTTCTCGCTGGAGCGGATCAGACGGATGACCTCGTCGATGTCCACGAGCGCCGTGAGCAGACCCTCGACCAGGTGGAGACGGTCGCGCCGCTTGCCGCGGCGGAACTCCGAGCGGCGCCGCACGACCGTGAAGCGGTGGTCGAGATAGACCTCCAGCAACTCCTTGAGCCCCAGCGTGAGCGGCTGCCCGTCGACCAGGGCGACGTTGTTGATACCGAAGGAGTCCTCCATCGGCGTCAGCTTGTAGAGCTGCTCCAGGACCGCCTCCGGCACGAAGCCGTTCTTGATCTCGATGACCAGCCGCAGACCGTGCTCACGGTCGGTGAGGTCCTTGACGTCGGCGATGCCCTGGAGCTTCTTCGCACCGACCAGGTCCTTGATCTTGGCGATCACCTTCTCCGGGCCGACCGTGAAGGGCAACTCCGTGACGACGAGGCCCTTGCGGCGCGCCGTCACGTTCTCCACGGACACCGTGGCCCGGATCTTGAACGTGCCGCGCCCGTTCTCGTAGGCGTCACGGATCCCGGAGAGGCCGACGATCCTGCCGCCGGTGGGCAGATCGGGGCCCGGGACGTGCTTCATCAGGGCGTCCAGATCCGCGTTCGGATACCGGATCAGATGGCGGGCGGCGGCGATCACTTCGCGCAGGTTGTGCGGCGGCATGTTCGTGGCCATGCCGACCGCGATGCCCGACGAGCCGTTCACCAGGAGGTTCGGGAAGGCGGCGGGCAGGGCCACCGGCTCCTTCTCCTGGCCGTCGTAGTTGGGCGCGAAGTCGACCGTGTCCTCGTCGATCGACTCGGTCATCAGGCTCGTCGCCTCGGCCATCCGGCACTCGGTGTACCGCATGGCGGCCGGCGGGTCGTCGTTGCCCAGCGAACCGAAGTTGCCGTGGCCGTCGACCAGGGGAACGCGCATCGAGAACGGCTGGGCCAGGCGCACCAGGGCGTCGTAGATCGACGCGTCGCCGTGCGGATGCAGCTTGCCCATCACCTCGCCGACGACGCGGGCGCACTTCACATAGCCGCGCTCGGGGCGCAGCCCCATCTCGTTCATCTGGTAGACGATCCGCCGGTGCACCGGCTTGAGGCCGTCACGCGCGTCCGGCAGGGCTCTGGAGTAGATGACCGAGTACGCGTATTCCAGGAAGGAGCCCTGCATCTCGTCGACGACGTCGATGTCGAGGATCTTCTCCTCGTACGCGTCGTCGGGCGGCGGGGTCTTCGTGCTGCGGCGGGCCATCGCTGCCGGCTCCTTCACAGTCTGCGCTGGGCAATGAACGAACGTCTGTCGCGGACCATTGTGGACCGCCGCACTGACAACGCGGACCATGCCCCTTCCCTCCGGCCCGCTCCCGAGCACGACGACGGGACGCGGCGACGGGGTACGACGACGGGTACGAGGGGGGTGCGAGGCCCGGCACGTCAACCGGCTGCGCGTACCCCACCCCCCGTAATCCTGGTCTCGCTCAGGGCGTATGCCGCCCGGGAACTTCGCCAGCGGTCCACACGCTTGCATACAGTGACAGGAACGGCAGGAAACCGCGGTTTCCGCGACAGCTTCCGCGATCGAAGGGACGTACATGCCCATGGGTCACACGGCCACAGCCGAGGCAGGCTCCGGCGGCCTGACAGCGACCGAGCACCGCCTGGCCAACGGTCTGCGCGTGGTGCTCTCCGAGGACCACCTGACCCCGGTCGCGGCGGTGTGCCTCTGGTACGACGTCGGCTCGCGCCACGAGGTCAAGGGGCGCACGGGCCTCGCCCACCTCTTCGAGCACCTGATGTTCCAGGGCTCGGGACAGGTCGAGGGCAACGGCCACTTCGAACTGGTGCAGGGCGCGGGCGGCTCGCTCAACGGCACGACCAGCTTCGAGCGCACCAACTACTTCGAGACCATGCCGGCCCATCAGCTGGAGCTCGCCCTCTGGCTGGAGGCCGACCGCATGGGCTCCCTGCTCGCCGCGCTCGACGACGAGTCCATGGAGAACCAGCGGGACGTCGTGAAGAACGAGCGCCGCCAGCGCTACGACAACGTCCCGTACGGCACGGCCTTCGAGAAGCTCACCGCCCTCTCCTACCCGCAGGGCCACCCGTACCACCACACGCCGATCGGCTCGATGGCGGACCTGGACGCGGCCACGCTGGACGACGCGCGCGCGTTCTTCCGCACGTACTACGCGCCCAACAACGCGGTCCTGTCCGTCGTCGGCGACATCGACCCCGAGCAGACCCTCGCCTGGATCGAGAAGTACTTCGGGTCCATCCCGTCCCACGACGGCAAGCCCGAGCCCCGCGACGGCTCGCTGCCCGACATCATCGGCGAGCAGGTGCGCGAGGTCGTCGAGGAGGAGGTCCCGGCGCGCGCCCTGATGGCCGCCTACCGGCTGCCGCAGGACGGCACGCGCGCGTGCGACGCGGCCGACGTGGCGCTCACGATCCTCGGCGGCGGCGAGTCCTCCCGCCTCTACAACCGGCTGGTACGGCGCGACCGCACGGCCGTGGCCGCCGGGTTCGGCCTGCTGCGGCTCGCCGGTGCGCCCTCCCTGGGCTGGCTGGACGTGAAGGCCTCCGGCGACTTCGAGGTGCCGGTCATCGAGACCGCCATCGACGAGGAGTTGGCCCGGTTCGCCGAAGAGGGCCCCACGGACGAGGAAATGGAGCGCGCCCAGGCCCAGTTGGAGCGCGAGTGGCTGGACCGCCTCGGTACGGTCGCGGGCCGCGCCGACGAACTGTGCCGGTACGCCGTGCTGTTCGGCGACCCGCAGCTCGCCCTGACCGCCGTGCAGCGCGTCCTCGCGGTCACGGCCGATGAGGTGCGGGAGGTCGCCCAGGCCCGCCTGCGCCCGGACAACCGCGCGGTGCTCGTGTACGAGCCGATCGCGGCCGAGACCCCGGAAGCCGACGGAACGACCGCCGCCGAAGGCGCCAGCAACGACGAGGAGTCGGCGAAGTGACCGAGCTCGCGACCATGGACTTCCACCCGCAGCCCCGGCCCGGCCAGGCCCGGCCCTGGGCCTTCCCCGCGCCCGAGCGCGGCACGCTCGACAACGGCCTGACCGTGCTGCGCTGTCACCGTCCCGGACAGCAGGTCGTCGCCGTCGAGGTGCTCCTCGACGCGCCCCTGGACGCCGAGCCGGCCGGTCTCGACGGTGTCGCCACGATCATGGCGCGTGCCTTCTCCGAGGGCACCGACCGGCACTCCGCCGAGGAGTTCGCCGCCGAGCTGGAGCGCTGCGGCGCCACGCTCGACGCGCACGCGGACCACCCCGGCGTCCGTATCTCCCTCGAAGTGCCCGCCTCTCGCCTGGCGAAGGGGCTCGGACTGCTCGCCGACGCCCTGCGCACACCGGCGTTCGCGGACAGCGAGATCGAACGCCTGGTGCGCAACCGTCTCGACGAGATCCCGCACGAGACCGCGAACCCGGCCCGCCGTGCCGCCAAGGAACTGTCCCGGAACCTGTTCCCGGCGTCCTCGCGCATGTCGCGCCCCCGTCAGGGCACCGAGGAGACGGTCTCGACCATCGACTCCGCGGCGGTCCGCTCCTTCTACGAGCGGCATGTACGCCCGGCCACGTCCACCGTCGTCGTGGTCGGCGACCTCGCCGGGATCGACCTCGACGCGCTGCTCGGGGACACGCTCGGCGCCTGGACGGGGGAGCCGGGCAAGCCGCGCGCCGTGCCGCCGGTGACCGCCGACGACCGGGGCCGCGTGATCATCGTGGACCGCCCCGGCGCCGTCCAGACGCAACTGCTCCTCGGCCGTATCGGCGCCGACCGCCACGACCGCGTGTGGCCCGCGCAGGTGCTCGGCACGTACTGCCTCGGCGGCACGCTCACCTCCCGCCTGGACCGCGTCCTGCGCGAGGAGAAGGGCTACACCTACGGCGTGCGGGCGTTCGGCCAGGTGTTGCGCTCCGCGCCCGACGGCACGGGCGCGGCGATGCTCGCCATCAGCGGCTCCGTCGACACGCCGAACACCGGCCCGGCGCTGGACGACCTGTGGAAGGTGCTGCGCACCCTGGCCGCCGAGGGGCTGACGGACGCCGAGCGCGATGTCGCCGTGCAGAACCTGGTGGGTGTGGCGCCGCTGAAGTTCGAGACGGCGGCGGCCGTCGCGAGCACGCTCGCCGACCAGGTCGAGCAGCATCTGCCGGACGACTACCAGGGGACGCTGTATCAGCGGCTCGCCGCCACGGGCACGGTGGAGGCCACGGCGGCCGTCGTGAACGCCTTCCCGGTCGACCGGCTGGTGACCGTCCTGGTGGGTGACGCGGCGCAGATCGAGGAGCCGGTCAAGGCGCTCGGCATCGGCGAAGTGAGCGTCGTACCGGCCGAGTAGCACCTCGCTCCGCGCACGCGTGGGCGACGATTCCGACCCGGGCCCTGGTGACTCTTCCGTCACCAGGGCCCCGTCTGTCGGGGGTATGTCCGGATTGCCACAGAGGTTGCCTCTCTGCCCTGTGGGATGCGCTACACATTCCGGGATCCGTTTGTTCACCGTGTGAAGGCCCGCTTAGCGTCTGTCGGGCTGTCCGTCGGGCACTTCGTCGCATTCGCGGCACCGGACAGTCATCGCCCCCACCGCTGACCCGGTAGGCGAGAGGGAAGGAAAGGACCAGCCACGTCTATGGCGTTCACCTGCGCCACCGGGAAGCACCGTCGGCAAGGGCGCGTGACGCGCACGACCACGAACGCCATGGGTCTCGCGGCACTCACCACCACGGGCGTGATCGGCACGCTGGCCTCCCCGGCGTTCGCGGCCGACGGCTCCGTCGAGACCGAGCAGACCGGACTGACCCAGGCCCTCAGCGTCGGTGACGCGGTCGCCGAGCACATCGAGGCCCAGGCCACCGCCCAGGAGCGGGCGATGGAGCGGAAGCAGGCCGCCGAGGCCGCGCGCAGGCAGGCCGCGGCCGAGGCGAAGAAGGAGCGCGCGGCCGAGGAGCACGCCGCCCGCGAGGCCGAGCGCAGGCTCCTGAACACCTGCGTGGCGCCGATCTCCGGTTCGTACGTCTCCACCGCCTACCGCAGCGGCGGCACCCTGTGGTCCTCCGGCACCCACACCGGTATCGACTTCCACGCCGCGTCGGGGACGCCGGTGCACGCGGTCGGCGCGGGGACGGTCGTCGAGGCCGGCTGGGGCGGCGCGTACGGCTACCAGATCGTCCTCAGGATGCACGACGGCACCTACACGCAGTACGGCCATCTGTCGTCCATCGGGGTCAACGTGGGCCAGAGCGTCACCCCAGGTGAGCAGATCGCCCTGTCCGGCGCCACCGGCAACGTGACCGGGCCCCACCTGCACTTCGAGGCCCGTACGAGCGCGGAGTACGGCTCGGACATCGACCCCGTCGCCTATCTGCGGGCCCACGGCGTGAACCTCTGACGTTCGACGCCCGCAGCCGCGTTCACCGTCGAACGGCCGACGCGGCTGCGTCGTGCGTGGTCGGTCGAGGCCGGGGACGCAAGCTCAGACCGTCTCGGGCAGCTCGTCCAGCCCCTCCGCGACGAGCTTCGCCAGACGGTCCAGCGCGACCTCCGCCCCCTCGGCGGCGGACGCGAGGACGATCTCCTCGCCGCCCTGGGCGCCCAGGCTGAGCACCGCCAGCATGGACGCGGCATTGACAGGGCTGCTGTCGCCCTTGGCGATGGTTATGGGGACGCCGGAGGCCGTGGCGGCCCGGACGAAGATGGAGGCGGGGCGGGCGTGGAGCCCCTCGGCCCAACCGACATTGACGCGACGCTCGACCATTGACGCTGCCCTTCCGATCAAGGTTGCTCAGGGTTGTCCGGACCAGGATGTCCCGTAGTGGCATGCCCGGACCGGGGCCCCGGAGGACCCCGGTTCCGTCCCCTCAGCCTGCCTCGCGCCGCTGCCGGGCGCGAGCCTTACGCTGGGCCCCATGCAGACCGCGTCGGACCGGCACGAGTACCCCGCCCACTGGGAGGCCGACGTGGTCCTCCGCGACGGCGGCACCGCGCGCATCAGGCCCATCACCATCGACGACGCCGAGCGGCTCGTCAGCTTCTACGAGCAGGTGTCGGACGAGTCGAAGTACTACCGCTTCTTCGCGCCCTACCCCCGCCTGTCCGCCAAGGACGTCCACCGCTTCACCCACCACGACTTCGTGGACCGGGTGGGGCTCGCGGCCACGGTCGGCGGCGAGTTCATCGCGACCGTGCGCTACGACCGGGTCCGTGGCGGAGCCCCGGCCGCCTCCCCGGGCGCGGAGGGCCCCGTCGACACGGCCGAGGTCGCCTTCCTGGTGCAGGACGCGCACCAGGGCCGGGGCGTCGCCTCCGCCCTCCTCGAACACATCGCCGCGGTGGCCCGGGAGCGCGGCATCGGCCGGTTCACCGCCGAGGTGCTGCCCGCCAACACCAAGATGATCAAGGTGTTCACGGACGCCGGATACCGCCAGAAGCGCAGCTTCGAGGACGGCGTCGTCCACCTGGAGTTCGACCTGGAGCCCACCGACCGCTCCCTGGCCGTGCAGCGCGCGCGTGAGCAGCGCGCCGAGGCGCGGTCCGTGCAGCGCCTGCTCTCGCCCGGCTCGGTCGCCGTGATCGGCGCGGGCCGCACACCCGGGGGAGTGGGCCGCAGCGTCCTCGGCAACATCAGGGACGGCGGATTCACCGGCCGGCTGTACGCGGTGAACAGCGCGTTCCCCGAAGAGCAGCGGGAACTCGACGGCGTCCCCGCCCACCGCTCCGTCCGCGACATCGCCGAGCCGATCGACCTCGCCGTGGTCGCCGTCCCCGCGGAGCACGTCCCCGACGTCGTCGCCGAGTGCGGGGAGCACGGGGTCCAGGGGCTCGTGGTCGTCTCCGCGGGATACGCCGAGAGCGGCCCCGACGGCCGCGAGCGGCAGCGGGAACTGGTGCGGCAGGTGCGCTCGTACGGGATGCGGCTCATCGGGCCGAACGCCTTCGGGATCATCAACACCTCGCCCGGGATCCGGCTCAACGCCTCCCTCGCGCCCGAGATGCCGCGCCCCGGCCGCATGGGACTGTTCGCCCAGTCCGGCGCCATCGGGATCGCGCTGCTGGCCCGGCTGCACCGACGCGGCGGAGGCGTCACCGGGGTCACGGGCGTGTCGACCTTCGTCTCCTCCGGGAACCGGGCGGACGTGTCGGGCAACGACGTCCTCCAGTACTGGTACGACGACCCGGACACCGACGTCGCCCTCATGTACCTGGAGACCATAGGCAACCCGCGCAAGTTCACCCGGCTCGCGCGGCGCACGGCCGCGGCCAAGCCCCTGGTCGTGGTGCAGGGCGCGCGGCACGGCGGCGCTCCCCAGGGACATGCCGTACGGGCCACGCGGCTGCCGCACGCCACGGTCTCCGCGCTGCTGCGACAGGCCGGGGTGATCCGCGTGGACACCATCACCGAGCTGGTCGACGCGGGGCTGCTGCTGGCCCGGCAGCCGCTGCCCGCAGGTCCGCGGGTGGCGATCCTCGGGAACTCCGAGTCGCTCGGGCTGCTGACCTACGACGCCTGCCTGGCCGAGGGGCTGCGGCCGGCACCGCCGCTCGACCTGACGACGGCGGCGTCCCCCGAGGACTTCCACCGGGCGCTGTCCGCCGCGCTGGCCGACGACGCGTGCGATGCCGTCGTCGTGACGGCGATGCCGGCGGTCGGCGAGACCCCGGCCCGGGACGAGGCCCTGGCGGAGGCCCTCCGGTCGGCCGCCGCGGCGGCCCCGGCCAAGCCGGTGCTGGTGGTGCACGTGGAGCTGGGCTGGCTCGCCGAGGCGCTGTCCGTCGCGGCCGGTACGTCCCCCCAGGCGCAGCGGGGCGGTCCCGGCCGCCCCGAGGAGCGGCCCCCCGTCGCGGTGGAGCCCGCCCCGGCGCCGCAGGAGCCCCGTCCCATCCCCGCCTACCCCGCCGCCGAGCGCGCCGTCCGGGCGCTCGGCGAGGCCGTCAAGTACGCCCAGTGGCGGCGCGAGGCCGCCGAGCCCGGCAAGGTGCCCGAGTACGAGGACATCGACGAGAAGGGCGCCGCCGAACTGGTCGCCGGACTGCTCACGCGCGGGCAGGGGCTGACGCTCGGCCCGGACGAGACCTGCGAGCTGCTCGCGCGCTACGGCGTCCCTGTCCGCCGGGCGCTGCCCGCGCCCACGCCCGAGACCGCCGCCGAGGCCGCCCGCGCGATCGGCTACCCGGTGGCGCTCAAGGCCACCGCCCCGCATCTGCGGCACCGCGCCGACCTGGGCGGCGTACGGCTGGATCTGGCCGACGAGGAGCAACTGCGGCGCGCCTACGCCGAGTTGACGGAGCTGTTCGGCGATCCGGACCGGGTGCGGCCGGTCGTCCAGGCCATGGCGCCGCGCGGCGTCGACACGATCGTCCGCGCGGTCATCGACCCGGCCGCCGGGGCCGTCCTGTCGTTCGGGCTCGCCGGGGCCGCCTCGCAACTGCTCGACGACACCGCGCACCGGCTGATCCCGGTCACCGACCGCGACGCCACCTCCCTGGTCCGGTCGATCCGGACGGCACCGCTCCTGTTCGGCTGGCGCGGTTCCGACCCCGTCGACACCGCCGCCCTGGAGGAGCTGATGCTGCGCGTGTCACGGCTGGTCGACGATCATCCGGAGGTGGTCGCGGTCACCCTGGAGCCCGTTGTCGTCGCCCCGCGCGGGCTGAGCGTCCTTGGCGCCACCGTACGGCTCGCGCCCCCGCCCGCCCGCGACGACCTCGGCCCGCGGACGCTCCCGGTGTACTGAACCGCTCCCGGTGTACCGAACGGCGATGAGCGGTGTCTCGCAGTCAGTGGGTCCCCGTAGGATGGACGTCATGGCCAAGACCAGTACGACGACCCAGGGGCTGCGGGCGGCGATCGAGCGCAGCGGCTACTACCCGGCTCTCGTGGCCGAGGCGGTGGAAGCCGCGGTGGGCGGCGAGCCCATCCGGTCGTACCTGGTCCACCAGGAGACCACCTTCGACGCGAACGAGGTGCGCCGGCACGTGACCGTGCTCGTGCTCACCGGCAACCGCTTCATCGTCAGCCACACCGACGAGCAGGCCGCGGACGACACCTCCCCGACGCCGTACGCGACGACGTCGACGGAGTCGGTGAAGCTCGGCCGGATCTCGTCCGTCGTCGTCAGCCGGGTCGTCGCCAACCCCGAGTCCTACACGCCGGGCACGCTGCCCCGCGAAGTCGTCCTGACCATCGGCTGGGGCGCCGTCTCCCGTATCGACCTGGAGCCCGCCGCCTGCGGCGACCCCAACTGCGAAGCGGACCACGGCTACACGGGCAACGCGACGGCGGACGACCTCAGCCTCCGCGTCAGCGAGGCCGGAGACGGACCGGAGACGGTGCGCCAGGCGCTCGCCTTCGCGCAGTCCCTCTCCGAGGCGACCGCGGACATCGCCCGCTGATGGCCCTGTCGACCTGGGACGACCCGGAGCCGCTCGCCCTCGACTCCGCACCCCTCCCCGAGTACGGCAGCGGCTCGCTGGCCGACCTCCTGCCCACGCTGGCCGCGGGCATGGGGGTACCGGGGCAGACCGCCGCGATCACGGAACTGACCCCGGCCGACCGCAACTGCGTCTTCCTGGTCGACGGCCTCGGCTGGGAGCAGATCAAGGCGCACCCCGGCGAGGCGCCCTTCCTGGCCTCGCTCCTGTCGTCCTCCCGCGGCGGCACCGGCCGCCCGATCACCGCCGGCTATCCGGCGACCACCGCGACCTCGCTCGCCTCGGTCGGCACCGGTCTGCCGCCCGGCGCGCACGGCCTGCCGGGATACACGGTCCGCAACCCCGCGACCGGCGAGCTGATGAACCAGCTCCGCTGGAACCCCTGGACCGAGCCGCGCGCCTGGCAGCCGTACCCGACGATCTTCCAGCTCGCGGACGCGGCGGGCGTCCACACCGCGCAGGTGTCCTCACCGACCTTCGAGAACACCCCGCTGACCAAGGTCGCGCTCAGCGGCGGACGGTTCCACGGCCGGCTGACCGGCGAGGACCGCATGGACCTCGCGGCCGAGCAACTGGCCGCGGGCGACCGCTCGTTGGTGTACACGTACTACGCCGAACTCGACGGCGCGGGCCACCGCTTCGGCGTCGACTCGGACACCTGGCGCGGCCAACTCATGTACGTCGACCGGCTCGCCCAGCGCCTGGCGGAGCAACTGCCGCCGCGCACGGCCCTGTACGTCACCGCCGACCACGGCATGCTCGACATCCCCTTCACCGAGGAACACCGCATCGACTTCGACGCGGACTGGGAGCTGCGCGCCGGGGTGGCCCTGCTCGGCGGCGAGGGACGCGCGCGCCATGTCTACGCCGTACCGGGCGCCGGGAACGACGTGTTGACCTGCTGGCGCGAGGTGCTCGGCGAGCAGTTCTGGGTGGCCTCGCGGGACGAGGCGATCGCGGCGGGCTGGTTCGGCCCGCACATCGACGAGCGGGTGTACGCGCGCATCGGCGACGTGGTCGCCGCCGCCCGCGACGACGTGCTCATCATTGCCTCCGAGCAGGAGCCGAGGGAGTCGGCGATGGTCGGGAACCACGGATCGATGACGGCCGTGGAACAACTGGTGCCCCTGCTGGAAGTCCGCACCTGAGTACGGGGCGCCCCCCGGCGCCCGGTACGCTCCCCGATGTCCCCACGCCCTCCTTGCCTCCCGTCGAAAGGTCCTCAACTCCCCATGTCCGAGCTGGTCTTCTTCTCCGGAACGATGGACTGCGGGAAGTCGACGCTGGCCCTCCAGATCGAGCACAACCGCTCCGCCCGGGGGCTGCAGGGCATGATCCTCACCCGCAACGACCGGGCCGGCGAGGGCAAGCTCTCCTCACGGCTCGGCCTGGTCACGGACGCCGTGGAGGTGGCGGCCGGGCAGGACCTGTACGCGCACCTCGTCGACCACCTCTCCCAGGGCGGGCGCGCGGACTACGTGATCGCGGACGAGGCCCAGTTCCTGGCGCCGGAGCAGATAGACCAGTTGGCCCGGGTGGTCGACGACCTCGGTCTCGACGTCTACGCCTTCGGCATCACGACCGACTTCCGCAGCAAGCTCTTCCCCGGCTCGCAGCGTCTGGTGGAGCTGGCCGACCGGGTCGAGGTCCTCCAGGTGGAGGCCCTGTGCTGGTGCGGAGCCCGCGCCACGCACAACGCCCGTACGGTTGGCGGGGAGATGGTGGTCGAGGGCGCCCAGGTCGTCGTGGGCGACGTCCACCACTCCGCGGGCGAGGTCGGCTACGAGGTCCTGTGCCGCCGCCACCACCGCCGCCGTATGACAGCCGCCACGGCCCGCGCGGCAGCCCTCTCCCCGGACGTCCTGCCGGTCACGTCGAGCTGACCCGTCGCCGTGGCGTGGCGTGGGTGATCGCCGTGGTCCGTACCGCGTCCCGCGCTCAGTGCGGTCGGCTGACCACCGAGAACACCGCGCCCTCCGGGTCCGCCACCGTGACCATGCGGCCCAGGGCCGTGTTGCAGGCGGGGTGTACGACGTGTCCGCCCAGCTCGGTGACCCGCTGAGCCGCCGCGTCGACGTCCGCGACCTCGAAGTACGTCATCCAGTGCGGGCCCTGGTCGGGGGGCAGATGGGGGCCGACGCCGTGGATGCCCGCGACGGGGCGGTCGTCGATGTGCAGGAGGAGGTAGTCGAGGTCCGCCAGGACCACCGGTTCCTCCGTGTAGCCGAAGACGCTCCGGTAGAACGTGGCGACGCTCGCGGTGTCGTAGGTGAGCAGCTCGTACCAGACCGGAGTGCCGGGCACGTCCGTCAGGCCCGTGCCCGGATGCGCGGCGGCCTGCCAGACGCCGAACACGGCGCCCACCGGGTCCGCGGCGATGGCCAGCCGTCCGGCGTCGTCCGCGTCCAGGGGACCGACCCCCACCGTGCCGCCGCAACTGAGCACCGCTTCGGCGGTCGCGTCCACGTCGTCCGAGCCGAGGTAGGGCGTCCAGGCGATCGGCAGATGGCGGTCCGGCGGCAGCTTGCCGATGCCCGCCACCTGGTAGTCGTGCAGTACGGCCCGCACATACGGTCCGAAGTGCTGCGGCCCCGGCCGGAACCGCCAGCCGAACAGCGACCCGTAGAACTCCTGGGTGGCCTCCAGCCCGTGCACCATCAGACTCACCCAGCTCGGTGCGCCGGGCGCGTGCCGGACGTGGATGGTGCCCCCCGGACCCGTCGGCTCCCATGCCTCGGTCATCGGTCACTCACTCCTCGGCCACTCGCGGTGGCCGCGTGGCTCCCGCGGTGCACCTGTGCCGGACCCGGTACGCGAAGTGACCAGGGCTCTCCGGCGCGGCGGAGCAGCCGGAACCGGGCTCCGCGGCCACCCTCATACGCCAAGATGAGGGCTATGAAGGCCATCATCTCCGCATCCGAACTCGCGAGCGACTTGGCAGGGTCCCGACCGCCCACGGTGCTCGACGTCCGCTGGCAAATGAGCACCGCGAAGGCGGCGGGCGCCGCTCCCTTCGACGGTCGCGCCGCCCATGCGGCCGGGCACATCCCGGGCGCCGTCTTCGTGGATCTCGACGCCGATCTCGTGGCTCCGCCGGGGCCCGCCGGACGGCATCCGCTGCCCGACCCGGAGCACTTCGGCGCGGCCATGCGCGCCGCGGGCGTCCGCGCGGACCGGCCGGTCGTCGTGTACGACGGCGGACAGAGCTGGGCCGCGGCCCGTACCTGGTGGATGCTGCGCTGGGCGGGTCACCCGGACGTGAGCGTCCTCGACGGCGGGTTGACCACCTGGGACGGCCCGTTGGCCACCGGCACCGAGGAGCCCGCACCCGGTGACTTCCAGCCCGTGCCGGGCGGGATGCCGCTCCTGGACGCCGACGGAGCCGCGGCGCTCGTCCGTACGGGGCTGCTGCTGGACGCGCGGGCCGGTGAGCGCTACCGGGGCGAGGTGGAGCCGATCGACCCGGTGGCCGGCCACATCCCGGGCGCGGTGTCGGCACCGACGACGGAGAACGTGACCGGGACCGGCCGCTTCCGGTCCGCCGCCGAACTCGCCGAACGCTTCAAGGCACTTGGCGCCACGGAGGGCACCGAGGTGGGGGTGTACTGCGGATCCGGTATCTCCGCCGCGCACCAGGTGCTGGCGCTCGCGGTGGCGGGGATCCCGGCCGCGCTGTACGTGGGGTCGTGGTCGGAGTGGTCGGCGGACGCCGCCCGCCCGGTCGCGGTGGGTCCCGACCCGGAGTGACCGGGCGGGGTCCACGCCCGCGCGGCGTGGACCCCGTCGTGGTACGTGGCGCGGCAACTCCTGCCTGCCGCCCGGCTGTTCGGGCTACTCCTGCTTCTTGCGCCGGGTCCCGAACACGATCTCGTCCCAGCTCGGGACCGCCGCCCTGCGGCCGGGCCGGACACCGTCCGCCTCGGCCTGGCGGTCCGTCGCGCCGACCAGACGGTCCCGGTGGCTGCCGACCGTGCGCGGCATGAGGATGTCCGCGTACGCCGAACCGGCCGACGCCGCGGGAGCGGGGGGCTCCTCCGCCTCGGGTTCCTCGGCGGCCTCCTCCTGCGGTTCCGTGGGCCGCTCGGGCACCACCATGTCGCCGCGGAAGCTCGGCACCGCCTCCAGGAGGCTCGTGAGCGAGTCGCGCTCACTCGCGCTCTCCTCGGCGGGCTCGGGCGAGGGCGGGGCGGGCCGGTCGATCTGGCGGTCCAGGGCGCGGTCCATGCGGCCCTCGCGCGGCAGGCGTGCGATGCGCGGCACGAAGGGGTGGCTCGGCTCGGGCGCCGCGAGGTCGTCGGACTCGCCGATCAGGGAGCGCGCCTCGTCGTCGACGGCCTGGACGAGTCGTCGGGGCGGGTCGTACGTCCAGCTCGCCGAGTGCGGCTCACCGGCCACGCGGTAGACGAGCAGCACCTCCCAGGTGCCGTCGTCGCGCCGCCAGGAGTCCCACTGGACGGTGTCCTTCTCGGCGCCGCGCAGCAGCAGCCGTTCCTGGACGGCCTCGCCGAGCTGGGGCCCGGCGTTCTCGCCGGGGCGACGTACGGGTGTCTTGCGCGCGCGCTCGGCCATGAAGGCGCGCTCCGCGAGGACGGGGCCCTCGAAGCGGCGTACGCGGTCGACGGAGATACCGGCGAGTTGGGCGACCTCTTCGGCGGAGGCGCCGGCACGTATCCGTGCCTGGATGTCCCGGGGGCGGAGATGGCTCTCCACCTCGATCTCGATCTGGCCGAGGCGGGGACGGTCGCCGCGCACGGCGGCGCGGAGCCGTTCGTCGATCGGAAGCGTGTACTCCGTGCTGTCCGCAGCCTTCAGCACCAGCCGTGTGCCGTCATTGGAGACGGCCACGACACGCAGTTCGGGCATGGGGACCTCCCGGGTGGTGCCTGCCGACGTCACGTGCGTCGCTGCTTCCGCTAGTCGAGTGTGGCCTGCCCGGGTGCAGCCTGCCACAACCTTGCCGAGTTGCCCGGCGTGTCGGGCACGGGCCCTGGATCGCCGTTATGGCACGGTTACCTATTCGCAACGCTAAGTGACCAACACCGTCACCCTGTGCAACAAGCCCCCTCCCGGCAGTCCAGCAGGGTCCCGGACATCCTGGCGGGATACCGGACCCAGGGGTCGCAACAGTACTCCATTCGGGCCACCTCCGTGGATCAACGCGCCGCCCCGACTTCCGGCAAGGGGTGCGAGTCGGCCGAGATGCGCCGCTTTCGAGTTCCTGAAACGTGGCGGACTTCACCTATCCGTCAGAAACGGAACTATTCGTTTCGGGCGTACGTCCCCTTTCTCGGACAGATGAACGACCGCATTCGACATCGGGCGTTCATGTGTGAACGGTCATGAACGGTCGTGGATGGGAAAGGCGGGAAAGTTCCGGTGATGCGTGAGAAACCGGACGGCGGTGCGGGTGCGGGGGCCGGAGCGTCCGGCAAGAAGAAGCGGCTGGATCTGAGCGTTCCCCAGGTGGCCGGGAGCGCCCTGGCCGCGGTGGTCGCCGCCAAACTCGCCTCGTCCTTCGGCGTCTACGGGACGATCCTGGGCGCGGGCGTGGTCAGCCTCGTCGCCACCTGCGGTGGTTCGGTCCTCCAGCATGTCTTCCGGCGCACCGGCGAGCAGCTGCGCGACGTGGCCGTGCGGGGCAGGAGCCGCGAGGAGCAAGGGCCGGTGGGCCCGGGGGAGTTCACCGAGGGGACCGTCTACCGGGCCCGGACCAGGCGCTGGCGACGGCCGGTGGTCGCCGCCGCCGTCGTCTTCGGCGTCACCATGGCCGGGATCACCACGTACGAACTGGTGTCGGGCAGCAGCTTCAGCGGCGGTTCGAGCACCACCACGGTCCGCGATGTCCTGACCGGTCACAGCGAGTCGTCCTCGAAGCAGGACCCGTCGCCCTCGCCCTCGTGGACGCCGTCGCGTGGCACCGACGCGCCGTCGGGCGGTGCCACGCGGGGCGGTACGCCGTCCGCGGGCGAGGGAACCGGAGCGCCCACCGGACGCGAGAGCGCCGACCCGGCGAAGAGCCCGGCGCCCGGTGCCACGACCGGCCCGGACGCCGGTTCCGGCAGCCCGTCGCCGACCGCGACACCTACGCCCGGCGCCTCGGTCACGCCCCCAGCACCCGACGCAGATAGCGGTTCCCGAAGCGGCGATCCGGGTCCAGACGGTCCCGCAGGGCCGTGAACTCGCCGAAGCGCGGATAGACCTCCGCCAGGTACTCCGCGTCACGCGTGTGCACCTTGCCCCAGTGCGGCCGTCCCTCGTGCGCGGTGAAGATCCGCTCGGCGGCGGTGAAGTATGCCTGATAGGGCGTACCGCGGAACATGTGTACGGCGATGTAGGCGCTGTCCCGGCCGGACGCGGTGGAGAGCGTGATGTCGTCGGCCGGGGCGGTGCGGACCTCCACGGGGAAGCTGATGCGCAGGTTCGACCGGTCGATCATGGCCTTCAGTTCGCGCAGCGTCTCGGGCAGGGCCTCGCGCGGGACGGCGTACTCCATCTCCAGGAACCGCACCCGGCGCGGCGAGGTGAAGACCTTGTAGGGGATGTCCGTGTACGTGCGGGCCGACAGCAGGCGGCTGGAGAGTCCGGCGATCGCCGGGATCGTGGCGGGCGCGGCGCGGCCGACCCAATTGGCCACCTGGAAGACGTTGTTGGAGAGGAACTCGTCCTCGAACCAGCCGCTCACCCGCCCTACCGGCCGCTCCGGTCCGGCGCTGCGGTTGTTGCGCTTGGTGGTGGTGCTGCCGGTGTGCGGGAACCAGTAGAACTCGAAGTGCTCGTTCTCGGCGCAGAGTTCGTCGAACTCGGCGAGGACCTGGTCCAACGGCATCGGCTCCTCGCGCGCGGTGAGCAGGAAGACCGGCTCCACCGCGAAGGTGAGGGCGGTGACGATCCCCAGGGCGCCGAGGCCGATCCGGGCGGCGGCGAAGACGTCGGGGTTCTCCTCCTCGGAGCAGGTGAGCACCGTGCCGTCCGCCGTCATCAGCTCAAGTCCCTTGAGCTGGGCGGCGATCGACGCCGAGTCGCGGCCGGTGCCGTGCGTGCCGGTGCTGGTGGCGCCGGAGACCGTCTGCTCCATGATGTCGCCCATGTTCGTGAGCGAGAGCCCCTCGCGCGCGAGCGCCACATTGAGTCTCTTGAGCGGCGTCCCCGCCTCGACGGTGACGGTACCGGCCGCACGATCGATCTTGCGGATGCCGGTCAACAGTTGAGGGTGTATCAACACCCCGTCGGTCGCGGCGGCGGCCGTGAAGGAGTGCCCGGTGCCGACGGCCTTCACCGTGAGGCCGTCCTCCGCCGCCTTGCGTACGGCGGCGGAGAGTTCCTCCACCGAGGCGGGGGTGACCTCCCGTACGGGCCGGGCGGTGACGTTCCCCGCCCAGTTACGCCACGTGCCGCTCTTCCCGCTCGCTGTGGTGCTCAAGGGCCCCTCCCCGCTGCCGAACCGGCTTGCGCAGCCGGCGATACCCGAGGAAACCGACCGCGGTCGCGACGGCTCCGGACACCACCGGAACCCCGTACCCGGCCCGAGCGCCGGCGGCGTCGATCACCCAGCCGCCCACGGAGGAGCCGATCGCGACCCCGACGGCGAGCCCGGTGGACACCCAGGTCATGCCCTCGGTCAGGTGCGCGCGTGGTACGTGCCGCTCGATGAGGCCCATAGTCGTGATCATCGTGGGTGCGATGGACAGACCCGCCACGAACAGCGCCACGGACAGAAACAGCAGGTTTCCGACCAGTAGGAGGGGGATCATACTCACGGTCATCGCACACACGCCCAGCAGCCACCTGCGTTCCGGCGCTCCGGTGAAGCGCAGCAGCCCGAAGACGACACCGGCGACACAGGAACCCGCCGCGTACAGCGCCAGCACGACGCTGGCGATCGCCTTGTGGTGCTGCTCCTCGGCGAAGGCGACGGTCACCACGTCGATCGCGCCGAAGATCGTTCCGACCGCGACGAACGTGGCCACCAGGACCTGGAGTCCGGGGGAGCGCAGCGCCGAGGCCCCGCCGTGCCGCTCGCGCGGGTGCGGCTCCGGCTCGGTGGCGCGCTGCGCGGTGAGCCAGAAGACGCCGGTCGCGAGGAACCCCGCGGCGAGCAGCGGCCCGGCCTCCGGGAACCAACTGGTGGACAGGCCGATGGAGATGATCGGCCCGAAGATGAAGCAGACCTCGTCCACCACCGACTCGAAGGAGTAGGCGGTGTGCAGCTGCGCGGTGCCGCCGTACAGGGCCGCCCAGCGCGCCCGGACCATCGCGCCGAGGCTCGGCACGGAACCGATGCCCGCCGCGCACGCGAACAGCACCCAGTCCGGCCAGGACAGATGCACGGCCAGCAGCAGCCCGGTGGCCGCGGCCAGCGCGACAAGCGTCGCCGGGCGCAGCACCCGCCGCTGCCCGTGCCGGTCCACCAGGCGGGATATCTGCGGGCCGATCGCGGCGGCGGACAGCGCGATGGTGGCGGAGAGCGCGCCCGCGAGCCCGTAGCGCCCCGTGAGCTGGGAGATCATCGTGACCACGCCGATGCCCATCATCGACAGCGGCATCCGTCCGAGGAAGCCGGCTGCGGAGAAGCCCTTGGAACCGGGGGCGGCGAACAGGGCGCGGTACGGGCTGGGCACGGGGACTCCGATACGTCCGGTAAGGCGTGAAATGCGGCACGCGCCTTACGAGTCAGGCAAACGTAATGTATGCGGAGCCTTCTCGCGGCACCAGAGCCCGGGCCTCACGGCACCGGAGCGCGAGGCGCCTTCGTCGATCCGGCACCGGCGGACGGGGCGGTCGGCGGGAGCGGTGTCGGTGGCGGGTGGCAGGATCGTAGACATGCCCGAAGCACGTGATGCCAGCCCGTACGACGCTCTGCTGCTCCTCTCGTTCGGAGGCCCGGAGGGCCCGGACGACGTGGTCCCGTTCCTGGAGAACGTGACGAGGGGGCGGGGCATCCCCAAGGAGCGCCTGAAGGAGGTGGGACAGCACTACTTCCGCTTCGGCGGGGTCAGCCCGATCAACGAGCACAACCGCGCCCTCCTCACCGCCCTCCGCAAGGACTTCGCGGAACACGGCCTCGACCTGCCCGTGTACTGGGGCAACCGCAACTGGGCGCCGTATCTGACCGACACCCTGCGCGAGATGGTCAACGCGGGCCATCGCCGCATCCTGACCCTCGCCACGAGCGCGTACGCCTCCTACTCGGGCTGCCGCCAGTACCGCGAGAACCTCGCGGACGCGCTGGCCACCCTGGAGGCCGAGGGCCTCGAACTGCCGCGGATCGACAAGCTGCGGCACTACTTCAACCACCCCGGCTTCGTGGAGCCCATGGCCGAGGGCCTGGTGAAGTCCCTGGCCGACCTCCCCGAGGAGGTCCGAGCGGCCGCCCACATCGCCTTCACCACCCACTCCGTCCCGCACACCACGGCGGACACCTCCGGCCCGGTCGAGGGCCACGGGGACGGCGGGGCGTACCTCCGCCAGCATCTGGACGTGGCGCGAGTGATCGCCGAGACCGTGCGCGAGAAGACCGGCGTCGACCACCCCTGGCAGCTCGTCTACCAGTCCCGCTCCGGCGCCCCGCACATCCCCTGGCTGGAGCCGGACATCTGCGACCACCTGGAGCGGTTGCACGACGCCGGGGTCCCCGCGGTCGTGATGGCCCCCATCGGGTTCGTCTCGGACCACATGGAGGTCCTCTACGACCTCGACACGGAGGCCACGGCGAAGGCCGGGGAGTTGGGGCTGCCGGTACGCCGCTCGGCCACCGTGGGCGACGACCCGCGGTTCGCCGCCGCGGTCCGCGACCTGATCCTCGAACGTGCCGCCGTCGAGCGGGGGCAGCAGGTCACCCCGTGCGCCCTCGGCAGCCTGGGCCCGAGCCACCAGGTCTGCCCGGTGGGCTGCTGCCCCGGCCGTACCCCCAAGCCCGCAGCCGCGGGCGCCGACAGCCCGTACGCGTGAGGAGCACCGTGAGCGAACAGCCCGAACCGTCCGGCCGACTGACGGCAGAACTCCTCGAGATCGCCCTGGACGCCGCCACGCGCGCGGGCACGTTCCTGCGCGACGGACGCCCCGAGGACCTCGGCGTGGCGGCCACCAAGTCCAGCGCCATCGACGTCGTCACCGAGATGGACATCGAGGCCGAGAAGCTGATCACCGGCCTGCTCACCGACCGCAGGCCGGACGACGGCCTGCTCGGCGAGGAAGGCGCCAGCGTCGAGGGCAGCAGCGGCGTCGAGTGGGTGATCGACCCGATCGACGGCACCGTCAACTACCTCTACGGACTGCCCAGTTGGGCGATCTCGATAGCGGCCCGCAAGGACGGGGAGACGCTCGTCGGGGTCGTCCACGCGCCGATGCGCGGGGAGCTCTTCCGGGCCGTCAAGGGCCAGGGCGCGTTCGTCAACGACCGCCCCGCGCGCGTGCGCCCCGCGGCCGAGCCGAGCCTCGCCCTCGTGAGCACCGGCTTCGGCTACCTTGCCGAGCGCAAGGCCCACCAGGCCGAGGTCGTCCGGCAGCTCATCCCCGAGGTACGGGACATCCGCCGGGGCGGCTCCGCCGCGATCGACCTGTGCGACGTGGCGGCGGGCCGCCTGGACGCGTACTACGAGCGCGGGCTGAACCCCTGGGACTACGCGGCGGGCGACCTGATCGCCCGCGAGGCGGGCGCCCTGACCGGAGGCCGCCCCGGAGAGCCGCTCTCCCCGGCCCTGACCATCGCGGCTCCGCCCGGCCTGTTCGAGGTCCTCCAGGCCCGCCTGGACGACCTGGGCGCCTGGCACGACTGACCGCGCCCGACCGCGACGCGTCACCGCGCCGCACCGCACGCGGCGGGGCCCCGGCCTGGATCTGCCGGGGCCCCGCCGCGTGCTTCTACGTGCCGCTCAGGCGCGCGTCGCGCCGACTTCCACACCGTGCTCGGCGGCAAGGCGGTGCAGATCGTCGAGTTCCGACTGCTCGACCTCCGCGAGGAAGTCGTCGCCGGTTTCGCGGGCCCGCGTCAGGTCGGACTCGGTAGCCCGTATGCGCTGGAGAAGCCCTGCGGTGAATGCGTCCATGCTGCGCCCCCTCGTCCTGGGTCGTGGGATCGGTGGCACGGGGTGTGTGCCTTCGGGAAGGGAAACGATCACGACGGAAAGCGGTGGGCGGCCGACCACAGGGTGGTGTGCCACGCGCAGAGCGTGATCGTGGGGTGTAAACCCGTCCTCCCCTCGCCTTCTTCCGTGGAAACCTCACGGGGGCGAGAAAATTTCGCATTCCCGGGCAGCCGGGCCGCTCCTGCCCGCCTCCCCACCCCTCTTACAGCCGGTTTATGGTCGAAAAGGGCAGGATGGAGCCCATCATCCAGACAGCCCAGCCCTGCGGGGTGCGCGCGATCAGGTCGCGCGGGTGGACAGAGGAAGGACAAACGACGTGCGCGTACTCGTCGTCGAGGACGAGCAACTGCTCGCCGATGCGGTGGCCACCGGACTGCGCCGGGAGGCCATGGCCGTCGACGTCGTGTACGACGGTGCGGCGGCCCTGGAGCGCATCGGCGTCAACGACTACGACGTGGTCGTCCTCGACCGCGATCTCCCGCTGGTGCACGGCGACGACGTCTGCCGCAAGATCGTCGAGCTGGGCATGCCCACGCGTGTGCTGATGCTCACGGCGTCGGGCGACGTCAGCGACCGTGTGGAAGGCCTGGAGATCGGCGCCGACGACTACCTCCCCAAGCCGTTCGCGTTCAGCGAGCTGATCGCGCGCGTGCGCGCCCTCGGGCGGCGTACGAGCATGCCGCTGCCGCCCGTCCTGGAGCGCGCCGGGATCAAGCTCGACCCCAACCGCCGCGAGGTCTTCCGCGACGGCAGGGAGGTCCAGCTCGCCCCCAAGGAGTTCGCCGTCCTCGAAGTCCTCATGCGCAGCGAGGGCGCCGTCGTCTCGGCCGAGCAGCTCCTGGAGAAGGCCTGGGACGAGAACACGGACCCCTTCACCAACGTCGTACGCGTGACGGTCATGACCCTGCGCCGCAAGCTGGGCGAGCCCCCGGTCATCGTCACCGTGCCCGGCTCCGGATACCGGATCTGATCACCGTGGCCCCCACCCCCGCGCCGCCCTCGGCGCCGCCCAAGCCCACCTGGAACCCCCGCAGGCCCGAGCCCCCGTTCCCCTGGCTGCGCCCGACCATCCGGATACGGCTCACGCTGCTGTACGGCGGCATGTTCCTGATCGCGGGCATCCTGCTGCTGTCGATCATCTATCTGTTCGCGGCGCACGCGCTCAACGTGGGCAGCGAGCTGCCGTTCAAGATCATCTCTGGTCAGGTGATCAGCGACAGTTGCAACTTCCCGTCCCGCCCGTCGGCCAGCGAGCTGAACGACGCGATGAACGCGTGCGCGAACGAACAGCGCCAGCACGCCCTGGACAACCTCCTCAGCCGCTCGCTGTTGGCCCTGCTCGGCCTCGCCGTGATCGCCTTCGCCTTCGGGTACGCGATGGCCGGACGCGTGCTGTCGCCGCTCGGCCGGATCACGCGCACGGCCCGCGCGGTGGCCGGATCGGACCTGTCCCGCCGTATCGAACTGGACGGCCCGGACGACGAGCTGAAGGAGCTGGCGGACACCTTCGACGACATGCTGGAGCGGCTGCAGCGGGCCTTCACGGCCCAGCAACGGTTCGTCGGCAACGCCTCGCACGAGCTGCGCACCCCCCTCGCGATCAATCGCACGCTCCTGGAGGTGCACCTCTCCGACCCCGGCGCCCCGGTCGAGCTCCAGCAGCTCGGGAAGACGCTGCTGGCCACCAACGAGCGCAGCGAGCAGCTCGTGGAAGGGCTGCTGCTGCTCGCCCGCAGCGACAACCAGATCGTCGAGCGCAAGCCCGTCGACCTCGCCGAAGTGGCCTCCCGGGCCATCGACCAGGTGCATGCCGAGGCGGAGTCCAAGGGAGTCGAGATCCGCGGCGAACGCTCCGCGGCGGTCGTCCAGGGCAATGGCGTCCTGCTGGAACGGATCGCCCTGAACCTCGTCCAGAACGCGGTGCGCTACAACGTCCCGGAGGGCGGCTGGGTCGAGGTGACGACCGAGGTCCAGCACGGCCAGGCGGTCCTGCTGGTCTCCAACACCGGACCCGTGGTCCCCGCCTACGAGATCGACAACCTCTTCGAGCCCTTCACACGCCTGCGCAACGAGCGCACGGGCAGCGACAAGGGCGTCGGCCTGGGCCTTTCCATCGCGAGGTCCGTGGCGCGCGCCCACGGTGGTCACATCACCGCGCAGCCTCGTGAGGGGGGTGGCCTGGTGATGCGAGTTACCCTGCCCGTCTGAGGCCTTGCACGGTCCGGCCCGTGTTCGCCACGTGCGGAATTCCCGGGTTCTGGACACGGTCGCGCCCTGTGTGATCGATCACAGGAGCGCGATTCCGGCCACCCACTCTCCGTGATCGCACAAGGTCCCAAACATCGGGAAAATCCGGGTTTTCTGGGCCCTTGATCACGGGAAGTACACGATGAGATGCCTTTGAAATGCGGCACAGGGACCGTGTACGGTCCGGTTCGCCATCCAACCCGATCACTCTTGAGGAGTCCGGTTGGGTGTCGATTGAGTAACAGACCTTGATGTGAGGCAAAATCTCCGCCTCGAGGCGGGCACAAGTCCGGCCTCTCACGCGTTACGTGCGCTGGAGACACCCGCAGACACCCAGAGGGGGAGAGCGAAATGGCAACCGATTACGACACTCCACGCAAGACCGATGACGATGTCGACTCCGACAGCCTTGAAGAGCTGAAGGCTCGGCGGAACGACAAGTCCGCCTCCGCCGTCGACGTCGACGAGTTCGAGGCCGCCGAGGGCCTGGAGCTCCCGGGCGCCGATCTCTCCAACGAGGAATTGGCCGTCCGGGTGCTGCCGAAGCAGCAGGACGAGTTCACGTGCATGAGCTGCTTCCTGGTGCACCACCGCAGCCAGCTGGCCCGGGAGAAGAACGGTCAGCCGATCTGCCGCGACTGCGACTGAGCAGGGGTCGGCCGTGACTGGCTCGACCCCTCCTCGGAAGCGCCGCTTCTCGCGCAGGGAAGCGGACCACGAGCCGTACGACGGCTCTCACCGCGTGCGTGACGACGAGCGAGGCTCTTCCGCCACCGGAGCAGCCTCGCTCGAACCGACACCCACGCCCACGGCCCCCGGTGGGCCGACGGTGCCGGCCGCAGTGCCCGCACCGGTCGCACGGCGCCGTGCGGCTGCCGTCAGGCGCGGAATCCAGGAGGGCGTCCGCAAGGGCGGCAGCCAAGCCAAGGCGGGGCTGGCGTACCTCACGGACCGGATCATCGAACTGCCCCCGCGCATCCCCGTACGGGATCTCGCGACCCTCCGCAGGCAGTTCCCCGGCCTCGGACCCGAGGAACTCGCGGACAAGCTCGTCGCAGGCGCGGCAGGGGCATCGGCCGTGGTCGGAGCCGGGGTGGGCGCCGTGGCGATGCTGCCGGTACCGCCCGCCATGCCGACCGAGCTGGCCACGGAGATCACCGGCGTCGCGGCGGTCGAGATGAAGCTGATCGCCGAGCTGTACGAGGTCTACGGCGTTCGCCCGTCCGGCGGTCTCACCCAGCGCAGCACCACGTATCTGAGGTCCTGGACCGGGGAGCGCGGGATCCGGGTCGCCAAGCCGTCGACGATCGACGCGGCCTTCGGCGGACAGATGAAGCGCGAACTGCGCCAGCAGATCATGAAGCGCATGGTCCGGGACCTGCCGAACCTCATGCCGTTCATGGTGGGCGCCACGGTGGGCGCGGTCATGAACCGGCGGGACACCAGGCGGCTCGCGGAGCGTATCCGCGCGGACCTGCGGCGGATGCAGGTGCCCTGGGCGGAACTGCCCGAACTGCCGCCGCTGGAGAAGCCCGCCGACCCCCTGGAACTCGGCCCCTGAGCCCTCGGCTAGCCCTTGGCCGCTGCCGCCTTGAGCGCTGCCGCCAGGCGCTGCGGCTCCCGTGTCGACAGATACAGATACGGGGTCGGGTCCGCCGGGTCCGTGACCTCGATCTTCACAGCCGTCGGGATGTAGGCGCGAAGAAGCATGAAGGCGTGCGGGTTCGCCTTGTAGGTGCGCCAGGCGCGCGCCTCCTCCTGGTCCAGGATCTCCGTGTCACCGAGGGCCGACAGCGGGATCTTCGCCTCGCCCGCGATCAGCGAGTCCCCCACCACACGGATGCGGACGGAACCGTACGAGCTGGCCACGACCGCCGCGACCGCGGTGCCGCCGACCAGCCCGCCCAGCAGCGGCAGCGTGCCGAAGGGGGTGAGGATCAGGGCCATCGAGCAGCCGATCAGGAGACACATCAGCCACCAGCTACGGGGCGCGGTGAGACGTTCTTCGTACGGTGACGCGGAGAGCTGCATGAGGCCAAGCTTGGCACGATGTCCGGACCGTCCTCACGCGCGGGTAAGGTCTGCGGCTGTGAGTGGTACTTCCGCAGCTCTGACGCCCCCCGCCGACGCCCTGGCGCCCGTACGGCACCCCGACGCGCCCGCCCCGGGCGAACTGCTCGGCGCCCACTACGAACAGTGTTTCGGTTGCGGAGGCGAGCAGCCGCACGGACTGCACCTCCAGGCGCGGGCCGGTGAGGGAGTCGCCCTGACCGCCGAGTTCACCGTGCGCGCCGCCCACCAGGGCGCGCCGGGCCTCGCGCACGGCGGGCTCCTCACCACCGCCCTCGACGAGACCCTCGGCTCGCTGAACTGGCTGCTGCGTACCATCGCGGTGACCGGCCGCCTGGAGACCGACTTCGTGCGGCCCGTCCCCGTCGACACCGTGCTTCATCTGGAAGCCGAGGTCACGGCGGTCGCGGGGCGCAAGATCTACTCGAGGGCGACCGGACGGATAGGCGGCCCGGACGGGCCCGTCGCCGTCCGCGCCCAGGCCCTCTTCATCGAGGTGAAGGTCGACCACTTCATCGACAACGGCCGCCCGGAGGAGATCCAGGCGGCGATGAGCGACCCGGACCAGGTCCGGCGTGCCCGTGCCTTCGAGGTGAACCCGTGACCCCTGCCCCCCTGAACGTGCTGATCCGGCGTATCGACCCGGACGTACCGCTTCCCGCGTACGCGCATCCCGGCGACGCGGGAGCCGATCTGCGCACCACCGAGAGCTGCGAGCTGGCCCCCGGTGAGCGTGCCGTACTGCCCACAGGTGTGTCTGTAGCGCTCCCCGAGGGGTACGCGGCGTTTGTGCATCCGCGCTCCGGGCTTGCCGCGCGCTGCGGTGTCGCCCTCGTGAATGCCCCAGGGACGGTTGATGCCGGGTACCGTGGGGAGATCAAGGTGATCGTGGTGAACCTCGATCCGCGCGAACCGGTGCGGTTCGAGCGCTTCGACCGGATTGCCCAACTGGTCGTCCAGCAGGTCGAGAGGGTCCGCTTCCAGGAGGTCGCGGAGCTTCCCGATTCGGCGCGGGCCGAGGGGGGCTTCGGGTCCACCGGCGGTCATGCCGCCGTGGGCGGCACAACGGGTGGGAATCGATACGCTTCGGTCGTATCCGACCGGGAAGGACAGTGACGTGTTCGGACGTCGGAACAAGAAGGATGCCGCCGACAGCGCGGCCGGCGAGGCCGAGCAGGTCGTCGACGGTGTCGACACTGACGCGGACGAGGCCGAGCGCGAGCGCGTGAGGCTCGAACCGGCGCCGCGACCCGAGGGTCCCTGGGACAGCTCCGAGGTCCGTGAGCCCGCCGAGGGCCGCGTGGACCTGGGCGGTCTGTTCGTGCCCGGAGTCGAGGGCATGGAGCTGCGGGTCGAGGTCGCGGGTGACGCGATCGTCGCGGCGACCGTCGTCCTGCGCGACAGCGCCATCCAGTTGCAGGCCTTCGCGGCTCCCAAGCGCGAGGGCATCTGGGGCGAGGTCCGCGAGGAGATCGGCAGCGGCATCACCCAGCAGGGCGGCATCATCGACGAGGCCGAGGGGCCGCTGGGCTGGGAGCTGCGCGCGCAGGTACCGGTCCAGCTTCCGGACGGCACGGGCGGATTCCAGGTCGTGCGGTTCGTCGGCGTGGACGGCCCCCGCTGGTTCCTGCGGGGTGTGATCTCCGGACAGGGCGCCGTGCAGCCGCAGGCCGCGGGTCTGCTGGAGCAGATCTTCCGGGACACGGTCGTCGTCCGGGGCGAAGGCCCCATGGCGCCGCGCGACCCGATCGTGCTGAAGCTGCCGAACGACGCGCAGATGGTGCCCGAGGGCGGCGTGCAGCAGGAGGAAGGCGCCTCGCGCTTCTCCGGCAGCATGGGCCAGCTCCAGCGCGGCCCCGAGATCACCGAGGTCCGCTGACCGCCGACCGGCCCGAGGGCTCGTACCTCGTACGAAGAGCAGGCCGCACCACTCACGGAGGGGTGCGGCCTTTCCCCTGCGTGTGCCCTCGCGCCGGGTCCCCGGGGCGGCCCGCATCAGGGTTCCGTCAAAGACACCCCCGGGCGTGTCCCCCGCCCCTTTTGCCGTGATTATTGGCCGTAAGGTCTACGCAGCGTGCTGAGCTGCGACGAGGAAGACAATGAGGCCATGGGACGCGGCAAGCTTCGGATCTACCTCGGTGCGGCACCGGGCGTGGGCAAGACCTATGCGATGCTCTCCGAGGCCCATCGCCGGGTCGAGCGGGGCACCGACTGCGTGGTCGGCTTCGTGGAGCACCACGACCGGCCCCGTACCGAGGTGATGCTGCACGGCCTGGAGCAAGTCCCGCGCAGGGCGCTGGAGTACCGCGGCAGCACCTTCACCGAGATGGACGTGGACGCCGTACTGCGCCGCGCCCCCGCCGTCGCGCTCGTGGACGAACTCGCCCACACCAACGTGCCCGGCTCCCGCAACGCCAAGCGCTGGCAGGACGTCGAGGAGCTGCTGGCCGCGGGGATCAACGTGGTCTCGACCGTCAACATCCAGCATCTGGAGTCGCTCGGTGACGTCGTGGAGTCGATCACCGGCGTACGGCAGCGCGAGACCGTACCCGACGAGGTGGTGCGCCGCGCGGACCAGATCGAACTGGTGGACATGTCGCCGCAGGCGCTGCGCCGGCGCATGGCCCACGGCAACATCTACCAGCCCGACAAGGTCGACGCGGCCCTGTCGAACTACTTCCGGCCCGGGAACCTGACCGCGCTGCGGGAGCTGGCCCTGCTCTGGGTCGCCGACCGGGTCGACGAGTACCTGAACGAGTACCGCAGCCAGCACAAGGTGTCGACGATCTGGGGCTCGCGGGAGCGGATCGTCGTCGGGCTGACCGGCGGCCCCGAGGGGCGCACCCTGATCCGCAGGGCCGTACGGCTGGCGGAGAAGGGCGCGGGCGGCGAGGTCATGGCCGTCTACATCGCCCGCAGCGACGGACTGACCTCGGCCTCGCCCAAGGAACTCGCCCTCCAGCGCACCCTCGTCGAGGACCTCGGCGGCACCTTCCACCATGTGGTCGGCGACGACACCCCGGCGGCCCTGCTCGACTTCGCGCGCGGCGTCAACGCCACCCAGATCGTGCTCGGCTCCTCGCGCCGCAAGGCCTGGCAGTACGTCTTCGGACCCGGCGTCGGCGCCACGGTCGCCCGGGAGTCCGGCCCCGACCTCGACGTGCACATCGTCACGCACGAGGAGGCCGCCAAGGGGCGCGGCCTGCCCGTCGCCCGCGGCGCACGCCTCGGCCGCTCGCGCATCATCGCGGGCTGGCTGGTCGGCGTGGCCGGTCCGGTCGCCCTCACGCTGCTGCTGAACACCGTGCGTCTCGGCCTCGCCAACGACATGCTGCTGTTCCTGGCGCTGACCGTGGCCGCGGCGCTGCTCGGCGGGCTGCTGCCGGCGCTCGCCTCGGCGGCCGGCGGCTCCCTGCTGCTGAACTACTTCTACACACCGCCGCTGCACCGGCTGACCGTCTACGACCCGAAGAACATGGTCGCGATCGCCATCTTCGTCGGGGTGGGGGTGTCGGTCGCGTCGGTGGTGGACCTGGCGGCCCGGCGCACCCACCAGGCGGCCCGGCTGCGCGCCGAGTCGGAGATCCTCTCCTTCCTCGCGGGCAGCGTGCTGCGCGGCGAGACCAGCCTGGAGGCCCTGCTGGAACGGGTGCGCGAGACCTTCGGCATGGAGTCGGTGGCGCTGCTGGAGCGTACGAGCGAGGTCGACCCGTGGACCTGCGCCGGCAGCGTGGGCGCGGGCACGCCCGTCGAGCGGCCGGAGGACGCGGACGTGGACGTACCGGTCGGCGACCATATGGCGCTCGCGCTGTCCGGGAGGGTCCTGCCCGCCTCGGACCGCCGGGTGCTGGCCGCCTTCGGCGCGCAGGCCGCCGTGGTCCTGGACCGCCGACGGCTCCAGGAGGAGGCCGAGCAGGCCCGCGCGCTGGCCGAGGGCAACCGCATCCGTACCGCGCTGCTCGCGGCCGTCAGCCATGATCTGCGGACGCCGCTGTCGGCGATCAAGGCGGCGGTCTCCAGCCTGCGCTCCGACGACGTGGCGTGGTCCGAGGAGGACCAGGCCGAGCTGCTCGCCGCGATCGAGGAGGGCGCCGACCGCCTCGACCACCTCGTCGACAACCTGCTGGACATGTCACGGCTGCAGACCGGTACGGTGACCCCGCTGATCCGCGGGATCGACCTGGACGAGGTGGTCCCCATGGCGCTCGGCGGGGTCCCGGAGGACAGCGTGGAGCTGGACATCCCGGAGACCCTGCCGATGGTCGCCGTGGACGCCGGACTCCTGGAGCGCGCGGTCGCCAACCTCGTCGAGAACGCGGTCAAGTACAGCCCCCTCGGCACCCCGGTGGTGGTGTCCGCGAGCGCCCTCGCCGAGCGCGTGGAGGTCCGTGTCGTCGACCGCGGTCCGGGCGTGCCCGACGACGCGAAGGAGCGCATCTTCGAGCCCTTCCAGCGCTACGGAGACGCCCCGCGCGGCGCAGGCGTCGGTCTCGGCCTCGCGGTCGCCCGCGGCTTCGCCGAGGCCATGGGCGGCACGCTGAACGCCGAGGACACCCCCGGCGGAGGGCTGACGATGGTCCTCACCCTCCGGGCCGCGGGGGGCCCGCACGACTTGGCACGACAGGCCGAAGCAGAAAGGCAAACCACATGACTCGGGTGCTCGTGGTCGACGACGAGCCGCAGATCGTACGCGCCCTCGTGATCAACCTGAAGGCGCGCAAGTACGAGGTCGACTCGGCGTCCGACGGCGCGACCGCGCTCCGGCTCGCCGCCGCCCGCCACCCCGACGTCGTGGTGCTCGACCTCGGGCTGCCCGACATGGACGGCGTCGACGTGATCAAGGGGCTGCGCGGCTGGACCCGGGTCCCGATCCTGGTGCTGTCCGCCCGCCACTCCTCGGACGAGAAGGTCGAGGCACTGGACGCGGGCGCCGACGACTACGTCACCAAGCCCTTCGGCATGGACGAGCTGCTCGCCCGCCTGCGCGCCGCCGTGCGCCGGGCCGAGCCGACCGGGGGCGGCGCGGACGACGTGCTGGTCAAGGCGGAGGGGTTCACCGTCGACCTGGTCGCGAAGAAGGCCAACCGGGCCGGGAAGGACATACGCCTGACCCCCACGGAGTGGCATCTGCTGGAGGTCCTCGTCCGCAACGCGGGCCGTCTGGTCAGCCAGAAGCAGCTCCTCCAGGAGGTGTGGGGGCCGTCGTACGGCACGGAGACGAACTACCTGCGGGTCTACATGGCCCAGCTCCGGCGCAAGCTGGAGGCGGACCCGTCGCATCCGCGGCACTTCATCACGGAGCCGGGGATGGGCTACCGCTTCGAGAAGTGAGCCGGGGCGTCCCGGGGCCGCCTGTGACCGCGACCACGGGTTACGTCCGCGCCGGTGCCCCCCGGTAGGCTTTCGGTATGAGTGAGGTTCCTCGATCGGAAAGGCCGGCGGGCCGCTTCCGGCGCATGTTCGACCGGCTGTCCTCCTCGCAGGAGGACCTCGAGTCCGAGGAGCTGCGGGAGGACGCCGAGACCGCGGGCTGTACGCGCATCGGCGACTGCCAGGACCGGCAGATCGTCACGGTTACTGGTACCTTGCGCACGGTCACGCTGCGCCCGCGGGCCGGGGTCCCGGCCCTGGAGGCCGAACTGTTCGACGGCTCGGCGGCGCTGGACGTGGTGTGGCTCGGCAGACGCTCCATCGTCGGCATAGAACCGGGCCGCAAGCTGATCGCTTCGGGCCGGATCGCGATGAGCCGGGGCCGCAGAGTGCTGTTCAACCCGAAGTACGAACTCAGACCCCTCGGACGGGAGTAGCCGGTGACGTCACTCGAGAAGCCGACCGAAGACGCCCAGCAGGATTCGCGGGCGGTGACGGAGGCCGCGCTCTTCGAGGCGTTCGGCGGGGTCCGGGGCATGGTCGAGACCATGGTGCCCGGCCTTCTGTTCGTCACCATCTACACGATCAACAAGAACCTGTACTGGTCGGCGACGGCCGCGGTCGCGGTGTCGCTGCTGCTGGTCGCGGTCCGCCTCGTGATGCGGGACACCCTCAAGCACGCCTTCAGCGGTGTGTTCGGGGTGGCGTTCGGTGTGGTCTTCGCGATGATGACCGGCAAGGCCAAGGACTTCTATCTGCCGGGCATGCTCTACACGCTGGGCCTGGCCGTGGCGTACATCGCCACCACACTCGCCGGGGTCCCGCTGATCGGTCTGATCCTCGGCCCGGTCTTCAAGGAGAACCTCTCCTGGCGTACGCGCAATCCGGGCCGCAAGAAGGCGTACGCGAAGGCCAGTTGGGCCTGGGGGCTGATCCTGCTCGCCAAGTGCGTGGTCCTCTTCCCGCTGTACTGGTGGGCGGACACCACGCAACTGGGCTGGGTCCTGGTCGCGTTGAAGATCCCGCCGTTCCTGCTGGCCGTGTGGCTCACCTGGGTGTTCCTGGCGAAGGCGCCCGCGCCGATCGACGTGTTCGCGGAGATGGAGGCCGAGGAGGCCGCGGCCAAGGAGAGGGAGGCCGCGAGGGGCCACGAGGCCTAGCCGCACGTACGTAAGCCGAAGGGGCACCCGGAGTCTTCCGGGTGCCCCTTCGGCCTACGTACGACGTACGACCGCCGTCAGTCGGCCGTCTCCGTCTCCGCCCTGCGTACCGACAGCAGGTCCTCCAACTGTCCCTCCCGTGCCTGGGCCGCCACGAACAGCAGTTCGTCGCCCGCCTCCAGGGAGTCCTCCTGGGAAGGCGTGAGCACGCGCGTGCCGCGGATGATCGTCACCAGGGACGTGTCCTCGGGCCACTCCACGTCACCGACCTGCGTACCGGCCAGCGCCGACTCGGGCGGCAGGGTCAGCTCGACCAGGTTCGCGTCGCCATGGCTGAAGCGGAGCAGGCGGACCAGGTCGCCCACGCTCACCGCCTCCTCCACCAGGGCCGACATCAGGCGCGGGGTGGAGACGGCCACGTCCACGCCCCACGCCTCGTTGAACAGCCACTCGTTCTTGGGGTTGTTGACCCGGGCGACGACCCGCGGGACCCCGTACTCCGTCTTCGCCAGCAGCGACACGACCAGGTTCACCTTGTCGTCGCCCGTCGCGGCGATCACGACGTTGCAGCGCTGCAACGCCGCCTCGTCCAGGGACGTGATCTCGCAGGCGTCGGCCAGCAGCCACTCCGCCTGGGGAACGCGCTCGACCGAGATCGCGGTCGGCGCCTTGTCGATCAGCAGGACCTCGTGCCCGTTCTCCAGCAGCTCGCCCGCGATGGAGCGGCCCACGGCACCGGCACCGGCGATGGCGACCCTCATCAGTGACCGCCCTCCCGCTCAGGACCCTCGGCGAACGCCGCCTCGACCTTCTCGATGTCGTCCGTCCGCATCATCACGTGCACCAGGTCGCCTTCCTGCAACACCGTCTGCGAGCTGGGCAGTATGGCCTCGCCGAGCCGGGTGAGGAACGCCACGCGGACGCCCGTCTGCTCCTGCAGCCTGCTGACCTTGTGGCCGACCCACTCCGGCGCGGTGTGCACCTCGGCGAGCTGGACGCCACCGGTGGGGTCGCGCCACAGCGGCTCGGCGCCGGAGGGCAGCAGCCGCCGCAGCATCTGGTCCGCCGTCCAGCGGACCGTCGCGACGGTCGGGATACCGAGCCGCTGGTAGACCTCGGCGCGCCGGGGGTCGTAGATACGCGCCGCGACATTCTCGACGCCGAACATCTCGCGGGCCACCCGGGCGGCGATGATGTTGGAGTTGTCACCGCTGGAGACGGCGGCGAACGCGCCGGCCTCCTCGATGCCCGCCTCGCGCAGGGTGTCCTGGTCGAAGCCGACTCCGGTGACACGACGGCCGCCGAACCCGGAGCCCAGCCGCCGGAAGGCGGTGGGGTCCTGGTCGATCACAGCGACCGTGTGCCCCTGTTGCTCCAGGGTCTGGGCAAGAGCGGAACCCACTCTTCCGCAGCCCATGATGACGATGTGCACGACCGTCCTTCCGGTGTCAGTGGTCACGGCTGGGTCCGGACGCCGATGAGGCTTCCGGACGCGGCCCAAGCTACCCAAGCTACACACGCCCGGTCCGGGTAGGGCACCCCCCTCGGCCCGGTGTGGTCAGCGTCGGCTGATGCCGCGCAGACCGAGAAGAGTCAGGATTCCGAGGCCGACGAGTGCGACGGCGGCACCGACGAGTTCCGCGGTCATGTGCATGGAACCTCCGTGAAGCGCGAGATATGGGGGTTCGGGAAGCAAGTCATGGGGGTTTCGTCATATAGACATGCCGAACTCTTTACCTGCGGAATCCGCAGCCGATTGCTCAGCAAATTCACTCGTGAGGCAGATCTCTGTCAGGAGGGAGGCGGCCCCCAGTTCGAACCCTTACGATCCTCTCTTGTGTCCAAACTGACCGACGTGCCCAAGCGCATCCTGATCGGGCGCGCCTTGCGCAGTGACCGGCTGGGCGAAACGCTCCTGCCGAAGCGCATCGCACTTCCCGTCTTCGCTTCCGACTCGCTGTCCTCCGTGGCGTACGCGCCCGGCGAGGTCCTGCTGGTCCTGTCCATCGCGGGTGTGTCGGCGTACCACTTCAGCCCCTGGATAGCGGTCGCTGTCGCCGTGCTGATGCTGACCGTGGTCGCCTCCTACCGGCAGAACGTGCACGCCTACCCGAGCGGCGGCGGCGACTACGAGGTGGCGACCACCAACCTCGGCCCCAGGGCGGGCCTGACCGTCGCCAGCGCGCTTCTCGTCGACTACGTCCTCACGGTCGCCGTGTCGATCTCCTCGGGCATCGAGAACCTCGGCTCCGCGGTCCCCTTCGTCGTCCAGCACAAGGTGCTCTGCGCGGTCGCCGTCATCGTGCTGCTGACGCTGATGAACCTGCGCGGCGTGAAGGAGTCGGGCACGCTCTTCGCGATCCCCACGTATGTGTTCGTCACCGGCGTCTTCGTCATGATCGCCTGGGGCGCCTTCCGCGGACTTGTCCTCGGTGACACCATGCGCGCACCGACGGCCGATTTCCACATCAAGGCCGAACACCAGGGACTCGCCGGTTTCGCTCTCGTCTTCCTGCTGCTGCGCGCCTTCTCCTCCGGCTGCGCCGCGCTCACCGGTGTCGAGGCGATCTCCAACGGCGTCCCCGCCTTCCGCAAGCCCAAGTCGAAGAACGCGGCGAGCACGCTGGCGATGATCGGTCTGCTGGCCGTGACGATGTTCTGCGGAATCATCACGCTGGCCATGACGACCAAGGTCCGGATGTCCGACAACCCGGCCACCAACCTGCTGCACAACGGCGTCCCGGTCGGTTCGGACTATGTGCAGAACCCGGTGATCTCGCAGGTCGCCGAGGCCGTCTTCGGCAAGGGCAGCTTCCTGTTCGTCATCCTGGCCGCGGCGACGGCGCTGGTCCTCTTCCTCGCCGCCAACACCGCCTACAACGGCTTCCCGGTGCTCGGCTCGATCTTGGCCCAGGACCGCTATCTGCCCCGCCAACTGCACACCCGCGGCGACCGCCTCGCCTTCTCCAACGGCATCGTGCTGCTCGCGGGCGCGGCCGTCCTGCTGACCGTGGTCTACGGCGCCGACTCGACCCGGCTGATCCAGCTCTACATCGTCGGCGTGTTCGTGTCCTTCACGCTCAGCCAGATCGGCATGGTCAAGCACTGGAACCGCCACCTGGCCGTCGAGAAGGACCCGGCGAAGCGCCGCCACATGACGCGCTCGCGCGCCATCAACACCTTCGGCGCCTTCCTCACCGGCACGGTCCTGGTCGTCGTCCTCATCACGAAGTTCACGCACGGCGCCTGGGTCGCCCTGCTCGGCATGTGCATCTTCTACGCGACGATGACCGCGATCCGTCGGCACTACGACCGCGTGGCCGACGAACTCGCCGCCCCCGAGGTGCCGAGCGACGACAGCGTGCGCCCCTCACGCGTCCACTCCGTACTGCTCATCTCCAAGATCCACCGCCCCACGCTGCGCGCCCTGGCCTACGCCAAGCTGCTGCGGTCGGACACCCTGGAGGCCCTCAGCGTCAACGTCGACCCGGCGGAGACCAAGGCACTCAAGGACGAGTGGGAGCGGCGCGGCATCGATGTCCCGCTGAAGGTCCTCGACTCCCCGTACCGCGAGGTCACCCGGCCCGTGATCGAGTACGTCAAGAGCCTGCGCCGGGAGTCGCCGCGCGACGCCGTGTCCGTGATCATCCCCGAGTACGTGGTGGGGCACTGGTACGAGCATCTGCTGCACAACCAGAGCGCGCTGCGCCTCAAGGGGCGGCTCCTGTTCACCCCCGGTGTGATGGTGACCTCGGTGCCCTACCAGCTCCAGTCCTCCGAGGCGGCGAGGGACCGGGCCCGCAGGCGGCAGGACTGGAACGCGCCGGGTGCGGTGCGCCGCGGACCGGCCGAGCCGCGGGCGAAGGAGCCCAGCGCCGGGAACTGACGCGTGCGGGGAGCACGTAGACTGGTGGGCTGTTGTCCAGCCGTTCCCTCTCGATGTTGTGGAGTTACCCCGCCATGCAGGCAGAACCGAAGAAGTCGCTGGTGGGGGAGGAGTACGAGGTCGAGATCGGCCCCGTCGCCCACGGTGGTCACTGCATCGCCCGGACCGACGAGGGCCAGGTCCTCTTCGTCCGGCACACGCTGCCCGGCGAGCGCGTCGTGGCCCGGGTGACGGAGGGCGAGGAGGGAGCCCGCTTCCTTCGCGCGGACGCGGTGCGGGTGCTGGAGGCCTCGAAGGACCGTATCGACGCCCCCTGCCCGTACGCCGGTCCGGGCCGCTGCGGCGGCTGTGACTGGCAGCACGCCAAGCCGGGTGCCCAGCGGCGACTGAAGGGCGAGGTGATCGCCGAGCAACTGCGGCGGCTCGCGGGCCTCACGCCCGAGGAGGCGGGCTGGGACGGCACGGTGGTCCCGGCCGAGGGCGACAAGCTCCCGGCGGGCGAGGTACCGAAGTGGCGTACGCGCGTGCAGTACGCGGTGGACGCCTCCGGACGCGCGGGGCTGCGGCGGCACCGCTCGCACGAGGTGGAGCCGGTCGACCACTGCATGATCGCCGCGGAGGGTGTCAGCGAGCTGGGCATCGAGAAGCGTGACTGGGCGGGCATGGACTGCGTCGAGGCGATCGCGGCGACGGGTTCGCAGGACCGCCAGGTCATCCTGACGCCCGAGCCGGGCGCGCGGCTGCCCCTGGTGGAGCTGGACCGCCCGGTGTCGGTGCTGCGGGTGGACGAGAAGTCCGGCGGCGTCCACCGCGTCCACGGCCGCCCGTTCGTCCGCGAACGCGCCGACGGCCGTACGTACCGCGTCGGGGGCGGCGGCTTCTGGCAGGTCCACCCGAAGGCGGCGGACACGCTGGTGACGGCGGTGATGCAGGGACTGCTGCCGCGCAAGGGCGACATGGCGCTGGACCTGTACTGCGGCGTCGGCCTCTTCGCGGGCGCGCTCGCCGACCGGGTCGGCGACCAGGGCGCGGTGCTCGGTATCGAGTCGGGCAAGCGCGCGGTGGAGGACGCCCGGCACAACCTGGCCGACTTCGACCGCGTCCGTATCGAACAGGGCAAGGTCGAATCGGTCCTCCCGCGCACGGGCATCACAGAGGTCGACCTGATCGTCCTGGACCCGCCCCGCGCGGGCGCGGGCCGCACCACGGTGACCCACCTGACGTCCCTGTCCGCCCGCCGCATCGCCTACGTGGCCTGCGACCCGGCAGCCTTGTCCCGCGACCTCGGGTACTTCCGGGAGGGCGGGTACCGGGTGCGGATGCTGCGGGCGTTCGATCTGTTTCCGATGACGCATCATGTGGAGTGCGTCGCGATCCTTGAACCGGCCGCAAAGGGCTCCTGACCTGCGGCTCTATGCACGCGCATTATGTGCGCTGTGGGCGTTACGGGCGATGCCTCGACGCTGGCTGCAGGCGTCGCCCTGGCCACGGCTGCCGCCGCGGGCAGTGCGGACGGTGCCGTTGGGAGTTTGAGCTCAGCTGTGCCAGCTGTGGGGT
>NZ_JAMWMR010000137.1 GCF_023887685.1 Streptomyces macrolidinus | reverse complement strand
ACACGACAACTCCTCGACGGACGACCCCACAGCCACCGCACGGAACTCCCACTCCGCACGCCCAGTGACCAACCCACCAGCCACCGCCACCGAGTTCAGACCCACAGCCCCCTGCGCGAACTCAGCCAGCCGATCAACCTGCCCATCGAGCGCCCCCGCACTCTTCCCCGACACCACCCACGGCACAACACCAACCGAGGGAACG
>NZ_JAMWMR010000136.1 GCF_023887685.1 Streptomyces macrolidinus | reverse complement strand
GCCCGCACCGTCACCTCGGCCGCCAGCTCCGGCGCACTGCCGCCACTGCGGCTCAGCAGCAGCAGATGCCGCACCCCGTGCACCTCGACCAGATGCCGCGCCACCAGCCGGCCCAGCACACCCGTGCCACCGGTGACCACCACCGTGCCCTCGGGATCGAACCGCGACCCCTCCACCACCGCGCCAACCGCCAACCGCGCCAACCGCGGCACCCGCAGACCACCGCC
>NZ_JAMWMR010000135.1 GCF_023887685.1 Streptomyces macrolidinus | reverse complement strand
ACCAACCCGTACCGTCAGCACCGGCCGCGAACGCCCTGCACCGCCCGTCGTGCGAGAGCCCGCCCTGCCGGCTGAACTCGATGAAGGCGGCCGGCGAAGACATCACCGTCACACCGCCGACCAACGCCAGCGAACACTCCCCCTGCCGCAACGACTGCGCCGCCAGGTGCAACGCCACCAACGACGACGAACACGCCGTGTCCACCGTCACCGCCGGCCCCTCAAGACCGAA
>NZ_JAMWMR010000134.1 GCF_023887685.1 Streptomyces macrolidinus | reverse complement strand
GGTGCTGAAGGTCGCCCGCTCCTCCTACTATGCGTGGCGCGAGGGCGAGGCGGCCCGCCGTGCCCGGCAGGCCGCCGACGATGCGCTCGCCCACGAGATCACGGTGCTGCACATCGCCTCCCGCCACACCTACGGTGTCCCGCGCATCCACGCCGAACTGCGGCGCCTGGGGCGGCGGGTGAACCGCAAGCGCATCGCCCGCGTGATGCGTGAGCGCGGCATCCGGGGCGTGACCCGGCGCAA
>NZ_JAMWMR010000133.1 GCF_023887685.1 Streptomyces macrolidinus | reverse complement strand
GAACAGGAACGCCCGACCACCGGACACCGCGCTCCCGACGACCACACCCCCCTGCGGCTCCCCCGCCGCCAACGACAGCAAACCCTCCCGCAGTTCGGCCTCACCACCAGCCACCACCACCGCACGGTGCTCCAGCACCGAACGCGTCGTCGCCAGCGCGTGCCCCAGCTCCGCCACCGGAACGTCCCCGGCCAGCGACACCAGCCGCCCCGCCTGAGCCCGCAACGCCACCTCGTCGGCCGCGGACAGCACCACCGGAACCAC
>NZ_JAMWMR010000132.1 GCF_023887685.1 Streptomyces macrolidinus | reverse complement strand
CTGGTGCCGGTGGTGCTGTCGGCTCGGACGGGTGCGGCGCTGGTGGACCAGGCGGCGCGGTTGCGGTCGTTCGTCGGCGAGCGGCCGGAGCTGTCGGTGCTGGATGTCGCGGCGTCGGCTGCCGGGCGCAGTGTGTTCGAGCACGGTGCGGCGCTGGTGGTCGGGGACCGAGCCGGGCTGCTGCGGGAACTGGACGCGCTGGTGGCCGGAGAGACGGCTGGCAGCGGAGTCGAGGCCACCCTCGCCGCCGGGGGCGGGATCGGCTTCCTGTTC
>NZ_JAMWMR010000131.1 GCF_023887685.1 Streptomyces macrolidinus | reverse complement strand
CCGACGCCTCCCCGACCACAGCCGCAACCTCGGGCGCCTGCTCCAAAATCACATGCGCGTTGGTGCCACTGATCCCGAACGACGACACACCAGCCCGCCGAGCCCGACCCACCTCGGGCCAGGACATCCGCTCCGTCAGCAGACGCACACCACCCGCCGACCAGTCCACATGCGGCGACGGCTCATCCACGTGCAACGTCGCCGGCAGCACCCCATGGCGCATGGCCATCACCATCTTGATCACCCCGGCCACACCCGCCGCAGCCTGCGTGTGC
>NZ_JAMWMR010000130.1 GCF_023887685.1 Streptomyces macrolidinus | reverse complement strand
TCTTGCTGCGGACCACCCCCACCGCACTGGTCGCTGTCAGTCCGCTCAGCACCACCGCAGTGGACAACACCACCCCGACGGCACGCAGCCGCCCACGCACAGGCATGACACACCCTCCCCACAGAGCCTTCCCAGGCTCTGACGCATTGTGAGCGATCTTCCACAGATCGCACACGGGAGGGTAAAGCTGTGATCATGACAGGGTCTAGATCATCACAAGTGGACATTGCACTTCATGTGAACAAAAGCGGCGAGGCGTTGAGTGACATACCCCATGCATGA